>CAYLPJ010000078.1:0-23319 GCA_964385465.1 uncultured Planctomycetaceae bacterium | reverse complement strand
ACCTCGACCCGATGACGGGACGGTTCACCCAGAGGGACCCGGCGGGGTATGTGGATGGGATGGGGCTGTACGAGTTCACTCGCTGCAACCCCGCCATCGGGAGGGATCCCCTGGGAATGCAGACTTCGGAGGACCTGCGTTTCAGGCACAACCTTCCTCCGAACGTTGCTGATGATCTCGCGCGGGACGGAAGGACGGGGGACCATCGCCTCGATTCTGATGGTCGACCTTACTTGGTGAGACCGATGCCGATGCCGAAGCTGACGCCGATGCCGAAGCCGACGCCGAAGAAGCCTTTTCCCACGGCCTTCCCATCAGTCGCGATCTGGGACGATGAGTTCCCTGGGCATGCTTCGCTCTTCATTGAGAACGACCCCACTGACAGGAACGATGGCTACGTGAGCTTCTGGCCAGTGGATGAGTACTCAGTGAAGGATGGAGTTGACGGCAAGATCGTCGACGCCGAGCCGAATCCGTTCCCGATGGACAAAGCCAGTGAACGCAACGAGATTCCTCGCTACATTCCAGTGACGGCCAACCTTGATACTGAGGCGATGAAGGCAGAGTGGCGAAGAATGAAGACCGAGATGAGGAATAGGACACTCAGGTACCACGGCGCTGGCAGCAACTGTACCTCGGCAGTGGCTCGCGTTCTGTGGGCGGGCGTGTTGGCCCGCATACGCCAGACACCACTTTCCTGCACGAGCGGAGAGCGATACTGCCTGTACTGCTTCGCCGGCCCTCGAGAGATAGCTGGCCTTGATCGCAAGGCACACCTCGAGTCGCTGGTGGCCTGCATCAACCGTCTAAGTGGCAACATCCTTAGGTGCTGCTGTTGCAGGACGATGAGCATCTATGTTGGCGGGGGCAGTTCGTTCGCGAAACGCGTGTGTCTGGAACGGCCATTGGACAGGGCTGTACGCGGGTCCGATCTGGAAAGGACGTACTCGGAGCCGCCGAGTTGGCTGACTCCCGGTCCGGCCAAGTAGGGAGCCACAAAGAGGAGATCCCGCCATGACGACGCTGATGGCAGTCAAAGAAAGGAGTCATCTGCGCCATGGGTGCGCTGTGGCGACTATCGCCGTGATCGGCGTCTTCGTTCTCACATACGCCGTATGGTGGCCTCCCCCCAAGACCGTGGTTCCCGAGGACGTAGTGAGCGTACGTGTCAGTGGCAGTCCCGCATGGGGAGGTCAGACGCGCGTGTTTGAGTGTAGTAGTCGAGATGAGGCCCACACTGCGTTGAGCGTCGTGCATGTGTGGAACTCGCGAGATCGCATCAAGTGGTGGAAGATCCCTCCGGACAAGCACGGGGAGTTTACGCTGTCTCTAGGTGACGGCAGCCTGGTGACCTTCTCCTACTGGGCGAATAGCGTGCTTCGGAGTGATGGCTCTGAGTTCACTATATCGCCCTTGGGGCAACATGTCTTACGGGACGCCTTGAGGCGGTCGGGTGAAAAGGTCTCGGACGGAATGGGGAGGGCAAGCACGCCCAACTCAGTATATGGGCCTGACGCAGAAACGAGATGACACCGACCTGCGAACGAGGCATGGACGACTACAAAGTTACCATGCGTATCGCGTATCGGGGGATACACACCCTAATTCGCTTGACGGACAACTGGGGGACACACACCCTAATAGGTGTTGGCGGATCGGGAACGAAGAAGTGATGGGACGGGAAATGGGTCTGGATCGAGTGAAGCTCGGTGAGCTTCGGGAGACGTTGATGAAAGGGCGTGGGATCATGGGACGGAACGGGATGATGGCTGTGGTGATGGCGGGGTTGCTTGGGTTCGTGCCGGCCGGGGCGTTGGCCGCGGATGGGGCGATGGACGCGGCCGCGTGGCGGGGGGTGCGGGATGTTCGTGGGCGGGCGGGGTTGACAGACGAGGCGTTGGCCGCCGCGGGGTGTTCGGGGGCGCAGGGCGGGGGGGTGCCGAGGCAGGTGGCGGCCGCCGGCTTTGCGGGGGAAGGAGCAGGGGAGAGGTGGGACGGGCGAGGGGGAGGCTGAGTGTTCGACGAGTCCCGCCCAGCGTAGTGCGTGGGTATTCGGCGTCTTACGGCGGGATCACCGGCGGTATCTGTCGGGTGAAGGCTGCACGGCGGTGGCGGAATGGTGTAGACTCGGGGGACGCGTTCCAAGCGGAGGATGCGATGACGTCTCGCGAGCGGATGGTGACGGTGCTGCGGCACGGCGTGCCGGATCGCGTGCCGATCGGCTACAGCGCGAACCCGGGGATCGACTGGCGGCTGAAGGCGCATTTCGGGCTGGACACCGACGATCACGAAGGCCTGCGCCGACGGCTGGGGGCGGACTGCCGCGGGGTCGGCGCGCCGTACGTCGGCCCGCGGCTGCATGCCGCGAGCGAGGACCCCGATGTCCGCGTGAACCCGGCGTGGGGCATCCGCGACCGGCGGATCGCCCACGGCAGCGGCGAGTACTGGGAGCCGTACGGCGAACCGCTGCGGGACCTCGACGAGGCCGCCGCGGCCGCGTGGCCCATGCCCGACCCGGAGGACTACGACTACTCGGCCGTGGCCGACCAATGCGCCGCGGCCGGGGATCACGCCGTTTTCGCCCACGCCGGGTTCGAGGTGATGAACTGGACGGGTCGGCTGACGGGGCACGAGACGATGTACGTCGGCCTGGCGACGGACGACCCGGCGCTGGCGACGCTGATCAAGCGTTTCACGGGCATCCGGTATGAGATTCTCCGCCGCACGCTGGAGGCCGCCGGCGGGCGGGTGGACTTCGTGTGGATCGGCGAGGATCTGGGCACGCAGCGCGGCCCGCGGATCGGTCTGGACCTGTTCCGCCGCCGCATCCGCCCGGTGCACCAGCGGTTCATCGACCTGGCCCGCAGCCGCGACCTGCCGGTGATGATGCACTCCTGCGGCTCGTCGAGTTGGGCGTTCGAGGACCTGATCGCCATGGGCGTCGACGCGATCGACACGCTCCAGCCGGAGGCCGCGGAGATGGCCCCGGCGTATCTGAAGCGGACCTACGGGGACCGCCTGGCCTTCCACGGCTGCATCAGCACGGCCGGGGCGGTGGCCCGGGGCACGGTGGACGAGACGGTCGCGACCTGCCGGCGGACGCTGCGTGTTATGATGCCGGGAGGCGGGTACTGCTTCGCCCCCACGCACATGCTCCAGGACGACTCGCCGACGGAGAACGTGGTGGCGATGTACGAGACGGCCCACGAGCTGGGCCGGTACTGACCGGGCGCGCGCCGCCGGTGCCCGACCGACCTGAAGGAGATGTCATGCATCCGTCGATCCGGATCCTCGCCGCGGCCGGGCTGGCCCTGAGCCTGGCCGTCCCGTGCCTGGCCCTTCGCAAGCGTGCGACCTACTCCGTGCAGACCAAGGCCGAGCCGGACGCCCAGGCCGGCGGGTGGTACATCAACCTCGGGATCACCGGGGCCCGTGGCAAGCTGGTGCCCGAGGCGCCGAAGGTGATGGAGGTCGCCTACGTCTTCCCGCGAACGCCCGCGTTCGGGCGGCTGGAAGCCGGCGACAGGATCATCGCCGCCAACGGCAAGCCGTTCGACGCGCCGCACAAGTTCGGCTACGGCATGAAGTTCTTCGGCTACGAGGGGCCGATGATGGCGATCGGCAACGCGCTCGAGGCCAGCCAGGGCGAGAGGCACAAGGGCAAGCTGACCTTCACGGTCCTGCGCGAGGGCAAGGAGCGGACGGTCGAGTTGAAGCTGCCGACGAAGTACGGCCGGTTCTCCGAGAGCTACCCGTTGGAGTGCGCCAAGACCGACCGCATCCTCGCCGAGCTGTACGAATACCTCCTGCGGCGCCAGCGGAAGGACGGCTCCTGGTCGGGGCGTCCTCACGTCAACGCCTTCGCCGCCCTGGCCCTGCTGGCCGGGGGAAACCGGCGCCACATGCCGGCCGTGCGGCGGGCGATGAGCTACTTCGCCAAGCAGACGACGGACACGATCGACTACGGCGGGCTGGACTGCTGGAAGTACGGCCTCTACGGCGTGTGCCTGGCGGAATACCACCTGGCCACGGGGGATCGGCGTGCGCTGGGCGAGCTGCGGGAGATCGACCGCTGGCTGGTGCAGGCGCAGTTCGACAAGCCTTACCGCAAGGGCCGGGGCACCGGCGGCTGGGGGCACCGGCCGAAGGACCGGCCCGGCGGCAACGGCTACGGGCCGATCTGCATCATCACCGCCCAGGCGATGACGGCGTGGTCGCTGATGGCACAATGCGGGGTGGAGGTCGACCGCAAGCGGGTGATGCTGGCGCACGAGTTCCTCGCCAAGGGGACCAACAACATTGGCTACGTCTGGTACGCCGACAGCAACGGCGGGGACGACAAGTACGCGGACATGGGGCGGACCGGGGCCTCGGCCGTCGCCCACGCGACGGACCCCGAAGGCGGCAAGGCGTTTCACCGGTTCGCCCTGCGCAACGCCCGGTGCATCGGGGAGAACACCAAGACCTTTCCCGACACCCACGGCTCGCCGCTGCTGGGGATGGGCTGGACCGCCCTCGGCGCGGCCGTGGACGACGAGAGCTTCCGCAGCCTCATGGACGACCACGTGTGGTTCTGGAACCTCTCGCACTGCCCGGACGGGACGTTCTACTACCAGCCGAACCGCGACAACAACCCGCAGGACTACACCAGCGACCCGCGCCTGTCGGCCTCGGCGACGACGGCCCTGATCCTTTCGATCAAGCACAGGTCCCTGCGGATCATGGGCGCCAAGGGCGACAGCGAGGCCGGCCGATAGCGAGCCCGGAGCCGCTCAGGCGGACCGTTGGCCGGCGTCCAGGCGGCCGGACATCAGACGGGCGGCGGGGGCGGTCAACTCGCTGCGAGCGAGGAAGATGCGCATCGCGGCGGTGACGGGCACGGCCAAGAACGTCCCGACCACGCCCCACAGGATGCCCCAAAGGATCAGCGCGAGCATGACGGTGATCGGGTGGAGGTTGGCGGTCTTGCCCATCATCCGCGGTTCGAGGACGTTGCCGAGTGTGATCTGCACGGCCGCGAGGATGGCCAGCACGGCGACGGCCTCGCCGGCGGAGATACCGGGGGTCAGAAGCACGACGGGCATGGGCAGGACGGTGGCGATGATCGAGCCGAGGCTTGGGATGAAGTTCAGCAGGAACGCCAGCAGGCCGAACGCCATGGCCATCGGCACGCCGAAGGCCCAGAGCACCAGCCAGGTCAGCCCCCCGGTGGCCAGGGAGATGCCCGTTTTGGTCACCAGGTACTGCCTCGTCTGGGCGACCGCTTCGGCCCAGGACTCGCTCAGCCGCCCCCCGCCGCCGGTGCCGCCGAAAAGCATGAAGCACAGCAGGATGAAGACGAGGGCAGCGCTGGAGAGCCCGCCGGCAACGGCGTCGGTCGCGGCGAGGACCAGCCGTCCGATCGATTCCGACGTGATCCCCAACTGCTCCCGTAGCGATGGCTCGCGCTCGATGCCCAGCCGCTCCAGGGGCAGGGCGTCGAAGACCTTGTCGGTAAGCTCGGCCAGGGGCTTGCGGTAGGCGTCGGGGTCGCGGGCGAATTCGGCGACCGAGTACGACACCAGCACGGCGAAGCCCGCCAGCACCACCACGCTGACCAGCAGAGCGACGATCACGGCCGCGAACCGGGGCAAGCGCAGCCGCCGCATCTGGAGGTCCACCAGCGGCATCAGCGCCATGGCCAGGAAGAGGGCGAGCACGAAGGGAACCAGAACGGACCGCAGCAGGTGCATGGCCCCGGCCAGGGCCAGCGCAGTCAGGATCATCAGGCACACGGTCTGCACCCGCCGGTCGCCGTCCCGCCTGCCACCCTCGGAGTCGCCGCGTCCGCCCTGCCCGTCGTCTCGTGCCATGAGCGACCAGCCTTACCCCCGCCGCGGGAGGGTGTCAAGGCTTTTGGGACCCGGTCGCGGCCCTTGACCTCCCGGGCCAGTGCCCGACAATGCACCCGCCCGCCCGGTCGGACCGGGCGGGGCATCTGAAGCGCCGAGGAACAGCATGCGAGCATCCGGATTGTGCGTGGCCGCGACGGTCTGCGTCCTCGCCGCCGCGGCCGTCGGCGGCAAGGGGCGGAAGGTGAACCCGGAATACCTCGAGTTCAACTACGGACAAGGCACCGGCGGAGACGAGTGGGTCCAGGCGATCCGCGTCACACGCCCGAAGCTGCGGTCGCGCGTCCGCGGCGAGGTCCCCGTCGAGTTTGCCGCGCCCGGCATGGCCGTCGCCAAGGCGATGTGCTGGCGCCAGCCCACCGAGGACCGCCCCTCCAAGTGGGGCCACGACGTCAACCTCACACCCGACGGGATCCCTCTCGACGACCGCGGCCGCGGGACGTTCGTGTTCCCGACGACCGACTTCCCCTACGGCCCCACGTGCATCCGCGTCTACGCCCACGACACGCGCGGCAAGCGGGACGTCTTCGAGCTCCAGCTCTACAACCTCGATGGTGTGAAGTGGGACCTCGGCATCCCCGACGGCGACCCGCCGGGGGCCAAGGGCATGAAGCTCGCCTTCTCCGACGACTTCGACGGGCCGCTGTCGATCTCGAAGGACGGGCGGGGCACGCGGTACAACGCCCACAAGCCCACGTTCGGCGACTTCAGCGGCTGGCCCTTCCGCGACCCCGACTGGAAGCCCGCGCCGCCGTTCGAGCAGGTAGACACCTTCCTGCGCATCAAGGCCCGCAAGCCGAAGGGCACGCGCGGTGGGACGGGGCTGATCGCCACGGTGGACATGGACCGCAAGGGCTTCCGCGCGACCCCGCCCTGCTACCTGGAGTGTCGCCTGACCGCCCAATCGGCCCCGGGCACCTGGCCGGCGTTCTGGACCATCACCGAGACCGAGCGCGGCAAGCCCGGCGACGAGCTGGACATCTGCGAGCTCTACGGCGGGGTGGGCAAGGGCAACCCCAACCATCCGGGCTACTCGATCGTCAGCCACTTCTGGCGGCAGACCGACGCGGACGGCCGGAAGAAGAAGGGCTTCCGGACCCGGCCGAAGATCATGGAACTCGGCGGGCGAAGCTACTGGTCCACCACCTTCCACACCTACGCCGTCCGGACCGGGCTGAGGGAGACGGTGTACTACTTCGACGACATCGAGGTCCTCCGCCACCCGACCAACGACCACTCGCTGCGCCCTCACGTGATCCTGATCAACTACGCCATCGGCGGCATCAGCGGCTGGCCCATCGACCTGGCCCGGTACGGCAACGCCAGCGACATGTACGTGGACTACCTGCGGGTGTATGAAGGCGCGGAGTAGCAGCGGCGGGGGCTGGCGCCGGCGGCCGTCTCCGGCGCGATCACACGAATCCGACGCGGCCCGATCCAGCCAGAGGTGCGCGGGCCTCCTGGCCAGGACAGGACCACCCGTTCGCGGTCCCGCGGGGATGGTCTTCATTCGCACCCGTCGGAGGCACTGTCCGCGATGCAGTTCGGGGGCAGCTTGTCCCGTGCGATGTGCATTGGACCGACACCGGCCTCTCCAGACGACTCAGGCAAGCAGCAAGGACCCTTGTCGGCCCGTCCGGCAGGGCGGCGCTGGTTCCCATCGGGGGAATGGCCTGCCGGATCCAGGCAGCGTGCCTCGCCGAGCCAGCGTCACTCCAGCTCTCTCGGCCCGCAGGGGAAGGGGACCTCGGTGACGCCGGGCTTGATCGGCGGGGCGGGCTCCTCGACCACGGTGCCTGTGACGGTGGGCTTGATGGCCTCGGCGGCCTCCTTGGACAGGTGGCGGGAGCCGCCGATGCTGCGGATGTGGACGGGCATGATCCGCTCGCCGGACAGGCGGATGCCGCGGTAGCGGATGTCGTAGCCGTCCTTGACGAAGAGCATCCGCATGTGCTCCCCGGCGTCGCTGGGGTAGTTCACGCCGTAGCCGCCCTTCTGGGCTGACCGCAGCGGCTTCTCGGCGTGGCCGATCACGCAATCCACCACCTCGATGTCATGCGGGGCGTACTTCTTCATGTTCTCGGCCGTCAGGAGCTCCTTGCCCTTCCCGTCGCGCCGGCCGCAATCCAGCGTGGTGATCACGAAGGCGTTGGGCATGTCGTGGAAGAGGCATCTCTCGACGCGGATGCCGATGTTCTCCGGCGCGAGGTCCTCGATCCGACCGGTTTTCGATTCGTAGTGCGCCTTGATGTCCATGCCCGATACGCCCAGCCGGCGGAAGATGCAGTTGCGGACCACCGCGTCGTTGAACCCGCCGGTGGTGTCGATGCCGTCCCGGAGGTTGTCCTGGAAGAGGCATCGCTCGACGACCACCTTCCGCACCGCGCCGCTCGCGCCGCCGCCGGTCTTGATGCCGTCGCCCTGGCACTTCTCGACCACGCACCGACGGAAGGCCAGCTCGGACACGCCGGTCAGCACGATCGACCAGTGCCCGCCGGCGACGTGACAGCCGACGACCTCGACCTCCCGGCAATCCATCAGCTTGATGTGATGCCCGATCGAGCCGGTCAGCCGGCAGTTCTCGATCCGCAGGCCACGCTTGCCGCGACCCTCGAGGCCCAGCCGCCGCGTGAAGTGCACGCCGTGCTTCTCGCCCGTCGGGCCGACCTTCGGCGTATCCAGGTAGCGGATCGTCAGGTTGCGAACCGTCGTTCCGTTGCCCAGCGCCAGCAACGGCCGGTTGCTCTCGGGCTTGGCCGCGTCGGTGACATCCAGCCCCGCTCCCTTCACCGCCGAGAGGACCGCGCCATCCGGCAGCGTGTGGCTGCCGCGAATGCGGTAGCGGTGATCGAGGACAAGCTCTCCGCCGTCGGCCAGTTCCCCGGCCAGCACGGCCGCAAACCGGCCGGTCACGTCCTCATCCGCCCGCCAGCCGAGCTTCGCGGAGTGGAGGACCTTGCCCTGGGGGCGCTTCGCGCTGCCGGCGGCCCCTTCACCGGCCGGCAGCAGGCGCGCGGCCAATGCCATGGTCAGCAGCACAACGAACCGGCCCCGTCGTAGCGTGTGCTCTTCGCCAAGCGATCTGTTCACGGCACTCACCTTTCCTCTGACGACAGTTCCCCGGGGCTGCGCCCGGCAACGCCGCCGGGTGCAGCGCTTCCCACTATACTGCGCCGCACGGCCGACCGGAAAGGCCGGCTCACCTCCTTTCGACGCGGTATTGGGAGCCAGGGCCCTCGACGGTACAATGCGGCGACCGAACGACTGCAATGGCGGAGGAGCGGATTATGACCCGATGGACCGTGTTTGCGATGGTGTCGCTGTTGTGCTGCCCCCCGGCCGGCCCGGCCGCGGAACAGCAGGGCAAGAAGACTCGTCGAATCTACCTCATGGGCAGCAGCCTGACCGATCAGGTCAAGTACAGCTCCTTCGAGAAGCTCGCCGAATCACGAGGGCATGAGCACATCTGGGGGAAGCACCAGGTGCCCGGGGCGCCCATCCGTTGGCTGTGGGCTCACCGCACGAAGGGCAACGGCCGGAAGCCTTACGGCCCGCTGGCCAAGGCGTTGGGCGAGTACCGGTGGGACGCCATCACGCTGGAGCCTCGCGACGGCTACGAGCCGGAACTCCAGGCGGCCGGAAACGTCATCCGCTACGCCCTCACCAAGAGCCCGGATGTGCAGGTGTACGTGTTCGCCCAGTGGCCTCGAATACGCGGAGGGAGCTTCGACAGGCAGTGGCTGGCGGACTCGAAGGACATCCAGAACAACATCCGGCTGGGCTTCGAGGAGTTCCTCAAGGACCTGCGCAAGGCCCATCCGGACATCAAGCCGCCGCTGATGATACCCGTCGGGCATGCGATGCATCTGCTGGAGCTGAAGATCCGGGCCGGCCTCGTGCCCGGCATGAAGAGCATCTACGACGGCTACAGCGACGGCTCGCACCAGAACCATCTCGGCGAGTACATCGTCGGCTGCACGTTCTTCGCGACGATCTACCGGGAATCTCCGGTCGGCCTGCCCACGGAGCCTTACGGCGAGATCCCCGCGGACCTTGCCGCCGCGATCCAGCAGACGGTCTGGGAAGCGGTGAACGCCCACCCGCACAGCGGCGTCGAGGCCGAAGGGCAGTTCCGCATCCTCACGCCGTGGTTCCCCGATGCCGTGTCGGGCGAACCGTTCGGCCGTGAATTGAAGTCCGCCTTCGGCGAGGAGCCCGTCACATGGTCCCTGGGAGGCGGGGCTCTTCCGCGCGGCATCCGGGTCGATCCGAACGGACTGCTCGCGGGGACCTGCGAGGGGACAGGCGAATTCGATTTCACGCTGAAGGCCACCGACTCGCGGGGCCGCACCGCCCTTCGCGAGCTGAAGCTCGCCTGCGTGCCCGAGAGCGTGCCGGCCATCCCGGAGCAGGCGATTCCCGCACTCACCTGCGGAGAGTACCTCGATTACCGCCTGAAGGTCCGCGGCGGGAACGGGGAGATCACCTGGCGGCTCGTGGGCTCATGGATCAAGGCGGAGGACGGCAAGGAATGGACGCCTCGCAAACGGGGCAGCAAGCACCGGATGGTGCCCGGCCTGGAGCTGAGCCACACGGGCATCCTGTCCGGCTCGCCCGCGTGCGAGGGGACGTACAAGCTGCGGGTGCTCGCCGCCGACGCGGATCCGAACGCCCCGGACAAGGCGGAACGGGAGGTGATCCTCAACGTCGGCCCGCCGGGCAAGGGCGCATGCATCGCCCGGTGGATCGATGCCGAGCCGGAAATCGACGGCAAGCCGGATGCGGCGTTCGGCGAGCTGGGTCACAAGGTGACCCGGGGCGTGAAGGGCGCGCCGTCGTGCTCGGCGCGCTTCGGGGTGGTGTACGACAGGAGGCGGATCTACGTCGCCGTGGACGTGAAGGACGACAAGGTCGTCGGCGATTCGGAAGACGTCCGCGACGACGACGGGATCGAGCTGTATTTCGATCGCAACAACAATCGCGAGAAGGAGTACAACAGCGACGACTGCCGCATCGTCTGCTCCGTATCCGGGCGGGTTCATGCCTTCAACCTGGAGCAGCGCCGGGTCACGTGTGCGTTTGTGCGGACGCAGCGCGGCTACACGGGCGAGATCCGGATCGGCTTCAACGGCAGGCGGAAGCCGAACAGGGTCTACGGTTTCGACCTCGGCGTGAACGACAACGACGGCAAGGGGGCTGTCGGCCGGATCATGTGGAAGGGCGGTGCCGAGAACGAGACCGACACCAGCGGCTTCGGCGCGATGATCTTCGCCGAACCGGCAAAGCGCTAGCCCGGCTCACGAGTAGACCTTCGCGGAGTCCGCGGACAGGGCGGCGGCGATCTCCTGTTCGGCCCGCCAGGCCTGCCACGCCCGGCCGAGGCGCTTGACGTAGTCGCTCGGCTTCTCGGCGTAGAGGCGCTCGCCGAGGGGATGGGCCCAGGCCTGGAGCTCCTTGCGGCGCTGGTCGATCAGGGCGAGCAGGGCCTGGATGTCCCGCTGCTTGCCGAAGCGGTCCGGCTCGGCCAGGAGGGTGGCGCGGAGCACGGCGAGATCGTGGTCGTCGCCGAGCAGGTCCGAGAGGTGCTTGACCTCGTCGCGCGTCGGCTTCATCACGCCCCGCCACACCTCCCGCAGCAGCCGCGTGTGATAGCGGTTGTACTTCACCCGCTTCCGCCATTCGTGGAAGCTCTCGACGGTCGGCTCCTCGTAGGCCTTCGCCATGGCCTTGCGGGCCCGCTTGTAGGTCTTCTTCAGCCCGCCGGCGATGGCGTCGAAGCCCGCCTCGTCGAGCGTCCAGGAGTCCACGCGGTCGTGGCTGTCCTCCATCGCGTCGTGGAACTCCTCCAGGCGATCGTCGGCGTCCTTGTCGTCGCATACGTCCTCGCGCCGCTCCAGAAGCGGCTCGCGGACGGGGGCGAACGCGTCGGTGTCGATCTCGTCGCCGTAGCGGCCCATGAGGGCATCGAAGCACTCCAACAGCGTGGTGGCGTCGCGGATGTCCGACAGCTTGCGGGCGGCGTCGCGGAACCACGTGTTCTCCGAGCTGTAGGCATCGAACTCCGGGCGGACCAGGCGGACGAGCCCGCGAATCTTCTTGCAGCGCTTGCGGGCCTGGTGGACGGTCTCGTGGTCGTCGAGGTCGCTGTCCTCGACCTCTTCCACCGCCTTGTCGATCTGCTCGTGGGCGATCCGCCGCACGCCGTCCTGGACCGATTCGTCTTCGAGTATGCGATAGGCCATGGGGCACCAACCTTCCGTTCCGTGTCGCGCCGCGGGCGGATATCCCCCGGACGCCTTGCTGCGAATGCCATCGGTCATTGTATGCGCGGCGGGGTGCATCGCTCGCGGGCACGCCCGGGTTCTCCGGAATCTCCCGCCCCCATCCGGGTTGAACAGGTAGGACCGACCTCGGACGAACGCACACGGAGACCCACATGAACGCATCCATCGCCGTCGCCGCACTGCTGTCAGCAGCCGCCGTCGCGTGGGCCGCAGACGCCGGCCCGGGCGCCTCGGGCGACGCGCCACACCAGCAGGCCGTCTACACGGCCGGGGAGGGCGGCTACCATACCTACCGCATCCCCGCCCTCGTCGTCACGGGCGAGGGAACGCTGCTGGCGTTCTGCGAGGGGCGCAAGGACAACCGCCGGGACCACGGCGACATCGACCTGATGCTCCGCCGCTCCACCGACGGCGGGCGGACGTGGTCCCCCCAGCGGGTCGTCCACGAGGAAGGGGGGACGGCGAAGATCACCATCGGCAACCCCTGCCCGGTCGTCGACGGCAAGACCGGGACGATCTGGCTGCCGTTCACCCGCGACAACCGCGACGTGTTCGTCACCTCCAGCACCGACGACGGCGCCACCTGGGCCGAGCCGACCAGGATTACCGCCACCGTCAAGGACCCGAACTGGAGCTGGTACGCCACCGGGCCCGGGCACGGCATCCAGATCACACGGGGAAAGCACAAGGGGCGGCTGCTCGTGCCCAGCGACTGCTCGGCCCACCCGGTCTGGAGCCAGCGGGCCAAAGCCCGACACTCGGTGATGGTCTACAGCGACGATCATGGCAAGTCCTGGCGGCGCGGCGAGCTGACGGCCATCAAGATGAACGAGTGCCAGGCCGCCGAACTGCCCGACGGGCGCGTCCTGCTGAGCATCCGCAACTACCGCGGGAAGAACCGCCGGGCCTTCGCCGTCAGCGACGACGGTGGGCACACGTGGTCCGAGCCGACGCTCCACCCGGACGTCTACTGCCCGACCTGCCAGGCGGGGATGATCCGCGTTTCGTGGAAGCCGAGCCTGCTGCTGCACTCAAACCCCGCCGGCCCGGGGCGAACACACATGACGCTTCGGACGAGCACGGACGAGGGCAAGACCTGGCCGGCGTCGAAGGTCCTCCACGAAGGCCCGGCCGCCTACAGCGACCTGGCGGTCCTGCCGGACGGAACGGTCTGCTGCCTCTACGAGCGAGGCCGGCAGCACCCCTACGAGACGATCACCTTCGCCCGCTTCCCCGCAAGCTGGCTGGCGGGGAACCGCCGAGGCCCCCGATAGCGCGGGCTAGCACTGGATGGGCGGCAGCGCGTTGGCGGCTCGATGGGGCCGACGACCGTAGAAGAGGCGGTAGTAACGGCGGTCGATGGCAAAGCAATCGACGGGCCCGGTGGCGGGAGTCGAAGTCGGCGGGCAGAACGTGATAGTGCTTCATCTGCCGGATGTCGTCGCCGACGGGCTTCCAGTCCTCGGCGAACTTGAACGTCCCGCGGCGGTGCAGCCAGCAGTCCAGCAGCTTCGTTTCGGCGTCGGAGAGCTTGACGTTGCGGTGTCCGCCGCGAAGCATCCGCAGCGGGTTGCCCCCGCGAAGCATGTTGCGCGCGGCGAGGATCGGCTGGATGTCGCGAGGGAAGCGGTGGATGGTCGGGATCCCCGAGACGGGCTCGGTGTGGTGACCAACCGGGCCTGAGGCTGGCCGGCGTGGGCGTCGGCCGAGCCGGGAACGCGGCGCCAGGTCCCCCCCGCGTCGGCGCTGGCGAAGATACCCTCGACGCCGTTGGTGACCGCCAGCAGCGTCCGGCCGCCGGGCTCGACAAACACCCCGCCGAACCGATTGCTGCCGTGCCAGCCTTTCAGCGCACGCGGGGCCTGCTCCAGAACGGCGTCGGAGATCTTCTCCCACTCGCCGGCCGGACGGGAGGCGCCGGGCGCTGCGGCCGGGGGCCGGCCCTCCGGACCTCCACCGGGGGGCGGCGGGGTCAGCCGGAGCTTGTGCAGCTTCGTGCCCGCGCGGAGATAGACGGCCCCGTCGGCGAGGGCCGGTGCGGCGAGGGTCTCGGCCGTCAGCTTCGAGCTTCCCAGCAGCCTGGCCCCGCGGGGGTTGACCTCGAACAGGTAGATCGTGCCCGATCGCGTGAACACCAGCACGCGTCCGTCGCCGGCGATCAGCGTGCCGTAACCGGTCACGTCCTTCGGTCCGTCGAACGTCCAACGGCGCTGGAGCCCGCCGCGGAGACTCAGGGCGGTCAGGCCGCGATCGTAGGCCAGTCCCAGGACCATCTCGTCCAGCACCACTGCGGTGGCGCTGCCGGTGTCGAACTCCTCGTTGGCGACCGGCCAGCGGGGCGGGAGCTCCCCCTCCCCGCCCCACGGCTGGAGATAGATGCCCGCCTCGGTACCGATCAGCACGCCGGCGTCGGTAACGATCGGCGCCGGGACGATGTAGCCGGGGTTGGGAGGCAGGGGCTTCCACCAGATCCGCTTGCCCGTTTCGGCGTCGAGGCTGACGACGTGCTTGGCGTCGATGCCGATCACGCGTTTGCGGCCGGAGACATGGCGGACGGCGAAACCGGCGTAGTTGGCCTTCGCGCCCGCCGCCTTCCACAGCACCTTGCCGCTACGGGCATCCAGCGCGACGAACGCTGCGCCAGGGGCACCGGGGTTGACGATCAGCCGCCGGTCGACCAGCACCGGGTTGGAGCTGAACCCCCACGTGGGCAGCTCGGCGCCGAGGTCCTCGATGAGGTCCACCTGCCAGAGCAGCTTGCCGACCTCCCCGGCCTGGCGGGCCTGAACGACGCCGTTGGCTGCAAGGGTGTAGACCCGCCCCCCGGCCAGCAGGGGCGTGGCCCGCGGGGCGGCGCCGTAGTCCATGTCCTTGACGCGGTTGGGCCACGCCGCCTCAGCGAGGGCCCGGCCCGTGCGGGCGTCGAACGTCCGCAGGCGGTCGCGGACGCCCTGCTCGTGGGCGAGCGTGTAGACCACGCCTCCGTCGACCGCCGCACCGGCGTACACGGCTCCGCCGACCTCCGCGCGCCAGGCCGCGTCCGGCTGCCAAGCCTCCGGCAGGCCCCGAGCCAGTCCGTTGCCCGCGGGGCCGCGGAAGCGCGGCCAGTCCGTGCGGTCTGGAAGCGTCGTCTTCCCCGCCGGCTTGGCAGGACGCCTGGCGGTTCGGTCTTCGTGTTCGGCAGGGCCGTAGCCGGCGATCAGGCCGGCCGGCTTGTCCGGGCGCGAGCCCTCGTAGCCGGGGCCGGCGAAAACGTACACGCTCTTCCATGTCGGCACGACCAGCAGCCCATCGACGGCCGAAGGGGCGCAGACGGCCGCGTCCAGGCGCGTGCGGGAGATCACGTCCGGGCGATCGGCGGCACGGAAGACGTACATGTCGCCCTTGAACGTGCCCACGTAGACGCGTCCGTCGGCCACGAGGGGCGCACAGTAGAACGTGTGCCCGCCGAGGTCGTAGGCCCAGTGCTTCTCGCCGGTGGCGGCGTCGTAGCAGTGCAGGTCCCCGCGGTTGTCGCTGACAAACAGCAGCCCGTCGTCGGTGACCGCCCCGGTGCTCGTGCATCGGCCTACGTCGGTCCGCATCCACACCCGCCCGGTCTTCGTGATGTCGCCCCTGCCCCGCGGGTCGATGCAGTGCAGCGTGCCCGCCCCGCCGCGCCGCCCCCCCTTCCCGCCGTCGTAGTTGTAGTCCCGCCCCGTCGCCAGGTAGACCTTCCCGCCGTGGAAGACCGCCGCGGCGATGATGTAGTTGGGGGATGTCACGGCCGCGTCGAACTGAGGCCGCCACGGGAGGTAGGGGAAGGAGATCGGCTCGCCGTCGGAGTCAAAGCGAAAGGCGTGCGGGTTGGCGTCGTACCGCCAGACTTCTTCCAGTTCGACGACCTCGCCGGGCTTGAGCTGGGGGACGGCGAACGCGTGCAGCACGCCGTACCCGTCGCCCCAGAGCACCAGCCGGCGACCGTCCACCACGCCCGAAGACAGCGAACTCCAGCAGCCGTGAAAGACTTCCTCCTGGCGGACGGTGTCGTGTGCGATAACGCGCCCGGTGTGCTTGTCGAGCACCTTGACGTTCGGTCGCCAGGGCACCTTGTACGGGTCCGGGGCGTCCCAGGCGAGCTTGAGCTTCTGGGTCTTCAGGTGAATGTTCATGTGGTGACGCCCGTGGGCGTAGCTCGTGGGCACCCAGAGCTGATCGCCGACCACCAGGGGCGTCCCCGCGTGGCCGTGATGGGCGAACAGCTTGACGTTCGGATCGAACACTTCCTGCACCCAAAGCACGTCAGCGTCGTTGTGCAGGAGTTCCTTGCCCCTCCGGCCGGTGGCCGCGGCCTCGTCGGTGAACGGACCGTCGTTGCCGTTGGCCTGCCCGAGGAGGTCCAGGCACATCGCCATCCCGCCCTGGACGTACACCCGCCGGCCCTCGACGGTCGGCGAGCAGCACAACCCGTAGCCGCGGCAGGGAAGCTGCGTCTGCCACAGCCGCTCGCCCGTCCGGATGTCGTAGCAGACGATCGCCCCGTTCAGCCACCGGCCGTGATCCTTCACCCCCGACCGCGCCATGCCGATCAGCATCCGCCGGCCTCGGATCGTCGCCGGGATGCCGAAGTTCGACTGCGCGCCCGTCTCCTCGTGCCACAAGAGCGTGGCGTCTTTCAGCCGCTCGGGCAGGCCTTTCGCCGGCGAGACGCGATTCCGCCCGGGCCGATCGGTCCACTGGGGGGCCGTCCCCGCTGCGGGCTCGCCTCGCGCCGCGCCTGCGATGATCAGAACGGCCGCCATCCATACTGCGGTCGAACGGGGAGAACACCAAGCCATGGGCACATCCATTCAGCCGTCTCCTGTGATGGTAGCCCAGGAAATCAACGAGCGCGCGCCCGGGGGCCGTAACGGGCCCTCGTGCCGGCCCGCCCCGCTTCCAGCGGGACGATCTCGAAGCCCTTCTCGCCCTCGCTCCACGGGTCGTCGAGTTTCACGTCCACGCGCTCGGTGGGCCGGTCGCGCTTTCGGGGGCGGCGCTGGCGGACGTGGGTATCGTGGTACGGGGCGTTCACGTCCACCCACGTGACCAGCGTTTCCCACTCGGCGTCCGTCAGCGCGATCTTCCGATGCTCGGGATCGTCGAGCAGCTTTCGGATCAGCGGGCTCCTCGGCGAGCCGAACGCCAACGGCATGGTGATCTCCGTGTCGATGTTCCAGTTGGACAGCCGCAGCAGCGCCGCTTCCGGCATGAAGAAGTCGCCGTTGCGGCGGGCGGCGTAGTACCGCCTGCTGCGCTGTTCGTCGTAGTCGATCTTCACGCCGTCCGGCGTGATGCCCTTGCAGCCCATCGGCGTGGGCTCGCCGGGTTTGACGCCCATCAGGCTGCGGTAGGACTGCATGTAGCCGTAGCGGTCCTCCTTCGCCCCGAGGTCCAGGCCGCCCTTGGGCTTCCGCCCGCTGTGACAGGAGACGCACCTCTTCTGAAGCACCGGCTGAATGTGCCGCTCGAACCCCATGATCTGCCGATCCCCCCAGGGCGGGGGCACGGGCTTGGACGGCGGCGACGCCAGGGCCAACGCCACGCGGTCCGACCGCAGCGGCACGGCCCGGGGTTGGGTCTCGTGGCAGCCGATGCACCCCCGGGTCTCGCCCGGCTGGAACTCCACGTGCGTGCGCATGTGCCGGACGAGCAGCTTCCGCTCGTCCAGCGCCTGGAAGTACACGGCCATGCCGACCGGCACCTTGAAGTACGCGCTGCCGTCCCTGGCCACGGGCACCGTGCCGATGACCCGTGTGGCCCCCGGCGCCCAGTAGCTGAACATGCTGGCATAGTTGGTCCCGGGCTTCCACTGCACGCCGGTCCCGCCGAGCTTCTCCGGCTCGAACCACTGGAGGCGTTCCAGCAGGCGGATGTAGCGTACGCGGCCGCGCTCGACACCGGGCAGATCACTGTGGACGTCGTGGACGTACGCCAGGGCGTAGCCGATGCCCGGCTCGGGCCGTTCGGCCAGCACCGGCGGGCGGGTCCGGGGCTTCAGCGGGAGGGGCACGGCCACGTCGTAGATCGGGTCCCGCCGCAGCAGTTCTTTGTTGCCCCACACGTCGAGATAGTACGCCGCGAAGCTCGTGCTGGCCGGGGCGCCGTAGGCATAGCTTGCCAGGAAGCACTGCTCCGACAGCGCGAACGGGGTGTGATACAGGCCGTACCGATCCGGCACGCCGCCCTCGGGCACGCAGCCGGCCTCGCCGTAACCGAACTCCGTCGGGCTGCAACGGGGGGTGACATAGCGCATCTGCTCGATGCGGTTGCGCCCGCCGTCGGGGTCGATTATGCAGATGGCCCCCTCGATGTGCTCGTGATGCCCGCAAGCCAGGGCCACCAGCTTCATGCTGCCGATGATCGGGCGGGGCTCGCGAAGCGTGCACGGCGAGCCCGGTGTGTGGGTCTTGTACAGCCCGTCGTTCATCGTGCCGTCGGGGTTGATCACCCACAGCGGCTGGGTCCGGCTGAAGCTCCGCTCCTGGTAGTCCCACCGCATGTAAACCACCGTGCCGTCGTTGGCCACGTGCGGGTAGCGGTCCTCGTCCTTGTTGTAGCTGATCCGGCGGACCTCGAGCGTGTCGCGGTCGAGGCGGTACAGGTTGGGCGGGCTGAAGTAGCCGTTGAGCTTCCATGTACCGCAGTGCGTCGAGCCGCGGGACCGATCGCTGGCGAAGATCACGTCTCCCTCGGGCAGGTAGCACGGCTCCATGTCGGCGTAGACGTTGCTGTCGGTGAGCTGGCGGAGCTCGCCGTCGGGCAGCGAGATCTCCCACAGGTGCGTCGGCTCGCTGCCGCAGTCGTAGACGATTCCGTCGATGACCCCGCTGCTGCCGCTCCGCGCCCACAGCGGCTGCTCGCTGTAGGCCACGACCAGCCGATCGGCGTCCCAGTAGAGGTCCATGTCCTGGACGTGCCCCCACTTGAGGCGCCCGTCGATCAGTGCCCGCCGCGGGGAGTTCGGCGCCAGCCCGCGCTGCACGTAGACGTCGCCGCCCGGCGGATGGTCGCTGGCACGTGAGCTCATGGGCACCAAGTGCTTGCGCCCGGAGTGGCGCGTGGCGTAGACGAGGCAATCGAAGTCCACCGCCGGGCCGAGGAAGATCAGTCGCCGCGCGGCCCGGCGAACGTCAAGCCACCGGCGACGCAGCTCACACAGCCCGGCCGTGTCGTCTTGCATTGCCCCCACCGCGGCGTCCAGCGCAGCCCGGGCGGCCTCGGCGCCGGGGGTCTTCGCGTCCCGAGCCGGCCGGCGTGCGCGGCGGGCGATATCCTCGGCCGAGCCGCGCAACGCAGCCCGCGTGCGGAAGGCATCGCGGTCGATGGCCTGGCGGGCGTAGTCCAGGGCCAGGTGATCGGAGGCGTCGATCGCGTGCCACCTGGCAAACCACTGCGGGGGGTCCTCGGCCGGCCACGTGCGATACTCGCGCGGCGCGTTCCACGTGAGGTAGGTCTTCTCGTTGTCGTTGGCGACGCGGATGGCGATGGCCCACTCGGCCGCGGCGCGGACGATGGGATCGGCGGCGTCGAGCAGCGCGGCGGCCCGTTCGGCCAACGGGTCGGTGAGGGCGCGGCTCTTGTTGCGCTTGCCCCAGCGCTTCTCGACGGTATCGGCGTGGCCGATGGCGATCTCGCGGAGCAGGGCGGCGCAGATCATCGCTTGGTCGGCAGCGCCGGACGCGGCGATCGCGTCGAGCACGGCCAGGGCGGGCGCCTCGGCGCCGTCCGGCGCCGTGCCCCGGCGGTCCAGCCTCGGGGCGAGGGCAATGCCCAGCGCTTGCGCGTGGGCCTGGCCCCGGGGGCCGGGCCAGGCTTTGACCAGAGCCCCCGCGGCCGAGGCGAAGTCCCCGCGCTTCAGCATCGCGCGGTAGTCCGCCACGAACCCCGCACCGATCGCCGGCTCGGCTCGCGCCGCGCCCGCGAGGACCAGAACGGCCGCCGTCGATGCCGCCCCCCAACGCGCAAAGCTCCAAGCCATGGGGGCCTCCACTGGTTCATCACCGCGCCGGACCGGTTCCCGCCCCGGTCCTCTACTCTACATGTATTCAGCGCTAAACGGCTTCTGATCTCGCGCAGAATCCCTTATGATGTTGCGCAGCCGGCGGAGGCGGCACAATGCGATGGCTCCTGCTCAGCCTGCCCGGGGGGCGACACCTTGACGAGATCGCCGAGGGGGTCATCGAGTACGCCCGCGCCGGGCCGGACTGGAGCATTCACTACGTCGAGCAGGCGCCCGAGGCCGCCCCGTGGGTGGCCGAGTTCGACTGGGCCGGGGCGATCACCTCGCGGCCCGACCACCCGCTGATTCGCCGGCTTCGCAGGCGCAAGCGCCCCGTGGTGGTTGTCGAGCACGATCCGACCGCCGGGCTGCCGCTGGTCCGAGGCGACGACGAGGCCGTCGGGCAACTGGCTTTCGAGCATCTCCGGGGCCTGGGGCTCAAGCGTTTCGCGTACTGGGGCACCGACGCCGCCTACGCCGTCCGACGCCGGGGGGAGGGCTTCCTCGGCCGGGCGCTGGCGGAAGGCTTCGAGGTCTACGCCGTCCGGGGATCGCGATATGCCGGGCACTCAGCGGTCGTCGGCGACCACGAGGACATGCCCGGCTGGCTGGCGGCGCTGCCCAAGCCGGTGGGGCTGTTCGCCCACTTCATCGTCGAGGCCCGTCGGGCGGCGGTCCACTGCGCCGAGCAGGGCATCCGCGTGCCCGAGGAGGTCGCCATCCTCGGCGTGGACAACGACCCCCTCGCCTGCCGGGCCAACAACCCCGCCCTCAGTGCCGTCGACCAGGGCTGTCGACGCGTCGGCCACCTCGCCGCGCGGACGATCGACCGGCTCTGGCAGGGCCGCCGCGCTCCCGCCGAGCCGATCCTCGTGCCACCCGCCGGCGTCGTCCAGCGCCGCAGCACGGACTCCTTCGCCGTCGAGGACCCCTTCGCTGCCGCGGCGATGCGGTTCATCCGCGACCGCCTCCACCGACGCATCGGGGTGCCCGATGTCGTCGCCGTCGCCGGCCTCTCCCGACGGGCGCTGGAGCAACGGTTCAAGAAGGCCACCGGGCGGACAGTCCACCAGGAGATCGTCCGCGCCCGCGTCGAGCACGCCCGCCGACTGCTCTCGCAAACCCACCTGCCCCTGGGCACCGTTGCACGCCGGTGCGGGTTCCGTTGCCACCCAGAGTTCTCCCGCGTGTTCAAACGCCAGACGGGCCTGCCCCCGCAGACCTACCGCCGACGCCGCCAGGGACTCGAATAGGTGACCCCCGTTTGCCCTCGGCCGCGGTCGCCGGTAGGATGGCGTGGTGGAGAGACGACAGTCGGCGAATCCCCGCGACCGCAAGCCCGTTCCCCGAGCAATCCATGACGCGCATCGCACAACGCATCCTGTGGCTGGCCGCGGTCGGCCTGGGGGTCTCGACGGCCGCCGCGGGTGAGGAGCTGACGGTGCGGAAGGTCCTGGACATCCATCCGGTCTGGGCGGGGCACCCGGTGGGGTTCTGCCTGCTGACCACCGCCGAGCGCCAGGTGGCCGCCTTCTACGACGACCGGCGGCGGATGACCGTCGCGGACCGGCGGCTCGGGGAGGACCGCTGGCGGCTGGTCCGCCTGCCCGAGCGGCTCGGCTGGGACAGCCATAACTACGTCACCCTCGCCCGCGACACCGCCGGGCGGCTGCACCTCGCGGGCAACATGCACTGCGACCCGCTGGTCTACTTCCGCACCGAACGGGCGGACGACATCACCACGTTCCGGCGGGTCGAGCGGATGGTCGGCCGGGCCGAGAGGCGGGTGACCTACCCGCGGTTCTTCGCCGGGCCCGAAGGGCGGATGATCTTCACCTACCGCGACGGCGGCAGCGGGAGGGGGGACCAGCTCTTCAACGTTTACGACGCCGGATCGGGCAGGTGGTCGCGGCTGCTGGAGACGCCGCTGACCGACGGCGAGGGCGAGCGGAACGCGTACATCCAGGGCCCCACCCGCGGGCCGAAGGGGAGCTGGCACGTCGCGTGGGTCTGGCGGGACACGCCGGACTGCGCGACCAATCACGACATCTCCTACGCCCGCAGCCGCGACCTGCGCACCTGGCGGACCGCCGCCGGCAAGCCGGTCGATCTGCCGATGACCATCGAGACGCCGGGGCTGGTCGTCGACCCCGTCCCCGCAGGCGGCGGGGCGATCAACACCTGCGTGCGGCTGGGCTTCGATCACGACGGGCGGGCGATCGTCAGCTACGTCAAGTACGACGACGCGGGCAAGACACAGCTCTACAACGCCCGCCTCGAAGACGGCCGGTGGCGGGTCGTCCAGACCAGCGACTGGGACTGCCGATGGGCCTTCGGCGGCGGCGGGAGCATCCCCTCCGGCGTACGCATCGGCGAGGTCCGCCCCGGCCCCGACGGGCGGCTGGTCCAGCGCTACGGGCACCCGAAGGAAGGCTCGGGCACCTGGCTGCTGGACGCCGAGACGCTCAAGCCGGTCGGTCGCGCCCCGCGAGGCCCCCGCCGCCCGAAGGAGCTCCGCCGCCCGGAGTCGGGTTTCCCCGGGATGCACGTCCGCTGGCGGCCGACGCTGGGCACGCCCCCGGCCGGGACCCGCCACGAGCTCCGCTGGGAGACCCTCGGCCCCAACCGCGACCGCCCCCGCAAGCCCCCCCTGCCCGAGCCGTCCATGCTTCGCCTCGTCGTCTTCGACGCCTCGCCCTGACCCGGTCCGCCGACCGCCGCCCCTCGCCGGGCAATCCTCCCCAAACAGCCCGGTGTGCCCGTTCTGTCCACCCCTGTCCACAGTGGACACACGGCACCTGTATTTACTTATCCCCTTCTTTTACATTATGTTATGTTTGTCCACCCCTGTGTCCACCGAGAAGCGGGTGGACACAAGGGACAGCGTGGACATGGCGGACAGCGCCTGCGAGAAACTCACGAACGCCAGTACGAATTCTCTGTCTGTTTTCCTGGTTTAACACAGCCGGCGAGGGCGGCCTTCGCCTCCCGGCCACACCTTGTCCGCCGGGGGCCGGCACGGCGACGGCCTCGCGGAGGCTTCGTCGGGGCGTGCGTGCGTGCGTCGGGCGCGGAGGCGCCCCGCGCGCCCCGTCGATG
Source organism: uncultured Planctomycetaceae bacterium (assembly GCA_964385465.1). Lineage (GTDB taxonomy): Bacteria > Planctomycetota > Phycisphaerae > SM23-33 > SM23-33 > CAYLPJ01. The sequence continues at coordinate 25 of CAYLPJ010000078.1, read as the reverse complement.
GGGTACGCCAGCCATCGCACTCCAC
>CAYLPJ010000077.1:0-24024 GCA_964385465.1 uncultured Planctomycetaceae bacterium | reverse complement strand
ACGTTGGCGTTGACGGCCGCGTTGTTCACGCTCAGCGTCGCGCCGTTGAAGTCGATGTCGACGTCGAAGGTCGCGTCGCCGAGGGTGACGGTCATGCCTTCGGCGAGGCTGAGTGCCCCGGCCGCGAAGTCCGCGGTGTCGGCGGTGAGGCCGGCGCCGTAGGCCTGGAGGCTCCCGCCGTTCAGCGCGAGGGCGCCGGTGTCGATGCTGCCGATGACCATCATCGTGCCGTTCCCGACCGTCAGCGCGCTGCCGCCGGCGAGGTCGCCGTTGACGGTCAGCGTGCCGTTGCCGTCCAGCGTGGTCGAGCCGGTATGGAGGGCGTCGGCGAGGGTGACGGCGGTGTCGGTTTGGACGGCGAGGCTGCCGGCCCCGCTGATCGTGCCGGTCAGCTCCATCGTGTAAGCGTGGTCGGTCGCCAGCGTGGTCGTTCCCCCGGCGAGGTCGAGGTCGGCGGTGAGGGTGACCACGGCCGGGCCGGCGAGGGCGCCGGTGACGCGCCGGGCCTCGATGGACCCGCCGGCGTCGGCGGAGAGTGCGTTGTCCAGCGTGACGTCGTCGCCGTCGGTGCTGGCGATGACCAGCGTGCCGCCGCCGAGGTTGATGCCCGCGTGGGGCAGGGGGTTGGTCCCGTCCAGCAGCACGGCCGCGATGCCCTCGCGGACGTCCAGCGTGAGGTTGGCGTCGTCGGCGGGCGTGCCGGAGAAGGTGAGCGTCCCGGCGCCGGTCTTGGCCAGCGTGAGGGTCGAGCCGTCGCTTTCCAGTTGCGTCGGGTAGAGCGTCGCCCCGGCGGCGACGTTCAGGCCCGTCTCGGCCGCGCCGTTGGGGTCGAGCGTCAGCGTCGAGGCCGTCAGCTTGCCCTCGGTCAGCCCCAGCGTCGCGCCGTTCTGGATCGTCAGGGAGGGCAGGCCGATCCAGCCGCCGGCGGCGATGTTGGCGTCGGCGGCGACGGTGACGTCGTTGTCCCAGGTGTCGATCACGGGGTCGGCGAGGATCTGCATGGCGTTGAGGAAGCCCCAGGGGCCCGAGACGTTCAGGTGCATCGCGCCGGAGGTATCGGGGTTGACGCCTTCCCAGGTCATCCACTTGTCGAGGTTCTGACCGTCGGCGCGGGCGCCGAAGGTCTTGGTGATGCCGCTCTCGACGAGTTCGAAGATGCCGTAGTCGTTGCCGCCGTGCCCCGAGACGATCTCCACCCGGTAGGTGCGGTTGGGGTCCAGGCCCTCGACGACGAGGCTCTCGTTCTGGTTGTTGATGAAGATGTAGTCCCGCGCGGCCACGTAAGACTGCTCATCCATCCAGTCGAGCTGCTCGGCGACACCCAGGTAATCCCAGTCGTTGGACTCGGATCTCTGCCAGCCGGCGCTGGTCGTGAGGGTCGCCCCGCTGTCCAGGCCGGTGAGGTAGTCGACCAGGGCCCGGTCGGTCTCGCCGTCGCCGATGTCCACGTTCCAGAGCGACGACGGCTGTGGATCGGGCCGGACATTCCCGCCCCCGGTGGGGCCGTTGAAGTCCAGGCGGAGGTCCATGTCCGCCGTGGCGGGACCGGCAGCGAGGCTCAGCGTCCCGCCGGTCATGTGAACCGGCGCGCCGTCCAGCGAGGTCTTGCCCTCGGCGTCCTTGCTCGCCGAAAGCATGCCGCCCTCGATGACCACCGTCGTGTCGGCGAGATCGCCCTCGGCCGCGACGGGATCGAGCGTGAGGTTGCCGGGCCCCGCCTTGGTGATCGTGACGGCCCCGCCGGCGTCGTTGGTCGCCGCCCCGGCGGCGACGTTGCCGCCGAGGTCGAACGTCGCGCTGCTCTGGAGCGTGGTGGAGGTGAACGAGAGCGTTTCGGTCTCGGGGTCTCCGGGCTCGAACGTGAGTTTCGCGCCGTTGGAAACGGTCAGGCTGCCGAACTCGACGGGGACGTGCCGCGTCTGGATCGTGGAGTCGGCCGTCAGGCTCACGTTCCCCGCCGTGGTCACCACGCCGCCCCCGTCCCACGTGTTCAGCGACTCGATATCCTCGCTGCTGAGGACGTGGTCGTAGAGGCGGACGTCGTCCAGCCAGCCCTTCCAGCCCTTGTCGTTCGCGGGGATTTCGGTGGAGTAGCCGATCGCAAACTCGTTGTCGAAGCCGAGAATCTCGCCCGTGCCGTCGGTCATGTTCACGGCCACGCCGTCATACCAGAACTGCGTTGTGCCGGTGTCTCCGTCGTAGGTCATCACGAGGTGAGCCCACCGTTCGCCGGAATCGAGCCTCTCGGTTGACTCCGCTTCGTTGTCGCCGCGCATCACGAGCGTGGTTACGTCTCCGCCGCTGACTCCCGTGGCGGTGAGATTGAACCCCTTGCCGCCCGTCGCTCCGGCATGGTACTCAGTATTGCCCAGGAACCGCTTCCAGTCGCCCATATCGCTCTCGGCCTTGGCCCAGAGCGAGATCGAGAAATCGCCGACGGCGACGCCGTCGTTCTCCTTGCCGATAATGGGTATGTCCTCGCCGATCAGGCACATCTCCTTCGTGCCGGTCTGCCCGACGCGCAGGCTGGAGTTGCCGAACCTGGCGTCGGAGGAGAAGGCCGCCCCGTTGATCAGCGTTCCGGCGTTGTCGTTGTCCGACAGGTCCGCCGTGGTCGCGCCGCTGCCCTCGTCGAACGCCCAGTAGCCCACCAGCCCGTCCCGGGGGCTGGAGTCGCCCTCGCCGACCAGCTTCAGCGTCCCGCCGTCGAGGACGATGTCGGAGCCGCCGAGGCCCTCGGAGCGGTGGCTCTCGAGGATGCCGCCGCTGACCGTCGCGGTGGTCGCGCCGGTCAGGGCGCTGTTGTCGCCGGTCAGGCGCAGCACGCCGGCCTGGACGTTGATGTTCGCGCCGGCCGTCTGGATCGTCGCGGCAACCTCCGTCGTGCCCGAGCCGACCTGCGACAGCGAGCCGACCTGCCCGTCATAGCCGACGAGCTGGATCACGCCGTTGGCGATCGCGTAGTCCTTCGCGGCGTTCTGGAGCTGCACCTGGTGAACGATGCCCGTCCGGGCCATCAGGTCCACCCCGAGGGCGTTGCCGTCGTCGTTGAACACGGCGATGTCCGTGTTGGCGTCCGGGACGCCGGCGGACCAGTTGCCCGTGTCGAACCAGTTGGCGTCCGGGACGTTGCCCGTCCAGGTCGAGGTGACGGTCTGACCGGCCGCGCCGAGGGTGGCGAGGCCGATCACGGCGAGGGTGGCGGCGAAACGTCTGGCGTTCATGTCGTTCTCCTTCGACGGCCGGCAGGCGGATTGTCGGTCAGGGAGTCGGGGCATGGCCCCGGGATGTCTGGTGACGGTGTCAGGCCGGGCGCGTTGGCGCACAAAACGTCCGCCGTACCGCGGAGGTACCGCGGCGCGGGCCGACGGCATGGCTGCACACGGTCAGCGAGCAAACGATTGCGTCGAATCTCCCGCTCGCGTATGCGAGCGTCTCCAACCCGCCCCCTGCCGGGCATGGGTGCCTGCGGGGCGGGCTCCGTTGCGAAAAGGCTCTCCGTTACCTGAGCTCCTAGTATACGCGGAAGCCCCGAATCCGTCAAACACCGATCGGGCGGCGTTGGCCGGCTGTAGGTGCAGTGTTGTCATGGGCTTACTTCCGACGGGGAGGGGAATTGCCCTCTCGGGCGGTTGACCGGTGCCCCTGCCCGTGCTAGGATGCCCCGCTCGCGTGGCACCGACGAGGCGACGCGGGCCTCCCGAGCGAACCCGGGCAGCCGATCACGGTTCACTGATCGACGGAAGAGAAGAAAGGACGCATCCGACCATGACGCAGCATACCGCAACGCTGATCCGCGGCGACGGCGTGGGCCCCGAGCTGGCCGAGGCCGCCCGCCGATGCATCGACGCCGCCCTGGCCGCCGCCGACGGGGGCGGGAGCATCGAATGGCGCATCTGCGACGCCGGGGTGGACGTGATGAAGACGGCCGGGACGCCGATGCCGGAGGAGACGATCGACTCGGTCCGCTCGACGGACGCGACGCTGAAGGCGCCGATCACGACGCCGATCGGGACGGGGTTCCGCAGCGTCAACGTGCTGCTTCGCCAGACGCTGGACCTGTACTGCTGCCTTCGCCCGTGCAAGAGCTACGCGGGGGTGCGCAGCCGGTACGAGGACATCGACCTGGTGGTTGTCCGGGAGAACTGCGAAGACCTCTACGCGGGAGTGGAGTTCGAGCGAGGCCTTTCCGAGACGGGGGAGCTGATCGAGCACATCAACCGGGTCTCGACGGACAAGAAGATCAAGACGGGCCTGGATACGACGGGCGTGTCGATCAAGCCGATCAGCGTGGAGAACACCGAGCGGATCGTGCGGTTCGCCTTCGAGTACGCCCGCAAGCACGGGCGGAAGAAGGTGACGTGGGTTCACAAGGCGAACATCATGAAGTTCTCCGACGGGCTGTTCAAGGAGGTCGCCGAGGGCGTCTCGGCGGCCTACCCGGACATCGAGGGCGAGGAGCGGCTGATCGACAACATGTGCATGCAGCTCGTCCAGAAGCCCGAGCTGTACGACGTGATCGTGCTTCCGAACCTCTACGGCGACGTGCTCAGCGACCTCTGCGCCGGGCTGGTCGGCGGGCTGGGCGTGGCGCCGGGAGCGAACATCGGCGAGAGCACGGCCGTCTTCGAGGCCACGCACGGCTCGGCGCCGAAGTACAAGGGCATGAACAAGGTGAACCCGACGGCGTTGATCCTGTCGGGGATGCTGATGCTGGACTACCTCGGCGAGGCCGGCGCGGCCAAGCGTCTGGAGGCGGGTGTGGCGAAGGTGATCGCCGCCGGCGAGCAGGTCACCTACGACATGAAACCGCACCGGGACGACCCGACGGCGGTAGGCACCAGCGAGATGGCCGACGCGATCATCGCGGCGATGGCCGACGGCCGGTAGTCTCGGGCTCCTCGGAGAGGTCTTCGCAGGCAGCCCGGGGCGGAAGCCTCGGGAAGGGGGGCGCCGGCCAGCTCCGGAGCGCCGGAGGCGTGGCGGAAGACCGCCCGGGCGCTTCCCTCCTACAGGTCGATCATGACCTTCATGGTCTCGGCGCCGGCGCGTTCGATGTGTTGGTAGGCGGCGGGGAAGTCGGCGAAGTCGAAGTGGCGGGTGACCAGGGGATCGGTGGCGATCGTGCCGGCCGCGATCAGCTCGACGGCGCGGTCGTAGTCCTCGCGGAGGTACATCAGCGTGCCGCGAAGCGTCAGCTCGTCGTTCTGGACGCGGCAGAGGTCCACGGTGGCCGGCTCGGCGAAGACGCCGGTGACCACCACCCGCCCTCCGTTGCGGACGTTGGCGACCGCGGCGTCGATCGTCGCCCGGGAGCCGACGCACTCGAAGACCACGTCGGCCGGTCCGCCGAAGACCCGGTGCACCGCATCCGCGGGCGACTCGTCGGACGCGTCGGACGTGTGCTCCAGCCCGCAGCGGCGGGCGATATCCAGGCGGAAGGCGCTGAGGTCCGTCGTGAGCACCTTCGCCCCCTCGCCGCGGGCGACCTGCGAGACGAGGTTCCCGATCGGCCCGGCGCCGAGGACCATTACCGCCAGGCCGTCCATCGCCGCGCCGGCGCGGCCGACGGCGTGGACGGCGACCGCGGCGGGCTCGACGAGGGCGCCCTGCTCGAAGGTGAAGCCCTCGGGGAGGGGGACGATCTTCTCGGCGCCGATGGCGAACAGCTCCTGGCCCGTGCCGGGCGCCTGGAAGCCCATGACCTTCAGCTCGTCGCAGATGTGGAAGTCGCCGCGGAGGCACTGCGGGCAGCGGCCGCAGGTGTGCTGCGGCATGGCGGTGACCTTGGTTCCGACGGGCGGGGCGTCGGCGCCCTCGCCGAGCTCGACGACCTCGGCGGCGAACTCGTGGCCCTGGACGACGGGGTAGCCGGTCAGCGGGTGGGTCCCGTGGTAGACGTGGACGTCCGAGCCGCAGACGCCGATGCGGCGGACGCGGAGGAGCACCTCGCCGGGACCGGGCGCGGGGGGCTCGGCGTCGCGGATCTCCAGCGTGCCCGGTGCGGTCATGACGGCCTGCTTCATGGCGGGTTCCCTTCCCGTCGGCCGGCGTGGGGCTAAGCCAGCGGCTTGAGGACCATGCCGGTGGTGATTTTGGGATAGAAGTAGGTGCTCTTGTGGGGCATGGAGGCCCCGCTGCGAGCGATGTCCTCGACGGCGTCGATGGGGATGCTCTTGAGGATGACGCCGACCTGCGCCCGCCCGGCCTTGCAGGCGTCGATGACCTCGCGGATCTGGGGGGTGAAGGCGACCTGGAGGTCGTCTCCGGCCCAGGGGCGCAGGGCCCGCTCGATGACGAGCTTGGAGAGGATCGCCGGCGGGAGGGTCCGCCATGTGTCGGTCTCGTCGGGTGCGGCCTCGGCCATGGCCTCGGGGCGTGCGAGCTCGACGATCCACAGCGCCGCGTCGGTGCCGGAGACGAACGCCATGGCGGTCGGTCCGGCGCAGCCGAGGAGGGCCTCGATGGCGGCGGGGCCGACGTCGGCCTTGCCGGCCGGTCGCCAGGAGAACTCCGGCGAGGCTTCGGCGAGCTGCTCCATGGACCCGGCGGGGTCGAGGTTGCTGAGCATGCGGTGCGTGGGCAGGATGACGAGTCCGGGGTCGTCGCGTGCGACGAGCGCGAACATGACGAAGTTGGCCTCGTGGTCGGGGCCGATCTGACCGGCCTTGGCCAGCGACGTGCAGTAATTCCTCGCGGTGGTGTATCGGTGGTGCCCGTCGGCGATGAAGGCGGGCACGTCGGCGAGGGCCTCGCCGACGGCGTCGATGGCGGCGGGGGCATCGACGGCCCAGAGCCGCTCGGTGACCTCGCCGATGGCGGCGCGGGCGACGGGCCTGGCGGCGTCGGTGGCGGCCTGGAGGGTCGAGGCGACGGCGCCGGCGGGATCGTCGTAGAAGCCGAAGATCGGCGAGAGCTGGGTCCGGGTGCACTCGGTGAGCTTGAGCCGGTCGGCCAGCGGCCCGGCGAAGACGTGCTCGTGGGGGATGACGTCCTCTCCCAGCTCGGTCGCGCGGAGGCCGCAGAGCATGGCCCGGCGGACGTACTGTCTCCCGGCCCACTCGTAGGCCTGCTCGTAGACGTAGATGCAGGGGTCGGGGTCCTGGCGGAGGACGCCCTCGGCCTGCCACTGTTGGAGGCGTTCGGCCGCCCGCTCGTAGGCGGCGTCGGGCCCGAGTTCCTTGGGGGGCACGTGAGGGAGGTCCACGTCGACGATGTTGTTGGGGTGGCGGTCCAGCAGCCGCTGCTTGTCCGCGGCGTTGAGCACGTCGTAGGGCGGGGCGACGTAGGGACTGACGTCCCCGTCGAGCCCGCCGACATACCGCCAGCCGCGGAACGGTCGAATCTCCATCGGTTCATCTCCCGGGGGCAAATGCGTAGCTTAGCGGCCCGGCAGGCGGAGGGCAACGGAGTAGTCCGCGCGGCATTGGATTGCGGCGGCGTGGGTCAGGGCGCTTCGGTGGTGAACAGGCCGACCATGCTCCCGCCGCACCGGGCGGGGACGTCGCCGATGCCGAGCGTACGCGTTCGCTTGCCGCGGGTCTCGACGACGAGCTTCCGGAAGGGCTCCCTGCGGTAGGCGGACTCTCCCATGGTCATGGACATCTCGGTGTCGCGGAGGATCACGAGGGGCTGCTTGGGGCGGGGGGTGTTTGCGTAGATGAACGCGCCGCAGACCTCGACCCGCCCTCCGGCGGCGTCTATGGCGGTCGCGTCGCCCTCGGTCTTGAGCCCCAGGATCCAGAGCTGCGAGTCCCTGGCGGTGATCTTGGTTCGCTTGCTGGACTCGGGGTTGAGCTGTCGGGCCCAGACCTTCTGCCGCTCGAAGCGGAATGGGTTGCCGCAGACGTCCTCGATGAAGACCTCGCCGGGCACCGTGTTGCGGTAGCCGTTCTCGCGGTCCATCCGGATGCTCGAGAGCACCAGCGTCCGCGCCGTGTCGTGGACGATCCGGATCGGGGCGTACTGGATCTCGAACCGCTCCAGGACCACCACCGGCTGATTGCCGTCCACCACCCGCAGCACGCCGCGGCCCTTCAGGGCCGCCTCGCAGCCGAGGAACCTCCGGACGTTGCCTCGCAGCAGCAGCTCGCCGCTGATGGTCCACGTGCCCCGCGGCAGGTAGACGGTGGTTCGCCCGGAGTCGATGGCCTTCTGGATCGCGGCGGTGTCGTCGGCCTTGTCGTCGCCCCGGGCGCCGAACTCCGCGGGGCTGATCCACTCCGCCGGCGGGTCCCAGGGCACGCGGGGCGTGGGCTTGACCGGAAGGCGAAGCGCCGGGCCGGGCTTGCCGAAGAGGCCCTTCCGCTCGTGGGAGACGTATTCGCCGACCCGCGGCCCGGCGGCGCCGCGCTTCGTGCCGCGGCTGTTGTCGATCGCCCGGGCGTAGCCGGCCGTGGCGACGTCGCGGGCGTGAAGCAGGCCCTCGTTGGCGATGGCGGGGACGTCGGCGGGCCCGCCGGGGGTCCGCAGGTCGGCGCCCAGGAGCGTCAGCACGGCGTCGCCGAAACGGTTCTGCACGGCGGGGACGGCGTTGACGCTGGTCAGCCGCTCGATGTTGAGGACCTGGTGGTCGTTCCGCAGCCCCGCCAGCCGCTGGCCGCGAACGTGCACGCCGACCATGGTGATGCTGTCCACCGCGCCCCAGCAGTAGACGCCGTAATCGAAGCCCTCCACGCGGAGGTCCTCGATCAGGCACGGTCCCTGCTCGCCGGTGTAGCCGAGGTCCAGGCCGATCACGCCCGCGCCGTCGCCGCTGCGGATCGTCACCTCCCGGACGCAGCCCTGGTTGTTGGCGACGAACTGGAGCCCGCAGGCCCCCGCGTTGCCGCGACCGGTGTCGATCGTCAGGTTGCGGACGGCGTTGCGGAACCGCTGGGCCGGGGCCTTGCCCGTCCAGATCACCCCCGTGCCCGTCGGTCGGCCGTACCGCTTGTCCCGCCCGGGCTCGCCGAACCCGTCGCAGTTGTCCTTGAGCTTCAGCACCGTCGCGGCGGAGGACTCGCCCTGGAGGATGAGGCGCTTGCAGTCGTCGCCGCCGCCGGGCCGGCCCGTGGGCCAGCGTAGCTGACGCGAGACGAGGTACGTCCCGGCCGGGAGGTAGACGATCGCGTTGCCGCAGGGATGGTCGTCGAGGGCGCGCTGGATGGCGGCGGTGTCGTCGGAGCGTCCGTCGGCGCGGGCGTTGTAGGGCGCGGCCGTGACGTCGACGACGCCGGCGTCGGCGGGGAAGCGGATGGGTTGGCCCGGCGGGGCGGTCCCGGCCGGGATGGCCAAGGCGGCGGCAAGCAGGCAGGCGGCGTGCATGGTGGCTCCTTTCGGGGCAGGAGTATACCACACGCACGCCGCCGTGGGACAGGGGGCGAAGCGGCCTCAGATGAGTCATGTTGCGTTGCTGCCGGTCCCCGGCCCGCCTGGCCGTGTTGGCCTGCATCGGCGATGCTACGGCCTCGCCTGCATCGGCCGCCTTGCCGGACGGGCCGCGTCCGGCGCAGGAACCGCAACGAACGTATCTGAGACTGCTTAGTCCTTGAGCGTCTCCTGGAGGGCCATGACGCAGTAGCTGGTGACCAGGACGGGGTAGCCCTCGTCCCAGCGGGACTCCTCGTTAAGCCAGGAGCCGTCCTCCCGGATGCGCTGCCCGATGGCGTCGATCAGGTCGTGGCGCCAGTTGTGCTTGACCTCGGGGTCCTTGAAGGAGGGGATGCGGTCCTGCCCGTAGGCCCGCAGGGCCTTGGCCAGGACCTGGTAGTAGTAATACAACCCCTCCTGGGACTGGACCTTGGGCATGTTGGGGTTGCTGTCGAAGCGCCAGTATCGGCGGATCCAGGAGTAGGCGGCGCGGACGCGCGGGTCCTCGCGGTCGACGCCGGCGTAGAGGAGGCTCTTGAAGCCGGCGTAGGTCATCGAGCCGTAGCTCCTCATGCCCTGCCCGCCGGGGCCCGCGCCGGCCTTGGAGGTCTTCAGGTCGTAGACGAACCCGCCGTCGTTGGTGCCCTCCTTGGCGAAGTCCATCGGGTTGGATTCGCTGCGGTTCTGGATCCGCGTCAGGAAGCCGACGGCACGCTCCATGGCCTCGTCGTCGGGCTTGACCCCCGCGTCGTGCCATGCCTCCATCACGAACTGGAGCACGCTGAGGTTCGGCTCCTTGTTCTTGCCGTAACCGACCCCGCCGACCTGCGGGCTGTCGGGCGTGATCGGGTCGCCGTCTGGCGATTCCTGCCCGGGCTGGATCTGGATGTCCTTGAGGTAGGCCACGCCGCCGGCGATGGCGTCGTCGTAGGCCGGGTCGTCCGCCGCCGTCAGCGCCGAGACGGCGATCGCCGTCGTGTAGGCCGGGCGGCCCTGCTTGGGGTCGAAGATCGCCCCGTCCGGCTGGCGGTAGCTCAGCAGCACCTCGAAGCCCTTGGCGACCACCGGGTGCTCGGCGTCGAAGTCCGGATGGCCCAGCAGGGACTGGAGAGTCAGGGCCGTGATCGCCGGCTTCATCGCGTCGCCGCCGAGGCTCCAGCCGCCGTCGTCCTGGCGCTGACTGAGCAGGAAGGCCACGCCGCGGTTGATCATCTTCCTCGCGGCGGCCTGGTGGGCGTCGTCGAGCGCGTCGGTCTCCACAGGGGGCTCGCTGAGCTCCGTTGCCCGGGCGGCCGGGCCCGTCGTCGCCCCGGGCTTGTCGCCCTGCTGTCCGTCCCCGGCCGGCGGGGTGTCGGCACCGCCGGAGCAGCCGGCGAGAAGTCCGAACGCAAGCATAGACGCAAAAACGATTTGTATGGTTCTACAGGTGTTCATGGCAGCTCCTCGTTGTCTGTCTGTGCGCAGAGCAGTATTCTGACTCTGAAGACACGGTGCAACCGACGGGCCGCAGCAGCCTCTTTCGGCGGCCCGAATGCAGGTCATTGTATCCAACCGGATTGCGCGATCAAGGAACGCCGGCTCTGGCGAGGGCGAAGGCTGCTTGTCGCACAGCAAGCGTGCAGCGGTGCACACCTACTGTTCACTCTCTTCGTCGAGGTCGTACTCGCGGATCTTGGCACGCAGCGTGTTGCGGTGGATGCCCAGGATCTTGGCGGCCGCCGACTGGTTGCCGCTCGCCTCGGCGAGGGCGCGGCGGAGGACCTCTCGCTCGACGGGCTCGATGGCCCGGGGGTGGGCATCCCCGTCGGCGGGCAGGCCGACGACGTCGACGTAGCGTCTGGCGGCGATGTGGAGTGCATCGGGAGCGTCCCCGCCGGACTGCGTGGCCGACCGCACCGCGTCGGGCAGATGGGCCGGGAGGATCACATCGCCTCCGCAGACGACGGCGGCGTGCTCGATGGCGTTGCGGAGCTCGCGGACGTTCCCGGGCCAGTCGTGGCGGGCGAGCAGTTCGGCGGCAGCTTCGCTGAGGTGGAGTTCGCGGCCGGCGGCGCGTGTTCTTTCGAGGAAGTGCTCGGCGAGCTCGCGGGGGTCGCCGGCGCGTCGTGCGAGGGGTGGCAGCTCGATCTCGACGACGGCGAGTCGGTAGAAGAGGTCGTCGCGGAAGGCCCCGCCGGCGACGGCGGCGCGGACGTCGCGGTTGGTCGCCGCCAGGACGCGAACGTCCAGGCGGATCGGGCGGATCGAGCCCAGCCGTTCGACGACCTGGCTGTCGAGGAACCGCAGGAGCTTCACCTGGGCGGCGGGTGGCAGCTCGGCGACCTCGTCGAGAAACAGCGTGCCCGTGTCGGCGGCCTCGAAGCGGCCGGGCTTGTCGGCGTCGGCGCCGCTGAACGCTCCGCGGACGTAGCCGAACAGCTCGCTCTCGACGAGGTTCTCCGGCAGGGCGCCGCAGTTGACGGCCACGAAGGGCCGATCGCGCCGCCCGCTGTGTTCATGGATGGCCCGTGCGACGAGTTCTTTCCCCGTGCCGGTGTCCCCCCGGATAAGCACGGCGGCGTCGGCGGCGGCGACCTTGCCGATCCGCTTGTACACCTCCTGCATCGCCGGGGAGGAGCCGACGAGCGTCGTGGCGTCCCGATCGTGCCCCGGCGCGGCCCCGGCGGGCCCGTCGCGCTGCGGGCGCGGGGCCTCGGACGCCCGCGCCTGGGCGACCAGTTCGGCCGCCCGGTCGAGGTCCAGCGGCTTGACGAGGTAATCGAACGCCCTCCCGCGGACGGCGCGGGAGACGGTCTCGAGGTTGCCGTACGCCGTGATGACGATCACGCGCGCGTCGGCGTCGCGTTGGCGGAGCTCGTCGAGGACGTCCAGCCCGTCGGCGTCGGGCAGGCGGACGTCGAGGAACGTCACGTGGGGGGCCAGCTCGGAGAAGCGTTCGAGGCCCTCGGCCCCGGTTGCCGCGACGGACACCGTCGCGCCGCGGCGCTGGAAGTACCGCTCGAACGCCCGGCAGATGGCGGCCTCGTCGTCGATCACCAGGATGCGGGTCGCTTCGGGCATGGTCGCGTCGCTCATTGTACCCTCTCTTCCGCCCGGGGCAGCTCGAAGCGGAACGTCGCGCCGGTACCGGTCGAGCGATAGCCGATCGATCCGCCGGCGCCCTCGACCACGCGGCGGCAGACGTACAGCCCCAGCCCCGTGCCGTCCGGCCGGGTGGTAAGGAACGGCTCGAACGGGTCGGCGCCCTCGCCGACGTCCACCCCGCTGCCGGTGTCGGCGACCTCCGCACGGATGCCGCCGGTCTCGGTCTCGGCCAGGCGCACGGTGAGCCGGCCTCCGTGGGGCATCGCGTCCAAGGCGTTGTGCAGCAGGTTCAGCAGCACCTGCCGGACGCGTTCGGCCTCGACGGCGGCGGGGGGCAGGCCCTCGGGCAGGTCCGCCTCGACGTCCACGCCGGCGTGACGGCAGCGCTGGGCGAGCAGGGCGAGGACGGACCGGGCCACCGCGCGCAGGTCCGCGGCCGCGCCGGCCGGTGGGGCCGAGTCCGGGGCCGGGCGGTCGTCCGGCGAGGCCGCGGCCAGCAGCTCGCGGAGGAACAGGTCCATCCGGTCGATCTCGCCGAGGATGAGGCGGACCGTCTCGGCCTCGGGCGTGTTCTCGCCGAGCTCGTCGGCGAGCACGCGGGCGTTCATCTTCACGCCGCTGAGGGGGTTGCGGAGCTCGTGGGCGACGGCGGCGGCCAGGCGGCCCAGCGTTGCCAGCCGGGCCGACCGCTCGACCTGCCTTCTCGCCGCCGCCAGGCGGGCGAGCAGGTCGTCGAAGGACCGCCCCAGGCGGACCAGTTCGGCGGGTCCGGCGGCCGGCTCGGCGTCTCCCCCGCCGGCCGAGGGGTCCGGGCGGTCCGCGAGCCGGTCCATCCGATCGGCCAGGTGCCGCACCGGGCGGGCGATCCCCGCCGCCAGCCAGGAGCCGACCACCGTGGCGACCACCACGGCGGCGAGGGTGAACAGGGCGATGGGCACGGCGACGCGGCGCTGGGCGGCGCGGACGCGGCGGTCGGGTACGAGCAGGTACAGCCGCCGCGTGCGGCGGGTGGGGTCGGGGGAGGCCCGGCGCACCGTCGCCGAGCCGAGGCGGTAGAGCGTGTCCCCGAGGCGAAGGGCGTCAGGTCGCGTGGCCTGGGCCAGCGCGGCCGAGAGCTCTTCCCGCTGGGCGGCGGGCAGGGAGGCGGCGATCACGGGCCCGCCGTCGGCGGCCGTGGAGGCGGTCTGGGCGCCGAGGATCTGCCCGACCTGCCGCAGGAGGGTATCGGAGTCGAGGGGCCATCGCTTGTCGCCGATGAGCTTCGCGGCGTTTTCGGCGGCCTCGCCGAGCAGGGCGCGCTCGGCGCCGACGGTGGCGACGCGGACCCCGGCGGCCCCGACGGCCAGGCCGACGGCGGCGACGAGGAGGTTCATCGCCAGCAGCATCCGGGCTCGAATGCTCAGGTGCATAGGCCTTTTCCGTCGCAGGGCACCGGGCACTTGGCGCCAAGCTCCGGGCAAGGGCCGGGGCTCACCGACCGAGGCCCGGTCCGGGCGCCCGTCAACGCGTCGGGAGTTCATCGTCGCCGGGGCACGGCGAAGAAGAGCGTCATGCTCATCCCTTGCAGCGCGATGGCGATCAGGGCCCAGAGCTGCGCCGAGGGCAGGCGTTCGGCGAGCATCTGGAAGAACACGATCACCAGCGCCAGCAGGGCCAGGACCTGGACGATGGCGGCGGCGAGTTTGATGAAGCTGAACTCCTCGATGTCCTGGCTGCGTGCCATCTGGCGGACGTGGCGGAGGATCTCCATGCGCACGTCGTCGGGGTCGCCGCCGGGGGGCAGGTTGTCGGGGGGCGCCTCGGCCGTCTCGGGCGTGGCGGAGGTTCCCACTTCCGTGGCGACCGGCGGGCGGTCGGTGCCGAGGTGGGGGGGCTTGGCGCTTGCGGCCCGGGGGGCACGGGCGGCGGCCTGCTGCTGGGGGGAGCGGAGGATCACCCGCGCGGCGTCGACGAGGTTCCGCACCGTCGCGTCGGCCTGGACGTCCTCGTCGTCCTCCTCGCCCGGGGCCGTGTGGTGCGTCGGGCGTGCGCGGACGCGGACGGTTCGGCACCCGGCGCGCTGCCCGGCCTCGATGTCCCGCGCCGAGTCGCCGACCATCCAGCTTCCGGCCAGGTCGAGGTCCAGTTCCTTGGCGGCCTTGAGGAGCATGCCCGGCTTGGGCTTGCGGAGGTCGGATTCCCTGGCATAGCCCTCGACGGTGCCCTCGGGGTGGTAGGGGCAGTAGTAGATCGCGTCGACGTGGGTGTCGTGCTGGGCGAGTTGGCGGCGGACCTCGCCGTGGATCTTCTCGAGCTGCTCCTCGGTGATCAGCCCGCGAGCGATGCCGGACTGGTTGGTCACCACCACCACGCGGTAGCCGGCCTGGGCGAGGGACTTGATCGCCCGCTCCACGCCGGGCAGCAGCTTGACGGCCCCGGGGTCGTTGAGGTAGCCGGGGTCCTCGATCAACGTGTTGTCGCGGTCGAGAAAGACGGCTTTGTCGGCCATGGCCTCGCTCCCGCCGGGTCGCCTCGCCCGCCGCCGGTCAGCTCCGGGCGCGGGTCTCGACGATCCGGTCGATGATCTCCGTCGTGCTCAGCCCGTCCACGCGGTCCAGCGTCAGCACCCGCCCGCCGTAGCCCTCGACGAGCTCGCGCCCGACCACCACCGGCGTGGTGCCCCCCTTGGCCAGGATGTCCGGGCGGAGCAGCTCCAGCAGCGGCACGGGGGTGTCCTCGTCGAAAACCGTCACGTGATCCACGCACTCCAGCGAGCCGAGCATCTCGGCGCGCTCCTCCTGGCCGATCACCGGGCGGTGGGGGCCCTTGAGTCGGCGGACGCTGTCGTCGGAGTTGATCGCCACGATCAGGCAGTCGCCCAGCTCGCGGGCCTGGCGGAGGTACCGGACGTGGCCCATGTGCAGCAGGTCGAAGCAGCCGTTGGTGAACACCACCGTCTCGCCGCGCTTGCGCCGGGCGGCGAGGACCTCCGCCACGTGCTCCCGGTCGGCCACCTTCCCGCCGCGGAGCCCCACCAGGCGGTTCAGCTCGGCAAGGACGTCGCGGCGCTCGATCGGCACGACGCCGAACCGCTCGACCTCCAGCCCGCCGGCGATGTTCGCCAGCATGGCCGCGTCCCGCAGCTCGCAGCCGCCGGCGACGGCAACGGCCAGCACGGCCAGCACCTCGTCGCCGGCGCCCGTCACGTCGCTGACCGCCCTCGGGCGCGGCGAGGGGATCCGCGTGCCCTCCCCGCTCCGCCCGCACACGTAGCAGCCCTCGCGGTCCAGCGTGATGACCACCGACTCGGCGCCGGTGACGTGGAGGATGCGTTCGGCCGCCATGGCCAGCGAGGCGTCGTCGCCGATCCGCACGCCGGTGGCCAGTTCGGCCTCGTAGCGGTTGGGCGTCAGCACGGTAGCGCCGACGTAGCGGCGGTAGTCGGTGATCCGGGCGGGATCGACGATGACCGGCACCTTGGCCTCGGCGGCGGCGGCGATAACGCGCGGGCCGGACCCGGCCGTCAGGAGCCCCTTGTCGTGGTCCTGGACGGCGACGGCGCCGGCCTCGCGGGCCTGGACGCGAACGCCGGATATCACGGAGGTCAGCACACCGTCGGGAACGGGGTCGACGGGATCGCGGTCCACGCGGAGGACCTGCTGCTCGTTGCGGTGCTGGGCGAGCCCGACGTAGCGGGTCTTGACGATCGCCCGCTGCCTGGCGAGGCGGACGAGCGTGTGCGTCTCGGCCCCGGCGGAGACCAGGAGGTTCGTCAGCGACTCGCTCTGGGCGTCGTCGCCGCGGACGCCGATGCAGGAGACCTTTCCCCCCATCGCAAGCACGGCCGTGGCGACGTTGCCCGCCCCGCCGGCCCGCTGCTCGCTGCGGAGGACCTTCAGCACCGGCACGGGCGCCTCGGGGCTGATCCGCTCGACGTCCCCGTAGAGGTACTCGTCGAGCATGAAGTCGCCGATCAGCGCGACCCGCGGCGAACCCAGCCGCCCCAGTCGTTGCACGAGCTCCTGCATGGGGCGGCATTCTACCGGTCGGCGGCCGCCAAAGCAATCACGCGCCGCGGCGCCCGGTCGCTTCGCCGGGCGCCTGCTGCCGGCCGGCGGCGGTGTCCAGGACGCGGCGGCGCAGCGCCTCGCCCCCGCCGGTGAGCAGGACCTCCACGCGGAGCCGGCACAGCCCCGGGGGCGGCTGAAGCCGCGAGAGCTTGACGTAGTCCTTCTGCGTGGTCACCAGCAGCGCCGTCTCCGTCCGCGCCGCCTCGGCGGCGATGTCGTCCAGCAGCTCCTGCGTGTACACCGCGTGGTCGGCGAGGATGCGCCGCCCGGTCAGGCGGGCGCCCAGGCCCGTCAGGGTCAGGAAGAAGTGCTCCGGGCTGCCCAGCCCGCAGAAGGCGTAGACCTTCCGCCCCATCAGCTTCTCCGGCGCGGTCCGCCCGCCGTCGGGGTCCACCAGGCCCGTCGGCGCGTGCACGGCGGCGTGATGGCTCGACGAGGGAGCCAGCGCCTTGACCCGCCGGCCGAGCTCGGCGAGGCGATCGGGGGCGATCTCGTCGGTGTGGGTCAGCACGACGGCGTCGGCATCGGCCAGCGCGGAGACCGGCTCGCGAAGCAGCCCCCGCGGCAGGCAGTGTCCGAAGCCGAACGGCTCGACGGCGTCGATCAGCACGATGTCCAGGTCCCGCCGCAGCCGCTGGTGCTGGAAGCCGTCGTCCATCACCAGCACGTCCGCGCCGTCGGCGACGGCGTGCTCGGCCCCCGCCGAGCGGTCGGCGTTGACCACCACCTCCGCGCCGGTGATCTGCGCGAGCATCTCCGCCTCGTCGCTCAGCGGCACGCCCGGGGCGTGCTCGGCCGCCCGGTAGCCGCGCGTCAGGATCGCCGGGCGGTAGCCGGCGTCCTTCAGCCACCCGATCACGCGCGCGACCATCGGCGTCTTGCCCGTCCCGCCGGTGGTGAGGTTGCCCACCGAGATCACCGGCGCCGCCGCGGTGTTCGTCGACGCCAGCTCCCGCCGATACGTCCACCGGCGCAGCCGCATCGCGGCGGCGTAGGGCTTCGACGCCGCCCACAGCCCGGCCCGGACGGCCGACCAGGCAAGGCCTCGCCGCCGGGCGCTGAGAATGTCCACCGCCGCCACCGTATCCATCGCACCGGAAAGTCTACCCGCAACCCGGGCCGGATGCGCGGGCCGAGATCGGCAACGACGGCGCAATCGGGCCGGGTCACGAAGTTCGTTGTTCGTTAGGATTTCGCCGAACCAGGCGTTGAGGCCGGCGCGGGGATGATTTACCATCGCCGCTGGCTTCGGGACGGGAGAGAGCATTCCATGGCGAAGGCACCGCGCAACGGGATCTACGAGGATCCGCATTCGGACCTGCTCGGGCGGATCGAGAACAGGCGGCGCAAGCGGCTTTTCCTTCCGGCCCTTGTGACGGAAGCGGCGCGGGATCGGCGTTTGGCCACACCCGAGCGGGACTTGGCGTACGAGAAGGTCAAGGCGTGGTGGGACCAGGCCCGCAAGGGGCGGCTTGACGGCAAGGAGACCAGCCTGGACGACGCATTTCTGCGCCAGGTCTTCGGTGAAGCGCTGGGGTACCGCGGAATCACGGAGAGCACGGAATCCTACGAACGGGAGCGACAGTTCACGGTGCCCGGGGTCGGTCCGTGCGATGGTGCCCTGGGGCGGTTCCCCCCGCCGGTCCCGGAGAACGTCCGCGTCGTCATGGAGTTGAAGGACTCGGGCACACACCTCGACCGCGACCGGTCCGGAGGGCGCACGGCCGTCCAACAGCTCTGGGACTACCTCAACGCGATGCCGGAGTCCTGCCCCTGGGGCATCGTAAGCAACTTCACCACGATTCGGCTCTATCATCGCCGGCGGGGGTCGCAGGCGTACGAGCAATTCACGATGCGGGAGATCGTGGATGACCGGAGCGTGTTCGACCGCTTCTACGCCATCTTCGAATCCCGGGGGCTCGTCAGGCCCTTCTTGGCCGGGCCGCCGCGAGCGGACCTGTTGCTCGACCGCACGCGGCAACAGCAGCGCGAGGTCGGTGACGAGCTGTACGAACTCTACAGCGAGAACCGGTTGCAGTTGATTCAGCATCTCCACCGGCAGAAGGGCCTGGATCTCGACGCCGCCATTCGCATCGCGCAGAAGTTGATCGACCGAGTGCTCTTTGTCGCCTTCTGCGAAGACCGGGGGCTGATCAACCCCGACACGATCGCCAAGGTCTGCAAGCACACGCAGTATTTCAGCCGCGACCGCAACCCGGTCTGGCATAACTTCCTGGGGTTGTTCGACGCGATGGACAAGGGCAGCGACCTGCTCGGCGTCCGCAACGGGTACAACGGCGGGCTTTTCCGCGAGGACCCCGAATACTCGATTGCCACGCTCGATCTTGACGACATCCCCTGGACGCAGTTCTTCCGCACGCTGGCGGGCTACGACTACCGCGACACCGTGGACGTCGACGTCCTGGGGCACCTCTTCGAGAAGTCGGTTACCGAACTGGAGCGCCTGCGCGGCAGCGGGTTCTTCGCATCCGGGCAGGACGTCCGGGCGCCCCTGATGCCCAAGAGCCCCCAGCGGAAACTGTTCGGCATCTACTACACCCCGCCGGAGTTCACCACCGCCATCGTCGAGTATACCGTCGGCGAGCTGGTTGATGAGCGGTTCGCCGTCCTGCGGGCCAAGCACGGCTTGTCGGAAGAAGATGTGCTCGCAGGCGCGAACCCGGAGGCCTGTCGCGCGTATTGGCGGGACTGCCTGGAAGCCCTCAAGACCCTGAAGGTATGCGACCCGGCCTGCGGCAGCGGGGCGTTCCTCATCCGGGCCTACGACGCGCTGTTCGACCGCTACGCCCTGGCTGTTACCGAACTCGACCACCTCGGCGAAGCCGACTGCCAGGAGCTCATGGACTCCGTTCCGGACACCATTCTGAACAACAACCTCTATGGTGTGGACCTTCAGCCGGAAGCCGTCGAGATCGCCCAGCTTTCGCTCTGGCTGCGCACCGCCAGCCGCGAGAAGACCCTCGCCGAACTGTCCGACAACGTCGTCTGCGGCAACAGCCTGACCCACGACCCCGACGTCGATCCGCTGGCCCTGAACTGGCCGGAGAGGTTCCCCGACGTCTTTGCCGGGGACAGCCCCGGCTTCGATTGCGTGATCGGCAACCCGCCGTGGGAGCGCCTCAAGCTCCAGGAACGCGAGTTCTTCGCCCTCTCGGCTCCCGAAATCGCCTCCGCCGTTAACGCCGCCGAGAGGCGCCGGCGGATCGCGGCCCTGGAGGCCGAACAGCCCGAGTTGCACGCCAAGTACGAGAAGGCCCGGCAGAAGGCCTCGCAAATGCTGGACTACGCCAGGGCCTCCGGGCGCTACCCCTTGACGGGCAAGGGCGACATCAACACCTACGTGCTCTTCGCGGAACTGGCCACGCAGGTCGTCGCCCCGGCCGGGCGGATCGGGCTGCTGGTGCCCAGCGGCATCGCCACGGACAAGACCACGGCGAAGTTCTTCGGTGCCCTCATGGCCGAAGGACGCGTCAAGCGGCTGTATGACTTCGAGAACCGCGAACACGTGTTCCCGGACGTGGACGGCCGGTTCAAGTTCTGCATCTTCAATGCCGGCGGCGCAGAGGTGGCGTTCGACCGGACGGACTTCCTCTTCTTCGCCCATCGCATCGAGGAGATCGAGGACCCCAAGCGGCACGTGGGACTGTCCGAGGCCGACCTGGCGCGGATGAACCCCAACACGAAGACCTGCCCGGTCTTCCGCCACCGTCGCGACGCGGAGATTACCAAGGGCATCTACGGCCGCGTGCCCGTGCTGATGGACCGGACGAGGAAGGAGGGGGGGAATCCCTGGGGCGTGCGCTTCTTCACGATGTTCCATCAGACGAACGACGCCTCGCTGTTCGTCGAGCCGGCGGAACTGGATACTCGCCGGTTTCGCCGGGAGGGCAACCGCTACGTGCGGGGCAAGAAGACGTACCTGCCGCTCTACGAGGCGAAGATGGTCCAGGCGTACGATCACCGGGCCGCGAGCATCCGGATCGAGCGGGGTAACTGGGTTCGCCAGGGCCAGACGATCGCGCCGACGCTCGTCGAGCGACAGAACCCCGAGCACGTCGCCCTGCCCCGGTGGTACGTGGACGAGCAGGCGGTCCGTGGCGCGTTGAGCGACGGCGACCGTCCCGCGCTGCTGGCGTACAAAGACGTCACCAGCCCGACGAACCAACGGACAATGATTGCCGCCTTCATCCCCTATGCTGCGGTCGCCAATTCCGCGCCCTTGATGCTCATGGACGGCATGCCCTGGTCGCGCCGGTGCTGCCTTCTGGCCAACCTCAACAGCTTCGTTTACGACTTCGTCGGCCGGCAGAAGGTTGGCGGGGTGCACCTGAATTTCTTCATCGTCGAGCAGCTTCCCGTGCTGCCTCCGGACCGGTACGACGAGCGCTGCCCGTGGGACCGGCGGCGGTCGCTGGAGAAGTGGATCGCCCCCCGCGTCCTGAAGCTGTCCTGCACGGCCAACGACATGGCGCCCCTCGGCGAGGCGTGCGGCATGGACCCGCCGGTCCACAAGTGGAAGCCGAACGAGCGCTCGCGCATCCTGGCCGAACTGGACGCCGCGTACCTTCTCCTCTACGGGATCGACCGGGACGACGCGATCTACATCCTCAGCACGTTCCAGGCCGCGCGGGCCAAGGACGCCCCCGGCATGTTCGATCCCGACGCCGACAGGATGCTCTCCCCGGCCGGGCGGCGCGTCATCGACGCCTACGACAAGCTCGCGGCCCGGGTCGAGTCCTCGTAGGTCCGGCGCCGTCGGCCTCCGGGGCTGCCGACAGTCCTACGCCTCCTCGGCCATCACTTCGAGTGTGGTGCTCGGGCGGAGGGTGCGCTTGCGGGGGGCTTGCCAGCGGGCCTTGCCCACGCGGAGGCGGCGGAGGGCGAGGCGGCCCTCGGCGACGGTGAGTTCGCAGCGTCGGCCCCCGCGGGCCGGGCGCTGGGCGAGGGTTCCCCAGGCCCGGCCGGTGGAGAAGAAGAACGTCGCGGGGCGCCGGGTCGCGGCGAAGGCCAGCTCGCCGGTGACGGCGGAATACTGGAAGCCCGTCACCGCCAGCATGGCCGCCCAGCTCGCCATGGCGCGGGCGTAGTGATGGCCGCACTCGGCCTCGTCGAACGGGTTGCGCTTCCGCCCGTCGTAGCGGTCGCGGACGGCGCGGATGCACTGGAGCCCGCGTTTCGTCTGGCCCTCCTGGAGCATGCCCACCGCGGCGGTGTACTCGAAGCCGGTCATCACCTCGGTGGCGTAGGGGAACGGCCTGGCGGGGCGGCGGCCGTGCGGGTAGGTGGCCATCAGCAGCCCGGTCTCATCGTTCAGCGCGAAGCTCCGGTGGGAGCAGAAGTGCCCCTCGAGGCCCTTTCGGAGGTTGTGGCGATGGATCGCGCGGAGGGCCCTGCGGATGTGCCCCTTGTCCAGCAGGTGCCCGAGCCCGCAGACGTGGGCCATCACCTGCCCGACGAGCTGGTCGACCAGGCAGCCGGGACCGAGTTGGAGGTCCGGGTCGGTCGGGTCGGCCGGTCCCATGGAGCTGCGCAGCCCGTCGGCGATGGCGTCGGGGCCGGGGGCGGGTCGGACCTGGTGCTCGTAGTATTCGCCGTGGAACAGGTGCTCGTCGATCCACGCGCTGCCGCCGCGGAAGAGGCGGGCGCATTCGTCGGCGAAGTCGTCCTCGCCGAGGTGGCGGGCGATCTCCTCGCAGGCCCGCAGCGCACCGAGGTACCAGGCGCCCATCTGCGGGTTGGGGCCGTAGTACTCGACGTCCATGGTGTTGTGCTGGCAGCCTTCCATCACGCCGTCGCGGTCGGCGTCCCAGCCGCCGGGGACCCAGCAGAACTCCATCGCCTTGCGAGCGGCGGGCCAGAGGCGGCGCAGCCAGTCGTCGTCCCCGTCGAGGCGCCAGCGGCGGTAGAGCTTCATCAGGGAGCCCATCTGCCCGTCGGCGGCGGCCCGGGGGAACTCCCGCGCGCGGTCGAGCGGGAGGTTCACTCGGAAGGTCATCCAGCCGGTGTCCGGGTCGGTCATGTGGAGCAGTTCGATCTCCCGCTGATCGGCGGCGAGCTCTCCGAACAGGTGGGCCGAGGCGTGCTCGTAGTTCCACACGTGGGTGCAGGAGCCGTGGCAGCAGCCGGCGGAGTCGCAGCAGCCCTCGAAGCCGTAGAAGTGCCCGTCGGCGGTGCGGAAGCACGTCTGGCTGCGGAGGGTGGAGAGGTTGAACAGGGCGGCCTCGGCGACCTCGGCGGGCACGTCGGCGCCGCAGAAGTCGCCGACGAACCGGACCGTCCGCCGCTCCAGCTCGCCCAGCCGACCGGCCGTGCGGGCCAGCACGTCCCAGGCGTCGGCGTACCGCGTGGCGTAGTGGTTGCCGACGATATCCTCCTCGGGCACGTCGTCGGGCGTGGCGCCGGCGGGGTGCCCGCACGCCGGCGTCCACGTCCGCCGGTTCGGGAAGTGCCACCCCAGCAGGAACGTGACGCTCTTCTCCCCTCCGGCGGGGACGTGGACGGGGACCGCCAGCGAGGCGTGGGGCGGGTCCTCGGCGCCGTCTCGGGGTTCGAGCCGCCCGTCGGAGGCGAAGTCGTCCCAGAAGTCCAGCAGGCCGGCGCCCCACTTTCGGGTTCCCCAGGCCGTGCGATGCGTGGCCGAGGCGCCGCCGACCGCCGCCAGCGCCATGGTGCCAACCGCCGGCGAGCGGTCCTCGCGCCGCGTGCCCAGCAGCAGGCCGCTAAGGCGCCCTGCCTTGCGGAAAGCGTTGACGTTCTCGCGCATGCGCGGCAGGTGATCGGGCGCGCCGCAGAAGCCCACCGCGGGGGCCGAGCCGTCTGCGCCGATGAAGTTGAGCATGCTGCCGCAGACGGCCGCCGCGACGGCCCTGTCGCCGGGGTTGCCCAGGACGAACCGCAGCACGGCCAGGGGGATGCCGCTTGCCTCGGCGTCGGCGGGGACCAGGGGGTTGAACGCCTCGATGCGGACGGTCAGCGGCACGTCGGGGTCGGCCAGGAGGACCTGGGCGAGGGGATAGGCCGCGGCGAAGGCGGCGTCGCGGAAGCGCGGCAGGCCGTGGTTGGCCACCGCACAGCCGCCGGAGCCTTCGTAGTCCTCCGGGGGGATCGCGCCCTCGAGGCAGCGGGCGACGGGCTCGCCGCCGGCGGGGCGGGCCCAGAGGGCGAAGAAGCAGCCCTCCGGCGTGAAGCCCTTGGCGGGACGGTTGGCGACTTCCCAGTCGCGGAGGTCCCCGCGCCCGCCGAGCGCGACGGTCCCGGTCCCGATGCCGCCGAGGGGCATGGCGATCCGGCGGAGATTCCGCCCGTCGTAGCGCTTCAACACGGGCCAGTTCGGATGCAGTTTCGCGTTCACGGTCGCACCTCCCGCGGGGGAGGATACGCCGGGGAGACGGCGAAGTCACGAGGGCAGGAAGAGAAGCCGCCTGCCCGGCCGCGCAGCCCGCCGGCCCGGGGCGAAAATGTGAAGAGTGTGCGACATTTTTGGGTGGCGCAGCCCAAGTCCTTGTGATAACGTGACTTA
>CAYLPJ010000076.1:0-24420 GCA_964385465.1 uncultured Planctomycetaceae bacterium | reverse complement strand
CGGCGAACGGGCCGACGCAGGCCCCCGACCCTCGCCCCCGCCGCCGGCCGGCGCCGGCGGGGGGGTTGACGTGCGCCGGCCCGCGATGGGATGCTCGTGGTCGGCCCCCCGCGGGCCGTCGGAACGCCTACGGAAAATCGACAGGAGACTCACGATGAGATCGACGTGCTCGAGTGTGCGGCTGGTTGCGGTGGCGATTGCGGTGGCGGCGGCGGGGGGGCTCGCGGCCCGCCCGGCGCGGGGGGGGGCGGACGAGCCCTGGCCCGATGACCGACTCGAGCGGTTCATGGACGAGTTGATCGCCTACGTGGACGCCCACCACGTCGTCCGCGACGCCAATGCCGTCACCTACGGAATGAATTACGAGTTCTGCGACCCCCGCACCGGCCGAAAGATCCAGGACTTCGGCCTCGATACCATGCACGACGGCGCGTGGTTCGCCAACGGCCTGCTGGCCGCCCACCGCGCCCGGCCGGAGGGCGGCTACCTCCGCCGACTGCTCCGCTACGAGCTGCCCTTCTACGTCAACCTGCTCAACCGCAGCGACGTGCTGTTCCCCGAGAAGGTCGAGCGTCAGGACAAGAAGGAGATCGTCGAGCCGCTCACCGGCTGGGCCCCCCGCGGCTGGGACGAGGGGATCGGCTTCGACTTCACCTCCGGCGAGCGTTTCGGCGAGATCACCTGGGATCCGCGGAAGGCCGAACAGGTCGTCACCCGGCGCAAGGACGGCGAGTTCTGGTACTGCTACTACACGCCGTCCAACCACCTCTCCCAGGACCTCGCCGACCTGATGCTCAACGCCTGGCTGTCCACCCGCAGCCCGCGGGTGGCCGCCGCGGCGAGGAACGTTCGCAACTACAAGCTGGAGTATTTCGGCCCGATCATCGTGCTGGAGCACGCCGCCGCGACGATCGCGGACGTCAAGCCCAAGCGGGGCTTTCCCGCCCCCCGGCTGGACGCCGCCGACACCGGGGCGTACCACGCG
This sequence comes from uncultured Planctomycetaceae bacterium, assembly GCA_964385465.1. Taxonomy (GTDB): domain Bacteria; phylum Planctomycetota; class Phycisphaerae; order SM23-33; family SM23-33; genus CAYLPJ01. Next base: position 23,435 of record CAYLPJ010000076.1, on the reverse strand, counting down.
GGCCTCTACCTCCAACGGGACGCCCGCCTGCCGACCCACAGCGACAAGCTGGCCTGGGTGTACCAGGGCCGCGTCGCCGAGGCGGTCAAGCAGGGCCGCCCCCTCGATGCCGTGGCCGCCTGGGAGATTGCCGCGGAAATCCACGGCGCGATGGCCACCTACGAGGCCTGGTACGGCGAGGCCGCCTGGCCCGTGGGGCTGTACCTCTTCCACCGCGCACCGATGGCCATGCGGGACGGGGGGTTCCCCGCCGCCTACGACCCTGACAAGCCCCCGCTGGCCGGGACGCGGGGCATCCAGCTCAGTTGGATCGCCGCCGGCGTCCTGCCCGCGCTGCGACGGTCCCCCGAGGCATGGGAAACGCCGTACCGCAAACGCCACGCGGAGGATGCCCTGGTCCCCATCGTCGACGCCGCCGAGGCGCCCGAGATCGACGGGCGGGCCGACAAGGACTTCCCGGCCGAGCCCGTCATCCACGCCGACGCCACGGCCGTGCGGGCACTCGCCGACCCCGCCGCCCTGACGCTGCTGGTCTCCGGCAGCAAGGCGAAGGTGACACTGCGGATCGCCGCGGCCGTCGAGGGCGACGCCGGCGGCCTGGCCGGGGTGGTGACGATCCGCGACGACGGGAGCGTCGCCGCCGTCAACTCCGAGGGCGAGAAGCTCACCTGCGAGTCGGCCTTCGTGGCCGGGAAGACCTGGACGGCGGAGCTTCGCCTGCCCTACACCTTCGTGCCCGGGCAACGCCGGTGGATCAACGGCGTCGACCACGGGCGGTACACGGTGTGCCTCCAAGCCGGCAAGCCGGCGGGACTGTACCTGCTCAGCAAGCCGCAGCGGATCATCGCCCGGATGGAGCGGCTGGCGCTCGGCACGGTACGCACGTGGCACGCGGTATGGAAGGGGAAGGGCTACCTCCCCGCCGCCTGGCGCCCCCGCGGCCGCACGCCGGGCAACTGGGACCTCAGCGAGAACGGCGGCTACGCCCACCTCGTGCACACGATCGCGTTGCTGCTGATCGACCGCGCCGGTACCGCCGAATGGACCCGCGCCGCCGCCCAGGCCCCCGAAACCCCGATCCCGGTCCGCCTGCCCCCGACCGTCCTCAAAGCCCAGGGCGCCCGGTAAGGGCCAAAGAGGGCTGCTCGTCCGACGGGTCCACGGCTCTGCTTCAGAACGGGCGGCAGACACCCGGGTCTGCCCCGTGCATCCCGGGGCGCTGTCCGTCAGCGGCTGGCAGGCATCGGGCGGACCTGTCGAGGTCCACCGGGGCGGCGGGGACCGCCGCGGGGCCGCTGGAGACCGCCGGAGCCCCGGCCAGCGGGCAGAGGCCCGCCGCCGGCATTCCGAACGCCCCGCCCTCCGACACAACATCCATTCCCCCCCGCCCCGGCAGGGCGGGTGCGGGGAGGCTATACTTCCCCGTCGCGTTCCGCACGTCCGTTCAGGCCGCGCCCCCCAGAAAACGGGCTGTGCCGCTTGGCGCCGCCTGAGAGAGGATTCGCCCGATGGCCGACCCTCCGCAGCCTGGCCCCCCCATGGCCACGCTACGCCTCCGCACGCGCCCGCACCACGAGCGGGCCGAGAACGTGCCCCTCATGCAGGCGCTCTTCCACGGCTCGGCCTCGCGGGAGGACTACGTGCGATGGCTTCGCACGCTGGCGATCGCCCACGCCGGGTTGGAGCGGCAGCTCGCCGGATGCGACCACCCGGCCGTCGGTGCGGTGTGGCGGGACGACATGCGCCGCCTGCCCGATCTGCTGGACGACCTGCGCGCCCTCGACGCCCGCCGCACGCCGGACAGCCCGGACGCCACCGACGCGGTGCTGGCGCTTGTCGACCGCATCATGCTGGCCGGCGGGGAGGACCCGCCGGCACTGCTGGGATACCTCTACGTGCTGGAGGGATCGCGGAACGGCGCCGAGCTGTTCGGCGACACGGTGACCGGGGCCCTGGAGCTCGGCGCCGGGGCCGGCACGACGTTCCTTACCCGCGCCGCCCGGGACCGCAAGCGGGAGTGGGAGGGATTCAGCCGGCGGATGAACGCGGCGCTGTCCGATCCCGACGCCCTCGACGCCGCGGCCGCCGCCGCCGGGGAGATCTTCGACGCACTCACCGGCGCCTACGCGGCGCTGGACCCGGTGGACCCCGCCACGCTGGCGACGTTCGCGACCACGCTGAACCCCGAGGCCGGCCGGCACCCCGTGCCCGCGGCCCCCGCCGTCCTCGAAGCCGTCTTCCGAGCCGCCCGGCGATGCTGGGACGCCTTCGGCTACTACGCCTGGCGCTACCCCCGGCGCGGCCCGCAGTTCGCCGACAGCGACTGTGCCTGGCTGGCCTCGATGGCCGACATGCCCGCCGACGCGCTGACGGCCCAGGTCGACTGGCTGGCCGGACTGCTCGCCCGGCGGGGCATGCCCAGCCATATGCTGGAAGCCCAACTCCGCATGCTCGCCGAGGAACTCCGCGCGTGCGACCCGCCGCGCACCGCCCGGGCCGACCGCCTCGTTTCCGCCGCCGACGCCCTGGCCTCCCGCCGTCGCGCCGCGGTGCCCGAAGACACCGCCCGACGCCTCGCCGCCGAGTTCGACGCCGCCGACCCCGACTGGCCGGGCACTCCCGCGGGCCTCGGCGAGATCCTCGTCGAGGCCGTCTGCGACGAGGCCGCCGGCAGGGACGGCGCCGTCGCCGGCATCCTGGACTGGGCCGAAGCCCACGGCGCCCCCGCCTCCTGGCTGACCGCCGCCCGCCAGACCGTCCACCAGGCCCGCCGGGCCGCCGAGGGAACCGCCTCAAGCCACTGAGCCCCGCCCCCGGCCATCCGCGCCGACGCACCCACGGGCCGACGCGGCAACGCGCCGACGCACCCACGCGCCGACGCACCCACGCACCGACGCGGCAACGCACCGACGCGGCAACGCGGCAACGCGGCGTGCCCGCCGGTCCGCGCCAGCGCCTCACCCCACCGGAGGCGCCTCAAGCGGCCCGTCAATCGCGGCGGGCTCATCGAGAATGCCCATCAACCGCTTCGCGCAGTACACCCGCCCCCGGCGGGCCTTTTCGAAAGCCAGGCAAACCGAAAACAGCAGGCCGACCTGTTTGCGGGGGCGAAGACTTGTGCGGCCCCCGCCCCCTGACGACCGGGCGGCCCCTGGGCCGTAGGTGATTGGGGCCGCCCGGTCGCGTTGCCGTCCCCGCCCCGATCCGTAAGCCATTGTCGCGAAGGGGGGTGACAGCCTTGTGGCACGGGGGGAAAGAAAATGTGAAAAAAAAATGCGTCTTCCGGTCCCGGGAATGCGGCAATCCGGTCCCGCGGTCTTCCCTCTCCCGGTTCTCGCTCTGGCAACGTGGCGCCGCCGGCGGTATGGTTGTTCCGAGACCGACGCACAGCAAACGAAAGGCGGAGAACCATGGCGAAACGGAAGGTGGGTATCCTCGGGTCCGGCGGATGGGCGAACCGGTATGCGATGGCGCTGGCGGAGTCCGACGCGGCCGAACTTGTCGCGGTCGCCTGCGGGTCGCGGGCGCCGAAGTACGCGGAGAAGCATGGCTTGCGCCTGCTGGATGGCGCCGAGGCGATGGCGGCCGCCGACGATGTCGAGGCGGTGATCGTCTGCACGCCGCACGGCTACCACGCCGACGGGGCCGTGCCCTGCCTCGAGGCCGGCAAGCACGTGCTGGTGGAGAAGCCGATGGCGACGAGCTTGGCCGACTGCGACCGGATGCAGGCGGCGTCGGCCAAGAGCGGGGCGTGCCTTCGCGTAGCGCACTCGCGTCGGCTGTTCCCGCTGGCCAAGGAAGCCCGTACGGTGCTGGCCTCCGGGCGGCTGGGACGTATCCTCATGATGCGCCAGACGTTCTGTCACAACGCGCGCGGCTTCGGCACGCGCGACGGGCACTGGATGTCCGACCCGAAGGTCTCGATGGGCTTCTTCATCGGCTACGGCTGCCACCAGTTGGACATGGTGATGCACATGGAGGGCAGCCGCGTGACCGAGGTGGCCGGGGCGTTCAGCAACTTCTGGGCCGACACGCCCATCGAGAACTGCGGGTCGCTGTTCCTGCGGTTCGCCGACGGCGTCTACACGACGTTCTGGGAGATCTGCTCGATGCCGCCGGAGATGAAGGCCTGGCCGCCGTTCCCGGGGATGTGCGAGCGGAACGAGATCGTCTGCGAGAAGGGGCTGATGCTGCTGGACCCCTACAGCCGCCTGTGCGTTCGGACCGGCGAGGAGTGGGAGACCATCCGCGAGCTGCCCAAGGAAGAGGCCGACCCGATCAGCACGTTCCTGGCCGAGGAGGTCGCCCTGCTGCTGAAGGCCGCCGACGGGGAGGACGCCTCGCCGCTGGCGACGGCGGAGGAGGGCCGGCACGTCGTGGAGGTCTGCCTGGCGGGGATGGAGTCCTCACAGACCGGGCGGGCGGTGAGCCTGGGCTGACCGGGGCGACCGATCAAGCCGTCGTGCAGGCCACCGGCCCCCAGCGCCCGGCGGGGAAGGGGCCGCAGCCGGCCGGGCTGTCCGGCGTGTGTCCGCCCGTGTCCCGGCGTGTCCGCCGTCCGCCCCGCCGCCGGGGTGGACACACACAAGACAAACCGTAATCGCCTACTAAATAAAGAGTTACGGTATACCGCGTTCTCTGTGTCCATTGTCCGGCGGGGTGGACAGAACCGACACATTGCTGCCTTCTTCGCCGGCGGCGGCGAGGTCGCGAATTCTCCGACGCGACCCCTTGTCGCTTTCGTCCCGGCGCGGTAGACTTGAGAAATCGGGCGGACGGAAGCCCGTCCGATCCAACCGCTTGACGCAGTGAGGCCGCTCCTTCGGGGGCGGCCTTTTTGCTTGGTGTGCCGGGGGGCGCCCTCTCGCCGAGCCCGACCGCCGCTGGACTCTCCGGTCGGTTTGGTGTACACCGCAGGGCAGCCCCGTCGGGCCGGTCCCGGCGGGTCGGCCGACGCGAACCGAAGGAGCCCGCCGATGAACGTCGTCGTGATCTGCTGCGATACCTTCCGTTACGACATGATCGACCACCCGGTCGTGAAGGTGCCGAACCTCGATCGGCTCCGGGCCGAGGGCATCCACTTCACCCACGCCTTCGCCGAGGGCCTGCCGACCATCCAGGCGCGGCGGACGAGCTTCACCGGCAAGCGGAGCTTCCCGTGGCGGTTCGAGATGGGCAGCCGGGGTCTGACGCCCGCGATCCCCGGCTGGCACCGCATTCCCGACGAGCAGATGACGCTCTCGGAACTGCTCTACGAGAACGGCGTGGTCACCGGCCTCGTCGGCGACACGTACCACATGTTCAAGCCCACGCAGAACTTCACCCGCGGCTTCTCCTCGTGGGCGTTCATCCGCGGGCAGGAGGGGGACCCGGTCCGCAGCGGGCCGCTGAGCAAGGTGGACGTCAGCGCCTACCACCCCGAGGGCGTCAACGACCTGAAGTGCTGGCCGACGCTGACGCAGTACCTGCTGAACATGCTCGACCGCCACAGCGAGGAAGACTACCTCACGCCGCGCCTCTTCCGCCGTGCGTGCACCTGGCTGGAGGAGAACGCCGAGAACGATCCGTGGATGCTGTGGATCGACTCCTTCGCCCCCCACGAGCGGTGGGACCCGCCGATGGAGTTCGCCGACGCCTACTACACCACCGACGCCAGCCGCAACTACATCCAGCCGCAGTTGATCAACGGCAGAAACCCCAGCGAGGCCGAGATCGAGCGGACCCGCGCGCTGTACTACGGCTACGTCACGTTCGTGGACAAGTGGATCGGCGTGTTCCTCGACAAGCTCGAGCAGATGGGCCGCTTCGAGGATACCGCGATCGTCTTCACCAGCGACCACGGCACGGAGTTGTGGGACAAGGGGCAGTTCGGCAAGGGGGGCAACCGCATCTACCGCTACAACGCGGGCATCCCGCTGCTGGTCCGCCTGCCCGGCGGGCAGCGCGGCGGGACCACCCGCGACGACTTCGTCCAGCACCAGGACTTCCTGCCCGCCATCGCCAACCTGATGGGCGTCCGGGACCTCCAGGACATCCAGCCCGACGGCCGGGACTTCCTCGACGAATCCGCCCCCGCGCCCGAGAAAGTCATTACGGCGTGGCACGCGAACGTGAGCGTGCGGAGCAAGCAGTGGAACATGGTGATCGACTCCAACGGCACGGGGGAGCGGAGTGAGTTGTACGACCTGGCGGCCGATCCGTCCGAGAGCGAGAACGTGTACGACGCCCACCCGGAGGTGGTCGCCGAGCACAAGGCGTTCCTGGAGCGGACGTGCGGCCCGCTGCCGTACGAGATCCGCCACGTGGGCGACCGCCGCCAGGCCCCGCCGCTGTCGGGCCCGATCCGCTGAGAGCCGCCCCGGCGGCGTCGGCGTGCGAAGGAGAGGAGCGAACGGACGATGGTCGAGTTGACCCCCGATGAATGCCGCGTCCTCGGCGTGCTGGTCGAGAAGGCCCACACGGTCGCCTCGCAGTACCCGATGTCGCTGAACGCCCTGGTGACCGGGTGCAACCAGAAGTCCAACCGCCACCCGGTGCTGTCGGTGGACGAGGACCGCGTGGTGGCCGCCCTGGAGGGCCTGCGGGACAAGGGGCTGGTCCTCTACGCCGACACCGCGGGCAGCCGGGTGATGAAGTACAAGCACAACGCCCGCGAGGGCCTGGAGGTCGGCACGCGGGAGCTGGCGGTCCTGACCGAGCTGCTGCTCCGCGGCCCGCAGACCTGCGGGGAGATCCGCACGCGGGCCTCGCGGATGCACGAGCTCGGCTCGCTCGACGACGTCCGCGCCACACTGGCGTACATGATGGACGAGCGGGACGAGCCGCTCATCCGCCGCGTGCCCCCCGCCCCGGGCAGCCGGGCCGAACGCTACGCCCAACTCCTCTGCCCGACGCTCCACCCGATCGAGGAAGCCGCCGCCGCGGCGGCCGCACCCGCCCCGCCCCCGGACGCCACGCCCGCCCTGGCCGACCGCGTCGCCAGGCTCGAGGCCGAGGCCGCCCGCCTTCGCGCCGCCGTCGAGCGCCTCGCCGACGCCCTGGGCGCCGCCGACATGATCGATCCGCCCGACGACGACACCGGCCCCGCCCCCGACGAACCCGACGAACTCGAAGGAGACCAGTAGATGCCGCTTGGAATCGGGATCATTTCGGCCGCCCACGGCCACGTGAAGGCCTACGCCGCCGAGATCGCCCACATGGACGACGCCGCCGTCGTCGCGTTCTGGGACGACGACATCGCCCGCGGCCGCGACGCCGCCGAGGCCGCCGGCGTGGACTTCGCCGACGACCTCGACGCCCTGCTGGCCCGCGACGACCTCGACGCCGTGATCATCGGCTCGGAGACGAGCAAGCACGCCGACCACGTCGAGGCCGCCGCCGCGGCGGGCAAGCCCATCCTCCTCCAGAAGCCGATGGCCCTGACGCTGGGCGACTGCGACCGGATCCTCTCGGCCGTCGAATCCGCCGGCGTGGGGCTCTCGATGGCGTGGCAGATGCGGTGCGATCCGCAGAACGTCTGGATGCGCGATTTCGTCGGCGCCGGCAAGCTCGGGCGGGTGCACATGGTCCGCCGCCGCCACGGCCTCTCGACGCACCTGTGGGACTGGTTCGAGGGCTCATGGCACGTTCAGCCGGAGCTCAACCGGGGCATGTGGATGGACGACGCCTCGCACCCGACGGACTGGCTGCTGTGGATGTTCGGCCGGCCGGCGAGCGTGACGGCGGAGATCGCCACGCTGGTCAAGCCGGGCATCCCCGACGACAACGGCGTGGCGGTGTACCGCTGGGCGGACGGGCTGATCGCGGTGCTGGAGTGCTCGTTCACGTGCGTCGCCGCCAACGACACGACGAACCTTTACGGCGAGCGGGGCACGGTGCTCCAGCGCTGGGGGGACGGCCCGAGCTGCGCGGGGCGCACGGAGGAGTCCCCCAACTCCCGCGCCGTGCGGTACAAGCTCGTCGGCGACGACGACTGGACGCAGGTGGACATCCCCACGCCGCCGCAGCACGGCCAGCGGATCCGCTGGGTGACGCGCCCGGCGGTGGAGTTTCTCATGGGCCGGCGGGAGCCGATCGCCACCGCCGCCGAGGGGCGCCAGAACGTCGAGATGCTCCTGGCGGCGTACGAGTCCGCCGAGACGGGCAAGCGCATCACGCTGTAGGTCACGACCGGGGGGCGGGAGAGCTGCGATGAAGATCTTCGTCATGGTGGACATGGAAGGGATCAGCGGCATCTGCTGCAGCGCGCAGGTGATGTCGGACTCGCCGCACTACCCCGCCGGCCGGCGGTTCCTCACGTGGGACGTCAACGCCTGCGTGGACGGGCTGGCCGCCGGCGGCGCCGAGGAGGTGGTCGTCCGCGACGCCCACGGCGGGGGCTTCCACCTGCTCTGGGACGAGTTGGACCCGCGTGCGGAGTACATCCAGGGGCGCAGCGGCGTCGAGCGGATGCCGGGCATCGAGGGCTTCGACGGGCTGGTGCTGCTGGGCTACCACGCGATGGCGGGCACGCGGGGCGCGATCCTGGAGCACACGATGAGCTCGAAGGCGTGGCAGAACTTCCGGATGAACGGCACGCTGTGCGGGGAGTTCGCCGTCGACGCGGGCATCGCCGGCGACCACGGCGTGCCCACCATCATGACCAGCGGCGACGACAAGCTCTGCCGCGAGGCGCGCAGGACCGTCAAGGGCGTCGTCGCCGTCCAGGTCAAGAAGGGCCTCGACTGCCAGGGCGGGCAACTGTTGAGCAAGCCCGTCGCCCACCAGCGGATCCGCGACGGCGCGGCCAAGGCCGTCGAAAAGTGCGCCGCCGGCAAGATCGAGCCCTACCGCGTCAAGCACCCCGTGACCATGCGACTGGAGCTGGTATCCCGCGGCCGCGTCCCCGCCGGCCGACCCGGCGTGAAGGTCGTCGACGGCCGGACCTACGAAGTCACCGCCGACACCGTCGAGGGCGCCCTGCGGTCGCTGTAGGAGGGCGGCGGTCTGCGCAGTATCCTCATCCGTTCGTTTCCGGAACGGTGTACAATCAGGGAGGTTTTGGCATGACGAGGCGGCGGCGCAGAAGGGAGAATGCCAAGCACCGCAAGGTCATCCCGGCGCCGGCGGGTGAGTCCGTCGATGACGCCGCCGGGGTTGCGGACTACACGGGCAGCACGGACCACAAGGACATGCCCTCCTTCGCCGGGCCTCGAGGCACACCCAGCCCCGACGCGACGGTTTGCCCGCGCGAGTTGGCGGGAAGGCGGGAGGAGCTGGTGGAATGGCTTCGGCAGGCGATTCGGGCCGGACACGTAGGCCGGCACTGGCAGAACGGCTTCCCGAGATATGCGTGGGTTCGCCGTGGTTCCGTGGTGTATGAAGCAAGGCTGACCGGCAACGGGTGCTACCATGGGTACCCTCTGGAGCCGTGGGAGAACGTGAGAGGCCTGCCATGAACGCGTTGGCCTTCGATCTCGATTGGATGCGCCTGCCCGGGCACACCGCGCCGGAGATCGCCGCCACCATGGGCTCGCTGGCGATCCGCGTCGGCGACGAGACGGTCACCCGCGTGCACGACGAGTTCGCTCAAGCGGTTCGCGATCGGCTCATCGTCTCCATGTATCCGCTTGCTGAGTGGATGGTGGCGTATTGGTGGAACCTCCTCTGCGAGTGCAGTACCCCCGGGCGGGACGCGGAACTCAGCAGCAGGCACAACATGAGACATGCCGGGGACGGCTTCGCCTTCCCTTCGTTGACGTTGTTCCGTGAGGGGGCCGGCATCAAGCTGTCCTGGGAGCAGATGCGCCTGCGGACCCAGCCGCTGAGGTTCACCGAGTCCGGCGCGCGCAGCATCGATGCCGAGGAGGTGAGCCGGGCTCTGGGCCGGTTCGTTGGCAAGGTGGTTGCCCGTCTCGGTGCACAGGGCATCTCGGGTACCTGGCTCCAGCAGGAGTGGGCGGTCATCGAGTCTCTCACGGAGGACGAGCAGGCCTTCTGTCGTGCCGCGGCGAGGCTCGGACTCGATCCGTTCGACGTCGAGGACGAACTCGCCGACCGCATCGAGGCGTTGGAGGAGGAATTCGACGCCGAGCTTCTCGAGGACTTCCTCCAGTCGGCCGACCCCCGGCAGCTTGCCGGACACCGCGACTGGGTACGAGAGGGGTTGCGCGAACTGCAAGCCCTCGCAGTCTCATCCCGCGCCACCGAGCTGATTCGCGACCTGGCCGTGCCGACGCGTTCCGGGCCGCCATGGCAGCAGGGGTACGAACTTGCCCGGGCCGTCCGCGACCGCCTGTCTCTGCGAGACCGAGCGCCCCTGGACCTCGCGGAAGTGGTCGGCGGCGAGGTGCCCGTTGTCGAAGCGGAATGGAGCCCCCCCGCGATGGACGCCCTGAGCTGGTGCGCCGACAGCGGCTCGCCGGCGCTCTACGCGGCCAGGCGCCGCCCGGAGTCGCGAAGGTTCCTCGCCGCCCGTGCCGTCGGGGCGATGCTCATGGACGGCGACGGTCCGGCACATCTGCTGTCCGCCGCCGCCACCGAGAGGCAGGCACGCACCCGCGCCTTCGCGGCCGAGCTTCTCGCCCCGGCCGACTTGCTTGCCGAACACCTCGCCTCCGATCAGGTCTCGGCCGATGAGGTCGAGGACCTCGCCGACGCGTTCGGCGTCTCCACGTTCGTGATTCAGCACCAGATCGCCAATCACAACATCGCGACCGTTCTCGCTCCCATCTGAGGAACCGGTGATGGGGGCGTCGGCTTGTGGCGCTCGCCGGGCGGCGGGCTACTTCGCCGCTTCGGGTTCGCGTGGGCGGACGTGGCGGCGGGTTCGCAGGTGGAGGGTGTGGGGGCCGCAGCGGACCTTGGCGGTGGCGGTGACGGTGCGCGGGTGGCCCCCGCCGGCGGGGGGCAGGGGCCAGCGGGCGCTGGCGGGGCGGTCGGGGGCGGCGGCGAGCTCCGTTGTCGGGCCGCGGGCGCCGTCGGCGCCGGCGAACGTGACGGTCGCCCGCGCGGGCCGGTCGGCGGCGGTCAGGCGGGCGACGACCTCCGCCGGGGCGTCCGGCGGGTTGCAGTCCGCCAGCTCCAGCGTGATGCCCAGCAGGTCGGCGACGGCCTCGTCGCGGCGCGCGTGCTCGCAGGCGGCGACGGCGGCCAGCACGCCGGGCAGGCGGCGGGCGTGGTCGGCCAGGGCGGCCCGCTGGTCGGCGCGGTCGGCGTCCATGGCCTCGGCCAGCCGGTCGCGGAGGGCGAGCAGCTCCCCGGGCGCCGCCTCGCCCAGTCGCCAGGCGGCGCGGTAGAGGGCGAAGGTCTCGTCCTCTCCGGCGAACCGCCAGCGGTTCGGCGGCGCGGGCTCATCGAGGTCCGGCGCGGGCTCGCGGGCGGCGTCCAGATGCGGCGTCACGCCGTGGTAGCCGTCCCTGGCGATCACGGCCAGGGGCTCGGCCAGCACGCGTTGCCGGCTGACGGCCGTCAGCGGCAGCGAGGCCGAGACGCTCCCCACGCGTCCCTTGGCCCCGGCCCGCAGCGTGGCCCGGAGCGTTCGCGCCTCGACGCGGAGGGTCAGGCCGAAGCGGTGCCCGTCGCCGGCGGCGGCGTCGCGGAGCGGTTCGGGCACGACGGCCTCGACGGTCCGCAGGCCGATCGCCCGCCCGTCGAGCACGAGCGTGCGCCCGGCCCGGAGGTAGCAGTTGATCTGCCCGACGGCGTCCCGCGGCAGCCGCGCCGGGCGGCGCTGGGGCCCTTCGATCACGCCGACCGCCAGCCCGCAGAGCCCCTTGCCCGGGTTGCGGGAGAAGTCCAGCACGGCGGCGACGCTCGGCGCCTTGCCCCCGCGCCGCGCGGGGCCGACGAGGTGCTCGGGCAGCGGGTCGGCGGGCCAGTCCATCCGCAGCGGGTCCGGTTCGGCCGGCCGGCCTGGGGGGAGATCGATGTTCGTCTGGGAGAAGGCGGTCTTCTGCGGCCAGCCGTAGGACCACAGCGTGTCGCCGACCTGCTCCCATCCCCAGTCGACGTAATGGAACGTGCTGCGGCGGCGCTTGACCCACGCCCGCCAGGCCGCGTCGAGGGCGGCGAGGTCCCCGAAGCACCGTTCGGTGGCGCGGCGGTCGGCCTTGCGCAGCCCCCGGCCGACGTGGTCGAGCATCGTGTCGCGCCACAGCCGCCACCGCATGAGCCGGTCGGGGTCGGTCCAGCAGAACTGGGTGAACAGCCCGACCTGCGGCCCGGTGGCCCGGCGGGCGGTGAGTTCCAGGACGCCGGGGACGCGGCCGGCGCGTGCGAGCTGCCGCAGGGCCTTGTCGAGCATGTTGTTGACGGTGGGCTTGTCGAGGACGGCGACGGTGAGGCGTTTGCGTCGGTTGTCGTAGACGTGGTTGGCCAGCGCGTAGGTCATGCCCTCCATGAGGCGGAAGGGCACGTTGTCGCAGTCGCCGGTGACGCAGGCGTGGAGGAGGTGGAGGTTCTCGTGGATGACCAGGTCGCGCTTGTGGTAGGTCAGCGAGCCGCTGGGGTAGTTGTAGGCGGCGCGGAGGGAGTCGAAGGTCACCCCGCCGCCGGAGTAGCCCCATCGGAAGCCGCCGTCGGTCCAGGTCGCGTCCTTGAGCGAGCCGAGGTCCTTGCCGTACACGAACACCATCCGCCGGCGGTCGAGGCCCTCGGGCTCGCGCCCGAGCACGCGCACGGCGTGCGGGTAGGCCAGCTCCGCCCAGATCAGGCAGTCGCGGGCGAAGGCCTCGGGCATGTTCGTCTTGAGGGCGTAGTGGCGGCTGACGTACCACACGTGCCCGGGCGTGTTCTTCACCTGCCCGCCGGAGAAGTTCGGGGGGATCTCCCGGCCGGCGGGGACGATGGTGATGTCCTTCAGCGTGGAGGTCCGCCCGGAGACGACGACCTCGACGGGCGTCTCCGCCGGCGGGGGCACGTCGGCGGGGGAGGCCGTCGCGGCGGCCAGGGCGATGGCGAGGGCACCGAGCAGCCGGCGTGGGATGTCCGTTTGTCGCGCGTCCATAGGCCTTCCATTATACAAGTCGCCCCGTCGCGGTCGGTGCCGCCGGCGCGGTAGAATGCCGCCGGCAGATGCATCCTTCGGAGGCGAGCCGATCGCACGCGAAGACGACAAGCCGCCAGAGACCGAAAGCGAACCCGCCCTGCGCCCCGACGCGCTCGGCGGGCCGGGGCGGTCGCTCGACGACCCGCCCCGCGCCGCGGGCGCCGGCGCCGAGGGCGCCGACGAGCCGCGGAGCGTCTGGGACGTCCCCGGCGCGACGGTCGAGGACCTCGCCGGCGGCGTCGGCGCCGAGGCCGAGCTGATCGGCGAGGCCCGCCGCCGGCGCCGCCGCCGGCGCCGCCTCGAGGACGCCGACCACCGGACCCGCCGCCGCCAGCGCCGCCGCGCCCGCAAGGACCGCTTGCGAAACGCACGACGAAAGCGAGGCTGAGATGGACATCCCCGGCCCCAAGGGCATCGACGAGCTCACCGAGGAATGCGACGTCGCCGTCATCGGCGGCGGCACGGCCGGGGCGGTCGCCGCCATCCAGGCCGCCCGCGCGGGGGCCTCGACGGTCGTCATCGAGATGGGCGGGCAGCTCGGCGGCACGCTGACCACGGGCGGGGTGGACTACCCCGGGCTCTTCCACGCGTGGGGCCGGCAGATCATCGCCGGCATCGGCTGGGAGCTCGTCGAGCGGACGGTCCGCGAGGCCGGCGATTCCATGCCGGACTTCACCGCCACCGACCCGCCGCACCACCGCCGGCAGATCAAGCTGTGCGCACCGCTGCTGGCCTGCCTGGCCGAGGAGGCCGCCCTCGACGCCGGCGTGACGCTGCACTACCACGAGTTGCCCGTCGCCGTCGAGCCCGACGGCGGGGACGGGTGGCTTCTCGCCGCCGCGGGCAAGGGCGTCCGCCGCCGCCTGCGCTGCCGCGAGATGATCGACTGCACCGGCGATGCGGATATCGTCGCCCTGCTCGGCTTCGACCGCATCCGCAGCGACGTGCTCCAGCCGGGCACGCTCCGCACGCGGTTCGGCGGCTACGATCCCGACGCCCTCGACGCCGATGAAATCGAGCGCCGCTTCAATGCCGCCATCGAGTCCGGCGAGCTGCGCCCCGGCGACTGCGCCGCCCCGGCCGGGCACCGCGTGCAGTTCCTGCGCGCCCGCGGCGGGAACTGCCAGCACACCACCGACATCGAGGGGTCCACCTCGCCGGGCAAGTCGGCGGCGAACGTCGCCGGGCGGCGGAGCATCCTCCGCCTGCTGCGGTTCGTGCGGACGCTGAGCGGCTGCGAGAACGCCCGGCTGGTCGAGATGCGGACCGAGACGGCCGTCCGCGAGACGTACCGCATCGTCGGGGAGACGACCGTCACCGTCGACGACTACCTCGCCGGGCGCGTCTACGACGACGCGATATGCCACGCCTTCTACAACGTCGATATCCACCGGACCGAGGGCGGCTTCCACCGCCCGGTCGCCGAAGGCGTCGTGCCCACCGTGCCCTTCTCGGCGCTCGTCCCGGCCGGGAGCCGGCGGCTGCTGGCGGCGGGGCGGTGCGTCTCCAGCGACCGCGAGGCCAACTCCGCCCTGCGCGTGGAGGCGCCGTGCATGGCGATGGGCCAGGCGGCCGGCGCGGCCGCGGCGCTGGCGGCCGCCGGCGGCGCCGCCTCGCGGGACGTGCCCCTTGCGGACCTGCGGCGGCTGCTGGCCGAGCACGGCGCCATCGTGCCGGAGGCCTAGCGGCGTGGCGCAGCGGAAGGCGAAGGCGAGGCCCGCGGCGCGGCGGCGGTCGGCGATCGATCCGGTCTACCTGCGGTGGGGGGCGGCGGTGCTGGGGCTGCTGGCGGCCCTGGCGGTCGTGCCCGCGCTGCTGACCGGCGGGCGGGCCGCGTGGTGGTACGCCGCGGCGGTCAACGCGGTGACCGTGCTGCTCTACGCCTACGACAAGCGGGCGGCCGAGCGGCGGCGCGGGCGGACGCCCGAGCTCATCCTGCACCTGCTGGCCGCGGCGGGGGGCTCGCCGGCGGCGCTGCCCGCCCAGCGGCTGCTGCGACACAAGACGCGCAAGGTGCCGTTCCAGATCGTGTTCTGGGTGACGGTCGCCGCGCAGCTCGCCCTGGCCCTCGTCGGCCTGGCCGGGCTGTTGAGCGCCCGCGGCCACGACGGGCGGGCCTGGGCGGCCCTGGCCGCCGGCGGGCTGGGCGTGCTCAACGTCGCCGCCGGCATGCTGACTCCGCCCGGGCGGTCGCGGCGGGCGAGCGCGGCCTGGACGGTCATGGTGCTCGCCGGCGGCAGTTTCGGCGCGGCCATCGCCGACCGCGCCCGCACCGGGCGGACGCGCCTGCCCTGCGCCGCCGGGGCCGTGCACCTCGCACTTGCCCTCGCCGCCGCGTGGCAGGCCGTCCACGGATGGATCAACTGAAAGGACCGAACGCATGGGTTGCCGCAGCCTCGTTGTCGTCCTGCTGGCCGCCGCCGTCGTCGCCGCGGCCGAGCCGGAAACCGTTACCGTCGAGCAGTGCGAGACCGCCGGCATCGCGGGCTTCCGGGCGATGTGGGACCAGCCCGTCGTCCTCGCCGCCGGGGGCGTCACGACCGTCAAGGACAAGCGCGGCGAGGCCGCCGGCGCCACGGCCGTCTGGCACCCGGCGAAGAC
The DNA here is from genome assembly GCA_964385465.1 of uncultured Planctomycetaceae bacterium. Classification (GTDB taxonomy): domain Bacteria; phylum Planctomycetota; class Phycisphaerae; order SM23-33; family SM23-33; genus CAYLPJ01. Next base: position 7,807 of record CAYLPJ010000076.1, on the reverse strand, counting down.
CGACGGCGTGGCAGGGGCGATCGCCTTCGACGCGATCCATCGCTCGCTGCTGGTGCGCTTTCCCGCCGCGGCCGAGCGGCTGGCGAAGCAGATCGACCGGGGCTACCGCCTGGCGAAGCTGGAGCTGGTCCTGCCGTACAAGCACACGGAGTTCGAGCCGCCGGGCAGCGTCAGCGGGATCGACCCGCTGGGCGGCTACTCTTACCGGCTGAACTGGGGCGTCGGCGGGCTGTGGGCCAAGAGGCCGCCGCGGTGGCACGCGGTGGCGTGGGCGCTGCGCAAGCCGTGGCACGCGGACAAGGACACCGGGCCGACCTACAACGCGTACATCCACGGCGCGGGCTACTGGGGCAGGTACGGCGCCGCCGACGGCGACCGCGACCGCGTGCCCGAACGCTTCGGGCCCACCGAGGTCTCCACGGAGAACGTCACCGGGCGCATGGACGTCACCGCGGCGGCGACCGACGAGGCGTTCGGCAAGACGCTCGCCGCCCGCCTCCGCCGCCTGGCCGACTGCGGCTTCCTCGTCCGCAAGTGGGAGACCTACGACCACCGCTACTACACCGGCTGCTACGAATGGGCCACCGCCACCGGCGGGCGCGGGATCGTGATCGACGCGCCGAAGCTGGTGGCCACGTTCGTGCCCGACGCGGCGGCGGAGAAGGTGGGTAAGCTTGCGCCTCCGGCGGACGTCGCCGCCCTTGCCGCCGAACTGAAGCGGACGGGCAAGGGGGGCGCCCCCACGGCCGTGATGCCCTCCGACGAGGAGATCGCCGCCTTCGCCGAGCGGTTCGCCCCCCGGCGCCCGGCGTGGATGCCGCGGTGGCAGTGGCGGCGGATCGAGGAGCTGCTGGCCGTCGGGGACGCCCGCGGCGGGCTCGACGCCGACACGCCGTTCTGGTACCGCTACGTGGCGAAGTACCTCCGCGACCGCATGGCCAGGCGGGGGCGCCGGCCCGGCCCGCAGCGCGTCTACGCCGGCTGGGTCGACGTGGTGCTGGCAAGGCAGTTCCGCGGCTGGCACGGCTTCGAGGCGGCGAAGGTGCTGCTGCCGTGGCACCTCTACCGCGAGGCCATGCCCGAGCCGATGAAGGACCACTGGCGGAACTACTGGACCGCCTGGCTGATGCCCGACCGCCGGACGAGCCTCGATCTGTTCCCCGACGACCCGACGACGCCGAGGCTCATCCACCCGATGTACGACCAGCTCAAGAAGGGGCGGAACACGTCGGCGAAGGTCAAGATGGACAGCTACTACGCCGCCACCGGCGACTGGCGGGGCAACAAGAGCTTCTTCCGCGGCGGGTTCTGCTACACGATGAGCACGATGAACTTCAACCACACCGCGTCGATGGGCGCGCTGCTGGGCGGGGACATCATCGGCTCGAAGCGAGCCCTCGCCGACGGCAGGCACGGCGTGGAGCACTGGCCCCTGCGGACCTGGAGCTGGCTGGACGGCTCGACGCAGGAGTCCATCGATCACTACTACTTCGCCATCACGCTCAGCGCCCAGAAGATGATCGCCGACTTCGGCCCCACGCACTTCGACCGGATGATGGGCCGGACCATCCTGGCCAAGAGCGTCGACGAGCTGGCCGGGGCGTACCACCCGAACCTGCGGCGGTTCCTCGCCGGCTCGGCCCGCACGGCCACCGAGCACCTTCTGGCCACCCGGGAGGGGGTCTATCACATCGTCCACACGCTGAGCAAGCGGGGCGTGCTGCACGGGCTCCCGCCGGCGGCCGACGGCGCCGACGAGGCCGATGAGCTTCCCGGCGGGATGCCCGTCGTCGGGCGCGAGGTTCCCCCGCTCCGCGTCGCCGGGCAGAGCCTCCGCGGGCCCTGGGGCCCGGCGTGGATGTGGCGCGTCGTCGACGACAAGCCCCTGCCCTTCCAGATGACCACCGCCTTCACCCAGTGGGGCGGGCACAGGAAACACCCCATCCAGCGGCGGACCTTCCTCGGACGCGACTACGGGCTGTTCAGTTGCGACGCCGGGTGGGGCTTCGTCCACCTGCTGGGCCACTGGCGCCGAAAGGCCCAGCCCGTTACCCACATGCGGCAGCGAGGCACGATGCTGCTGCGCTACGGCGTCAACGAGACGCAGCTCGTGAACATGGCCCCCGGATGGATCCGTCACTTCGGCAGCGAGGCGACCGTCCACCACCGCAACAAGATGGTCGTGGTCACCAGCCCGTATCCGGGCACGGCCGGGCGGAAGGACCTCAAGAGCCTCCAGGCCACCGTCGCCCTGTTCAACTACGAGCGCCCGAAGCCTAGCTGGCGGATCACCGCCGGCGGCAAGGCGGTGGAGAAGCTGCCCCACCGCGCCCGCGCCGGCGAGCCGATCGTCATCCACGACGGCGTGGCCTGCATCGGGCTGATCCCCCTGCCGGCGACCGACCTCGGCCGCGATGCCGAGGTCATCCTCCGCCCGGGCGTCACGCAGACGTTCCACAAGATCGACTTCACCCCCGCGCTGCTGGTGGACAACTACAACCTCCGCGCCACGCCGCTGACGGGCAAGCCCGCCTTCGACAAGGCCTTCGCCGCCCGGGCCGACCGGGCCGCCGGCGGGTTCGTCGTCGAGTTCGGCGACGAGAGCGAGTACGGCTCGGCCGAGGCGTTCGCCGAACACATGGCGGCCGCGAAGCTCGATGTCCGCGACGAGCCGGACGCGAACCTCTACCACGTGGACTACCGCAGCGGCGAGGACCGCTTCGAGGTGGGCATCCGCACGACGTACCGCGAGGGCAGGCCGACGGACGGGCTGTTCGCCTACCGCCGCGTCAACGGCGCCTCGCCCTGCCTGCCCAAGGGCGTCTGGCGGCGGACGCCGCTGGCGGTGCAGGCCTCGACGGGCAGGCTCGAGGTCGGCGGGGCGAAGCTCACCGTCGAGGCCGGGCACATGGCCTACCTGCGGGCGCTGCCCGAGGCGGGCATCTACGCCGCCTGCAACCCGTTCCCCGAGCCGACCGACTGGCGGCTGGAGCTGCCCGGCGGGGTCACCCTCGCCGGCGAGGGCAAGCTCGCCATGGCCCGCGTGGCCTTCCACGCCGAGGCCAACCGCCTGGCGATCGACTACGCCCTCCGGCCCGGCCAGGAGGCCGAGAAGGGCATCGCCCGGGCGCTGATCGTCGGCGGGCTCGAGGCCGCGCCGCAGGTCGTCCTCAACGGCCGGGCGATCCGGGACCGGATCGAGAAGGCCGACGGCAACGCCTTCCGCGTGCCGCTGCTGCCACAGGAGCCCCCCAGTGCCGACGATTCTCCGTGAGTTCTTCCGCGCTCCCAAGACGACCGGCGCGATCGCGTCGAGCTCCCGCGCGCTGGCGCGGACGATCGTCGGCGACATCGGCCTGGCCGACGCCGGCGTGATTGTCGAGTACGGCCCGGGCACGGGCGTATTCACGCGGGAGATCCTCGCCCGCAAGCGCCCGGGCGCGGCCTACCTGGCCATCGAGGCCAACCCCCGCCTCGCCGAGCGGTTCGCCGCGGCGTTCCCCGAGGCCAACCTGCTGGCCGGCTCGGCCGAGCGGGTCGGCGAGGGGCTCGCGGACATCGGCGCCGAGGCGGCGGACTGCATCGTCAGCGGCCTGCCGTGGGCGGCCTTCGACGCCGACATCCAGGACCGCCTGCTGAACGCCACCCTCGAGGCCCTCCGCCCCGGCGGGCGCTTCGCGACCTTCGCCTACCTCCAGGGCCTGCTGCTGGCCTCGGGCAAGCGCTTCCGCCGCCGCCTCGACGCCGCCTTCGCCCACGTCGCCCGTTCCCGCACCGTCTGGTGGAACCTCCCCCCAGCCTTCGTCTACCGCTGCACGCGATAGGAGTACCCCATGACCAAACGCATTGCTGTCGCGTTGTCTGCCGTCTTGCCGCTTTCGTCGGCCGAGGCCTTCGACGGGCACGAGGTCGCCGCCGGGCCGCTGCGAATGACCGTCGGGCGGATCGCCGACGTCACCGCCTGCGGCAAGCCCGTCCCCGTGCCGGTCGTTCTCGTCAACCGCGGCGAGGACGCGCTGACCGTGCGCCTGGAACTGTTCGGGCTCGTGGACGAATGGCGGGCCGTCGGCGAGACGGGGCGGACCGTCACCGTGCCCGCCGGCGGGCGGGCCGAGGCGGCCTTCGCCATGGCCGCCGGGGAGGGGGCCGAGTCCGCCCTGTATCCCGCGCACGTCCGCGCGACCTTCACCGCCGGGGGCGGCGAGCGAACCGCCCACGCCGTCCGCATCTTCGCCTGCCGCTTCCCGCCGGCCTCCGGCGACGCCCGGGCCGACCCGCCCGTCGTGGACGTCCCCGCCGACGCCGCGATCGACCTCTCCCACCTCAGCGCCCACCGCTGCACCTGGCGCCGTTTCGACGGCGAGCCGCAATCGGCCCCGCACGGCTGGACGGGCACGGACGAGGCCACCGGCACCAGCCTCGGCGTCCGCAACGTCGCCCGCGGGGCCGCCAGGCGGGCGTTCGTCCTCCACCCGCCCTGGCGCGGCGGGGCGGGGGCCGCCTTCCTCTGCTGGACGCTCCGCCTGCCGGACGCGAAGCCGATCAAACTCCGCTTCGCCAACGCCATCCGCGACCACTCCGCCGACGAGCCGCCCAGCGACGGCGTGACCTTCCGCGCGTGGGTCGGCGAGGAGAAGCTGTTCGAGCGGCACACGGCGGCGAAGACGTGGACGCCCGGCGAGGCGGACCTCAGCCGGTGGGCGGGCGAGGAAATCGAGCTTCGCCTGGAGAGCCATCCCGGCCCGGACCGCAACACGGTGTGCGACTCGAGCTACTGGGCCGAGCCGATCGTCCAGGCCGGCACGGTGGCCGAGGCCCTGTCGGCCGAGGAGCGGAAGGCCCTCCGCGACCGCGCCCGCCGCGTCCTCGCCGTCGGCGCGGGCGCCGGCAGGGAGGAGCTGGCCTTCGAGCTCGACGGGCCCTGCCGCGCCGCCGTCGCACTCGGGCGGGCGGGCCTGGCCGACGCGGCCATCGCGTTCGGCACGGCCGAGCGGTCCGTGGTCCTCGACGGCCTGCGGGTCCGCGTGCTCGATCAGCCGGCGGGGTGGAAGCCCTCCCCGCTGGTCGTCCGGTGGGTGGGCGTGACGCCCGGCGCGGCGGGCGAGAAGATCACCGTCACGCACCGCTGCGTGCTGGACGGCGAGGCGTTCGACCTCGTCTGCGAGCTGTGGGCGGAGAAGTCCGGCCTGCGGATCCGCACGACGTGCCCCAAGCGGATCACGGACCTCGCCCCGGGCCCGGCGGACGTCGAGGCCGGGCGCGTCTTCTACGGCCACGGCTACTGCGTCGTCGAGCCGGGCGCGTTCGTCTCGCGTTTCGGCGGGCACGACCTGTCGACCAGCCACGTCGCGTGCGACTTCCCGGGCGTCTCGCTGCTGACCGCCAGCGACAACCCGCCGGAGCGGTTCGAGGTGGACCCCGCCGACCGCACCTACGCCCTGCACACGACGATGGGCGCGACGCTGACGTTCGTGCCCTCGCTGGACGGCGCCTTCGACGCCGCCTTCCGCTACCGCCCGCTGTACGACAAGCAGGCCGCCCCGGCCTTCGCCGACAAGGCCGGGCGGTTCGTCTTCGACATCTGGGGCGGGCGCTATGCCGACATCGCCCGGCGGATGCGGCGGATGATCGCCTACGGCCTGACCGACTCGCTGCTGACCGTGCACGTCTGGCAGCGCTGGGGGTACGACTACCGCCTGCCGGACATCTACCCGCCGAACCCCGATCTGGGCACCGTCGAGGAGATGCGCGAGATCGGCCGGGTCTGCCGCGACGCCAACATCCCCTGGGGCCTGCACGACAACTACATCGACGTCTACCCCGACAGCGAGGGCTTCACCTACGAGAACGTCTGCTACACCCCCGGCGGCGAGCCCGTCCGGGCGTGGTACAACCGCGGGCGGGGGGCCCAGAGCTACCGCTGGCGCCCGGACCGGTTCCAGCCGTTCCTCCGCCGCAACATCGAGCTCATCGCCGAGGACCTCGCGCCGACGCACTACTTCATCGACGTGTTCACCTCGATGGGCTGCGTGGACTTCCACGACCGCCAGGGGCGCTATCACTCCTCGCTGGAGACGCGCAAGCACTGGGGCGAGGCGTTCGCCCACATCCGCCAGCGGTTCGGCGGCGACGCCCCCATGACCTCCGAGGCCGGGCACGACCAGCTCACCGGCTACCTCGAAGGAGCCGACTGCCAGTTCCTGCGCCTCTCCGACCGCCCCGGGCGGTTCGTCCGCCGCGTGCCCTGCAAGGCCTGGCAGCGCGTGCCCTGGTACGACGCCGTCCTCCACGACCGCTTCAGCCTCCACGGCGTGGGCTACTCCCGCCGCTACCAGGGCGGGCGGACCCGCCGCCACGCCGGCATCGAGAGCGACGACTACATCTCCGCCGAACTGCTCACCGGCCACGCGCTGATGATCGACGCCGGCGCGTTCGGCCGCGGGGCCGTGCGGAAATACTGGCTGGCGCAGGACGTCATCCGCGGGATCGCGGCCGAACGCATCACGGCCGTGCGGTTCGCCGACGGCGACATCGACCGCCAGACGATCACCTGGTCGGACGGGACGACGATCCGCGTCAACCGCGGCGAGGGCGACTGGCGGACGGCCGGGCGTGTCCTGCCGCCCTGCGGCTACTTCGCCGGCGGCGAAGGCGGGCTGATCTCGGCGATCGAGCGGATCGACGGGGTGATCGTCGAGCAGTCCTCCGGCGCCGGGCGGCGGTACGCCAACGCCCGGGGGCACGACGCGTCCGCGGGGGTGCGCATCCGCCCGGAGGCGGTCGGCATCGAGCACCTCGGCGACGGGCGGTTCCGCCTGCGGATGCGGTGGCACGCGGACCAGCCGGCGCCGCGGGCGGCGCGGGCGTTCGTGCACTTCGTGGCGAACCTGGACACCTGGCGGGACGAGCGGATCGCCTTCCAGGGAGACTTCGACCCCGACCCGCCGGCGACGAAGTGGGCCGGTGTCGTCGAGGCCGCGCCGACCCACCCGCTGAGCGTGCCCCCCGACGCAGACGACCGCGAGTATGCCGTCGTCGCCGGCCTCTACGACCGCACCGGGCGGCTGCCGCTGGCCGGCAAGGACGTCGGCAGCCGGCGGATCCTCCTGGGCACGCTGCACGTCAGCCGGGCCGGGGGCAAGGTCACCGACGTGCGGCTCCAGAAGGCCCCGACCCCGCCGGACCGCACCCAGCGGTGGAACCTGGAGGCCAGGCCGATCGACTTCGGCTGGGTGCGGACGACCGGCGCCCTGCGCTGCACGCCCACCGACGGCGGCCTGCTCCTGACCCCGTTGCCGGACGAGCCGGCGTTCGACCTGACAGTCCGGCCGACGGAGGCGGGGATGGACGCCGCCGTCGGGCGAATCCGCGCCGTGAAGATCGACGGCACCCCCGGACGGGACGTGCCCTTCAACGCCGACGGCGGCGCGGTCACCTTCCGCACGAAGCCCGGCGAGTTCGCCTACCGCCTCGAGCCGCGGGGGCGCTGACCGGATGGCCGACCGAACGCCAACCCCAACCCCGACCCGCTCTCCCGGCGGGCGCCCCCCGTCGGCGAAGAAAAGCGGCGTCGTTGCCGCCGCACTCCACATTTGGCGGCGACTGCCGTGGAGTGCGACAAGGCTATGGCCGTCCTTGCGGGCGGCGTGGGCCCCTTCCGCGCCCGACGCGAGCACGCTTGCCGCGACGCCCCGGCTGTGCAGCCGCCCCCCGTGGGCGAAGAAAAGCGGCGTCGTTGCCGCCGCACTCCATATTTGGCGGCGACTGCCGTGGAGTGCGACAAGGCTATGGCCGTCCTTGCGGGCGG
>CAYLPJ010000075.1:0-24755 GCA_964385465.1 uncultured Planctomycetaceae bacterium | reverse complement strand
CGCCTTCGCGGCCGCCGTCTGCACGCTTGCCGCGACGGCCGGGGTGTGTAAGGGCCCGCCGTCGGCGAGGAACCCGCCGCCGCGGCCTACGCCCTCCAGACCTCGCTACGCGCCCTGTGGAGTGCGGCGGCAACGACGCCGCTTTCGCGGGCGGCGCGGAGGGGCGGCGCGGAGGCGGGGCCACGGGCCCACGGGGCTTGGGCCCCGGGCTGTTTGCGGGGGTACCTTGGAGGCCGGCGAATCCGTGGCAGGGGGGCTACTTGCCCGCCAGGATCAGGTCCAGGCGCTTGCCGCGCTCTTCCATCGACAGCTTGCCGCTGCCCTCGATGGTCATCCAGCCGTGGTAACCGACCTTGTCGAGCGCTTTCATCGTCGCCGGCCAGTCGACGCTGCCGTCGCGGATGTTGACGAACTTCCCGCCGTGCCCGTCGGGGTTGAGCTTGAAGTCCTTGACGTGGCAGCGGCTGATCCGCGTGCCCAAGGCGGCGATCCACTCCTGCGGCGGGGCGTACTTGACGTGGTTGCCGATGTCGAAATACGCCTGGACCCACTTGCTGTCGAACGATTCCACGAAGGCCGCGAACAGCGCCGGCTTGACCCACAGGTTGTTCCAGACGTTCTCGACGGCGATGACGACGCCGGCCTTCTCGGCGGCGGGGATGAGCTTCTCCAAGGCCTTGCGGCTGGCGTCGGTGGCGGCGTTGTGGGCCTCGATGTAGGCGGCGTAGGGCTCGTTGTCGCCGGAGGCCACCTTGGTGACGCGGCAGGTCTTCTCGTCGAAGGCGTAGTCGTACTGCCACGGCTTGGGCATCTTGCCGCCGATCCGGCAGGGGACGAGCAGGACGGCCCCGCCGCCGTAGGCGGCCGTGGCATCGAGGGCCTTCTTCACCGACTCGACGTCCTTCTCGAAGACGTCGGGCTTGTTGAAGTTGGTCCAGCCGCGGAGGACGGAGTGGATTTTCAGCCCGGCCTTCTCGGCGGTCTTGCGTGCGGCCTCGGCGTCCTTGGGCGAGGCCGACCAGGCCCCGCACTCGATGCCGTCGAAGCCCGCCCCTGCGAGGGCGTCGCAGCCTTTGGCGTCGACGCGCCCGAGGATGAGTGCCTTGCGCCCGGCGGACGGCTTGCCGGAGGCGTCCCTGGCGGTGGCGGATTCGGTCATGGCGGCTCCCATCGCGGCCCCGGCCGCGGTGGCCCGGAGCAGCAGTTCGCGTCGTGTCCACGTGCGTGCCATTCGTCGGCTCCTTGTTCGCTGATCTGTTGATTGAACAGCGCAGACGCCGCGGCGGTCCGGGGCAAGCGCGGGGAAGCGCGGGGCGGGACCGACAAACCGTCGATGCGCGTCGGCGGGAATCGGGTATACTGCGGCCGCCGGCCCCGGCCGCCGGCGGGAACTTCGCCGGCCGGGCTGCGTTCAATCATGCGCCGCGGCCGTGTCCGCCGCGGAAGGACAAACGAAGGACAAGGAGCGATACGATGCGCAACGCGCTGATAACGGGATCGATGGTGCTGGCCATGGCGCTGGCGGCGGGAGCGGAGAACTGGCCTCAGTTCCACGGGCCGGACCGGAAGAACGTGTCCCCCGAGACGGGGCTGATCCGCTCGTTCCCCGCCGACGGGGCGAAGGTGCTGTGGACGGTCGAGGTGGGCAAGGGCTACGGCGGGGCGGCGATCTACGACGGGAAGGTGTACATCCTGGACCGCCCGGACCAGCGTGGCGAGGCGCTCCGCGTCTTCGACGTCGAGTCGGGCAAGGAGCTGTGGAACCACTCCTACCCCGCCGGCGGGCGGGTCTCGCACGAGGGTTCGCGGTCCACGCCGATGGTGGATGATAAGCACATCATCACGGTCGGTCGGCTCGGCCACGTGCACTGCTTCGACAAGTCCACGCAGAAGGTGGTGTGGACGAAGAACCTGATGACGGACTTCGGCACCGGCCGCGTGCCCCGCTGGGGGGTGGCGCAGTCCCCGCTGCCGTACCGCGACGACGCGGTGATCCTGGCCCCGCAGACCGGCGAGGCGGGCCTGGTGTGCCTGGAGCGGGCGACGGGCAAGGAGATCTGGCGGAGCGAGCCGCTGGCGAAGATGGAGTACGTCTCGCCGCGGCTGATCACGCTCGGCGGGGTCGAGCAGGTGCTGATGATCTCGGGGTCGAAGGTGGTCTGCGGCGTCGAGGCGGCCACGGGCAAGGTGCTCTGGCGGTACACGGGCTGGTTCTGCAAGTGGCCGATCCCCAATGCCACGCCGATCGGCGACGGGCGGGTCTTCATCACCGGCGGGTACAAGGCCGGCAGCGCGATGATCAAGGTGACCAGGTCCGGCGAGTCGTTCGAGGCCTCCGAGCTGTGGAAGAGCGACGAGTGCAACTCGCAGATGAACCCCGCGATGCTGATTGACGGCTACCTGTACGCCAACAGCAACTCCAACAGCGCCCGCGACGGGATGATCTGCATGGACCTCGACGGCAAGGTGGTGTGGAAGACCGGGCGGAAGGCGAACTTCGAGCGCGGGCACATGATGGTCGCCGACGGCATGATCTGGATCATCGACGGCAAGCGGGGCTCGCTGCACCTGATCGAGCCCTCGCCGAAGGAATACAAGGAACTCGCCTCGACCAAGCCGCTGCTCGGCGGGCGGGAGATCTGGGCGCCGCTGGCGCTGTCCGAAGGCAAGCTGGTCATCCGCGACCAGCACAAGATGATCTGCCTGGACGTCGAGGCGAAGTAGCCGCCGGTCGCGGTCCGCCGCCGGTCCGGCCGAGAGAGACGGGGGCATCCGCGCCGCCGGCGTGGATGGTCAACGTGCGCACTGGACCGAAAGGACCTTCATGCCCACCGATGCCGAGACGCCGAAGATCATCGAGGTCGCCGACGGGATCGGCGTGCGACAGGAAGTCGACAACATTACGTGGATCGACATGGGCGATCACGGGATCGTCGTCGATACGCTGGAGCAGCCGGACACCGAGGCCGACGTGCTCGCCGCCGTGCGGGCGACCCTCGGCGACAAGCCCGTCCGTACCGTGCTCAACACGCATACGCACTACGACCATGTGGTGCTCAACCCCGTGTTCCAGCGGGAGTTCGGTGCGGAGATCGTCAACCAGCGCACCGCGCCCGCCGGCGAGGACGGGCGGTGGTTCGAGGGCACGAAACGCCGCCTCCACTGGCAGCCCATGCCCGGTTGCCACACCGAGGAGGACTGCATCGCCTGGCTGCCCGACGACCGCGTGCTGCTGGTCGGCGACATCTTCGGCTGGGGGCTGATCCCGCTGACTCGCGGACTCAACGAAGAAACCGCCGGAATGCTGCGGCGGACCTACCGTCACATGATCGACCTCGACCCGGCCGTGATGATCCCCGGCCACGGGCCGCTTGGCGATAAATCCACGTTGGAGCGTTGGTTGGAGTATTTCGACTGGTTGATCGACCGCTGCCGCCAGCTCGCCGAGGCCGGCCGGAGCGACGAGGAGATCACCGCCGAACTCGCCCCGCCGCAGGATATGCGCCACTGGTGGCGGTTCTGCGAGTGGAAGCACGGCGACAGCGTCAACAAGGTCCTGCGGTCCGTCCGCCGCGGCAAGCTGTAGCGCCCGCCGGGATCGGCCCGCCCTCCCGCGGGGCGTGAAATCGGAAAGCTGCCTTTTGAGATTTGCAGAAGCCGGCCGGCCTCCTGAGCTCGGGCGAGGGCATACGGGGATCACCCGGCATGCCCATACTCTGGACACCCTGTCCCGCACCCCGAGCCCCGGACACCGGCGGGACACAATGTAAATATATAAATTACATAAACTTAGGTGGAAAGCGGCTCCGGTGTGTCCATTGTGCCAAGGGTGGACAGAACCGACACATCCGGTCCGGCTGCCCGATCGCGAGCATCAACGGCGCCCTTGGGGCGCGGGAGAAGAGGATGTCCAGGCGAACGACACGGCGCGAGTTCCTCAGGTCCGCGGGCATCCTCGCCGGGGCGGCCGTTGGGGGCAGGTTGCTGCCTGCCGCCGCGACGGAGCAGGCCCCCCGGCCGAACATTGTGCTCATCATGGCCGACGACATGGGCTTCTCGGACATCGGCTGCTACGGCGGAGAGATCCGCACGCCGGTGCTGGACCGCCTGGCGGCGGGTGGCGTGCGGTTCACGCAGTTCTACAACACCGGGCGGTGCTGCCCGACGCGTGCCTGCCTGATGACGGGCCTGTACCCCCACCAGGCCGGCGTGGGTCACATGATGCAGGACCGCGGGACGGACGGCTACCGGGGGGACCTCAACGGGCGGTGCGTGACGATCGCCGAGGTTCTCGCCCCGGCGGGGTACGGGACGTACATGAGCGGCAAGTGGCACGTGACGCGGTTCACCGGCCCCGACGGGCCCAAGCATAACTGGCCGCAGCAGCGGGGCTTCGATGGCTTCTTCGGCACGATCACCGGGGCGGGGAGCTTCTGGACGCCGGGGACGCTGACCGAGGGCAATACGCAGATCGACCCGCCGGAGGGCTTCTACTACACCGATGCCATCAGCGACCGCGCCGCGACGTTCATCGCCGACCACCAGGCCAAACGCCCCGACGACCCGCTGTTCCTCTACGTCGCCTACACCGCCCCGCATTGGCCCCTGCACGCGCCGAAGGAGACCATCGACCGCTACCGCGGGCGGTACGCGGGCGGCTGGGACGCCCTCCGCGCCGAGCGGCATAAGCGCATGATCGACATGGGGTTGGTGAAGGCGTCATGGGAAATGACTCCCCGCGACAACGCCGCCGACGCCTGGAAGAAGGTCCCCGCCGACAAGCGGGAGGAGATGGGCCTCCGCATGGCCGTCTACGCCGCCCAGATCGACCGCATGGACCAGGGCATCGGGCGGATCGTCGACGCGCTGAAGAAGGCCGGTCGGCTGGAGGATACGCTGATCCTCTTCCTGGCCGACAACGGCGGCTGCGCCGAGGGCGGCCCGTGGGGCTTCGAGCGGAAACGCGGCGGGACGCTGGGGACCGACAGCTCGTTCGCAAGCTACGGACTGAGCTGGGCCAACGCGTCCAACACGCCGTTCCGGCGGTACAAGCACTGGGTGCACGAGGGCGGGATCGCCACGCCGCTGGTGGTCCACTGGCCGGCGGGGGTCGGCGCCCGCGGCGAGCTGCGGCACCAGCAGGCGCACCTGATCGACATCATGGCCACCTGCGTGGACCTTGCCGGGGCCGAGTATCCCCGCCGGCGGGCCGGCCAGGACGTCCAGCCCATGGAGGGCGTGAGCCTGCGCGGCGCGTTCGCCGGCGAACCGGTCGACCGCGACCAGGCGCTGTACTGGGAGCACGAGGGCAACCGGGCGATGCGGGAGGGCAAGTGGAAGCTCGTCGCCAAGGGCCGCGGCGGACCGTGGGAACTCTACGACATGGAGGCCGACCGCACCGAGCTTCACGACCTGGCCGAGAAGCACCCCGACCGCCTGGCGAAGATGGCCGCGGCGTGGGAGACCTGGGCGAAGCGGACGAACGTGCTGCCATGGCCCGGTCGCCGCCGGCGGCGGGCGAGCAAGGACGTCGGCTCCAAGGCCACGCGGTTCGAGCTCAAGGGCGGGGACAGCCTGCCCCGCGAGAAGTGCCCCCGCGTCGCCGGCAAGGCCGTGACGGTCACCGTTCACCTCGCCGCCACCGGCGAGGGCGTGCTGCTGGCCCAGGGGGGCAGTTCGCTGGGCTACGCGCTGGCCATCGCCAAGGGCCGGCCCGCCCTGGCCGTTCGCGACCGCGGCCGGCTCACGCGGGCCGAGGCGACCGGGAAGCTTCCCGCCGGCCCGTGCGTCGTCGTCGGACGCCTGGGGGCGGACGGGAAAATGGCGGTCTCCGTCGACGGGCGCGAGGTCGCCACGGCCAAGGCGCCGGGCCCGATCTCCGAGATGCCCCTCGACGGGCTCCAGGTCGGTCGGGACCTCAAGGGAGCCGTCGGCGACTACGAGGTGCCCAACGCCTTCACCGGCAAGGTGATCAAGGCGATCGTTGAACTGGGGGACTGACTCGGCCTGGTTGTCAGGCAGGGGGCAGGTGGGCACCCCACAGGGGCTGTGCGCGGGGTAAGTTCACGAACGATCCACTATGTGAAGGTTGGGCTAACCTTTCATGGCGAGGCCGCTGTGTCATTAAGGAACCGTTAAGGTTCTGTAAATCTCCACATCCACACGGTATGTGACGTTTGCGCGTTCTGAACGGGATATACCAATTCGGTAAACTTCTCAGGCTCCGGGGACCGATACAGGGCATCAGGACTTGGCCGCAGGCGGGTCCGCCTGCGCTCCCCGGCCGGGGGTTTCGGCCGGGGGCGACGCCATGACGATCAAGGGTCCCTGCCGAGGCGGCTCGGCGGGGTGAGCAAGGTAGCGGCCGTCCGCGAGGCCGGCAGATCCCAGGAACGGGAAAGGAGTGAAAGGATGCAGAGAATCCTCATGCTGACGATGTTGGTGCTGCTGCTGTTCGGCAGCGCGGCGCTGGCGGCGTCCGACGATGGTGACGTGAAGACCACGATCGAGGCGCTGAAGGCGCGGATCCGGGACCAGAACAACCGCCTGGCGGAACTGGAGTCGCAGGTTGCCGAGCAGAAGGTCTCCCTGGCCGAGGTCGCCAAGGGCATGGGAGCCGACGCGGCCGAGCGGAGCTGCCCGGGCTGGCTGGAGAACCTGAAGTTCCAAGGCGACCTGCGTCTGCGGTACCAGAACGACTGCTTGAGCGATTGCGACAGTGACACGAAGGACCGCAACCGCCTGCGGTTCCGCCTGCGGTTCGGGTTCACGAAGACCTGGCTGGACGATCAGATGCTGGTCGGTTTCCGCCTGGCCAGCGGGTCCAGCAGCGACCCGACGTCGACCAACCAGACGTTCACGAACAACTTCAGCACCAAGAACATCTGGATCGACCGGGCGTACGTCAAGTACGCGCCGAACTGCCTCCCTGGCCTGACGGTGATGGGCGGTAAGGTTCCCAACCCGCTGGTCTACACGGACATGGTCTGGGACAAGGACGTCAACCCCGAGGGCGTGTGGCTCCAGTATGCGCCCGAGTGCGGCAACATCACGCCGTTTGCCAACTTCGGCTACTGGATCCTCTCGGAGAACTTCGAGTCGCCCACCGGTTCGGACGCCGTTCCGTACACCCTCCGCGACGCGATCCTGGTCACCTACCAGGGCGGCGTGCACGTCAAGATCGCCAAGGACATCAAGTACACGTTCGCCGCCGCGTGGTATGACTTCGACCACTACGACGTGGCCTACACCAACGCCTACGGCAACGACGAGTTCTCGTTCGGCGGCACCGACCGCCTCGCCGCCCGCGGCTTCGGCATGGTCAACGTGATCAACAAGATCAAGTTCCGGGCCTTCGACCTGCCCATGGCCGGCTATCTCGACTGGATCTACAACTGCCACGAGCGGGACGACCAGGTCGGCTGGCGGAACCAGAACTGCGCCCTCGCCGTCGGCATGAAGGTCGGCCAGAACAAGAAGAAGGGCGATTGGTCCGTGGGGTACAAGTACGCATACATCGAGGCGAACGCCATCGCCGGCGGCTTCGGCGACAGCGATTTCGGCTACGCCAACCGCAAGGGCCACGTCTTCAAGGGCGTCTACAACCTCACCGATTTCCTGACCCTCGCCGGCAAGGTCTACTGGACCCGCCCCGTCGTGGACGTCAGCGGCAACTGCGACGTGGTCAGGACGCAGGTGGATATCGTCTGGAAGTTCTGACCCGAAGCGACCGCGCTTCCATCAGGACGAGCCGTTTGCCCCTCACCGGCCGTCGGGAGACCTCTTCCGGCGGCCGGCTCCCTTTTCAGCCCGACCGCGCCCGCCTACTCCTCGTCCGAGCCGATCAGGCGGATGGCGTTCTTGCCGGAGGCCTTGGCCTTGGCCAGGGCGGCGTCGGCTCGGCTGAGAAGATCGCGAACGTTGCGCCCGTCTCCGGGATAGGATGCCAGCCCGCCGGAGATGGTCAGCGTCCCCGTCGCGTCGGGGCCGAGGCTGGGGAAGCGGTGGGCGGTCACCGCCTGGCGGAACCGATCGGCGAGGGCATAGGCGGTCTCCGGCGGCTGGCTGTCGGGGCTGCGCTGCTGCTCGTCCCAGAACAGGACGGCAAACTCGTCGCCGCCAATCCGCGCCACGACGTCGTGCTCCCGCGTGATCTGCCGCATCAGCGAGGCGGTGTCCCGCAGGATCTCGTCGCCGGCGGCGTGGCCGTAGGTGTCGTTGTACCGCTTGAAGTCGTCGATGTCGTAGAGCAGCAACGTCACGCGGAAGCCCTCCCGCGCGGCGCGGAAGAGGATCTGGTCCGTCCGGCGGTAGAAATGCCGGCGGTTCGACGCCCCCGTGAGGTGGTCGGTCACCGACAGCCGGTGCAGGCGCTGCATCCGCCGCGCCGAGTCCAGCAAGGCGGGCAGGGACTGCTGGACGGCCTGGAGATAGGCCTCCGCCTCGGACCCGAGACGGAGGGCGCCGCGGGGCACGAGCACCCTCGGCGTCCTGCCGTCGCCGACCAGCAGCGTCTGGCTTCCGCCGTCGACGCGGTCGGCATCGAGCCAGGCGACGGGCCCGCCGACCCGCCGCGAGACGGTGCCGACGAGGTGGCGCTCCAGTCCGGCGACGGTCCGGGCGGCATGCACCAGGTCGGCGAAGGCCTCGCCGGCGTCGCGGGACGCCAAGGCTGCAGGCGCCTCTTCCCCGCGAGGAGGCCCTGCGCCCAGGAGCCCGGCGACCTCGCGGGCGGTCAGCGGCTCGATGAAGTAATCGTCCAGAGGGCGCGGGCGCAGGGGCCGAAGGCGCGGCTCGCCGGCCGGGCCGCAGATACCCAGCAGCCTCGCTTCCGGCTGGAGGCGGCGGGCGGCGCGGCAGAGCCCGGGGAACTCCTTGCCGTCGTCGGCGAGGACGACGGTAGGCCAGGTTCGATCGGCCATCTCGGCCAGACCGGCGTAGGGGCGGGGGACGTGGAGGCACGCGTCGGGGCCGAGGCGCTCGGCGAGGTACTCGCCGGTCGCCCCGCCGGCAAGCAGCAGCAGAGGGGGGTCGCTTGCGCTCATGCCTCGTTCTCCAGCAGGGCGGCGAGCTCCTCGGGTGTCAGCAGGTCCGAGGGGGCCTCGGGTTCGGGGGCGCCGGCGTCCTCCGGGTCGGTGTCGTCGGCCGGGGGGGGCGGCGCCGGCTCTGCAATCCCGGCCTTGCCCCCGGCAACGTCCTCGCTCAGCTCGGGCTCGTATTGGCGCTCGGCCTCGACGGGCACGGCGTCCTCGGGCTCGGTCTCGGGTTCGGAGGGAGGCTCCGGCGGCGGGGGCGGCTCGTCAACGCCAGGCCGGGCTTGCGGCTCGGGGCGCGCCCGCCGGGCGGTCCGGGTCTGGCCTCGCAGCGGCAGGTCCCCGGCGTTGGCGGCGGGCAGGCCCTCCACGCCCGGTTCGCGGTCGCAGGAGGCGACGGGCACGCCGGCGTCGCGTGCGACGGCCAGAAGCCCCGCGAGGTCATCGCCCGCGGCCCGAGGGTCGATCATCAGGCTCGCCGGCGGGTCGGCGAGGACTTCCGCGGCCGCCTCGTAGGCGGTGGGCACGGCGCGGACCGTAAGCCGGCGTGCGAGCTGCCTTCGCAGGCGGCTGGTCAGGACGGCATCTGCCGAGAGCAGCACCACGCGGGAAGGCAACGAGGATGTCCGGGCGGCATCCATGGGCGTGAGGTCACCTCCGACCCTGTTCATGATACCGTCGGCGTGGGGAAGCGTCAATGCGTCTTCCGATGTGCGGGGGTTCGGTCGGATGGCGTAACGGCGACCGTCGGCGGAACTTGCGCCATCGCGTTGCGCGCGTCCCGGTGTGTGTTGCCCCTACGGCGGGCGTTGGCTGGGGCCCGGAACGTATCGTAGGCTTCCGGTGCTTGACCATGAAACGGGACGCCCAGCCGTGCGGGCCGCCCCCAAGCGATCACCGCCCGGTCCGGCGCAGAGCCCGGCCGGTATTTGCGAAGCGAGTCGTCCCTTTCTCCTCAGACCGCCGTCCCTTGGCCGGGGCCGGCGGTCGTTTTGTTCAGGGCCCGGGCGGGGCGCCCAGCAGCGCCACCGGCGTGGCATCGGTGATGCGGACGTTGACGTACTGCCCGGTGAGCCTCACCGGCGCGGTGAAGTGGACGACGTGGTCCCACCGCGTCCGCCCGACGAGTTGCGTGGCCTCGGGGCGGGGGGCGTCGGCCTGCTTGTCAGACCGGACGCTCGGGCCCTCCACCAGCACCTCGAACGTACGCCCCACACGGGCGCGATGGTGTGCCAGCCCCACCTCCTGCTGCACGGCCAGCAGCTCGTTGTTGCGGCGTTTCTTGACCTCTTCGGGCACGTCGTCGGTCAGGGTCCGTGCCGCCGCCGTCCCCGGGCGGGGGGAGTACTTGAACACGAAACTGTTCTTGAACCCGCTGCGGCGGATGAGCTCGGCCGAGGCCTCGTGGTCGGCCTCGCTCTCGCCGGGAAAGCCCACGATGAAATCACCGGCGAGCACCACGTCGGGCACGGTCTCTCTCGCGCGGTCGACGAGGTCGTCGTACTCGGCGCGGCTGTAGCGGCGGTTCATCCGCTTCAGCACGGCGTCCGAGCCGCTCTGCGGCGGGGCGTGGACGTACTCGCAGACGTTCGGCAGGTCGCGCATGGCCGCCAGCACGTCGTCGCCGAAGTCGGCCGGGTAGCTGGTCACGAATCGCAGGCGCCGCAGCCCCCGGACGCCGGCGACGCGCTCCAGCAGATCGGCGAACCGGGTGCGGCGTCCGCCGTCGCCGTGGTCGTAGCGGTTGACGGCCTGGCCGAGCAGCGTGACCTCGGCCCGCCCGGCGTCCACCAGGCGGCGGACCTCCTCGACGACGCGGTCGGGGTGCCGGCTGACCTCGCGACCGCGAACGTAGGGCACGATGCAATACGTGCAGAAGTTGTCGCAGCCCCGCATGACGCGGACGTAGGCCTGCCCGGCGGTCCCGCCGGCGGCCGGGTCGCGGGCAAGGTCGATCGCATCGAACGGCTCGGCGGCGGCATCGCCCGGACGTGTCGTCTCGCCCCGGGCCCGCCGGTCGGGATCGAGGGCGACGGCGTCGCGGCCGCTTGCGGCGGCGTCGATCAGCTCGACCAGCCGGGAGATCTGCCCGGGGGCACAGAGCACGTCGATCTCGGGGAACCGCCGCAGCAGGTCCTGGCCTTCCCGCTGGGCCATGCAGCCGAGGACGCCGACGATCAGCCGCGGTCGATGGTGGGTCTTCCGCTGTCGGTCCCCGCCGAGGCGGGAGTAGACCTTCTGCTCGGCGTGGCGGCGGACCGAGCAGGTGTTGTAGAGCACCACCTCGGCGTCGCGGCGGTCGTCGATCAGCTCGTGTCCGGCGCGGACGAGCTCCGTGCGCATCAGCTCGCTGTCCAGGCGGTTCATCTGGCAGCCGAGCGTCTCCAGGTACACCTTCATCGCGTCGCGTTCTCCATCGGGACATCATACCGGATCGCCCCCCCGGCTCCGAGGCCGTCCCGCGCCGGCGGTGGCGTCGCAGCGCGCGAGGACCTAGAATGCGGCACAGCGGCCGGCAGGCGGGGTGGTCCCGCCGCCAGGGCCGAGGGAAGGACGCCATGGATATCACGCTTCGTATCGCCGGCGAGGCCGGCCAGGGCGTGCAGACCACCGGGCGGCTCCTCGTCGAGGCGCTGGCCGAGACGGGCCTGCACGTGGTCTCCACGCAGAGCTACATGTCCCGCGTGCGCGGCGGGCTGAACTGGTACGACGTGCGGATCGGGGACGCGCCGCTGCACGCCCCCGCCGAGCGGGCCGACGTGCTGGTCGCGCTGACCGACCCGGCACGGGATATCCTTGCCGAGGACCTCGCCGACGGCGGGGTCATCCTCTACAACGGCGCCGAGGCCGACGGGGCCGTGGCTGTCGACTTCGACGCCGTCGCCAAGGACGTCGGCGGGGCCAAGGTCTACGCCAACACCGTCGCCGCCGGGGCCGTGTTCGGGCTGCTCGGCTACGACGTCGAGCATCTCGTCACGCTGCTGGCCGACCGGTTCGGAAAGAAGGGCCAGGACGTCGTTCGCGCCAACGAGGCCTGCGCGCGGAAAGGCGCCGAGCTCGTCGGCGAGCATGCCGGCGGCGCCCGCGGGCCTCGTCCGGGCGAGGCGCCCGCCCACATCTACAACGGCGCCTCCGCGATCGGGCTTGCCGCGGCCGCGGCAGGCGTGAAGCTCGCGGCCGCGTACCCCATGACCCCGGGCACGGCGACGTTTACGGTCCTCGCCGGCGTGGCGGAGAAATACGGCATCGTGGTCGAGCAGGTCGAGGACGAGATCGCGGCGGTGAACATGGCGTGCGGCGCTGCCTACGCGGGCGTGCCCGTGCTGGTGCCGACCAGCGGCGGGGGCTTCGCGCTGATGGCCGAGGGCGTGAGCCTCGCGGGGATCGCCGAGCTGCCGCTGGCGATCCTCATCGCCCAGCGTCCCGGCCCCGCGACGGGCATGCCTACGCGGACGGCCCAGCAGGACCTGCTGTTCGCCGTACGCGGCGGGCACGGCGAGTTTCCCCGCGCGGTGTACGCGCCGGGGACGGTGCGGCAGTGCTACGACGTGACCCGCGCCGCCCTCGCCGCCGCCCACAAGCACCAGACGCCGGTGATCATCCTGACCGACCAGTTCCTCCAGGACATGGAGCAGTCGAGCGATGAGCTGGACACGTCGCCCCGGCCGATCGACCGCTGCATCGAGGCCGAGCCGGGCGAGGAGTACGCCCGCTATGCCGTGACGGACTCGGGCGTCTCGCCGCGTGCGGTCCCCGGCGGGGCGGCACTGGTGGTTACCGACAGCGACGAGCACACCGCCGCCGGGCACCTCACCGAGGACCTCGGCGCCCACCTCGCCCAGCAGGACAAACGGATGCGCAAGCAGGCCGGCCTGCTCGCAGACGCCATCCCCCCGCAGCGCCACGGCCCCGACGACGCCGAGACGCTGCTGCTGACGTGGGGCTCGACGTACGGACCCGCCCGCGAGGCCGTCGACAGACTCGCCGAGGCCGGTGAGCCCGTCGCGATGGTCCACTTCGCCCAGGTCTGGCCGCTGGATGCCGACGCGGTCGGGCGGGCCGTCGGCTCGCCGAAACGCGTGGTCAGCGTCGAGGGCAACCAGACCGGGCAGTTCGCCACGCTGCTCCGCGGCGCCGGGCTGCTGGGGCCCTGCGAACTGCTCTCGCGCTACGATGGCATGCCCTTCACCGCCGAGTACATCCTCGAAAGGATCGCCCCATGAACCTCGCCCCGGCCGACACAGCCCCCGCGTGGTGCCCCGGCTGCGGGAACTTCGCGCTGCTGAAGACCCTCGACAAGGCACTCGACGAAGCCGAGATCGACCGCCGCAAGCTCGTGCTGGTCAGCGGGATCGGCCAGGCCGCCAAGCTGCCCCACTATACGGAGGCGAACGTGTTCAACGGCCTCCACGGCCGGGCGCTGCCTGCGGCGGCGGGCATCAAGCTGGCCAATCACGAGCTGACGGTCGTCATCACCAGCGGCGACGGCGACATGTACGGCGAGGGGGGCAACCACCTGCTGCACGCCATGCGCCGCAACGTCGGCGTCAAGGCGTTCGTTCACGACAACCAGGTCTACGGCCTGACCAAGGGGCAGGCCTCGCCCACCAGCGAGACGGGCATGGTCACCAAGGCCCAGCCCGCCGGCGTCGCGGCCTCGCCGGTCCATCCGCTGGCGCTGGCGATCATCGAGGACGTGTCCTTCGTCGCCCGCTCGTTCACCGGCGAGGCCGACCACCTGCGGGAGATGATGCTCGCCGCCCTGGCGACCGACGGCTTCGCCCTGCTGGACATCCTCCAGCCGTGCCCCTCGTTCAACCACCGCAACACGTTCAAGTGGTACAAGGAGCGCGTCCGGGCGGTCGGCGAGGACCACGACCCGACGGACCGGGCGGCCGCGCTGGAGCTGGCGATGACGTGGGGGGAGGAGATCCCCATCGGCGTGTATTACCGCGGCGGGCGGGCGAGCTACGAGAGCAAGGTGCCCGTGCTGGCGGACGGTCCGCTGGTCGGGCGGTAGCGAGGGCGTCAACCCATCGTTTGGAGGCGGCGGCGGAGTTCGTCGGCGCCGAGCCCGGCGACGAGGAACTCCTTTCGCGGGTTGGTCGCGCCGGCGTGGAGCAGGACGTCGCGGCGGCCGACCCCGAGGGCCTTCGCCAGGAGCTTCGCGACGGCGGCGTTGGCCTTGCCCTTCTCCGGCGGGGCGGCGACGGCTACCTTCAGTGCCCCCCCGAGCACGCCGGCGATGCGGTCCCGGCTGGCGCCGGGGACGACCTTGACGGCCAGCACGGCGCCGCCGTCGGCGTCGCGGACGGCCGGGATGTCGGCGGGGGACATGGGCTGGGGCCTACAGCATTCCTTCCCGGCGGGCGTACTCGAAGATCCCCCCGGCCGAGACGATCCGCTTGGCGTCCCCCAGCGGGCTCAGCTCGAATTGCCTGCCGCTGGGCTCGTGCGTGAACGTGTGGGCCTCGGTGTCGATGGTGACGTCGTCGCCGGTGGCGACCTCGTCGACGAGGCGGCCGGGCGTCTCGAAGGGCACGACGTACCCGCCGTTTACGGCGTTGCGGTAGAAGATGCGGGCGTAGCTTTCGGCGACGACGGCCCTGACGCCGGCCTCGGCGAGCGCCAGCGGGGCGTGCTCGCGCGAGCTGCCGCAGCCGAAGTTCCGCCCGCCGACGACCACGGAGAACTCGCTGGTGAACTCGCTGCCGGCGACGAAGGGAATGTTGCCCTCGGGCAGTCCGGCGGCCGCGATGGGCACGCCGCTGAGCGCGTACTTGCCGAAGAACTTCCGCTCCTCGGCGTCGGCGGGGTTGTAGCTGAGGTACTCGGCGGGGATGATCTGGTCGGTGTCGATGTTGTCCCCGACCACGAACGCCTTGCCGCGAATGATTTTGTCCATCTTCCCGACCTCCGCCGGTAGAACCGTTGGGCCAATTCCAGACGGGTCATTCTATCCCGTCGCTCGGCGGGGGCCAAGAGCGCGCGCCCGGCGAAATCACCGGGGCACGGTCGGCGGATGATTGCGTATGGTTGAGGTTACGCCGGAACCGACTGCGGCGTGGCCGCCGGGCGCGTGCCGGCCGCGGCGTTCTCCAGCGCCGCCACGATCGCCTCGTGCAGCTCGTCGGTGGTGAAGATGGGCTTCATGAGCAGCTCGTGGCCGCCCTTCTGCCAGGCTCTCCATGCGACGTCGTACCGGTCCATCCAGCCGGTGAGCAGGACGGCGGGGCGTTGTCCGTCGGTGTCGTTGAGGCGGTCGAGCAGGCCGTCCTCGGCGAGCTCGGAGGCGATGATCGCCAGGTCCGGCTGCCAGTGCTCGGCCCGCTGGAGGGCGTTGTCGAGCCGGGACTCCTGCACGACGAGGTGTGCGTGCGACTCCAGGTAGGCGGCGGCGTCGCGTGCGAATCGCCAATCGGGCTCGACAATCAACACCTTCATGGACATAGGCCGTCCTTTCTCGTTCCGCTCCTCGGCGAAATGACATTCCCATTATCGGCGGGAAGGTGGGGGGGGCTTGGGGAGAATTGATGAAGATTTCAGAGCCGCCCGCTGCGGGCGAGGAGCAGATCGAGGACGTCGCGGAGGCTGACGACCCCGGCGAGGTCGCCACGGTCCAGCACGACGAGATGGCGGAGATTCTCCTCGAGCATGCGGCGGGCGCAGTCGAGGACGGTGTCCTCCGGCGAGCACGAGGCCACCGGCGAGGTCATGATCTCCGCCAGGTGCGTGCCCGCCGGGTCCTTGCCGCTGGCCGCGAAGCGGCGGGTCACGTCCCGTTCGGTGACGATCCCCAGCACGTCGGGGCGCTGCTCGACGACCAGGCAACTGACGTCCGCGTCGATCATCCGCCGCACGGCCTCGCGGACGGTCGTCGCCGGGGTCGCGCCGATCACGTCGGCGCCCTTGCGAAACAGCAGTTGGTCGATGGTCTGCATGGCGGTTCCCCTCGCCGGCCGGGGCCGGGCCGCGGCTCAGCGCCGCTCGCTGACGTCGCGGACGGCCTGGACGGCGATCATGCGATCGAGGGCGACGCGGGCGTCGGCGGCGACGTCCGCAGGCACGGTCACGCGGTTGGTCATCCGCCCGGCGGCGAGTTCATCGAGCACCCACAGCAGGTGGGGCAGGTCGATGCGGTGCATCATCGCGCACAGGGCCGGGGCGTCCGACAGCACGCGGACGAAGCGGTCCGGGTGGCGTCCGGCCAGGCGGTTGACCAGGTTGCTCTCGGTGCCGATCGCCCACTGGCTGCCCGGCTCGCCCTCGGCGACGGCGCGGATGATCTGCTCGGTGCTGCCTGACGCGTCGGCCAGGCGGACCACCTCCCGCGGGCATTCGGGGTGGACGATCACGCGGATGCCCGGGTGCTCCCGCCGCACCGCCTCGACGTGCTCCGGGCGGAATTTCTGGTGCACGTAGCAGTAGCCCTTCCACAGCAGGAAGGTGGCGCGGCGGACGTCCTCAGCGGCAAGCCCCCCGGCCGGGAGGGACGGGTCGTAGAGGGCGCAGGCGTCCTCGGCGTAGCCCATGGCGGCGGCGGTGTTCCGCCCGAGGTGCTGGTCGGGCACGCAGAGGATCTTGTCGGCCCCGGTCCCGCCGTCGGCCTCGGGCGCCAGGACCCGGGCGAAGACGTTGCGGACGTTGCTGGAGGTGCAGCAGGCCCCGCCGGCGCGCCCGGTGACGGCCTTGATCGCCGCGGCGGAGTTGACGTAGGAGACCGGCACGATCCGCTGGTCGGTCAGGCTGGACAGCTCGTCGAGGGCCTCGGCGAGGTCGTCTTCGGCGACCATGTCGGCCATCTGGCAGCCGGCCATCCGGTGGGGCAGGATCACGGCCTGGCCGTCGCTGGAGAGGATGTCTGCGGACTCGGCCATGAAGTGCACGCCGCAGAAGACGATGTACTCCGCGTGGGCCTGCTCGGCGGCGAGGCGCGAGAGCTTGAGGCTGTCGCCGGTATGGTCGGCGAAGGCGATGACCTCGTCGCGCTGGTAGTGATGGCCCAGGACGACCAGCCGCCGGGCGAGGCGGGCCTTGTGCTCGCGGATGCGGCGGCCGAGCTCGTCGGGCGTGAGCTGGCGGTAGGTTTCGGGCAGGGGCTGCTGGATGTCCATGGTGTGTTCGGGTTGGCGGTGAATGGATACCTGTGCGTGCGTCCTATTATATGTCGCGTTCCCCGGGAATGGGACGCTCGCGGTTGCGTCGCATCAGCTCGTCCAGCTCGGGGCAGCGGAGCAGCCTGGCGGCGGCGGCGAACGTCAGCGCCCCGACGGGCACGCTGGCGGCGACGGCGGCGAGGCGCCCGTAGGGCCCGGCCAGCCAGGCCGTGGCGGCGACGGCCCCTCCCATCGCGGCCGAGGCGGCGCCGACGCGCAGGGCCGAGACCAGCAGCTCCGCCGTCGCCAGCCCGCCGATCCGCCGGTGCAGCACGGCGGCGAGGACGAGGGCGTTGAGCGTGGCGGTGACGGCCGTCGCCAGCCCCAGCGCCGCCGACCGCATGGGCGTATGGATCCCGGCGTAGACGACGGCGATGTTGGTCACCGCGAGGACGGCGGAGATGACCATCGGCGTCCGCGTGTCCTTCCGTGCGAAGAACGCCCGCAGGAGGATGTGGACGCAGAAGTACGCGGGCATGGCCAGGCAGTACATCTGGAGCATGCGTGCGGCGCGGCGGGTGTCCAGCGGGGTGAAGTCCCGCCGCTCGAAGATCAGCCCGAGGGTCGGCTCGGCCAGGAGGATCAGCCCCACGCCGGCGGGGACGCCCAGGAACAGGCACAGCCTCAAGGCGCGGAGGAGGGTCTCGCGGAGCCCGGCCTCGTCGCCGCGGGCCACGCAGCGGCTCAGCAGCGGAAAGACCGCCGTGGCGATGGAGATCGCCAGTACGCCCAGCGGCAACTGGTACAGGCGCCCGGCCGCGTAGTGGCAGCGGATCACGCCGGGGCGAAGCGGCAGGTGCGGAGCGGCCGGCGTCGCCGTCAGGGCCAGCGCGATCAGCCGGCTGGCCAGGTCGCTGAGCTGCACCAGCCCCAGGGGCAGGACCGTGGGGCCCATGCGGCGGGCGATCTGGCGGATTTCCGGCAGGACCGGTCGCAGCCGCCACCGCGCGGCCAGGGCGCTGCGCCGCAGCAGCCAGACGGCGCCCAGGACCTGTCCGATGCTGCACACGACGAGCCCGCCGCCGACCACGGCGAGCTGCTGGGCGTCCGTGCGGCCGACCGCCGGGGCGATCCACCAGCCCAGCGCGATCAGGCCGATGTTCAGCAGGATCGGGGCGGCGGCGGGGTAGGCGAAGTGCCCCTTGCTGTTCAGCGCCGCCGAGCAGAGCGCCAGCAGGCAGATGAAGACGGTGAACGGCAGCAGGAGCATGCAGAACTGGAGCGTGAGGGCCTGTTTGGCGGTGGAGGCCCCGACCGCCAGCCAGACGACCAGGCCGGCCTCGATGGCGGCGACGATGACGGTCAGCACGAGCGTCAGCAGCCCGGCGGTGTTGGCCAGCACGGCGCGGGCGCGGTCCCAGCCCTTGGTCTCGGCGGCCTCGGTGAAGGCGGGGATGAACGCCGCCGACAGCGCCCCCTCGCCGAAGAGCCTGCGGAACAGGTGGGGGATGCCGAAGGCGGTCCAGAACGCGTCGGCGACGACGGGGCCCCCGAGCGGCACGAGGACCATGTCCCGCAGCAGCCCCAGCACGCGGGAGAGCATGGTCAGCGCCGCGACGAGGCGTGCGGCCCCGAAGAATCGCTCGCGTTCGTCGTGGGGTTGCTCGGGTTGGGTCGGCGCGGCGGGCATGGTGGGGCATTATGGCTTGGGAAATCGCCCGCGGCGAGCGAAAGTAGTGGGATGAGAATCTGCCACGTCATCACCCGCATGATCCTCGGCGGCGCGCAGGAGAACACGCTGCTGACCTGCGAGGGCCTCCACCGCCGCGGGCACGAGGTCACCCTCGTCACCGGCCCCCCCCTCGGGCCCGAGGGCCAGCTCATGGACCGCGCACGCTCCGGCGGCTATCGCGTGATCGTCCTCGACGAGCTCCGCCGGGAGATCCGGCCGCTGGCGGATCGCGCGGCCGGGCGCATGCTCCGCCGCGTCCTCGCCGATCTCCGCCCGGACGTGATGCACTCCCATTCGTCCAAGGCGGGCATTCTCGCCCGCCACGCGGCCGCGAAGGTCGGCGGGATGAAGATCATGCACACGATCCACGGCCTGGCGTTCCACCGGTACCAGGGCCGGCTGCGGAATCGGCTCTACATCGCGTTGGAGCGGCGGGCGGCGCGGGTGACGGACGGGGTTTTCTCGGTAGCCGACGCCATGACGCGGCAGGCCCTGGCCGCCGGCGTGGGCAGGCCCGAGCAGTACCGGACGGTGTACAGCGGGATGGAGGTCGCGCGGTTCCTCGGCCGCCCGGCGGAGACGGACGCCTTCCGCGAGGCCCTGAACCTGTCCGAAGACGCCGTGGTGGTGATGCAGGTCTCTCGCCTCGCCGAACTGAAGGGGCACGAGTACCTCATCGAGGCCGCCCGGCGGCTGGGGGATGCCAACGTGGTCTTCTGCCTCGTCGGCGACGGGCCGTGGCGGCGCCGCATCGAGTGCGCCATCGCCGCCGCCGGCGTGGCCGAGCGGTTCCGCCTGACCGGCCTGGTGGACCCGTCGCGGATTCCCGCGGCCCTGCACGCGGCGGACATCCTGGCCCACTGCTCGCTCCGCGAGGGTCTGGCGCGGACGCTGCCCCAGGCGATGCTCGCGGGCAAGCCGGTGATCAGCTTCGATGTCGACGGGGCCCGGGAGGTGGTCGATTCCGACACGGGCATCCTCCTGCCGCCGAAGGACACCGCCGGCCTGACGCTGGCGATCCAGACGCTCGCCGACGCGCCCCCGCTGCGGGACCGCCTCGGCCGGACCGGCCGCCAGCGCTGCCGCGAACGCTTCGACCACAACCGAATGGTCGAGCAGATCGAAGCGGCCTACGAAGAACCGTAATCCGGGAATCCGGTCTTCCGGTCTCACAGGTTAACGGTCAGCCGGTCGATCTCGGGCAGGGACACGTCGGCGAGGGAGGCCACGACGCGGTCGGCGGCGGTGAGGCGGTCGGCGGGGTAGGACGTCGTCACGGCCAGGACCTTCATGCCCGCGGCCTGGCCGGCGTCGATGCCGGCCGGCGAGTCCTCGACGACCACGCAGCGGGCAGGGCTCAGCGGTCCGGCGGCGTCGGCCTCGAGGGCGGCGCGGGCCTTGCGGTAGCCCTCCGGGTCGGGCTTGCCCCGGGCGACGTCTTCGGCGGCGACGACCGCCCGGAAGCATTCGCGGACCCCGACGGTGCGGCCGGCCTGCTCGACCTCCTCCCGCAGCGCGCCGGAGCAGATCGCCAGCGGGACCGCGGCTGCGTGGGCGGCGCGGATGAGTTCGACGGCCCCCGGCAGGGCCTCGATGGACTCGGCGAACGCCCGCTGGACCAGCACGGTCTTCTCGGCCGTCAGGCTGGCGATGCGGCCCTCGTCCATGGCGACCCCCGCATCGCGTGCGACGGCCTCCAGGCAGTCGTGATCGTCATAGCCGAGGTACCGCGCGTAGTAGTCGTCCTGGGACAGCTCCAGCCCGGCCGAGCGAAGGACCCGCTGGAAGCAGGCCAGATGCACGGGCTCGGAGTCCACGATCACGCCGTCGAAGTCGAAGATCATCGCATCCATGGTCGGGGGATTGTACTGTCCCCATGACGATCGGTGAAGGTATCGCCGGGAATGCGTCAACGCCCGACGCGGGCCGGGCTCGGCGCACGGAGACGCTCAAACCCATAGAAGCCACAGAATTACGGCTATTCCCGTACTTCTTTTTTCTTGCGTAAGTTTCACGCCTCCACGTAGAATCCGCCACGCTGGGTTCGCGTGGGAGTCGGGGGTGGACGTGGGGCCGGCACGGGAAAGGTCGACACTTGGCGGGGGGCGGTCGGGCGCTCTGTCCGAGTGTCGAGTTGTCAGACGCGTGGGAGCGACCATGTCAGAAGAGGCTACTGCGGTATTCCTTGCCGACGACCACAACGTCGTACGGCAGGCCTTGGCGGAGATGATCGGCCGGGACCCGAAGTTCACCGTCGTGGGACAATGCGGGGAAGGGCTCAAGGTCATCGACGATGTCTTACGTGCCCGCCCGGACGTGCTGGTGCTCGATATCACCATGCCGGACATGAACGGTCTGGACATCTGCCGGGAGATCACCCGGAAGATGCCCGACCTGACCATCCTGATCCTGAGCATGCACGATGACGAGGAATTCGTCGCCCGCGCCCTGGAGAGCGGCGCCAGCGGCTACCTGATGAAGGAAGCCGACGACGACCAGCTTCTCACGGCGCTGCGCACCGTATCCCGCGGGGAGATCTACCTGGCCCCGGGCATCTCTCGCACGGTGCTCAAGCGGATCGGCAAGGGATAGGAGGATCTCCTGGCCCAGTTGACCACGCGCGAGCGGCAGGTCCTCCAGATGATCGCCGAGAGCAAGACCAACCGCGAGATCGCGATGGCGCTCGGCCTGGCCGTCAAAACCGTGGACACCCACCGCACGCGGTTGATGCGCAAGCTGAACATTCACGACCAGACCACCCTGGTGAAGTACGCCCTGCGCAAGGGCATCACCACCTTGGGCTGAGACAACACGGGGGGACCGCGCTGCCGGAGCGAGCGGCGAACGTCAGCCTCGCCGGGCCTCGAACGGGCCGGGCGATGCATCCTGTGTGTGCGGGGGGCCCCTTGAGGCCTCGCGGCCGTGCATGCGTGGATTTTTCCTCACCATCCGGGCAAAGCCTACCACCCGTACAGCCGATACAGGTCTGTGGCGGTCGACGTGGTAGTGCCTCGCCCCCGCGGGCGGCTTTCCAGACCCCCAAGGTATCTGTATGACCAGACTGAAGCTGACGTCACCGGGTGTCCTGCTCATCCTCGCCGTCGTGGCGGCCGGGAGCATCTTCCTGCTGGACCTGTTCTGCCTCCGCCCGTACACGGAATCGCAGAAGTGGTCTGCGCTGCGGGAGGAGGCGGTGCGTACCGAGCACGCGACGGAGGTGGCTCTCCAGGCCGAGCAGACCTCGCTGGCGCACGTGGCGGCGGTCTGGGCGCATTCCCCGCAGTTGCGGGCGTGGTTCGCCTCGGGCGCCGAGGGCGAGCCGGAGGCGGTGCCGGCGCCGGCCAGCGAACGGACCGAGACCGACGCGGTCTGGCTTGTCGGGGCGGACGGCACGCTGCGGTGGGCGCGGTCGATCGGCCCCGACGACGTCGGCGGTCCGGCCGAGGCCGAAACCGGCCTGCGGACCCTCGCCGAGTGTCCCGACGCCGTGACCAGCGGCCTGGTCCTGCTGACCTCGGGGCCCGCGGTGTTCGGGCGCCACACAATCGGCGCCACCGAGGAACGCCCCGCCGGCGAGGGATCGGTCGTGCTCATTCGCCGCCTCGACGCCGACGTCCTCGACCGGCTGAGCCTCGCGGCCGGGGGCAAGCTCGTGGTGGTCCTGGACAAGCAGCGGCCGGAGGGCGCCAACGTCGCCACGGCCGCCGACCAGAAGCTCTGGCTGACGGCGAAGGATCGCCTTGCGGTCGCCTGGCCTCAGCGCGACGCGGCGGGGGAGGAGCTGGGGTACTTCCTGGCGACGGTCTCGGTGGTTCACATCCACCGCCAGGCGGTCGGCAGCCGGCGGATGGTGCTGATCATCCTCTCGCTGTCGGTGGGCCTGGCGCTGCTGGTGATCCTGGGCTCGCACATGCTGATCACCGGCCCGGTCGTCCGCCTGCTGGGGCGCCTCCAGCGGCTGGAGGAGGGAGACGGCAACGCGAGGGACCTCGCCCGCGACCTTCACGGCGAGCCGCTGATGCTCGCCCGCCGCCTGGAGAATGCCTTCCAGCGCCTGGCGTACATCTCCAAGACCGACCAGTTGACCGGCCTGGCCAACCGCAGGCATTTCGAGGAGGTCCTCGACGCCTTCTACCACCAGGCGCGGCGATACAACCGGCCGATGAGCGTCATGGTGATGGACGTGGACTACTTCAAGGCGGTCAACGACGCCGGCGGGCACCAGGCCGGCGACGAGGCGCTCAAGCGTGTCGCCTCCGCCGTCGAGGACGCCTGCCGCCGCGCCGACCTCGCCGCCCGGTTCGGCGGGGACGAGTTCGCCGTCCTGCTGCCCGAGACCGCCGCCGACGACGCCCGCGCCGTCGGAGAGCGCATCCGCCAGTCCATCGCCGCCGAGAAGCTCCAGGCCGGCGGGGTGGACATCAACCTGACCGTCTCGGCGGGCATCGCCGACCTGAACGCCGGCGAGATGGACGGCCCCGGGGCCATGATGGGCCTCGCCGACCGGGCCCTCTACGCCGCCAAGCAGCTCGGGCGCAACCGGATCGTCCAGGCCCACGACCTGCACGTCGCCCCCGTCGACAGCAAGGACAGCGAGAGTCGCAAGATCAACGTCCTCAGCAAGAAGCTCGCCGGGCTCGACGAGCAGTTCAAGGAGCTGTTCCTGATGGCCTTCGCGGAGGTGATGGCCATCCTCCAGCAGCGGGACCTGCACATGGCCGACCACACCCGGAAGGTCCGCCACTACGCGGTGCTGATCGGCGAGGAGATGGAGCTGCCCGACCGGGTGATCCAGCGGATCGAGGTCGCCGCCCTGATGCACGACCTCGGCATGGTCGCCCTGCCGGATTCCATCCTGCTGAGCCCCGGCCCGCTGACCGCCGACGAGTGCAAGCTCATGCGCCGCCACCCGCTGCTCAGCGTCCGCATCATGGAGCGGATGGAGTTCCTCGAGCAGGAGATCCCCGCCGTCCGATACCACCACGAACGCTACGACGGCAACGGGTATCCCGAGGGCATCGCCGGG
Organism: uncultured Planctomycetaceae bacterium; assembly: GCA_964385465.1. Lineage (GTDB taxonomy): Bacteria > Planctomycetota > Phycisphaerae > SM23-33 > SM23-33 > CAYLPJ01. Next base: position 869 of record CAYLPJ010000075.1, on the reverse strand, counting down.
CCGTCCATCCCCCTGACCGCCCGCATCCTCGCCGTCGCCGACGCGTTCGACGCCATGACCTCCCCGAGGGTCTACCGCGACGCCAAGAGCCTCTCCGAGGCCATCGGCGAGATCGCCCGGGCCGCAAGCTCGCAGTTCGACCCCACCGTCGTCAACGCCTTCATGCAGGTCGCCGACCGCCTCGGCCAGGAGCTGCTGCACGTTCCCGGCCTCGACGGCGAGGACGACGACCTGTTCGCCGCCGACCGGTCCCGGGGCCTCTCGGCCTCCTGGCGGACGGATGCGCCCGAGCCGGTCGCAGAAGTCACCGAGGACGGCCCCGCCGGGGCATCACGGAACGGCTGAGCACACCGGGCAGTACGGCGTCCGGGCCAGGCTCGAAGGACCGCCGGCGTCTGGCCGGAAGCGCAAGTCCGTGTTCCGCCGGGTTGTCACCCGGCACTCGCCCCCGTCGTGTGTCAGCCGACGGGGATGGCGTTCGCCGAGAGCACGTCGCGGCAAGCGTGGCCGCGTCGGCCGCGGCGGCGGGTTCTTTGCCGACGGGGTTCGCTTACACAGCGGGGTTGTCGCGGCAAGCGTGGCCGCGTCGATCGCGGCGGCGCCTCGCGTACCCCGTCGAGTCGGCGCGCCGCCCATCGCACTCCCGGGGAGACGCCGCCAAATGTGGAGTGCGGCGGCAACGACGCCGCTTTTCTTCGCCGACGGGGTTCGCTTACACAGCGGGGTTGTCGCGGCAAGCGTGGCCGCGTCGGCCGCGGCGGCGCCTCTGGCACCCCGTCGAGGCGGCGCGCCGCCTATCGCACTCCCGGGGAGACGCCGCCAAATGTGGAGTGCGGCGGCAACGACGCCGCTTTTCTTCGCCGACGGGG
>CAYLPJ010000074.1:0-25306 GCA_964385465.1 uncultured Planctomycetaceae bacterium | reverse complement strand
CCGCGTCGCGCCCTGTGGAGTGCGGCGGCAGCGACGCCGCTTTCGAGTGGGCCCCCGGGCGCCCCCCGACGCCCGACGCCGCCACGCTTGCCGCGACGTGGCCGGTGTGTAGCCGCCCGCCTTTGCCACGCTTGCCGCGACGATACCGGTGTGTAAACCGCCGCCGCATACGATGAGCCCGCCGCCCCGGCCGTCGCCGTCCAGACGCAGCTACGCGCCCTGTGGAGTGCGGCGGCAACGACGCCGCTTTCGAGTGGGCCCCCGGGCGACCCCGACGCCAGACGCCGCCACGCTTGCCGCGACGGGCCCGGTGTGTAGCCGCCCGCCTTTGCCACGCTTGCCGCGACGATACCGGTGTGTAAACCGCCGCCGCATACGATGAGCCCGCCGCCCTGGCCGTCGCCCACCAGACCTCGCGTCGCGCCCTGTGGAGTGCGGCGGCAACGACGCCGCTTTCGAGTGGGCCCCCGGGCGACCCCGACGCCAGACGCCGCCACGCTTGCCGCGACGGGCCCGGTGTGTAGCCGCCCGCCTTTGCCACGCTTGCCGCGACGATACCGGTGTGTAAACCGCCGCCGCATACGATGAGCCCGCCGCCCTGGCCGTCGCCCACCAGACCTCGCGTCGCGCCCTGTGGAGTGCGGCGGCAACGACGCCGCTTTCGAGTGGGCCCCCGGACGCCCCCGACGCCCGACGCCACCAGGCTTGCCGCGACAGGCCCGGTGTGTAGCCGCTCGCCTTTGCCACCCTTGCCGCGACGATACCGGTGTGTAAACGTCCGCCCTCGGCGAAGAAAAGCGGCGTCGTTGCCGCCGCACTCCACATTTGGCGGCGTGTTCCCGGGAGTGTGCCGGCCAACGCGCCGCTTCGACGGGGCGCGAGGGGCGACTTCAGCGCCCGACGCCGCCACGCTTGCCGCGACGTGGCCGGTGTGTACACGCCCGCCTTTGCCACCCTTGCCGCGACGGGCCCGGTGTGCGGGCGCCCGCCGTCGGCGAGGAAAAGCGGCGTCGTTGCCGCCGCACTCCATATTTGGCGGCGTGTTCCCGGGAGTGTGCCGGCCAACGCGCCGCTTCGACGGCCCGCCCGGACGGCCCGGGGGTCAGTACGGCCAGCGGTGCCGGCGGGGGCGCTGCCTCAGCAGCAGGCGGCGGAGCAGGCGGGCGCGGTGGTCGCTGAGGGCCTCGGCGCAGGCGGGGTCGCCGGCGACGTTGCGGTAGTCCCCGTGGGGCGCGTCGAGGTCGTGGAGGTACTCCTCGCTCTCCCCGCGGAGCGTGTAGCGGTAGCGGGCCGTGCGGAGCGTGAAGTACCCCGTGCCCTCGATCAGGGCCGAGTCGCGCGGCGGGCCGGCGTGGGGGCCGATCGGCAGCGGTCGGCCCTGGAGCTCGTAGGGGATCGGGATCCCGCACCACCGCAGCAGCGTCGGGACGATGTCCACCGCCTCGGCGAGGTGGTCGATCCGCCGGCCCCCCTCGGCCCCGCCGGCGGGCCAGCGGACGAGCATCGGCACGCGGGCGCAGCCGTCGGCCCCCGGGTAGCCCTTGCCCCAGCGCATGTGCTCGCCCAGCCACTCGCCGTGGTCCGACGTGAAGATCACGATCGTCTCCTCCCGCTGCCCGGTCGCGTCGAGGGCCTGGAGGACCCGCCCGACGTGGTGGTCCACCTCGCTGACCTGGGCGTAGTAGCCCTGCCTGGCCAGGCGGAGCTGCTCGTCGCCGAAGCCCCGCTCGGCCCGGGCGGACTCGACCTCCTCGGGAAACGCCGGGATCGACAGCGCCGACGGGTCGTAGAGGTCGATGAACTCCCGCGGGGCGATCCACGGCGAGTGCGGGGCGTAAAACCCGCCGATGCACAGCCACGGCTCGGCCCCGCCGGCCGCGGCGCGGGCGCGGAGGAACGCGATCGTCCGCTCGGCCACGAAGGCCGTGTGCGTCAGGTCGCTCCGCGAGCGGAAGGCGATGGGCTTCTTCTCGTCCCGCGGCGGGTGGTCCATGCCGTCGCGGACGCCGACCGTCCGCTGCCAGACGGCCGTGGCGGGGGGCAGGCCGCAGGAGATGTTCTTCTCCTCGCCGGGCGCGACGCTTCGGACCCAGGCGTGGTAGGCGTCCTCGTAGCAGCCGGGCTCGTCGCTGATCTCGAGGTGGTCGAAGCCGTAGTCGGGGTGGATGGCGCGGTGGTCGCGGTCGGCGTGGCGGAGGAAGTGCAGCTTGCCCAGGTTGGCCGAGCGGTAGCCGTAGTTGGCCAGCATCCGCGGCAGCGTGAGGGCGTCGCGGGGCAGCTCGGGCCCGTTGCCGGTCACCCCGACGGAGGCGGGGTAGAGCCCGGTGAGCATGCTCATGCGGCTGGGCATGCAGACGGGGCACTGGACGAAGAAGCGGCTGAAGCTCACCCCCTCGCCGGCCAGCGCGTCGAGGTTCGGCGTGCGGATGTCGCCATTGCCCGCCGCCGCCAACGCATCCCACCGCTGCTGATCCGTCGTCAAAAGCAGAATATTCGGTCGTCGCACGGTGTGCTCCCTCTGGTGGCCTCGGCTGTCGGCCGCCGAGTATAGCAACGCCGGCCGACGTTCGCCCGCGCCGGTTGGCGTCGGGTGCGCTGGTGCGATGTGCGGGGCATGCCGATAGAATAGCGCAGCAGGAACCGGCACGTTTGCGGGAACCGCGCCATGCTCAACCGACAGAAGGTCCTCATCCGGATGGTGCGCCGAGCCGGGCGGCCCGTCTCCCCGATCGAGCTGATCAAGTGGGCGTTCCTCCTCCGCGCCGAGATGCCGTCGGGCGGCGGCGGGGCGTTTTACGAATTCCTCCCTCACCGCCACGGGCCGGACTCTTTCTCGCTCCGTCGGGACGCCCGCAAGCTGCAAGACAGCGGCCACCTGACGCGGCGATCCACGCGGTGGGTGCTGCCCGGCAGCGCGGTTTCGGACTTGCCGGCGGCAATCGGGGACGACGCCGACCGTGTCGTGGACCGCATGGCCGACAAACGCCCGGCCGAGCTGCTCGACTACGTCTACACGCGCTTCCCCTGGTACACGGCCAACAGCAGGCGGCGGGCGCTGGCGGCGCGACCGGCGGGCGCCTGCGCGGTCCATACGGCCGGTTACCAGGGCAGGCAGGTGGAGGGCTTCCTGGACCTGCTGCTCCGGTCGGGGGTCCGCTCCGTGGTGGACGTCCGCAGGAACCCGGTGGCCCGGCGGTTCGGCTTCCACCGCAGCACGCTGTCCCGGCTGTGCGGGGCGATGGGGATGGACTACCGGCACGAGCCGGCGTTGGGCATCCCCTCGCAACGCCGACGCGACCTGGAGGGTCCTGACGACTATCGACGGTTGTTCGACTGGTACCGCGACGAAATCCTGCCGTCGGCGGAGACCGAGATGGAGCGCCTCGGCGGCGAGATGCGGTCCCGGCCAACGGTGCTGGTTTGCATGGAGGCCGACCCCCGTATGTGTCATCGCACCCGCGTGGCCGAGGAGGTCGCCCGAAGGACAGGGCTGAGCATCCGCCATCTGGGGACAGAGAATGAGACCGGGGTTTGAGCGGACCGAGGTCCTGATCACCGTCAAGACGTATCCGCACCCCTCCACCCGATACCAGGAGACGGTCTGCACGGCCGGGATCGACCGGGAGGGGCAATGGGTGCGCCTTTACCCGATCGACTTCCGCTATCGCCCCGCCGCCCAGCAGTTCCGCAAATGGCAGTGGATTGAGGTCGGGCTCGAACCGCGCGGCGCCGGCCCGGACCAGCGTCCGGAGAGCCGCCGCCCGGACCTGGAGTCCCTGCGCGTGCTGGGCGATCCCATTCCGACACGCGGCGATTGGCGCCGGCGCAGCGCGGTCATCGACCCGATGCCCCACCACACGATCGATGAGCTCAAGGCGCTTTACGAGAGAGACCGCACCTCGCTCGGGATTGTCCGGCCGACACGGGTGAAGGACCTGGTGGCCGAGCCCGTCAGCCGCGAGTGGTCGCCGCGTCAAGAGGCCCGGTGGGCCCAGCTTCGCCTCTTCGGGCACCGGAAGCTCCTGACCAAGCTGCCCTACAGGTTCTCGTACGTTTTCGAGTGCGGCGACCCTCCGCGAGAGCACAAGCTCAGCATGCTGGACTGGGAGTTGGGCATGCGGTTTCTCAAGGCGCGAGCCGAGTCGGGCTCGGAAGCCGCCGCCGTACAGGACGTTCGCGAGAAGTTCCTCGGCGAGATCTGCCGCGACGACAAGGACACCCGCTTCTTCGTCGGCACGCGGCACCCCTACAACACCTGGATGGTTCTCGGTACGTTCTGGCCGCCGAAGCCCAGGCAGGCTACCCTCTTCTGAGCTCGCGATGCCCCGGGACAGCGGCCGGAGGTGGATCATGCGGTGGTTGGCGACAGCGGTTTGGGCGGTGGCGGCCGGGGGCGGCGCCGGGGTCGCGGGCGCTGCACCGGGGGGCGGCGGGAATGCCTGGCGGCGGGTCGAGGCGGCGGGGGCGGCGGGGTACGTGTACAGCCGGCCGGTGTATGTGCCCTCGCGCGGGTGCGTGCTTCACTGGGGGGCGGTGTCGATCGGGGACTCGCGGCCGTGGATGCGGAACGACGTGCGGGCGTTCGACGCGGCGGGCGCGAGCTGGGCGAGCGACTACCCGGCGGCGGAGAAGCTGCCCGGGCTGAACTTCCCGCACGGCAAGGGGTCCTACTACCGGGGCCGGGGGGAGATGCTGCCGTGCGGCACGCCGGCGCCGTCGATGGTCTGCGACGCGGTCTGCTACGACAGCCGGCGCGACGAGGTGATCTACGTCATGCCCGGCCTCATGGCCGCCTACGACCCGCAGCGGCGGAGCTGGCGCGACATGAAGGCGAGGGTGCTGCTGGCCGGCAGGGAGCTTCCCGGCGGGCCGCCGGTGTACGGGGCGGGCGCCTGCTACGACCCGGTCAACGACGAGATCGTCCTGTTCCCTCACTGGGGCGGCTGGGATACCGAGCTGCGGGACGCCACCGGCGAGATGCGCGGGCACCATGGCACGTTCGTCTACCGGTTCACCGACAACACCTGGCGGACGGCGGGGCGGCGATACCGCCGGGAGGCCGTCGAGGAGATGTCGGCCGTCAGCGACGCGATGGACGCGGCGTGGCGGGGCCGGCGGGATCGGTCGGCCGGGCCGGACCTCGCTGCCGGCAGGGCCAGGCTGGCCCGGCTTCGCGCGGGCCCGGCGGCGCGGGCGCGGGTCGAGCCGCCCCCCCGCTGCGGCGCGCCGATGGTGTACCACCCGGGCGTCAAGGGGATCGTGCTGTTCGGCGGGCAGGACGGGCTGGTCCGCACGGACCTCGGCCGGCGCGGCGGGCCCGGGGGGCTCAACGACACGTGGCTGTACGACTGCCGCACGCGGACGTGGCGCGAGCTCGCCTGCCCCGACCGGCCGCCGGCGCAGCGCCGGCCCCGGCTGGCCTGCGACCCGGCGTCGAAGCGCGTGCTGCTGGTCACCCGCCGTGCCGGCGAGAAGCGCGGGCGGCCCGGGCGGATCACGCTCTGGGGCCTGGACGTCGCCGCCGAGCGGTGGTTCCGCCTGCACGAGGCCGACTGGCCGTGGGAGTTCGGCTGGCGCCACTGCACGGGCTGGCGGCCGGACGAGTTCGAGATCGCCCTCGACGCCGGCGCCCGCCTGCTGGTGCTGACGCAGAACGTCCGCGAGGGCAAGCGGCCGGTCGGCCAGACGTACGTGCTGGACCTTCGGGCGTCGAAGCTGTCGCGGGAGCCGGCTCCGGCGTGGCGTCCTTCGGCGCCGGTCCGGCCGATCCGCATCCCGCCGGCGGACGGGGACTGGCTGGCGCGGCTGGCGGAGCTGCCGCCGAACACGTGGGTCCACGCCGACCCGCCGAACGAGCCGGCCCGGCGGGACTGGGGCAACCTCGCCTGCGATCCGGTCCGCGGCTGGGCGGTGTACTTCGGCGGGGGGCACTCGACGTACCAGGTCAACAACCCGGCGGTGTACGTCGTCGCCGCCAACCGGTGGGTGACGACGGCGGGCGAGCACAACGACCTGGTGCCCCCGGTCTGCTGGGGCGGCTGCTCGATGAGCCTGCGCGGCGGGCCGCACGCCCACCACCAGCGGAACGAGTACGTCGCGCTCGACGGGCGGATGTACCGGACGCTCGGGGGCTTCAGCCGGCGGTGGGGCCCCGGGCAGCTCCGCCCGCGGTTCGCCGCCGACGAGCCGGGGCGGTTCGCGTGGTTCCACGACATCGACCGCGGCGGCGTCTGGCGGCAGCGGCGGTGCGGGCCGGTCGTCCTCGGCGAGGGCGTGCCGGACACGTTCGCCCGCGCCCACGTCGTCGACCCCGCCGGACGCGTGATGGGCTTCGGCGGGAGCCTGGAGCCCTACGACGGCCGCGTCTGCCGGGACGAGGCGTTCTTCGGCATCCACGACGTCCGCACCGGGCGGCTGGAGGTGCGGAAGATCCCCGATCCCCGCCCGGGCGTGGTCATGGAGTGCAGGCCCTTCTGCTACCTCGCGGGCAAGGACGCGGTGTTCTTCCACGAGTTCCGCCGCAGCCGGGAGGGCACGGTGCTCGCCGAGGGCACGTGGGTGTACGAGATCGCCGCCAACCGCTTCCGGCGCCTCCGCCCGCGGCGCAGGCCGGTCGGCCTGCCGGGGACGGTCGTCCACGTGCCGGATCAGAACGCCGTCTACGCGGTGATCCACGACCCTCGCACCCGCCGCGCGGGCCAGTGGATGTACTCCTTCGCCCGCAACACGTGGGTGGAGCTGACCACCGCCGGGCAGGCCGTGCGCTTCCCGCGCCCGTACACGCAGCTCGTCTACGTGCCCACACACAAGGTCCTCGTGAACGTGCCTCGCACGGCGCTGATGCGCCCGCGCCTGCCGGCCGGCGAGTAGGCCGCCCCGAAAGGAGTCCTCCGTGACCGCATCCGATGCCGGCGACCCGTGGGCCTGGTTCGACGAGGCCCGCTACGGGATGTTCATCCACTGGGGGCCGTACGCCGTGCTGGCACGCGGCGAGCAGCCGCTGTTCCGCGAGCGGATCGACCAGCGGGCGTACGCGGAGATGGCCTGCGCGTGGTGCCCGGAGCACTTCGACGCCCGCGTGTGGGCGGAGGTCGCCGTCCGCGGCGGGATGAAGTACGCCGTGCTGACCACGCGCCATCACGACGGGTTCTGCCTGTGGGACTCGAAGGTCACCGACTACAGCTCGGCCCGCCAGGCGGCCGGGCGGGACTTCGTGGCCGAGTATGCCGACGCCTTCGGCGCCGCGGGGCTGAAGGTGGGGCTGTACTACTCGCTGGCGGACTGGCGGCTCCCGGCGTACTGGGAGGGCCCCGAGCACGACCCGGCGGGGTTCGCGGGCTTGCGGGAGTACGTGCACGCCCAGCTCCGCGAGCTGCTGGGCGGCTACGGGGAGATCGCCGAGCTGTGGTTCGACGGCGCCTGGCCGGAGTTCGCCGAGGACTGGGGGGGCGAGGCCCTGCTGGACGAGCTTCGCGCCCTCCAGCCGGGGATCCTCATCAACAACCGCCTCGGGCGGACGCGGCGGGTCCTCGAGGACGGCTACGGCGGGCCCGAGCGCCCGTACGGGGACTTCGGCACGCCGGAGCATCGCATCGTCGCCGAGGGGCGGCGGTGGGAGTCCTGCCAGACGGCCACCTGGCGGCTGTGGGGCTACGCGGCCGGGGAACGGTGGCGGCCGGCGGACGTGCTGCTGGACATGCTCGTCGAGTGCGCGTCGCGGGGGGGCAACCTGCTGCTGAACGTGGGCCCGCGGGCGGACGGGCGGCTGCCGGCGCCGTTCGTCGAGCGCACCGAGCGCATCGGGGACTGGCTGGCCGTCCACGGCGAGGCGATCTACGGCAGCGAGGGCGGGGAGGTCTGCGAGTTCGTCACCCACGGCCGGCAGGTCCGCAAGGGCCGCGACCTGTACCTCGTCTGCCGGTTCTGGGACGGCAGCGGCGCGATCCGCCTGGCGGGGCTGGCCACACCGGTCGAGAGCGCCACGCTGCTGACGACCGGCCAGGAGGTGGCCTTCGAGCAGGGCGACGGCGAGCTGGTGCTCGGCGGCCTGCCCGCCGAGAGGCCGACGGCGCTGTTCCCGGTGATCCGCCTTCGCTGCGCCGCGTGCCCGCAGGCGTGCGACTGGGCGAGAGACCGCCTCTGGTGCGGCGACCCGCGCCGCATGACGCCCTGGGCGGCCGGGCGGGGCTCCAGCGTGTGGGCGGACGGCCGGCCACGGTAGCGGCGGGCCGCGCTGTCTACCGCCCCAACCGGGCGTTGCCCGGCCTGGGGCCGCCGACCTTCAGCGGGAAGGGCCCGCTGACATCGGTGCGCGACTTGCGGATCACCCGCCCCCCGGAGACCGTGCCGTTGAAGACGCTGAAGCGGACGCCGTCCGGTCGTCGCCGGCGGCGCCGCGGGGGCTCGGCGAGGCGGCGGGCCTCTTCGTCGGCGCGGCGCGCGGCGGAGGCGGCGTGCACGGCGGCGAGCCGCTGGTCGACCACGGCCTTCGGCGCGAACGGCCAGGGATCCCGCCCGGGCGCCTTGGCGGCGGGCGGGCCGCCGGCCTTGCCGGCGCCGACGGCGGCGCGGCGGCGCGAGCCGCCACCGCCCGACTTGCCGGGCGTGATCCAGAACGGCACCCACGTGGAATCGGCCGCCTTGGCACCGCCGGCGTCGGCGGGCGGATCGAGCGGCTCGGGGGCGGGGGCTGCGGCAATCGCCTCGGCCACGGCGTCGGCGAACTCCGCGCGGCGCCCGGCGGCCGCCGGCGCCGGGCGGCCCGGCCGGGCGGTGGACCACAGGGCCCTGCCCGCCCGGTCGGCGGGGGCGGCCCGGCCGGCCTCGGCGGGGTCGGGCACGCGGCCGGTGGTGACCTGGTGGACGACGCCGAGGATCAGCAGGGCGGTGAGGATCCCTCCGACGACGAACCCGGCAGCGGTTCGCGGGGTTCGCGGCGGGTCGGTCCACGGCGCCGGCCCGCCCGGGGCGTCGGCGCCCGCACCGGGCGGAGGCCCGTCGGCGGCGAGGTTGCCGACGGCCCGGCGGATGCGTTCGGCGAGCCCGGCGGGCGCCCGGGCGTCCGCGGTGCGGCGTGCCATCAGGGCGGCGAGGATGCCGAGCGACACGGCCACGCCGGCGCGTTCGAGGTGGCGGCGGAGGAGCGTGACGCCCTGCTCGAGGCGGCGGTAGAGGGTCACGCGGGAGATGCCCAGCTCCTCGGCGATCTCGGTGCGGGACCGCTGGCGGAGGTAGCTCTCGACGACGATGTACCCGCACTCGGGCGGCAGCTTGGCCAGGGCCTCGTCGAAGTGCGGCTCGACGGCCCGCCAGGGGTCGCGCCGGTCGCGGACGCGGGCGTCGCGGGCCTCGCCGTAGTTCCGCTCCCGCCGGCGCCGCGCGCCGAGCTGCTTGCGGGTGTTCAGGGCCGTGTGCGTCGCGCAGCGGTGCAGCCACCCGGCCAGGGACGTCCGCACCTGCCCGGCGTGGCGGACGAGCTTGAGGAAGCACTCCTGGGCCGCGTCCTCGGCGTCCGCGCGGTTGCCGAGGATCCGCAGGCACGTCGCGTAGACGTGGTGGCGGTGGCGCTCGATCAGCTCGGCCAGCGCCTCGTCGTCCCGCGTCTCGGCGTATTGTTGCAGCAGCACCAGGTCCGGGGCCATCGGAGCTCTCCTGCCGACATCGACATTCTACCAGACAACGCCGGGCGGCGGGGTGTTCCGAATCGCCCGCGGAATCACAGCCGGAGCTGGCGGACCTTCTCGATGTAGTACGTGTAATCCGCCAGCGGCACGCCGGGGGTGATGAGGTGGTCGGGCATCAGCAGGAAGCCGCCGTCCTCCATGATCGGGCGCCGCCGGGCCAGCTCGGCGTCGATCGCGTCCCGCCCGCGCTCGAGCGTGAGCTTGTTGAAGCCGCCGATGATCCGCAGATCCCGGCCGAACTTCTTGCGGAGCGCCATCGGGTCGGCCTCCCACGTGCCGATCTCGATGGGGAAGTGGATGTTCACGCCGGCGTCGAGCCAGTTTCCCAGCAGCGGCTCGACGAGGCCGTCGCTGTCGATGCCCAGCAGGCCGACGCCATAGGACTCGAGCTTCTCGCGGATCTTGCGGTAGCCGGGCGCGACGCAGCGGTCGAAGATCGGCGGGCTGACCAGCGGCCCGTTCTTGCCGCAGATGTCCTCCCAGCCGAAGCCCCAGTCCGGCGCGGTGTGCATCCGCGGGATCACCTGGTCGATGCCCCAGCAGGTCAGCTCCGCCAGCGTGTCCACCATGTCGGCGTAGCAGTCCGGGGCGTCGAACATCAGGTAGCACATGTTCTCGACGCCCATCCAGTTGCGGATCCAGCCCATCATCGAGGCCGTCGAGATCGCGATCGGCAGCCCCGAGCCCTCCGCCCGGGCGATCCGCTCGTCCAGGTCGTCCGGGATCCGGGCCGGGTCCGGCTGGAGACGCTGCTTGTACCGGTCCCACTCCGCCGCGGTCTTCAGCGTGAAGTCGATGAAGTGCGGGATGCAGCTTCGGTGCTTCCAGTCCTTCTGCACCACGCCGGCGGCGTCGCGGAAGATGCGGTACTCGGCGGTCTCCTCCAGCACCTCCTCCTCGAAGGCCGGGAAGAGCCCGAGGTTCACCCCCACCCCCGCCTGCCAGCCGTTGGCGCGGAAGTAGGCGTGCTGGCCGACGTCCGCGGGCAGGCCCTCCCCCAGCCACCGCTCGTTCGTCTCGGGCCAGCCGATCCAGTGGATCACCGGCATCCGGTCGAAGTCGCCGTAGTGCATGATCTCCCGCGACAGCTCGCGCTGCGTCATCGCAATGCCTCCAATGGGTTCGCGAGCATGCTCCAGGGAGATGCCCAGCCCGTCAAGGGGTTGGCGGCGGGGCATGCACCGCCGCCGCGAGCGGCCCCTTCGATCCAGCGGGCGGATTCCCTATACTCGTACAGGTTCATCCTCATGTCACCCCAGGTTGTTCATGGCCCGACTTCGCGACGGAATACCGATCCGCTACCGCTTTCTCGCCGGGCTCGTCGGCGTCGGCCTGCTGGCATCGGCGGCTCATTTCGTGATCCTCTCGCACGTTCGCAGGACGGCCCTGCGGCGGGAGAGCGAGGCGCGGCTGATGACCGCCGCCGAGTGCGCCCGGGCCGTGGTCGGCAGCGACTACCACGACCGCATCATGCCCCCCGAGGGCGAGGCCGTGGGCGACCCGGTCACGCCGGCGGAGTTCGCCCGTCACGTTTCGGCCTTCGACGCCCTGTGCCGCCGGCTGAACCTCCAGTACCTCTGGAGCGTGATGCTGCTGGACGGGCGGGTCGTCTTCACCACCGCAACGCATTCGAACCCGTCGGACCCGAACAGCCCGTGCGCGAGCTTCCTGGAGCCGCACACCGACCCGAACGCCTTCGACACGGCCCTGGCGACGCGCGAGCCGACGTACTCGACCTTCGTCAACCGATGGGGCAAAGGCGGGATGGTGCTGATCCCGGCCACCGACCGTCACGGGCGCACGCACCTGTTCGGCGCCAGCCTCCGGCTCGAACCCCTCGGCGAGGCGGTGCGCCAGACGATCGTCGAGGCCGTCCTGATCACCCTGACCGTCGCCGTGGTGGCCGTGCTCATCTCCCTGGCGCTGGCGCGGTCGCTGTCGCGCCCGATCGTCGCGCTGACCCGGGCGGCCGAGCGCATGGCCGGGGGGGACCTGAACACCGAGCTGCCGCCGGGGGCGTCGGCGGAGATGGCGGCGCTGTCGTCCTCGCTGGACACCATGCGCCGCGCCATCCGCCGGCAGATGGACGAGCTCCAGCAGAGCGAGCAGCGCTTCCGCGCCATGTTCGAGCAGGCCGCCGCCGGCGTCGCCCAGGTCGACGCCGAGACGCTGCGGTTCGTCCGCGTCAACCGCCGGTACTGCGAGATCACGGGCCTGGACCCGGACCGGGCCACGGAGACGGCCTTCACGGAGATCACCCACCCCGACGACGTGGCCGAGGACCTCGCCAACGTCCGGCGGATGCGCGCCGGCGAGGTCCGCGAGGTCTCCCGCCAGAAGCGATACGTCCGCCCGGACGGCTCGGTGGCGTGGGTGGACCTGTCCGTGGCCGCCATGCGCGGGCACGACGGGGGCCTGCGGTCCATGATCGTGGTCATCGAGGACATCACCGCCCGCCGCCAGGGCGAGCAGGAGCGCCGGCACCTCGCCGAACAGCTCCGCCAGGCCACGAAGATGGAGGCCGTCGGACGCCTCGCCGGCGGGGTCGCCCACGACTTCAACAATCTCCTCACCCCCATCCTCGGCTACGCCCAGCTTGCCCTCGAGTCGATCGGCGAAGACCACCGGCTCCGCGGCGACCTGCTGGAGATCCAGCGGGCGGCCAAGCGGGCCAACGACCTGACCGGCCAACTCCTCGCCTTCGGGCGCAAGCAGGTGCTGAACATGGAGCCGCTGGACCTCAACCGCCTCATCCGCGACGAGCAGGGCCTCCTGCGGCGCCTGACCCGCGAGGACGTGGAGCTCACGCTCGATCTCGCCGAGGACATCGGCACGGTCCGCGCGGACGCCTCGCAGCTCTCCCAGGTGCTGGTCAACCTCGTCGCCAACGCCGCCGACGCCATGCCCGATGGCGGGAGGCTGACCATCGAGACCGCCGAAGTTCACCTCGACAGGGACTACGCCAGGGCCCATCCCGACAGCCGCCCGGGCCCGCACGTCATGCTGGCCGTCAGCGACACCGGGCGCGGCATGGACGAAGAAACGCTGGACAAGATCTTCGAGCCCTTCTTCACAACCAAGGACGACAACCGGGGAACGGGGCTGGGCCTGGCCAGCGTGCACGGCATCGTCCGCCAGCACGGCGGGAGCGTCTCGGCAACCAGCGAGCCGGGGCGCGGCACCACGCTGAAGATCTACCTGCCCCGCACGGGGGACGCCCCGGCCCCGCCGGCGCCCGCCCCGGCCACCGGCGAACGCCGGCGCGGCGGCAGCGAGACCGTGCTCGTCGTCGAGGACAACCCCGCCGTGCGGGACTTCGCCGCCGCGGCGCTGCGGAAGAAGGGCTACCACGTCCTGACCGCCGCCTGGCCCGGCGAGGCGCTGGACATCGCCCGCGGACAAGACCGCCCCATCGACCTGATGCTCTCCGACGTGGTCATGCCCGGCATGGACGGCGTGCAGCTTCACCAGGCCCTCGCCGAATTCCAGCCGGACTGTCGCGTGCTGTACATGTCAGGCTATACCGGCAACGTCCTGGCACGGCACGGCGTCCTGGCCGGGGGCGTCCACTTCATCCCCAAGCCCTTCGGCGCCGACGCCCTCGCCGAAAAGGTCCGCGACGTGCTGGATGCCGACGAGCCCACCCGCCCTGGCCGGCCCTGAGGCCGCCGGCACCCCATCCCTACCCGGTATAGGTAAACACCGTAATTGCGTCTCCGGTACATATGCGTTCTTGCCATCAGGTAGATGACCCGATATAATCCGTGCCTCGGATCGATCGGCTCGGCGAGCGGTCATTGGAGGGTGACGCAGCGCTCCCGGGCCACGGTTGCCGGCCTGAGCCCCCGGTACCGTAAGCGAGGGAAACGCGGCGAGCCCCGCTCGCTCGTATCCGTGCATTCCCGGCCCGACCGCCATACGGCGGGTGCCCACGGGGCCACGCTCTCCAAGAGATGTTGATTGTATGGCGCGCGCCGATGCCGGCCGACGGGACGGTCCCGATCGCCGGCGGCACAATGACCATGCCGCACCGTGCGGACAGTCCGCGCGCGGGCCGAGCCCCCGCCGCGACGCGCCACGAGACCGGACAGACAGCCTGCCCGAGGAGGGCACGCGAGGGAATGCCGGCCCCATCCGGCACAGAAGGAAGCACAAGCATGCTACGCACAGGACACCTGCTGATGGCCGCCGTCGCGGTGACGGCCTTCGCGATCTCCGCGGCCGCCCCGGCCGCGACGCACACCGTCGACGATTCCGGCGGCGCCGACTACACGACCATCCAGGCCGCGATCGATGACGCCAACGACGGCGACACGATCATGGTCGCCGCCGGAACGTACGACGAGGCGATCGTACTGACCAAGGCCCTCGAGCTGGTCGGCAACGACCCGGCGGACACGTTCATCACCTACACGGACTCCGGCAACGCGGTGGAGCAGAACTTCTTCCTGGGCAGCAACTCCGGCACGGCGTTGGCGGGCCCGGCGACGATCCGCAACTTCACCTTCCGCAACGGCGGGGGGCTGACCGGCGACTACGATCTGCTGAAGTTCCGCGCCTCGGCCCCGTCCGGGGACCTGATCACCATCCGGGACAACGTCTTCGACGGCCAGAACGACACCAGCGCCGTCGGCATCGAGGAGGCGACCGGGGCGTCCAATTTCCTGATCACGAACAACCAGTTCTCGGACATGGGGCGGGGCATGTGGCTGAACGAGGCCTATAGCGGCACGATCAGCGATAACACGATCAC
Organism: uncultured Planctomycetaceae bacterium; assembly: GCA_964385465.1. Lineage (GTDB taxonomy): Bacteria > Planctomycetota > Phycisphaerae > SM23-33 > SM23-33 > CAYLPJ01. The sequence continues at coordinate 10,870 of CAYLPJ010000074.1, read as the reverse complement.
GGGCATGGCCTCCAACGCCATCGCCCTGAACCCCGACGGTCCTCACGACCTGGACATCACGGGCAACACGATGTCCGGCAACGGCTGGGGCGTGATCCTCGGCGACGGCACGGCCGACATCTCGATGACCTGGAACCGGATCCTCAACAACAGCGGCGCCGGCGTGCTGTACTGGGACGATGAAGGCAACGCCAACGACAGCGACGACGGCGACACCACGACGAACATCCTCATCAACAACAACGACATCGTCGGCAACGGCGACGGCATCCGAGCGTACAGCGAGGGCGGCAACAACTACGGCGGCGATCCCCCGCCCGGTACCGTCATCGACGCGCGGATGAACTGGTGGGGCGACGCCTCCGGGCCCTCCGGCGGCGTGACCGACCCCTGGACCGGCGCGGTTGCCAACGGCTCGGGAGACTCCATCCTCCTGACCAACGTCGCCTTCGACGACTGGCGGAGCAGCCCCATCCCCGAGCCGGCCACGCTGGCGATCCTCGGTCTCGGCGCCCTCGGCCTCGTCCGCCGCAGACGCCGCGCCTGAGCCCGGACCGACACCCCGACACCTTGCGCCCGGCGGGCGGTCGAGCACCTCGGCCGCCCGCCGCCGCGCGCCGCCGGCCGGGAACCGCGGGCGTTCCGCCACCAAGACCCGCTCCTGAGGGGGGCAGGCTGACACACGGCAACAGCGGGCGACGCGTAACGAGCCGGCGGAACAGGTACGCGGGCCCCGCCCCCGCACGAACGCCCCAGCGAACCGCGTCGGCGACTTCGGCGTTGAAGGAACGGGGCATTTCGACAAAGCTGTCTGCGCACGAAGATGCATCCGAGGAGCTCACCATGCGATCGATGACCTACCTGACGGGGACCTGTGTTCTTCTGGCAGCCATCGCGGCCGGGGATGCCGCGCCGCCCGATCCCGGCGCCCCCCCGGCCGACCGGGACCCGGCCTGGAGCACCGCCCACCTCGACAAGCCGTACATGACGGCCGAGCAGACGCGGGCGTTCATGAAGCGCCTCGCGACGTTCGTTCGCGACAACCACCTCAAGCGGGACCCCGACAGCGCCCAGCGGGGGATGGTCTACGAGTACTTCCAGGTCGCCCGCAAGGGCAAGTACGACCAGTGGATCCAGGGCGAGGCGCTGGACACCATGCACGACGGCGCGTGGTACGCCGCCGCCATGGTCAACGCCTTTCGCGCCACCGGCGACGGCTTCTACAAGGACTTCCTGGCCGACTGGCAGCTCCCGTTCTACTGCAGGATGCTCAACCACAGCGACGAGCTGTTCGTCTCCAGCGCCACCCGCAACGACGCCCCCGACGCCAACCCCTGGGGCAAGCCCTGGGCCTTCCAGGAGGGCGAGAAGGGCTTCATCCCCTACTGGTGGGACGACGGCGCGTCGGTCAGCATCGAACGGACCGCCAAGGGCGAGCCCTTCCGGCCCATGCGACCCAGCGTCAACAACCTCGCCGGAAAGCCCAACCCCAAACGCCTGCTGGACGGCTACTCCCAGGGGATGAGCAACCACATGGCACAGGACATCGGCGTGATGGTCCAGCAGGCATGGCTGCTCTTCCGCGAGCAGACCGACACGCCCGGCAGGAAGCTCGCCGGCGAGCTGGCCGACGCGGCCGTCAACCTCCACGCCAGCCGCCTGAGGCACCACGGCTACATCCCCATGTGCGCCGCCCCGGCCGGGCTGGTTACCCGGAACGAGAAGCTCATCCGCCGCCTGCCGGACCCCAACCACCCGAGCAACTTCCGCCCGAGCAACCACTACACCCGCGCCCTGCGGGACTACGAGCCCGGCAAGGCAATGGGCATGCCCGGCTTCGCCGACGACCAGCAGTACAACTACTACCACGGCCTGGCCCGCACCGGCGGGGAGCTCGGCGCGGCGTTCGCGTTCCGCACCGTCTACGACGCGGCCACCAGCCCGCTGCTGTACCACTACTACAGCGACGACGCGAACGTCCCCGCCGGGATCAACAAGTTCGACCTGCACCACGTCCCGGTCGTCGGCGGCAAGCCGGCGGACTACCGCAGCGACCGCAAGGGCCCCCACCGCAGCCCCCGCCCGATCGGCTCGCGGATGGGGCCGCAGAACATGATCTGCTGCGGCTGGGCGCTCCAGGCGCTTCGCGAGCACCCCGGCGTGTGGGAGAGGCCCTACCGGGAGAGGTTCGCCAAGGACCTCCGCGTGTACTTCCGCCTCGACGTGCCCACCGGCGACGCCCCCCCGGCGCCGATGGCCAAGCTCTCCCTCGGGCACGTCAAGATGGAGCTCTGGAGCACGCGCACGGCCATGCGCCTCTCCGGCCTCGCCGACGGGGAGGCGAAGATCGAGCTGTTCGACCGGCCGGACTGCAAGGGGCGGACCGGCGTGGTGACGATCGCGGCGGACGGGTCGGTCTCGGCCGTCAACGGCGAGGGCGAGGCGCTGCGCGTCGGCGGCGGGGCGTGGACGGAGGGGGGCAAGGTCGCGTTCAACATCTCGCTGCCGTACACGGTGACCAAGGGCCAGGCCGAGTGGATCAACGGCGTCGAGCACGGGCGGTACTCGATCCGCGTGGCCCCGGCGTCGCGAAACCTCTACCTGGCCAGCAGCGAGCGGGGCATCCGCGCCTGGCTGACCCACGAGCTGGCCGGCGGGCTGCGGACCTGGCAGGCGATCTTCGACGCCAAGGGCTTCATCCCCACCGGCCTGGGCACGCACATGCGCTGGGACGGCTGCTCCGACAGCGGCGGCTACGCCCACCTGCTCAGCGCCGCCTCCCAGTGGCTGCTGCTGCTCCAGGACAAACGCGACTGGAAGCAACACAACGTCCCCGACGTGCTGGCGATGTAGGCGACGGCGCCTGATACGCCGCGTCAGCCCCCGCCCTTCACCACCGGGCGGGCGCCGGGGGCGGCGAGGATCCAGCAGCCCCGGCGGGACAGCGGCTCGGGCGGGCGGTGGAGCCGCCCGCCGGGGATGATGACGGTCCGCCCGGGGACGCCGAAGGTGGGCGGGTCGTCCGCGACGAGCGTGTCGGCGAGGCCGGCCTCCCCTTCCAGACGCGGCGTGAAGCGCCAGACGGTTCGCCCGGCGGCGGCCATGCCGGTGAGCACGTACGCGGCGTCCCAGGGGGCGAGATGGTCCACCAGCGTCTTTCGGCCGGCATAGCCGACGAGCCCGTCGAGGCGGCGGAGCAGGTCGCTGACGAGGTTGTCCTGGCGGGCGTCGGCGTAGAGATTGGGGTCTTGGTCGCGCCGCCACGGGCGGGGGTTCCAGTACAGGATCGGGTCGGCCCCGCTGAGGGCGGCGTGGAAGACCAGCTCCTGGTAGAGGTCGCTTTCGCGGATGCGGCTGTTGTGGAAATTCTTGTGGGAGACCCACGGCTGGACGGGCACGGGCGCCGAGAGCTTCATGCTCCGCATCCGGTTGACGCTCAGCAGGAAGCCCTGCCACGCCCCGTCGCCGAAGGGCGTCTCCCCGTCGAGCTTCCGCCGGCTGATCTGCCCGATCGACGCGTACAGCGCCCCGGACTGGTGCGTCCCGACATGGGCCCCGCGCCCGAAGCGGAACTGCTCGTGCCCGTTGTGGTCCGGGCAGCCGTGGGGCGGGGCGTTGTAGTTGTGGCTGTAGTTGCTCATCACCGCGTCGGGGAAGTGCTTTCGCAGCGGCTCGAAGACGGCCCGGTTGTTGTAGGCCGCCACGCGGCGGGCCATGAGCTGGTTCCACCGGTAGTGCCGCCCGTAGGTCGGCCCGCGCGGCTGGCGCCAGTTGCGGACGGTCTCGAGGTCGCGGAAGCCGAGCTGCTCGGCGACGGCGTCGAACCGCGGGTCGGCCTCGATGGCGCGGTAGCGGTTGGGGTCGTTGCGGATGTGCCAGTTGCTCAGCCCGTCCTCGTGGTCGAGGACGAACGCGTCCACCTCCCCGCCGAGCGCCTTGTACTTCGCGAAGAAAGCGTCGAAGAGCCCCGCCACCTCGGCCGCGCCGCGGTCCCACCAGATGCCGGGGGTCTTCGTCAGCGTCCCGTCGGGCTTGCGGCAGGCGTCGGCGGGGTGGCGGGGCATCGAGCGGTGCACGTCCCAACTGAACAGCACGCGGTGGCCCGGTGGCATGGGGTCGGTGGCGGCCTTGGCGGCGCGGGCGGCGGCGGCGATGTCCGCGTCGAACGCCTTCCGCCGCAGCCAGTGGAAGGGCACGATGTTGTCGTGCCGCCCCACCTCGCCGCTCCAGGCGTAGGCGACGAACCGCTCGCGCGCGGGGCGCTCCGCGGCGGGGGCGGGGCGAACGCCGGCCAGGGCGGCGGCCGCAAGGAGGAGGCGCGCGATGCACCTGCCGGCTGCGCGGTGTGGGTCCGACCGTTCGCTGGGCCGGCGGTCGGGCTTGTGCCTCGGTCGTGCGGGAACGTGCATGGGTGCTCCGTTTCGATGGCCAATACCATGGTGATCCCGCCGGCGGACGGTTCGCCACCGGCGAAGGGCTCGGGCGTTCAAGGAACGCCCCTTCACTGGAACAAAGGAGCGATGCGATGAGCACACGAAATCCATGGTCGGGCGTCGCGGCGTGCGTCCTGCTGGCCGCCGCGGGGGCGCGGGCGGCCGAACCGGTCGTGCTGGAGGTTTCGCCGGAGGGGGAGCTGGCGTCGCTGGCGGCGGCGAGGGACGCGATCCGCAAACTCGCCGGCGGCGGGGTTCTCCAGCGGCCGGTGCGGGTGGTCGTCGCCGACGGGACGTACCCGATGGCCGGGCCGCTGGTCCTCACGCCGGCCGACAGCGGGACGAAAGACTGCCCGATCGTCTACGAGGCCGCCGAGGGCGCCCGGCCGATCTTCACCGGCGGGCGGCGGATCACCGGCTGGAAGCGCGGCCCCGGCGGCACCTGGACGGCGAAGGTCCCTGCCGTCGCCGGCCGGCGGTGGCGGTTCGAGCAGCTCTGGGTGAACGGCCGGCGTGCGGTGCGTGCGCGGACGCCGAACGACCGGTGGCACTACATGCTGCGCAAGGCGGCGCGGGGCATCGATCCGGCGACGGGCAAGCCGGCGGACATGTCCAAGCGGGCGTTCATCGCCGAGCGGGCGGACATCGCGCCGCTGCTGGAGCTGGACGAGCGCGAGTTGCGGCAGGTCACGCTGGTGGCCTACAACGCCTGGTCGACGAGCCTGCATCGCCTGCTCGCCGTCGAGGCCGACAGCGCCCGCGTGGTGACCGTCGCGGCCGACCGCTACCCGTTCTTCCGCTGGGGCGCCCGCCAGCGGTACCACGTCGAGGGCTTTCGGGCCGCGCTGGACGCGCCCGGGGAGTGGCACCTCGGACCCGACGGCCTGCTCCACTACATGCCGCGAGCCGGCGAGGACATGACCCGCGCCCACGTCGTCGCCCCGCTGGCCGAGAAGTTCGTCGTCCTCCGCGGCGACGCCCGCCTCGGCAGGTACGTCGAGCACGTGACGTTCGACGGGCTGCACTTCCATCACGGCCGATACGTCCTGCCCGACGAGGGCCTCCGCGACGGGCAGGCGGCGACGACCGTGCCCGCGGCGATCGAGGCCGACGGCGCCCGCCACGTGACGCTGCGGAACTGCGAGATCGCCCACGCCGGCGGGTACGCGGTGTCCTTCCACACCGGCTGTGCCCACTGCCGCGTCGAGACGTGCTACCTCCACGACCTCGGCGGCGGGGGGATCAAGATCGGCTACGGCTGGGGGACCAAGCCCACCGAGGCCGAGCGGACGCACCACATCACGCTGCACAACAGCATCGTCCGCGGGCTGGGGCGGATCTTCGCGGCCGCGGTGGGCGTCTGGATCGGCCACGCGTCCGACAACGCGATCACGCACAACGAGATCGCCGACCTGTACTACTCGGGCGTGTCGGTGGGCTGGTCGTGGGGCTACAACCCCAGCCCGGCGGTTCGCAACCGGATCGAGCACAATCACATTCACCACCTCGGCTGGGGCGTGCTGAGCGACATGGGGGGCGTGTACACGCTGGGCGTCTCCCCGGGCACGCGGGTGTGCGGCAACGCGATCCACGACGTCGGCTCGTACGACTACTACGGCCGGGGCGGCTGGGGGCTGTACACCGACGAGGGCAGCAGTCACATCCTCTTCGAGAACAACCTCGTGCACCACACGAAGACGGGCAACGTCCACCAGCACTACGGTCGGGAGAACGTCTTCCGCAACAACATCCTGGCGTTCTCCAGCGGGCCGCAGCTTCAGCGGTCGCGGGTGGAGGACCACCTGTCGTTCACGTTCGAGCGGAACATCGTGCTGTGGCACGCGGCGCCCCTGCTGGACCGCCACTGGCGGGACGACAACGTGGTGATGCGGAGCAACTGCTACTGGGACACGGCCATCGAGGGCGCGCGGTTCTACGACATGGACCTGGCGGCGTGGCAGAAGCTGGGCAAGGACGCCAACTCGATCGTGGCCGACCCGATGTTCGTCGACCCCGCCGGCGGGGACTGGCGGCTGGAGCCCCGCTCGCCGGTGGGCAGGATCGGCTTCGAGCCCTTCGATCACACCAAGGCCGGCGTGCTGAAGGACGACCGCGCCTGGCGGGCCCTGGCCGAGGCGGTGGCCTACCCGCCGTTCGACTTCGCCCCCCCGCCCCCGCCGATGCCGCCGCTGGCGCTTCAAGACGGCTTCGAGGTGACCCCCCTCGGCTCGCCCCCGGCCGAGGCGACCGTCTACAGCGGCGACCGCCCGAGGATGCTCCGCGTGACCGACAAGCTCGCCGCTGAGGGCGAGCGATGCCTCCGCGTCGACGACGCCCCGAACATGAAACGCCCGTGGAACCCGCACTTCTACTACCGCCCCGGGCACACCGAAGGCGTGACGCGCTTCGCCTTCGCCATCCGACCGGCCGAGGATACGACGATGTTCTGCGAGTGGCGGACCCGGGGCCACCCCTACCGCGTCGGGCCGAGCCTCCACCTCCGCGACGGCGGGCTGACCGTCGGCGGCAGGAAGCTCACCGGCGTCCCGGCCGGGAAGTGGACGCGGGTGGAGATGAGCGCCGGCATCGGCGACGACGGCGACGGGACGTGGACGCTGACGGTCACCCCGGCCGGCGGGAAGAAGCGGACGTTCCCGGGGCTGGCGTTCGCCCACGAGGACTTCGACGCCGTGCACTGGCTGGGCCTCTGCTCGACGTCGACCGTGAAGACGACGTTCCATCTCGATACCATCGAGCTGACCAACACCGAGGCCGACAAGTAGGCCCGAGGAGCGACCATGACGACGATGCGTGAGACCCGCCGGTACCTCGCCGCCGAGCCCGCGGAATGGCTTCGCCGCCCGACGGTGAGGCTCCAGCCGGTGCTGGCCACCGAGGGCAAGCCCACGATCGACCTGGCCGCCCTCGCCGGGGAGCTGGCGGGGGTGGCGGTGCTGAACGACGTGATCCCCATCCGTTCGCCGGAGCACTGGGCCGAGGTCATCGGCGGGCTCGGCGACGACGTCGACGCCATCCTGCCGGTCAGCATACCCGCATACCCGACGGAGATCTGGAACGCCCACCCCAAGCCGCTGATCGACCGCGGGCTGCCCTTCGTCTTCTGGTGCCTGCCCGCCACCGACGAGCCGGACTTCTGGCGCTGGAGCGCACGCGACCTCCTCGCCGCCCTCGGCGTGGAGGTCCACCTCGTCCGCAACCGGCGGCACGGCCTGACGCTGCTGCGCTCGCTGGCCATGCGAAGGATGCTCGACGGGGCGCGCATGGTCGTCTTCGGCGAGCAGAACTTCCCCTGGAACGCCCACGCCGCCGGGCACCTGGTCACCGAGAGCCTGGGCACGGAGATCGTCGTCCGCCCGATCGCGGCGATCCGCGAGCGCGCGGCCGCCCGGGACGACCCGGCCGTCGAGGCCGCGTGGTCCGCCCGCAGCGACCGCTACCTTCTCGGCGGCGTTCGCCCGGAGGCGCTTCGCGAGGCGGTGCGGACATACCTGGGCATCCGGGACGTGCTGATCGAGGAGCGGGCGCTGGGCTTCGGCGTCAACTGCTTCGGCGACCTGATCATCCGCGGCGGCCGGGACGTGCCCTGCCTCGCCCAGCTCCTGCTGCGCGAGGACGGCTACATCGCATCCTGCGACGGCGACTACCTGGCGATGCTGTCGATGGCGCTGACGACGTACTTCCTCGACAAGCCGGCAATGATGTCGAACATGTACCCGGTGCGGTACGTCGGCGCCCTGGCGGATCACTTCGGCGACCCGTTGTCCCCCGAGGCCGCGGCGTACCCGCCGGAGACGTGGGCGAACCTCGCCCGCCTGGGCCACTGCGGCTGGGTGGGCGTGGTCAGCCCGGAGATGGACCCGCGAGGGCGGGTCACGCTCAACGACTGGGGCGGGACGTACGAGATCCACCGCGACGGGCGGGGCTGCGGCGTCGACGGCGAGATGGCGCCCGGCGAGCGGATCACCGTCGTCGAGCTGAAGTTCGACGCCCGCACGCTGCTGCTGGCCGGCGGGGAGGTCTGCGAGACGACCCGCCACGCCGACATGCCCCACTGCGAATCCACCGCCCTGCTGCGATTCGACGACCTCGAGGGCTTCGTCGAGAACATCTCCCGCGAGCACACCGTGGTGGTCTACGGCGACCACCTCGCCGACCTCCGCGTCCTCGCCGAGACCCTCGGCCTGCGCCCGCTGATGTTCTGACCGGCCCGCCGAGGCTATACTATGCTCTCACCCCCGCAGCGCGGCGGGCGAGCCATCCCCAACCCGTGGAGACGACCATGAGACAGATGATCTGCCTGGCAGCCGCCTTGACCTGTCTGGCGGCCTGGACCTTCGCGGCCGAGAAGCCCCTGCCGGCCGGCGGCGTGAGGATCCTCGGCGAGAAGCCCACGCAAAGGCTGGCGCTGCACAATCACAGCAAGGACGTGACGTTCGGCGCGATGGAGCAGGTGACCGTCGAGGGCCGCCCGTTCGAGCGGGCCGTCCGCGTCCGCACGGTCAGGCGCCCGGACCGGGACTACTTCCTGGAGCTGAAGCTCGAGGCCGACAAGGCGGTCAGCAAGGGCGACGTCTGCCTGCTGCGGTTCCACATCCGCGCGTTGGAGGCCGCCGACGAGTCCGGCACGGCCCGCGCACGCGTGTACGTCCAGAAAATGGCCCCGCCGAAGTGGACCAAGTACGTCAACTACAACGCCTCGGTCACACCCGAACACGGCTGGAAACGCTACGACGTGCCCTTCGTGATGACCGAATCCCTCCCGGCCGGGAAGGTCGGCATCGGCATCGCCCTGGGCACCGACAAGCCGCAGGTGGTGGAGATCGGCGGCGTCGAGGTGCTCAACTTCGGCCGGAAGGTCGACAAGGCCGACCTGCCCAGGACGCGCGCGACCTACCCCGGCATCGAGCCCGACGCCGCCTGGCGCAAGGCGGCGGCCGAGCGAATCGACCGCCACCGCAAGGGCGACCTGACGGTGAAGGTCCTCGACGATCGCGGCCGGCCCGTCGCGGGGGCGAAGGTGGCGGTGCGGATGACGAAGCACCGGTTCGGCTTCGGCTCGGCGCTGAACCTCCAGCTCATCGCCGGCGAGGGCGAGACGGCCGAGACGTACCGCGGGCACGTCTTCGAGCTGTTGAACCGGGTGGTGAACGAGAACGACCTGAAGTGGCCGGCATGGGTCGGCGGCTGGGGCGGGAAGTTCGACCGGAAGAAGACCCTCGCGGCCCTGAAGCTGCTGCGGGAGAAGGGCTACTACATCCGCGGGCACTGCCTGGTCTGGCCGTCGTGGCGGCACGTCCCCAAGAGCGTGCGCGAGCTGAAGGACGACCCCGCCGCCCTGCGCAAGACCGTCCGCGAGCACATCATCGAGGAGACGACCGCCACCAAGGGGCTGATCGACGAGTGGGACGTGGTCAACGAGCCGTTCAGCAACCACGACATCATGGACGTCTGCGGCAAGGACGTGATGGTCGAGTGGTTCCGGACCGCCCGCGACGTCCTGCCGGACGTGCGGCTGTACATCAACGACTACGCCATCCTCGCCGCCGGCGGCGCGACCGACACCGCCCACCAGCAGCACTACGAGGACACCATCGACTACCTGCTGGAGAAGGGCGCGCCGCTGGGCGGGATCGGCCTCCAGAGCCACTTCCGCACCCCCACCCCGCCGGCGACGCTGATCAGGATCCTCGACCGTTTCGCACGATTCAAGCTGCCCCTCCAGATCACCGAGTACGACGCCGGCTTCGGCGACGAGCAGCTCGAGGCCGAGTACATGCGCGACTTCATGACCGCCGTCTTCTCCCACCCCGCCGTCGACGGGTTCGTCATGTGGGGGTTCTGGGCCGGGAGGCACTGGCGGCCGGCCTGCGCGATGTACCGCAAGGACTGGTCCATCAAGCCCAACGGCGAGATGTACAAGAAGCTCGTCTTCGACGAGTGGTGGACCAACGCCGACGTCGAGACCGGCAAGGACGGCGCGTGCACGGTCCGCGGCTTCCGCGGCGAGTACGACGTGACCGTCACCCACGGCGGGAAGAAGACGACCGCCAAGGCCGCCCTGCCCGACGCCGCCGCGGAGTTCACCATCCACCTGGGCAAATGACCGCCCGCCGCCCCGTCGAACCGGCGCGCCGGCCGTAACACTCCCGGGCCCACGCCGCCAAATATGGAGTGCGGCGGCAACGACGCCGCTTTTCCTCGCCAACGGCGAACGCTTACACACCGAGCCCGTCGCGGCAAGCGTGCAGACGGCGGGCGCCGAAACCGCCCCGCGCGCCCCGTCGAACCGGCGCGCCGCCCATCGCACTCCCGGAAAGACGCCGCCAAATATGGAGTGCGGCGGCAACGACGCCGCTTTTCCTCGCCGACGGCGGCCGCTTACACACCGGGCCCATCGCGGCAAGCGTGCAGACGGC
>CAYLPJ010000073.1:0-25420 GCA_964385465.1 uncultured Planctomycetaceae bacterium | reverse complement strand
GGTTTGGCACCTCGATGTCGGCTCATCACATCCTGGGGCTGAAGGCGGTCCCAAGGGTTCGGCTGTTCGCCGATTAAAGTGGTACGCGAGCTGGGTTCAGACCGGCGCGAGCCAGGTCGGTCCCTATCTGCCGTGGGCGCAGGAATCTTGAGGGGATTCTTCATCAGTACGAGAGGACCTTGAAGGACCAACCTCTGGTGTACCAGTTGTCCCGCTAGGGGCACTGCTGGGTAGCTAAGTTGGGAAAGGATAACCGCTGAAGGCATCTAAGCGGGAAGCCCACCCCAAGATCAGGATTCCATGTCTTCGTGACGAGAGCCCCCTTGTAGACTACAAGGTTGATAGGCCGGCGGTGTAAGGGCAGAAATGTCCTCAGCTTACCGGTACTAACGGGCAATTGCTTGGCCGCATCCGTCGCCTGCCCTCGGGCGGCGGGTTCGTCCGGCTCCCTTGACTCACTCAAGAACCGTGAACCTGCGCACACCCTGTTTTCGATCCTCACGCCCGCCGCGGCTTCGCCGCCGTGACGGGCCGTGGCGGTGTAGTGACGCTGCGGGCCACACCTGTTCCCATTCCGAACACAGAAGTTAAGCCGTAGCGGCCGATGGTACTGCTTACGCGGGAGAGTAGGTGAACGCCGCCTTTTCACGAAAGGCCCCCGGGCAACCCGTCCGGGGGCCTTTCGCATGCGCCGCGCCGGGCTCCCATCGCTCGCCCCCGCGTCCCGGACCGTGAGCGGGGTCGGGACCGACGCGGGAGGCGCGGGATTCCATTCCCGCTGGGCGGGGACTACGATGGGGTGTCCGAGAAAGACGGAGAACTTCCATGCGTTTCGCCGCCATCCTCGCTCATGCCGCCAACCAGCTACCCGCCAAGCCCGCCCATGGCCCGCTGTACGTGGAGACCGACCCCGCCCGGCTCATCGTCGAGCCGTGGAACGCCCTCTCCGCCGGGTTGTTCCTGCTGCTTGTCTGCTACTGGGCCTTCCGTATCCGCCACGACGTCCGCGGCCACCTGTTTCTCGCCGTCGCACTGCCCATCCTCCTCGTCGGCGGCGTCGGGGGGACGATCTATCACGCCTTCCGCGGCGCGGCCGTGTGGCTGGCTATGGACTGGATGCCGATCGTCATCCTGTGCTTCGCGTTCGGCGTGTACCTGTGGGCGCGGATCTGGCGGTACTGGCCGCTGACGATCCTGGCCATCCCCGTGACCTTCCTCGGCGTGCGCGCGGGCTTCCATTACATGCCCGTGGCCGTGGCGATCAACATCTCCTACAGCGTGATGGCGCTGTTCATCCTGGTGCCCGCCGCGGCCGTGCTGATCCGCACGCGCTTCCGCCACGGCGGGTGGGTTCTCGCGGCGGGGGTGTTCTTCGGGCTGGCGATCGTCTCGCGAATGGTCGACGGCTGGCTGGTGGACCGCCTGCGGGCGGGCGCCGCCCGGGAGGAGTTGGCCCTGCTTTCTGTCCTGCCGATGGGCACGCACTTCCTGTGGCACGTCTTCGGTGTGGTTGCCACGCACTGCGGGATCGCGTACGTCTACCGCCTCAACGTCCACGAACCGGGCGAGACCGCGGGGGCGTCACCGCCTTGACAAGGGGGCGGATCCGGCCGGCATGGTTGTCGGGCGCGTGGTTGGTGCGGGCATCTTGACGCGCGATCTGCGCTTTCCGTCGGGGCTGTAGAAGACGATCCGCGCCGTGCGTCTCTCGTCTCGCGATCCGAGCACCCGCTTGAATGCGACGTGCTTGCCGTCCGGCGAGAACGTCGGCTGGTCGAGATGCCCGTCCTCGACCTCCACGCGGCTCAGCAGTCGCCCCTGGCCGTCAAGGAAGAGTGCTTCGTCGAGCAGGCCGAGGACGATGTGCTCGCCGCCGGGGGCGATCGCGAGCGTGGCGGCTTGGAGATTGTCCTTGTCGGTGGGCGGCAGATCGATCGCGCCCGCGGCCGCTCCGTCTGCGGAGAACCGCCGGATCAGGGGCCGGTTGGCGTCCTTGCCGAGAACGGCCAGCGTGCCGTCCGGCGCCCAGAGGAAGCCGCCCGGCGAGGCCGGGCCCTCGTGGCGGATCGACACCTGCCGCTGGCCGTCGATGGCGGTAAAGCGGATGGTATTTCCCGCGGCCGATGCGAGCGTCCTGCCGTCCGGCGACAGGGCGGCGGCCGTCGCCGGTGCCGCCAACACTCGGACGGTGCCGGTCCTGGGGTTGACTGCCAGGGCCACGTTCGCCAGGCAGAAGTGCAGCCACCTCCCGTCCGGGGAGAAACGGGGTCGCGTGTGCGCGTATGCCCCGAGCAGGGCGTTGTCCGATCCCGCGAAGACGGGCAGCGGTACGCGGACCGTCGCCAGGATCACCTCCGGGGCGGCCGGATCGCGACAGACGACCTCGACCGGCGTGAGCGGCCCGACCAGCACGTTTCGGGACAAGCCCAGCGTGGCCAGGGCGGAGGGCAGTGACCTGTCCTGGAAGTTCGGATCGGCCGGGGCCGTGGTGGGGGCGTCCGTCCGGAGGGGTTCCTTCAAGGCCTCCTCGCGGGGTTCGAGCTTCTTGCGGACGGCCTTCATCTGCTCGTCGGTCATCAGCGGGATGCGGATGTAGGCGATGGCCTGCCCGTCGGGGGCGTAGGCCGGGGCGGTCAGCAGGTGATCGGCGGTTTCCTCCAGCACGTCGATCCGCTTGCGGTCCCGCAGGACCATCAGGCGGTAGACATGCCGCCCCACGAGGGCCATGTCCTCGTGATCCGCCGGCGTCATGGTCACGAAGGCCAGGTCCTTGCCGTCCGGCGAGAAGGCCATGGGGCTCTCGACGCAGGCCAGCACGCCGCAGAGGAGAACGCCGGCGGCGAGGATGAGCGCGAGGCCGGCTCTGCGTCCGGGGTTGCGTCGGGCGTTCGGCGGTGCCATGTCGGCCTCCTCTCGATTCGCGGCTCCGGGCCGGTTGGCGGGCGGGGAGCGCCTTCCTGGGCGTTCCTGTCGGCCGGGGCGGGGCTGCCGTCCCATCGCGCGTCGGCGCCGTGGGGCTTCTGGGGCGCGCGAGCCCTGCGCTTACCATATCGCGACGGGTCGGGATGTGCGCAGAAAACCGCCTTCGGCGCCGCCGGCTCTTCAGTCCGCCGAGGTCTTCCGCGGGCCGGGATGCACGTCGTCGGGGTCGTTCGCCCAGGCGCCCTCGGGCATCGGGACCGGCCCGTCAAGCAGCGGGTCGTCCGTGTTCTTCATGTAGGCATCCAGGCGGCTCCGCATGTCCTTGAGCACCTCGGCGTAGTGCGGCTCGGCCGCGACGTTGTTGACCTCCACGGGGTCGAACGTCAGGTCGTACAACGCTTCCTGCGGCGGTGCGAGGTCTTTCCACCCGGCCTCCATCCAGACGTCCTTGCTCAGGGAGGCGTCGCAGTTGGGCAGCACGGGGGAGGTCCGCTCGTCGAACCGTCGTACGTAGCAGTACCGCTTGGTGCGGACCGACCGCATGGGCTCGTAGGCGGCGTGGTAGGTGACCTCGGTGAAGATATGGTCGTGGATTTCCTCGGCCTCGCCGCGGATCAGCGGGAGGACCGATTCGCCCTGGAGCCAGTCGGGCCGGTCGATCCCCAGCAGATCGCAGAGCGTGGGGAAGATGTCGATGTGGCTGACCAGCCCGTCGCAGACGGTCCCGCCCTCGAAGCCGCCTGGCCCGCGGAGGATGAGCATGACCCCGCAGCCGTGCTGGTTGAGATTGCACTTCATGTACGGGAAGGCGATGCCGTGGTCGGTCGTGCAGATGACCAGCGTGTTCTCAGCGAGCCCGGCCTTGTCGAGTGCCTCCAGGACGATGCCCACGCCGTCGTCCCACTTCCGGGCGGCCGCCTTGTAGCAGGCCATGTCATGCCTCGTCCGCGGCGTGTCGGGGATCGGCAGCGGCGGCATGCAGTAGCGCTCGTCCTCCTGCCAGCCCGGCTCGGGGTAGACGCGATGCGTGACGTTCATGCCGACCGACAGGAAGAAGGGCCGATCGTGCTCGCGGCCGAGAAACGCCCTGGCCGCGTTGCCGATCGTCTCAGGGTTCCATCCGCCGGGGATCTCGACGATCTCCCGGTAGGGGAGCTGCTCCTTCGTCTCGCGATTGGCCACGTGCTGCGTGCCGCACAGGGCCGTGTAGTACCCGGCCTCGTTGAGCGTGTGAGCGAGGTGGCGGCTGTAGTCGTTCAGTCGCCAGCCGCGATGGGCCAGGCCGGTCATCCCCGAGCAATGCGGCCACAGGCCCGTCAGCAACGTGGCCCGGCTGGCCGAGCAAGTTGGATTGGCACAGAACGCCTGCCTGAAGAGGACGCCCTGCTGGGCGAGGTTCTGGATGTTCGGCGTGGGGATGGCGTGCCCGTAGGGCTGGACGTATCGACCGGCGTCGTGGACGTGAAGGTAGAGGACGTTCGGCTTCTCGGCGGCCATGCTGGCGACTCCTTGCAGTTGACGGTGGCAAACGAAGCCCCGCTTGTACGCCCCCGCCCGGGCGAATGCAAGGCGGCGTCGGGCGCGGGCCGGCGCCAACGCGGCCTAGGCGCATGCGGCGAAATGCCGTATACTGTACACGCATCTCGACAGGAGAGGGCCGCGTTGGTATGCGGCGTACGTCGGATCAAAGGAGGCAAGGGATGATCAGGCCAAAACGCTGCTCCGCGGCAGCGATGCTGACCGCGGTCGCATGGAGTGTTTGCGGGTGGGTATCGGCCGCGACGGCCGCGCCCGTCTTCGTGGGGCAGGCGGGCACCGAGTACGCCGTGGCGGTCGATCCTGCCGAGTTGGCGTTCGGCCCCGGCGGGGAACTGTACGCGGGGCAGAACGACCCGAGCAACAACGACGAGAAGATCTACCGGATTCCGCCCGGCGGCGGCACGGCGGTCGAGTGGGGGACGATCGCCCCGCGCGATCCGGACGGCATCGCCGTTCTGGGCGGCGACGTCTACGCCGCCGGTCACGAGGACATCTTCCGCACGGACATCGCCACCGGTACGACGGTCACGTGGGCGGATTGGTCCAGCGGCCGGAACATGACGACGCTGACCGCCGGCGTCCCGGCCGCGTATGGCGGGGCGGGGGACCTCATCGTCGGCAACGCCCGGTGGGACTACGACATCGAGTTCGTCAGCGGGACGACGCAGCTCCCGACGGTTCGCATTGACTCGCCGGACCTTCACGTGCCTCGCGCCCTTCAATTCGCCGCCGGGACGTTGTACTGCACGGAGACGGCCGAGAGTGTGGGCATCTGGTCCATCGCTCCCAACGGGGATCTGGCGCGGGTGCCGGACGGCGGGTTCGCATGGGGTGACCCTCGTGCGATGGCGTATGACCCGGAAGAGGACACCTTTTACATCTGCGACAGCGGGCGGGGCGAGATGGTCCGCCTGCCGAGGGCCGGCGGGACGTGCGAGGTGGTCGGCACCGGTTTCGACAACATCGGCGGCCTGGCCTTCGGGCCCGACGGACGACTCTACGCCGCCGATGAGGACAACAACGTCGTCTGGCAGCTCGCCCCCGAGCCGGCCTCTCTGACGTTGCTGCTGGCGCCCGCGGCCGTCTGCCTGCTCCGGCGCCGCCGCTGAGCTACTCCCAGCCGAACTCCAGCTCGTTGGGGACGCTGGGGCTCCAGTCGGGGTGGAAGGCGCTGCTGATGCCCTCGGCGGCGCTTCGCCCGAGGGGCAGCTCCATGGTGGGGCGGCGCTCGCTGTGGTTGACCCGGAAGCTGAACTTCACGGGCTTGCCCGCCTCGGCGAGCTTTCGCACCTCGGGGATCTCCTCCCAGGGCAGGGCGGCCTCGACGATCCGCATGCCCGCCTCGTAGCGGACCACCAGCTTCGCCCCGTCCACCGCGCCTTCCCGGGGGTGCTTGGGCTGGCGGGGGTAGAAGTGCTTGCGCGGCATGCCCGGGCACTCCAGGCGCCAGACCTCCGTTCCGCCGCCGTGGGCGCCGGCGACGCGGTTGAGGGCGTACTCGTAGTCGGTCGTCTTGTACCCGACGAATCTCGGCATCCGCCCGGGCAGGTGCGTCAGCCAGTCCTTCTCCTCCGGCGCCAGGGCGTTGAAGCCCAGCAGCACGTTGTCATAGCCGCTCTGGCCGTAGCTGCTGGGAAGCATCGGCCATTGGCGATAGCTGAACCGCCTGACGCCTTCCGGCCAGACGTGCTTGTCGCGGACGACCTCGGCAGGCATCGCCATCTCCACGCCGGCCGGGAGCTTCTTCGGCCCGCCCGCAAGGGCGTATCCCGCCGCGCCGTACGTTCCCGCCCACGCCGGGCCGGTCTTCGTGTCCGCCTTCCGCTCGAAGCGGGCCGACGGGCTCTTCTTCGCCTTCGTGTCGGTCGCGTCGAGGAACACGCCGTACAGCCCGCTCTCCCCCCAGCGGTCGTTGCGGCGGAGCAGCTCGATGCGGACCTTCCCGCTCATCTCGCCGATTACGTAGCCGCCGTCGCGCGTGTTGCCGACCCGGGACTTCGCGAGCTGCTTGCCCGTCGCGCGGTCGACCGCCCGGAACTCCAGCCGATCCCGTGAGACCACGTACAGGGCCACGCGCGTCAGCTTTCCGGCCGGGAGGTCCAGGTCCACGCCGAGCCGCCCGCCGGCGCTGTTCCAGCAGGCGGGCTTGCCCCGCGGCTTGCCCTCGGGGCCCCGCGGGGCGGCCTTGGCGGTCTTTACGGCGTCGAGGAGTTGCGGCTCCATGCGGCGGCGCATGTCGATGCTGTAGGACACCTTGGGGTAGAAGGCGGCGTCGTGGTCGCGCGTGGCGAACCGCAGGCTGCCCGGGTGTGGCGAGTCGTCGGCGATCTTCGCGGCGAAGTAGAATGCCTTGTCGTCCCGGGCGACCCACGCCATCGCCAGCCCCCCGGCCTGGCCGGGCGGGAGCTTGACGAACGGCAGCCACATGGACTCCTCGAAAGATGCCTCGCCCGCCGCGGCCGTGCGGATGGTCTGCGGCAGCGTGCCCTTCCAGTCCTCGAGCTTGCCGTCGACCTCGATGCTCCGGCGGGCGATGAGGTTGACGTGCATCAGCTCGTCGTGGACGGCCAGTCCGGCCTCGCCGGCGTCGAAGCGGACGCTGAGTAGGTAGGCATTGTCCGGGCGGGGCTCGCCGGGGGTGATCTTCACGTCGATCCACCGCTGCTGGCGGGGCCCGAAGCTGAGCTTGCGAGGGTAGTCGAGCTTCAGCCCGGCAAGGCGGACGTCCAGCGTACCGGAGATCGGCCGGTTCCGCATGTTCGTCAGCCGCAGGCGGAGCGTCGCGCCGTCGTCGATGGGCGTCACCGGGTCGCGGGCGATGATCCCCAGCGGCTCCAGGCCGTCGATCCGTGCGGTCTTCAGCGCCGCCAGCAGGCGGTCGAAGCTGCCCTTCTTCGCCGGGTCGGCCCGCAGGAAGAAGCCCTTCTCGTTGAGGGGCACGACGATCTTCCCGTCGCGAGCCGGCAGGGGGTTTCCGTAGAAGTCGAACGGTCGGATCGCGGGGTCGGCCTCCAGCGTCAGCGTCGCGCCGGTCATGGGCATCCGCTCGCGGAGCTCGTCGAGGATGGCGGACCGCTTCGCCGCCGCCGAGGCCGGGAGCTTCGCCAATTCGTCCCGCAGCGGCTTGCGGGCGCGGACCTCGTCCAGGCAGCGGACGCCGCGGAAGAGCACGTCCTTGCCCCGCCCGCCGAACAGCGAGTGCACGTCGCCCAGGACCACCACCGTACCGTCGTCCGCCCGGCCTTCCAGGCCATGGAAGACGTACACCCAGGGCAGTCCCTTGCGGAAGAGGATCTCGCGGAAGTCCCGCTCGCCGATGAAGTGCTGCACCGCGCCCACCGATGCCGCCACCGGCCAGCTTACGATCGGCTGGACGATCTTCTTCGTCCCCTCGGCCGTGCGGATGACGTCGTGTGCGACCCGGTGATGGCTGAGCACGCTGGTGACGTTCGTCCCGCGGATGCCCATCGAGCGGTCGTACCCGCACGCGCGGTTGGTGGCCACGACGCCGGCGAAGCGGTCGTCGGTGTTGGCCACCCAGCTCTCGGTGTCCCAGATCAGCACGCGCCCCTTGTAGTGCTTGCGGTTGTTCCAGGAGCGGTAGAGGCAGGGGCTGCTGAGCCCCTGGTAGTGGATCGAGCAGAAGTCCAGGTACTCCGGCCAGAATTCGCTCCGCTCGACGCCCTCGGGCAGGAGCTTGTCCCATGTGTTGGTCGAGCTGTCGCAGCCGCCGATGAGCACGTCCACGCCGGCCTCCTTGCGGGCACGAAACACCGCGTCGCCCATCCGCTTGTAGAGCGTGCGGTAGCGGATCATGTCCGCGCCCCAGCCGGAGATGCTCAGGCCCTCCCACGGCTCGTTCCACAGCATGAAGCCCGTGACGGGCCCCTTGGGCCAGCCGTACTTCGAGGCGAGCAGGTAGACGAAGCGCTCGTAGTCGTCGTCGCATTCCGGCAGCCAGGCCATGTCCGACTTGCCGCCCTTCATCACGCCGTTGGCATCGAGGTGCGGGCGGGCGCGCCCCAGCGGCTGGTCCTCCCCGCGGGCGCCGGCGCCGATCTCGACCGTGCACGTGACGTGGTGGGCGTGCATGGCGCGGAACTGCTCATCCAGCCACGCCAGCCGCTCGGCGTATCGCGAGTCGTCGGTGGGGATGTAGCCTACCCCGTAGCGGATCGCGCGGATGCCCAGTCGCTGGAGGATCGCCGGGGGCATGTTCTCCAGAGACTGCTTGGGAAACTGCACCCGCCGCGAGGGGACCTTGAACGTGCGGACGTAACTGGTCAGCACCGCCCGCCCCCGGCCGGGCAGCTCCAGCACCAACGCGTAGCCCCCCTTGGTCTCCGGCGTCTTCGGCGAGACGGCCAGGTCCCGGTAGCCCTTGGCGGGGACGTCCATATCGAGGGCGATCTCGCCGACCTTCGCGATGCGGTGGAACTCCGGGACCCACATGTTGCCCGGCTGCCCGCGCCCGCCGTAGCGGATGACCTCGATCGTCGCCTTCCCGCCAATGGGCTCGTCGGTGAGGGACTCGACCTGGAACTCGAACCGGGGGCGCTCGCCGGGATGGAAGATGTTGCCCGGCGCGCTGCTGGCGGTGAGGGTGACCTTCCACCCGGCGGCGGCGGTGTCGGCGGTGATCCCGAACGTCTCCGCCGCCCCGGGCGCGTCCATGCCGTCCTTGAAGTGAAACTGCCCCCACGCTGCCGGTGCGGCCGCCATGACAAGCCCCGCCGTCCACGCCGCCCATCGAATCCGCTTGCCGGCCATGCATCTGCTCCTTCGCAAAGGTCGCGTCGCCCCGGGAGCACTGTATCGACATTGCCCGGCCGAGGCAAACGCCTCCGGTTGATCCTCGCCCCGGGCGGACGTACTGTTAGGTGTACCGCAACACCTCAGCGAAAGGACGCGCCATGGCGGACCAGACGGCCGAGATCGGGATCGGGTTGATCGGATGCGGGGGGTTCGGGGAGTTCTGCCTCGACGCTTTCTCCGACCTGCCGGGCGTCCGTCCGGCGGCCGTCGCGGATGTCGTCAAGCAGGCGGCGGACCGCCTCGGCGAACGATTCGGCGTCCCGGCCTTCGGCGAGCCGGAGGAGCTGATCGGCCATCCCGACGTCGATCTCGTCCACGTGGCCACGCCGCCGGGCACGCATCACGAGCTGGTCCTGGCGGCCCTGCGGAAGGGCAAGCACGTGCTGTGCGAGAAGCCGCTGGCGATGAACCTGGTGCAGGCCGACGAGATGCTCCGCGCCGCCGCCGAGGCCGATCGGATCGTGCCGGTGAACTTCGTCCTTCGGTACAACGCGGTGACCGACGCGGTTCGGGCGGTGATCGACAGCGGCGTGCTCGGGCGCGTGCTTGCAGGGCGGCTGACCAATTGCGCCACCGACAGCAAGCTCCCGCCGGGTCACTGGTTCTGGGACCCCGAGATGGGCGGGGGCATCTTCATCGAGCACGGCGTGCACTTCTTCGACCTGTACCGCTACTGGCTGGGCGAGGGGGAGGTCCTCGCCGCGGAGATCCTTCCGCGGGAGGGCACCGGCCAGGCCGACCGCGTCCACTGCACGTTTCGCACCGCCGGCGGGGCGCTGGTCAGCCACTACCACGCCTTCGACCAGATCGCCGCGATGGACCGCACGGACCACCGCCTTGCCTGCGAACTGGGCGACATCCGCGTGGAAGGCTGGATCCCGCTGACCGTCGTCGTGGACGTCGCCACCGACGCCGCCGGCCAGGCCGCCCTGCTCGACTGCCTGCCCGACGCCGGCGTGGAGATGCTCGGCGAGTTGGGCGGCACGGACGGGGGGGTCATGGGTCGGGGCGTGCGGCGCGGCGTCGATCGGCGCATCCGCCTGACGTGGACCCCGCGGGAGGACAAGCAGGCCGTCTACACCGACAGCGTTCGCGGCCTGCTGGCCGACCAGCTCGCCTACGTCCGCGACCGCTGCCACCCGCGCGTCATCACCGAGGCCAACGGTCGCGAGGCCGTCGCCCTCGCCCAGCGGGCCACCGAGCTGGCCGGCGAGTGAGCCCCGCGGGTCGGCGCCTGTCTTGACGCCGGATTCGCCGGCGGTATGCTGAGCGACGTGACCAGGCCAGCCGCGCCCATCCCGAGGAGCACGCCGTGAACATCTTCCTGCTCATCTCCGACACGTTCCGCTATGACAACTTCTTCGACCGCGCCGCCGCCGGGCCCATGGGCATGCCCGTCCGAACGCCCAACCTCGACGCCTTCAGCGAACGCGCCGTCAGCCTCCGCCGACTCTACACCGCCAGCTTCCCGACCATCCCGCACCGCACGGACCTGACCACCGGGCGATACGGCTGGCCCTGGTATCCCTGGCAGAGCCGACTGAAGAGCAGCGAGAACCACGCCCCCCAGATCCTCGCCGGGGCCGACTACGCCAGCCAGCTCATCTGCGACTGCCCGCACCTCTACCGCGCGGACTTCGACGACGGGTTCACCGCCGCCGTCGCCACGCGCGGCCAGGAGGGCGACATGGACTTCCTCCGCACCAACGAGCCCATCCGTCACATCATGCCGCCGGAGAAGACCCGCTTCGGCCACCACTTCCAGGGCTCGAACCTGCCGGACATCTCCAGGTGGCTCAACCCGCAGTGGGGGCTGGAGATGCAGTGCTTCGCGCCCCGCACCGCCAACCTCGCGATGTCCTGGCTGGAGCAGAACTACAAGCACTCGCCGCTGCTGCTGTGGGTCGATTTCTTCGACCCCCACGAGCCCTGGGACCCGCCGGAGTACATGGTCCGCAAGTACGATCCCGACTACGACGGCTGCCCCATGATCCACCCCAACTACGGCAAGGCCAGCGACCTCACCGACGCCGAGCTGCGCAACCTCCGCGCCCACTACTGCGCCGAGGCCGAACTCGTGGACCGCTGGGTCGGGCGCGTGCTCCAGAAGATCGACGACCTCGACCTCTGGGACGACTCCATCGTGCTGTTCACGACCGACCACGGCTTCAGCATCGGCGAGCGGAACCGCACGGGCAAGACCAACATCAACCCCGGCGACGACCGCCACTGGCCGATCTACCCCGAGGTCGCCCACATCCCCCTGCTGGTCGCCGCGCCGGGCATCGAGGGCGGGCGGGAGATCGATCAGCTCATCCAGCCGCCGGACATCCTGCCCACGCTGATCGACCTTGCCGGCGCGGACGTCCAGCCGCCCGAGCCCTTCCACGGGCAGAGCTTCGCCCCGCTGCTCCGCGGCGAGGACGCGGCCTGGGACCGGGACTTCGCGGTGAGCGCCGGCTTCCTGCGGTCGCCCGAGGGCGGGAAGGTCCGCCCCAAGGCGACCACGCCGACGGTGTACACCGAGCGATGGGCCTACATGCCCATCGGCGCCGGAGGCGACCGCGAACTGTACGACCTCCAGGCCGACCCCTACTGCCAGCAGGACCTCGCCGCCGACAAGCCGGACGTCTGCGACGACCTCCACGCCAGGCTCCTGGGCTTCCTCAGGGACCTCGACGCCCCCGCCGAAGCCCGCGTGCCCTTCGAGCAGTGAACCCGCCGGTGAGGGCAGCGGTGGGGGGCCGGTGTGCCAGTTCTGTCCACCCCCTTGGACACGTGGACACAGTGGGGCGGTTTGCATGTAAGTCTTTGTTTGAGATAGTCTTAGGGTGTGTCCAGTCTGTGTCCGGTGGGGTGGACAGGCGGACAGGTGGACACGAGCCCGGAGGCCGGGTCCTCCCCGTGGCCGGCCCCGACGACGGGCCTTCGCTGCCCGGGGCCCTGCTCCCCGACATCCTCTTTGCCCGCCGCCGTCGAAGCCCCGCTCCGCCTGCCCACTGTCCGACTGACCCCCCGGGGTCACCGCGGGGCCGGGCCCCGCACTACCGGCCGCTACCGGCGTTTCTGCGCTGCCACTCGTAGATGCTTTCCACCGCCGGGGCGGGGCGGGGCGGCAGGTCGCCCTTGGCGGCCGGCAGGGCGCGGTTGCCTTCCATCCGCTCGGGCTTGGCCGGGCCGGTAAGGACCTTCCCGCTTCCGCCGTAAAGCTTGTTATCCACGATCTCTACGCCCACGCAGTCTGCCGTGGCCAGGTGCACCATGGCGCTGCGCCCGTCGCGGAGCACGAAGGTGTTTCCGGCGAGGATGTGGTCGAAGCTGGCGGTCTTGGCGAACACGCCGTGGCCCTTGCCCACGACGAACCGGTTGTGCAGGATCAGCCAGTTCTCGTTCATCCCGCCCATCCACAGCCCGGCCCGCTGGCTGCGGATATCGCAGTGGTACACCACGTTCCGCGGCCCGTTGGGGCCGTGGGCGGTGTCCTCCGGCGGCGAGGCCCACGCGCCGTAGCCGTAACTGCCGTGACCGCGGCGGCTTATCACCGTGCATCGCTCGATGAGGTTCTCGTTCGTCCACCCCGAGTGCCACTGGGCGTCCGAGTCGTGGAACGTGCTCTCGCGGATGACGCAGCCGCTGGCGGCCCACTGGAACAGCGGCCCGTGGCGGAACTTATAGGTCTCCACGTTCTCCATCAGGCAGTCGCACGCCCGCTCCCAGCCCACGTACGCCGTCCCGCCCCCGCCCTTGAACCAGGCATCGTCGAACACGCAGTCCCGGATTTCGCACCACTTGGCGTGTCGGGCATACACCGGTTGGCGACCGCAGCGGATCACCTTCACGTCCCGCGCCCAGCACTCCCACGCGCGGTGGAACATCGCCGCCGTGATCCACAGGTTCTCGGTCTGCTCGATCGTCACGCCCTCCAGCCCGCAACGGCGGATGGGGGCGATCTCCTGAACCCACGAGCCGTCAATCACCGGGAACGTGATCCGCAGCGGCTGATCCAGCTCCACCGTCCTGCCGTCCACCGCCCGGATCAGCACCTCGTAGCGGCGGTACAGGCCCCAGGGGCACTTGTTCCGCGTCAGGGCCTTCCATCGCTTGGTGGCCGGGCCGTCGATGCGGATCCGGTCGCCGGCCGACAGGCCCGTCGCGTGCTCCAGCGTCAGCTTCGTGGCGCCGCGCCGGCCGTCGGATGCCAGCTTGATCCGCTTGCCCGGGTCGGGCCGGCCCTCGAACGTGACCGCCGCGATCGTGCTGGCCGGCGGGGGATCGTCGCGGTGCTTCGGGTCGGCGACCACCGGGATCTCGCACCGCACCGTCTTGCCGTCGCGATACCGGCCCGTGCCCACCAGCGTCGCCTTCCCCGGGCCGACCTTCGCCAGCACCTCCCGCCCGCGGCAGGTGAGGGCGAACGTGTTGCCCGAGTGCCTGCTCCGTTTCCATTCCCGCACCAGCTTGCCCCCGGCCGATATGCTCATCGCCATCAGCCCGGCGGGGCGGCAGTGGAGCTGGACGAGCGTTTCGGGCCCGACCCGGCCGTCCGCCGCGGGCCAGTAGAAGCTCGCCCCGCCCTTGCCGACGGCGTAGCGGAAGACGAGCCTGGTCTTCTCCCGCCCGGCGCCGCGGATGACCACGCCGTCGTGGCGGACCGTCACCGGGCGGTCGAGGTGGTACGTCCCTTCGCCCAGCAGCACGGCCCCGCCGCCGGCGGACCCGACGGCCCGGCAGGCGGCGTTCAGCGCGGCCGCGTCGTCCTTGCCGTCGTCCGCCCGCCCGCCGTGGTCGGTCAGCTTCGCCGCGACGGGCACGGCGGGAATCCCGCCGGGCACGCCGACCCGCGTCCAGTTCGGATAGACGATCCCGTCGGGCCCCGGCACGTCGGCCGGCGTCAGCCGGTCCGTCTCCCCCGGCCGGAGCTTGTACTCGGGGGGCCAGGGCCGCTCCGGCGGCCCGGCCGGCGCCACGGCGGCGCCGCAAACGACCATCGAGCCCGCAACAACGCCGGCGACAACGTTCCGCAACCGCATGGCGATCTCCTCACCCTCCCCGCACCGCGTCCGCACGTTCGACCTCCGGGCCGATCATCGTTCCGCCGGGGCCGGCCTGAAGATGAACGTTCCGGCCGACCAGCTTGATCCGCGCAAAAGGGAAACAGCCCGCGATACCCAGGCTGGACATCGCGCTGGCCCTTCGCGTCTCAAGTGATTGTCGGCGCAATACTTGATCAGCGAAACGTCGCTCGATATCCATTGTCATCGCTGCGCTGCCTCACCGCGCTTCCGGCAGGCGAGCCCTTTTTGGGGTTCGCTGTCTGGATCGTCCGGGCCTACTCGTCCTCGACGGTCTCGATGTCCGTCGGGCGGATCCAGCCGGGCTCCATGACCTCGCCGGTCTCGTGGCGGCGCATGTACCGCTCGTAGTATCCCACGTTCCAGGCGTTGGCGGGGGGGTACTGCTCGAAGACCTCGCCGCGCCCGGCCATGCGGGGGTCGCCCTGGCGGCTCAACTCGCGGGTCATCTGCTCGGCCAGGTCGGCCTTGCGGTCGGCGTGGGCGTCGTCGTCGGCGAGGTCGGTCAGGCAGTCGGGGTCCTCGGCGACGTGGTAGAGCTCTTCGCCGCCCCGCTTGCCGAAGGCCAGCTCCCAGAAGTGCCTCGTCTCGGCCGAGTGGCGGGCCTTGAGGATCTCGGTTTTCGTCGGCCCGCCGTCGCAGTTGAGGTAGCCCGTCTCGGGGTTGCCCGCCGGCCAGCGGTCGGGCTCGAAGTTCCGCAGGTACAGCCAGCCGTCCTTGAAGATGCCTCGGATCGGATACCCCACGTCGCCGGGCCGCCCGATGTCGTGCCGCTCCTTGCCGAT
Organism: uncultured Planctomycetaceae bacterium; assembly: GCA_964385465.1. Lineage (GTDB taxonomy): Bacteria > Planctomycetota > Phycisphaerae > SM23-33 > SM23-33 > CAYLPJ01. Next base: position 10,287 of record CAYLPJ010000073.1, on the reverse strand, counting down.
CAGCACGCGGTCGCGGCCGGCGTCGATCACCCCGCCGCGGTCGGCGGCGAGGATGTCCGCCAGGCTCCGCCCGGTGATCGGCTGCATCCCGGCGGCTTCGGCGTCCACGCCGGCCAGCTCGAGGAAGGTCGGCGCCAGGTCGATGAAGCTGACGTAGTCGTCGATCTCGCGCCCCGGCGCGGTCACGCCCGCCGGCCACATCGCCGCCATCGGCAGGTGGTTGCTGACCTCGTACTCCTGGCCCTTGGCGCGGGGGAAGGGCATGCCGTTGTCGCTGGTGACCACGACGAAGGTGTTGTCCAGCTCGCCTCGCCGCTCGAGCAGATCGAGCATCCGCTGGAGGTGGCGGTCGAAGTGCTCGATCTCGAAGCCGTAGTCCAGCAGGTCGTTGCGCACGGCCTCGTTGTCCGGCCAGATGCCCGGCACGCGGTCGATCTCGTCGATGCTGCGCCCGCCCTTGGCGGCGCCGGAGCCGTACTCGTACCCGCGGTGCGGCTCGACGCAGCCGTACCAGAAGCAGAACGGCCGGGCGTCGGGGCGGGCGTCGAGGAAGGCCTCGAAGTTTCCGGCGTAGTCGTTGTCGGAGATCTGCGGCGTGGGCGGGTCCAGTCTGCGCTCGTTGAAGCCCGGGCCGGTCAGCTCCCGCCGCTTGCCGTCGATCTTCCCCGGGTCGCCCGGCGCCCAGCCTTTCTGCGTGTGCCCGATGAAGTAGCCGTTGTCGCCGAGGGCCTCGAAGACCGAGCGGAATTCGGCCGGCCAGTGGCACTGGTGGTTGGCGGCGCTGCCGAGCTGCCAACTGTTCCGCCCGGTGAGGATGCACGCCCGCGACGGGGCGCACTTGGCGTTGGGCGTGTAGGCCCTGTGGAACAGCAGTCCCTGGCGGGCGACGCGGTCGAAGCCGGGCGTGGCGACCCACGAACAGCCGTAGGCCCCCATGTGCATCCCGGCGTCGTCGGCGAGGCAGAAGAGAATGTTCGGGCGGTCCATGCTGTCGGGCTCCTGCGGCCGCTAGCGATGCCGCGCGATGCCCGTCGCCTCGCGGACGCGTTCCATGGTGGTCTCGGCGACCTCTCGGGCCTTTCGGCCGCCGTCGGCGAGGATGTCACGGACGTGGTCCGGGTCGGCGATGAGCTGCTCGTACTTCTCGCGCGGCTCGGCGAAGGTCTGGTTGATCAGCTCGGCGAGGCGCCCCTTGGCGTGCCCGTAGCCGTAGCCCCCTCCACGGTACTTGCCGGCAATCTCCTCGATCTCGGCGTCATCGGCGAAGAGCTTCAGCAAGGCGAAGACGTTGCACTGCTCGGGGTCCTTGGGCTCTTCCAGCGGCGTCGAGTCGGTGACGATCTGGGCGCAGCGCTTCCTGGTCCGCTTGGGCGTCTGGAAGATCTCGATCGCGTTGGCGTAGCTCTTGGACATCTTCTGCCCGTCGATGCCGGGCACGACGGCGACCTCCGAGAGGATGTACGGCTCCGGCAGGACGAGGACCTCGCTGCCGAAGGCGCTGTTGAGCTTGACGGCCAGGTCGCGCGTCATCTCCACGTGCTGCTTCTGATCCTGCCCGACGGGAACGAGGTCCGCGTCGTAGATCACGATGTCCGCCGCCTGGAGGACCGGGTAGTCGAACAGCCCCATGTTCGCCGCCAGCCCCCGGGCGATCTTGTCCTTGTAGCTGTGGGCCTTCTCCATCAGGCTCACCGGGCAGACGCAGTTCAGCAGCCAGCACAGCTCGGTGACCTGGGGCACGTCCGACTGGCAGAAGAACACGCTCCGCCGCGGGTCGATGCCCAGGGCCAGGTAGCCGGCCGCGAGGTGCTCGGTCAGCTCGCGCAGGCGCTCGGCGTCGCGGAGGCTCGTCAGCGCATGGTAGTTGGCGATGAAATAGAAGCACTGGTGCCCGGCTTCCTGAAGCTTGAGAAACTGCCGGACCGCCCCGAAATAGTTGCCCACGTGCAGGTGCCCCGAGGGCTGGATGCCGGAAAGTACGCGTTGGGTGCTCATAGTGGCAGGGATGGTAGGCTTGCGGGCAGGTGGTGTCAAGCGCGCCGCCCCGCCGGTGCGCCCGCCTGGCATCCGCGGCCGGTTGGTCGCCGGCCGGTGGGCGCGAAGGTCCCGCCCGGCCGGCGGGGGCGGGCTGTCGCGGGTTTTCCTTGCATGCCCTCGCGCGGGCGGGAGAATGAACGCCCGCCTCCCGGGCGAGCCGCGCGGGGGCGCCACGAAGGAGCATCCCATGGCCGAGCAGACCGACATCCCTCGCCCCGAGCACCCGCGCCCGCAGTTCGTCCGCGACGACTGGACCAACCTCAACGGGACGTGGACGTTCGCCCTCGATCCCGGCCGCAGCGGCCGAGACCGCGGCCTGGCCGAGAGCACCGGCTTCGGCCGGACCATCCGCGTGCCGTTCTGCCCCGAGAGCGAGCTGTCGGGCGTGGGGCACACGGACTTCATCGAGGCGATGTGGTACCACCGGCAGGTCGAGGTCCCCGGCGAGTGGGCCGGGCGGCGCGTCCTGCTGCACTTCGGCGGGGTGGACTACGCCTGCGAGGTCTACGTCGACGGGCTGCTGGCTGGGACGCACTTCGGCGGCTCGGCGTCCTTCGCGATCGACGTGACCGCCCTGGTCCGTCCCGGGCAGGCGCAGCACCTGGTCGTCCACGTCCGCGACGAGCTGCGGGGGGGCACGCAGCCGCGGGGCAAGCAGTCGCCGCGGTTCGATTCCCACGGCTGCCTGTACACGCGGACGACCGGCATCTGGCAGACGGTCTGGCTGGAGGCGGCCGCCGCAACGGGGCTGCGGGACTGCCACATCCTGCCGGACCTCGACGCCGGGCGGTTCGTGCTGGTCCCGGCCTTCCACGCCGCCCCGGCGGGGATGACGTTCCGCGCGACGCTGCTGGCCGACGGCGAGGAGATCGCCCGCGTCGAGGGCCCCGCCGCCGACGGGGCCGGGTGCGTCCTCACCCCGCCGCGGCCGCGCCCCTGGAGCCCGTCCGACCCGTTCCTCTACGGCCTGCGCCTCCAGCTCCTCGACGCCGACGGCCGACTTGCAGACAGCGTGCTGAGCTACGCCGGCCTGCGGAAGGTGCACGTCGACGGCGATCGGGTGATGCTCAACAACCAGCCGCTTCATCAGCGCCTGGTGCTGGACCAGGGGTTCTACCCCGACGGCATCTGGACGGCCCCGAGCGACGCGGCGCTGAAGCGGGACATCGAGCTGTCCATGGCGGCGGGATTCAACGGTGCCAGGCTTCACCAGAAGGTCTTCGAGGAGCGGTTCCACTACTGGGCGGACCGGCTGGGCTACCTGACCTGGGGAGAGTCGGCGAGCTGGGGTATGGGCATCAGCCGGACGGACGGCCCGGCCTCGGCGGCCGGTCAGGCCGGGTGGAACTTCCTGAACGAATGGCGGGAGATCGTCGTCCGCGACCGCAACCATCCCTCGATCATCGCCTGGACGCCGTTCAACGAGACGCGGAACCCCAACGACGTCGAGCTGCACCACCGCCTCCAGGCCGAGACGGTCGGCCTGACGCGCTCGCTGGACCCGACGCGCCCGATCAACGACGCCAGCGGCTACGTCCACGTGACGACCGACCTGTGGACGGTCCACGCCTACCAGCAGGACCCGGCGAAGCTGCGGGAGCAGATGACGCCGGACGCCGACGGCCTGCCGTTCCGGAATTTCCCCGACGACGAACCGGACTACGCCGGCCAGCCGTACCTCGTGGACGAGTTCGGCGGGATCAAGTGGATCCCTGTCGACCGCCGCCCGCACAGCGAGACCTCCTGGGGGTACGGCAACGCGCCGAGGACGCTGGAGGAGTTCTACAAGCGGCTTGCGGGGCTCGTGGCCGCCCTGGACGACCTGCCCCACATCCGGGGCTGGTGCTACACCCAGTTGACGGACGTCGAGCAGGAGCAGAACGGCATCTACACGTACGACCGAGCCGAGAAGTTCGACATGGACCGCGTCCGCTCGATCCTCAGCGGCAAGGGCGACCCGGGGCCGGGCGAGAGGGAGTGACCGGCGAAGGGACGCATCGCGGCGGGGAGAACCCGCTTTCGCCGATGGGGTATCGCGGGGGCGGCTGGTTCGCCGGAAGATTCGCGGGACGCGGCCCGGGGGCTTTGCGGGTCCTCGGTTCCGCGCACCGCTGTCGATGAGCGCACGCGACGTTCCGGGCCCGCGAAGCGGGCTGTGCGGCGGCTTCCGGGCCGCCGTCCGGCTGCCCGCGGCCGGCCTGCCTCAGCGCCGGGACGCCTTGCTCTTCCGACCTGCCGCACACGCCCCCAATCCCGCCAGAAGCAGCAGGCACGTCGTCGGCTCCGGGACGTAAGCGGTCATGGTGACGTCGACCTCGCCGGGGTCGGTGAAGGTCAGGCCGGTGACGAAGGCCGTCGGGTCCTCGGGGTCGAGGTTGGCGTTGGGGTCGATGCCCCGGATGGCGAAGCGGGCCACGCCGCCGGGTGCGAACTCGTGCTCCACGCCGGCCGTGAGGTTCGCGTCGAAGGACCATCCGCCGTCCCACAGGTAGAGCTCGTAGTCGCTCTCGCCGACCGCCGGCAGCAGCACCGACGCGAACTTCGAGCCGGTAACGAGGTAGTCGTAGCCGATGGCCGGGTCCGGGTCGAAGAACTGCATGACGTCGGGATCGGAGACGTCGACGTCGTTGAAGCGGAAGCCGTCATTGGCGTCGTCCGGCATCCGCGGGGACTGCGGCGCGGCGCCGGGGCCGAGATAGACCTCGACCTCGGCGGCGGAAATCGTGCTGCCGTTGCACAACACGTCCGCGGCGCCGGTGCCGGTGTAGTCGCAGGACCGCAGGATTCCGCTGTCGATCCAGTACACCGTGCTCTCCATCGGGTCGACGCTGATCTTGCCCGGCCCGCCGGAGAAGGAGGTGACCAGGTCGATGACCGGCCCCGTGCCGTTGATTCCACCCCGCGTGACCGATGCGGGGTTCGAGCCGTCGCCCTGCTCGGACCAGAAGATCGCCCCGGCCCCGACGTCGAGGGCGATCGAGTACGGATTGGTCAGCCCCGAGAAGAGCACCTCGTGGGGGGCGCCCGGCTGGAGGCTCCTGCGGTAGATCCGGCCCTCGGTCTTGTCGGTCCAGTAGACCATCCGGTGGAACGGATCGAGGGCGATGTCCTCGATATCGTGATAGTACTCGTACCTGTAGTAGCAATATCCCCCGGCGTTGCAGTGGTCGAGAATCTTGCGGCTGACTGCCTGCGTGAAGACGCGCGTCGAGGCGTGCGTGTCGATGTTCCACCGGTCCAGCCACTGGTCGTCGTTGGACACGAAGGGCGGCTCCTGGTAGTGGATCAGCAACTCCCGGTGGAAGGGGTCCACGGCCATGGACTCGATGTTCGCCGCGCCGTTGGCAATCCAGGAGATCAGGTCCCAGTCGATCGCGCCGGTGTCCACGTTGTAGCGATGCAGGTCGTGGTAGTAGCCACCCGCCGTGTAGAAGTAGATGTCGCGATCGAGCGGGTTGGCCGCCAGCGTGGTGAGGTTGCGGTTGCTCGTGTACACGAACTGGTTGTACGTGCCCGCGTCGAGGTCGTAGAGGCGCACGTGGTAGCCGTCTCGTTGGGTCACCACGACCTGCCCCGCCGGTGCCGAAGCGCAGAGAAAGGCGATGACGAGGGCGCAGAGCAAGCACAGGAAAAACCGCGGTGCGGCCTTCATGCAGGGGGGCATGGGTCCTCTCCTTCGGCTGACGTTAAAGAAGCTCAACCGAAGCAAAAGCTTACCGCGCGCCAGGCGGGGCGCCAAGCCCAAAGAGGGAAATCCGATCCAGTTTATGCGCTTTCCTGGGCCATCGCCATGGCCATCCGCGCCCAGTCGAAGAGGCGCCGCGGCTCGTTGCGGACGGTGTGGATGTCCTTGAGGATCAGCTCGACGTGCAGGCCGCCGGTGCGGTCGAGGATCTCGCGGAGGTTCGTCGCGGCCGGGCCGGCGGGGGAGGCGTCCCAGGCGTTGGCGGCCAGCGGGGCGGGGTTGGGCTTGGCGGAGTAGATGTAGTCCTGCCCGACGGCCTCGGCGCCGGCGGCGACGTCGACGAACGGGCTCATGCTGATCCGCCGCAGGCGGGGGATGCGGCGGAGGATATGCACCTTTCGGTGGTAGGGCTCGCAGCAGCCGTAGCAGTTGAGCCCGAACCGTTCGAGGGCCCGCATCTCGTACTTCAGGGCGAACTCCCAGTGCATCTCGGGCGAGACCTCCGAGAAGATCTGCGGGGCCGAGTTGCCCCACATGTCGATCAGCCGTACGTGCTCGCCGTCGAAGTCCGCCTGCGGCAGCTCGTCGGTGATCCCCAGCCCGCCGGCGCCCACGCGCACGGCGCCGTTGTTCAGCGACAGCACGCCGAGGCGCTCGTACTGCTCGTACTGGCCCAGCATGGCCTCGACCATCCGCTCGATGGCGGCGCGGATGAACCCCGGCCGGTCGATCATCGCGGTGTAGAGCTCCTGGATGCCGATCCACTGGACGAGCTGGTCCCAGGCGCCGAACCATGTGTTGGTGACGCCGACGCGGCGTGGCGGGAGGATGTCGCCGAACGTCTCGTCCATGAGGGCGAAGCGGCGTTCGGTCGCGTCGCGGTCGACGGTGACTTCGGGGGTGCGGATCTTCTCGACGTCGGCCTCGTCGGTCAGCGTGGGGACGTAGTCCACGGCGCTCTTGGCCAGGTCGGCGTCGGTGCGGTGGACGTCGCGGGCCAGCCCGAACCCGGTGCTGCCCACGGCGACGGGGCAGGCGATCCAGCCGTCGACGACCATGTCGCAGGGGAAATGCCGCCACTGGAACAGCAGCCGCCGCATCCGCCCCTCGACCTCGCGGAGGACGGGGTCCTCGGCCCGGGGGACGACGTCGGGGCCCATCTCGTCCCAGCAGACCTCGTTGATCCACACCATCGGCCGGACGGGCTCGAGGCGGTTCAGCCGCCGCCACATGTCGCGCTTGCGGTCATGCACGTCCAGCGCGGCGATCTCCGCGACCTCGCCGGCGAGGCGACGCAGGATGTCACGGTCGGCGTCGGGCATCGTGTTCTCCGCGAGACCGGAAGACCGCGAGGCCGCTGAGGGTCACTTCACCACGACGTTCACGAGCTTGCCCGGGACGACGATCTTCTTGACGACGGTCTTGCCCTCGGTCAGCTCGGCGATCCGCTCGTGGGCGAGGGCGGCGGCGAGGACGGTCTCGTCGTCGGCACCGGCGGGGACCTCCACGCGCGCCCGGACCTTGCCGTTGACCTGCACGGGCAGTTCGACGGTGTCCACGGTCAGCATGCCCTCGTCGACCTCGGGCCACGGCTCGCGGGCGAGGCTGTCGGCGTGGCCCAGCCGCTGCCAGAGCTCCTCGGCGAGGTGCGGGGCGAACGGCGCGAGCACGAGCACGAACCGCTCGGCCTGGCTCCCGCCGACGCGCCCGGCCTTGTAGGCGGCGTTGACGAACTCCATCATCGCGGCGATGGCGGTGTTGAACTTCATCGCCTCGATGTCCTCGCCGACCTTGCGGATCAGCTTGTGCAGCTCGCGCTCGAGGCCCTCGTCGCCCTCGCCGTCGGCCAGCAGCGGCGGCTGGCTCTCGGCGGGGGTGCCCACCACCATCCGCCACACGCGGTTGAGGAAGCGGTGCACGCCGGGGACGTCCTGGGTGTTCCAGGGCTTGGCGGCCTCGAGGGGGCCCATGAACATCTCGTACATGCGGAACGTGTCGGCGCCGTATTCGGCGACGGCCTCGTCGGGGTTGACCACGTTGCGGAGGCTCTTGGACATCTTCTCGACGGAGACGGCGAGCGTCTCGCCGGTTTCCTTGCTGACCGGCTCGTCGCCGCTGAGGTCCACCTGGTCGTGCGGCAGGCTCACCCCCCGGCCGTCGCGGTAGGTGAAGCTGAGGATCATGCCCTGGTTGAACAGCTTGCGGAACGGCTCGGGGGACGAGACCCACCCGAGGTCGTGGAGCACCTTGTGCCAGAACCGCGCGTAGAGCAGGTGCAGGACGGCGTGCTCGGCCCCCCCGACGTAGAGGTCCACCCCGCCGGCGGGGGCGTCCTCGCGCGGGCCCATCCAGTACCGCTCGACCTGCGGATCGCAGAAGCGGTCCTCGTTGTCCGGGTCGAGGTAGCGCAGGTAGTACCAGCAGCTCCCCGCCCACTGGGGCATGGTGTTCAGCTCGCGCCTGGCCGGGCCGCCGCAGGACGGGCAGGCGGTCTTCGCCCATCCCTCGGCCTTGCCCAGCGGGGGCTTGGGGGGCGCGTCGGGGTCGTCGGTGGCCTCGGGTGTGAAGTCGTCCATCTCCGGCAGGACCAGGGGCAGGTCGCTCTCGTTCAGCGGGACCGGGCCGCCGCAGGCGTCGCAGTGGACGATCGGGAACGGCTCGCCCCAGTACCGCTGGCGGCTGAACAGCCAGTCCCGAAGCTTGTAGTTCACCGCCGATCGGCCCAGCCCCCCGGCCCGGAGGTCCTCGGTGATCCGACGCTTGAACTCCGCCGTGCCCAGGCCGTCGTAGTCCCCGCTGTTGACGGCCCGGCCCTCGCCCGTGAAGCCGCGCCAGTCTTCCTCATCCGGCGGCTGGACGACCTGAACGATCGGCAGGTCGAACGCCTCGGCGAACTCGAAGTCCCGCGTGTCGTGGGCGGGCACGGCCATGATCGCGCCGGTGCCGTAGCCCATGAGAACGTAGTCGGCCACCCAGACGGGGATCTTCTCGCGGTTGACCGGGTTGATCGCGTAGGCCCCGGTGAAGACGCCGGTCTTCTCCTTGCTCTCGGCGGTGCGCTCCAGCTCGCTCTTGCTGGCGGCCTTGTGGACGTAGGCCTGCACCTCGGCCCGCTGCCGCTCGGTGACGACCTGCTCGACCAGCGGGTGCTCGGGGGCCAGGACCATGTACGTCGCCCCGAAGAGCGTGTCCGGGCGGGTGGTGTAGACGCGGAGGACGCGGTCCTCGGCCGCGGCGGGCAGGCCGTCCTCGGCCCGTTCGGCGAACCACTCGTCCGTGCCGACGGATTCCAGTGGGAAGTCCACCTCCGCGCCCTCGCTCCGGCCGATCCAGTTCCGCTGCATGATCTTGATCGACTCGGGCCAGTCCAGGTCGTCGAGGTCGCGTTCGAGGCGCTCGGCGTAGCTGGTGATCCGGAGCATCCACTGCTTGAGGGCGCGCCGGAAGACCGGGTGGTTGCCTCGCTCGCTGCGGCCCTCGTTGGTGACCTCCTCGTTGGCCAGCACGGTGCCCAGCTTCGGGCACCAGTTGACGGGCACCTCGGCCATGTAGGCCAGGCGGTACTCGTCGAGAAGCCGACGCCGCTGGTCGGCGGTCAGCTCGTGCCACTTCGTCGTGCCGATCGGGTCGCCCAGGTACGACGACGCGCCGTCGCTGAGGTTGCCCACCGCCTCCCCGGCGACGTCCACGACGTACTCCCCGGCCGAGAGGCGCTGGACGAGCTCCGAGATCGGCCGGGCCGCGTCGGCCTCGGGGTCGTACCAACTGTTGTAGAGCTGCAGGAAGATCCACTGCGTCCAGCGGTAGTAGGGCACGTCGGTGGTGGCCACCCGGCGGGACCAGTCGTAGCTGAAGCCGAACATGCGGATCTGCCGCTCGATGTTCGCGATGTTCGCCTCGGTCGTCTCGCGGGGGTGGACGCCGTGCTCGACGGCGTACTGCTCGGCCGGCAGGCCGAAGGCGTCGTAGCCCATGGGGTGCAGCACGTTGAAGCCGCGCATCCGCTTGTAGCGGGCGAGGATGTCCGTCGCGGTGTAGCCCTCGGGGTGCCCGGCGTGCAGCCCGGCGCCGCTGGGATAGGGGAACATGTCCAGGATGTACATCTTCGGGCGGTCGCGGAAGCCCTCCTCCCCCGGATTGGGCTGACGGAACGTGCCCTCGGCCTCCCATCGCTGCTGCCAGGCCGCCTCGATCGTCTTGAAGTCGTAACCAGCCATGATCTCTCCTGTCGCTCGTTGTCGCACCCGGGTCCGCGGCCCGGGGGGCCCTCGGCCGGGGCCGCCGCACGCGGCGGGCGGGCTCCAACCGAAAACGGCCCCGCGGTCGCTGGACCGCAGGGCCGGGGGGAACTCGTCTCGGGAACCTGGGATCCGTCAGCGCGCGGCGGGGGCGGCGGGTAGGCTCTCCCGGCCCGTGATGTCGGCGTTGCGGATCGTCATCAGGCTCACCAGCAGGCATTATCGGCGGCGTGGGAGAACCGTCAAGCGCAAAAGCGTTTGCGGCTCGCAGCGGTGTCCGACACAAAATCGTGGCGGCAGTCAGGCGGCACGCTGGAGTTTCCAGTA
>CAYLPJ010000072.1:0-25521 GCA_964385465.1 uncultured Planctomycetaceae bacterium | reverse complement strand
GGTCCAGGGCATCCACTACTACGCCGAATCGATGTCCGACGGGCCGGACGGTACGGTCGGGCTGGCCTACCCGGTCCTGGGAGGGTACGTTCCCGGCGACGTCCGCATTGTCGCGGCCATCGACGTCGACGCCCGCAAGGTCGGCAAGCCACTTCACGAGGCGATCTTCGCCAAGCCCAACAACACCAGGGTGTTCTATGACAAGTTCACCTGCGACGAGGTGCCCGTCGCGATGGGCAACGTGCTGGACGGGGTCGCCGACCACATGGAGCGCTACCCCGCGGAGCAGCGTTTCGTTGTCTCCGACGAGCGGTCGGCCACGCCCGAGCGGATCGAGAAGCTCCTCGCCGACACCGGCGCGGAGATCCTCATGAACTACCTGCCGGTCGGCTCGCAGAAGGCGACCGAGTTCTACGCCGAGTGCTGCCTCAACGCGGGGGTGAGCCTGATCAACTGCATTCCGGTCTTCATCGTCTCGGATCCCGGGTGGGCGGACCGCTTCCGCCGGGCGGGCATCTGCTGCATCGGGGACGACGTCAAGGCCCAGGTCGGTGCGACCGTCACCCACCGCGTCCTGGCCCGGATGATGCACGAGCGGGGCGCCAAGATCGACGCGACCTACCAGCTCAACACCGGCGGGAACACCGACTTCCTGAACATGCTCAACCACACCAGGCTCGACGCCAAGCGTGTCAGCAAGACCGACGCCGTCCAGAGCCAGCTCGACGTCCCGCTGCCCCCCGACCAGGTCCACATCGGCCCCAGCGATTACGTGCCCTGGCAGAACGACAACAAGGTCTGCTTCCTCCGCCTCGAAGGCCGCGGCTTCGGCGGCGTGCCCATGAACCTCGAGCTCCGCCTGAGCGTCGAGGACTCGCCCAACTCCGCCGGCGAGACCATCGACGCCATCCGCTGCTGCAAGCTCGCCCGGGACCGCGGGCTCGCCGGGCCCCTCGAGGCCGTCAGCGCCTACACCATGAAGCACCCCCCCGTGCAGTTCACCGACTACCAGGCCCACGAGATGCTCGAGGCCTTCATCGCCGGCGAGCCGCCCGCCCCCCGCGCGCCCGACCGGGCCGTGGCGGAAGCGACCCCCGCGAAGTGAGCCCGCCCATTTCCCGGCGCGGCTTTCCTCCGCCGGCGCCGGGCGGTATCCTCCCGGGATGATCGGACGGGCTGTCGGCTTCGGGTTTGCCACCGCACGCGACGCCGTCGCGCGCGGGCTCGTGCGCCTCGGCGTCACGCCCGACACCCTCAGCCTCGCCGGCATGGCCCTGACGGTCCTGGCCGGGGCGTGCTACGCCGCCGGCGCCGCCACGCCCGCCCCCGCCGCCTCGCTGCGCCTGGCCCCCGGCGAGGGCGGCGCCTGGCTGCTGCTGGCCGCCGGACTGCTGGTGCTGTCGTCCGCCTGCGACATGCTCGACGGCGCGGTCGCACGCATCGGGAAGAAGGCCACCCGCTTCGGCGCCTTCCTCGACAGCACGCTCGACCGCTTCAGCGACTTCGCCGTCTACGCCGGCATCGCCTTCCATTACGCCTGGCATGCCCCGCCCAACCTGACGTTCGTCGCCGGCAGCATGGTCGCCTTCTTCAACGCCGTGATGATCTCCTACACCCGCGCCCGCGCCGAAGACCTCATCGACTCCTGCTCCGTCGGCTACTGGCAGCGCGGCGAGCGCTCGGCCGCCATCCTCATCGCCAGCTTCGCCCACAACGTCCCGGCGCTGATCGTCCAGCAGGCGACCCTGCCTCTGCTGACCGTCCTGCGCCGCATCGGCCACACCCGCGCCGTCCTCGCCGGCCGCACGCCCGCCACCGACCCGCGCAACGGGCCCTGGCACCTCCGCGTCCGCCTCTGGCGCTGGCCGAGAATGTCCGTGCCCTACGACCTTGTCACCGGGTTGAACATCGCCTGGCTGATCTTCGCGCCGGTCGGGGACGTCGATCCGCTGCGGCGGCTGGTCGAGGCGCTGGCCGGGGCGTGACGGGCGGGGCGGCAAACCCGGTGACCTTCGCGGCCCCGGCCGGTACAGTGTCCGCCGAGGAGCGACCATGACCCCACGCGAACGACTGATCGAGACGCTGACATTCGGCACGCCGGACAGGGTGCCCTTCGAGCCGGGCGGCCCGCGGGAGTCCACGCTGGCGGCCTGGCGGACACAGGGGCTGCCCGAGGGCGTGCACTGGCATGCCCACCTGCTGGAGACGCTGGGCATCGAGCCCGAGCCCGCGCGGTCCGCGCCGGCGCCGGGCGTGGACTTCCGCATGATCCCGCAGTTCGAGGAGAAGGTCCTCGAGCACCGCGACGGGCATTACGTCGTCCAGGACTGGAAGGGCAACGTCTGCGAGATCTCCGACGAGTTCGACGTCAGCTACCTCCGCCATGCCAAAGACTTCGTCACCCGGCGGTGGATCCGCTGCCCCGTCGAGACGCCGGACGACTGGGAGCGGATGAAGCGGCGCTACGACCTCGACGCCCCCGGGCGATTCCCCGAGGACCTGCCCGACCGCGCCCGCCGCGCCGCCGACCGCCAGACGCCCCTGACCGTCGCCTTCCCCGGACCGTTCTGGCAGATGCGCGAATGGTGCGGGTTCGAGGGGCTGTGCATGATGATGATCGACCGGCCGGAGCTCGTCGCGGACATGGCCGCCTTCTGGTCGGACTTCGTCGCCGGCGCCCTCCAGCGGCTGTGCCGCCACGTCGTCCCCGACCGCGTCTTCATCAGCGAGGACATGGCCTACAAGATCAAGGCGATGATCTCCCCGGCGATGACACGGGAGTTCTGCAAGCCGTCTTGGGACCGCTGGTCGCGGCTGCTGCACGAGGCGGGCTGCCCGCTGGTGGACATGGACAGCGACGGCTACGTCGGCGAGCTGATCCCGATCTGGATCGAGTCCGGCCTGGACGTCTGCGACCCGATCGAGGTCGCCGCGGGCAACGACCTGCCGGCGTTCCGGCGCGAGTTCGGCCACGACATCGCCTTCCGCCAGGGCGTGGACAAGCGGGCCATCGCCGCCGGGGGCGAGGCCATCCGCGCCGAGCTGCGCCGCCTCGAGCCGGTCGTCCGCGACGGCGGGTACGTCCCCGGCTGCGACCACGGCGTGCCCCCGGACATCACCTGGCCGGCGTTCGTGGACTACGCCGGCCTGCTGGCAAGGATAACCGGCTGGCTGTAGCCCGGCCGACCACGGCTTCGAAAGGACCCCGAGCATGGCAGTACGAAAGACCACGGGCCTGATCGCCGCCCCGCCGACGCCCCTGGCCGACGACGGCGAGCTGAACCTCGACGCCGTCGAGGCGCAGGTGGAGGCCCTGACGCGAAACGGCGTCGTCGGCGCGTTCGTCTGCGGGACCACCGGCGAGGGAATGTCGCTGACCGTCGACGAGCGCGTCCGCCTCGTCGAGCGATGGACGGCCGCGGCGCCGGACGGCTTCGACGTGATCGTTCACGTCGGGCACACGTGCGAGCCCGCCTCGCGGGAGCTGCTGGCCGCCGCGGCCCGCGCCGGCGCCCGCGCCTGCGGGACGATGCCCCCGCTGCTGTACAAGCCGCCAGGCGTCGGCGAGGCGGCGGAATTCGTCGTCCGCCTGGCCGCCGCGGCCGGGGACATGCCGCTCTACTACTACCACATCCCGTCGGTCACCGGCGTGCACCTGCCGGTCCGCGAGCTGCTGGCCCGGGTCGGCGAGAGGGCGGGCAACCTCGCCGGCGTGAAGTTCACCCACGAGGACCTCGCCGACTACGCCCTCTGCCTCGACGCCGACGGCGGGCGCTACGACTGCCTCTTCGGGCGGGACCAGATGCTGCTCGGCGCCCTCGCAGTCGGGGCGACGGGGGCGATCGGCAGCACGTACAACTTCCTCGCCCCGCTGTTCCTCCGCCTGATCGAGGCCTTCGAGGGCGGGCGCCTCGACGAGGCCCGGAGGCTCCAGGGCCGGGCCGCGAGGCTCCTCGACGTCACCGGCCGCCACGGCCATCCGATCGCGTGCTTCAAGGCCATGACCGCCCTGACCGGGGTGGACGTCGGGCCGCCCCGACCGCCCGTGGCGCCGCTGAGCGGCGAGGCGCTCGCCGACCTTCGCCGCGACCTCGAGGCCGCCGGGTTCCGCGACATCTGCTCGAAGTGACCGGCCCCGAGGAGACCCCCGCCATGAACGCCCACATCCCGCCCGTCGAAGGCTACCATCACGTGTGCATGGTCCGCGAGGACCTCGACGGCATTCCGCGCGTCGAGCTGCCCGACGACATGACCCTGCGCCTGTACCGCCCCGGCGACGACGAGACGTGGCTGCGCGTCCACAGGCAGGCCTACGCCGACGACGTCTACGAGATCACGCCCGACCTGTTCCGCACGAGCTTCGGCGAGGACGAGGCCGGCCTGCGCAGGCGGTGCCTGTTCCTCGTCGACGCCGACGGGAGGGAGGTCGGCACGGCCACGGCGTGGTACGAGCGCCGCTGGAACGCCCGCCCGTGGGGGCGGCTGCACTACGTCGCCATCGTCCCTTCGGCGCGCGGGCGCCGGCTGAGCCGGGCCCTCTCGGCCGCGGCGCTGGAGCGGATGCGCCGCCTCGGGCACCGCCGGGCCTTGCTGGGCACGCAGACGCCGCGCATCCCCGCCATACGCACGTACCTGCGGCTGGGCTTCGTTCCGCACGTCCCCGACGACGCCGCACGCGACGCCTGGCGCCGGGTCGCCGCCCGCATCGACCACCCCGCCCTTGCGAGCCTCTGAGCCGCTCCCGCTGCCGAGCGGCGGTGCGGCTTGATTCCCGTCGCACGGCCGCCATAGGATTCAGTGCGTGGGTGGGAGCCCGCGCTTCGGAGCCGGCGATGACCAGCAGTCCGCACCGCAACGTGGGACGACCTCTCTCGCCCGGGCGCCAATGCCCGGTCATGGTCGGCCTGCTGCTTGCCGCCGGCGTCGCCTTCGCGGCCCCGCCGCAGTTGCCCGCGCCGCCGGGGACCTTCCAGCCGAAGCCCGCCGACCTGGTCGGGGCGAAACTCCTGGCGGATGTATCCGCCGTCGCGGGCGGCAAGCCCTTCCGGCTCGGCGTGCTGCTGGAGATGGCCGAGGAGTGGCACGTCTACTGGCGAAACCCCGGCGACGCCGGCCTGGCGACCGAAATCGACTGGACGCTGCCCGAGGGCTTCACCGCCGGGCCGCTCCAGTGGCCCATCCCAAAGACCTTCCGCCAGGAAGGCGGGATCACGTCCTACGGCTACGAGGGCGCCGTCCTGCTGACCGCCGTCGTCCGCCCGCCAGAGAAGCTCCCCCCCGGCCGAAAGCTCGAATTCGCCGCCGCCGCCGACTGGCTGGCCTGCAAGGTCCAGTGCATCCCCGGCCGCAGCGAAGCGGCCCTGACGCTCGAGGCCGCCGCCGATCCCGCGCCCGCCAACGCGGACCTCTTCACCGCCTGGCGGAAGCGGCTGCCCGTCCCGGCCGCGAAGGCGCCGTTCGTCGCCTCCGCCGAGGTCGTCGGGCGCATCCGGGCGGGCGAGAAGGCCGGCAGTTTTCGCATCGACGTCGCCTGGAAGGCCCCCCCGCGGGCGGTGGAGTTCTACCCCGCCGCGGGGCGGACGCTGGCCGTCTCCGACGTCGCCGTCCGCCCGGCCGCCGGACGGACCCGCGTGACGTTCCGCGTGAGTTCGCCGGGCGCGGCGGAGCCGCGGGCGGGCGCGCTGGAGACCGTGCTCGTCGCCGTCGCGAAGGACGGCGCCCGCCGGGGCGTGAGCGTCCCGGTTTGCCTTTTCCCGAACCCCCCGGCCGCCACGGCCCCCGCTCGAACGCGGGGTTCGTCGGCCACCGAAAGGAGCCCGAAATGACTGGTCGCAGAACCGCCGTAATGCTGGGCATCGTCGCGATCCTCGCCGCCGCCTTCTCGCCGACGATCGCGGCCGAGAAGGACAAGCCCTCCAAG
This sequence comes from uncultured Planctomycetaceae bacterium, assembly GCA_964385465.1. Lineage (GTDB taxonomy): Bacteria > Planctomycetota > Phycisphaerae > SM23-33 > SM23-33 > CAYLPJ01. The sequence continues at coordinate 19,601 of CAYLPJ010000072.1, read as the reverse complement.
ACCCCGCCGGCGAAGGCGTCGGACGGCGACGTGGGCGTTGCCGCGCCGGACTTCGGCCTGCCGGACCACGAGGGCAAGCCGGTGCGGCTGTCGGACCTCCGCGGCAAGATCGTCGTGCTGGAATGGATCAACCCGAGTTGCCCGTTCGTCAAGCGCCACTACAAGGCAGGCACGATGAAGGCCCTGGCCGAGAAGTACGCCGACAAGGGCGTCGTCTGGCTGGCGGTCAACAGCACGAAGAGCTACGACACGGCGAAGAACAAGGCCTTCGCCGAGAAGCACAAGCTGCCGTTCGCGGTGCTGAACGACCAGCCCGGCGACGTCGGGCGGGCCTACGGCGCGCGGACCACGCCGGACATGCGGGTCATCGACGCCAAGGGGACGATCGTCTACAGCGGCGCGATCGACGACGACCCGCGCGGCAAGAAGGACGACGCGACGAACTACGTCGCCGCGGCCATCGAGGACCTGCTGGCCAAGCGAAAGGTCGCCACACCGAAGACCAAGCCCTACGGCTGCTCGGTCAAGTACGCCAAGCCGCGGGAGAAGGCCGCGGGCTTCACGCTGACCGACCAGGACGGGAAGAAGGTCAGCCTGGCGGACTTCGCCGGGAGCATCGTCGTCCTGGAGTGGATCAACCCCACCTGCCCCTTCGTCCGAAGGCATTACGAGGCGGGCACCATGAAGCGGCTGGCCGAAAAGTACGACGACCGCGACGTCGTCTGGCTGGCGGTCAACAGCACGCACTTCTTCGGGACGGACAAGAACAAGGCCTGGCACGAGAAGTACGACCTGCCCTACCCGATCCTCAACGACCAGCCGGGCGAAGTCGGCCGGGCCTACGACGCCAAGACCACCCCGGACATGCGGGTGATCGACGCCCACGGGCACGTGGCGTACAGCGGGGCGATCGACGACGACCCCCGCGGCAAGGCGGAGAAGCCCACCAACTACGTGGCCGAGGCGATCGAGGAACTGCTGGCCGGCAAGGCCGTCTCGGTGCCCAGGACCCGCCCCTACGGCTGCTCGGTGAAGTACGCCAAGGGCAAATGAGCCCCGGACGCCGGCGGCGCGTCAGAGCACCGGCGCGCCGCCGCGGACCTCGGGCTTGAGAAACCGCGTCAGCCGGCGCTGCTTGTCGGCGTGCTCGGCCCGCCCGGCCTGCATCGCCTCGTGAACGCCCGAGGCGTCCTCCCGCAGCGTCGCCACCACGGCCGCGTCCTGCCGGCCCGCCTCGGCCGACTCGGTCAGCGCGGCCAGCGCGTCGCTCAGCGACGTCGCGGGGCGGTACGGGCGGTCCTCGCACATCGCGGTGAACATGTCGGCCACGGCGAGGATGCGCGACGGGAGGGTCAGGTCGTCTCCCCGGTGGCGGAACGGATAGCCCGAGCCGTCCAGCCGCTCGTGGTGGAACGACGCCCATTCGCAGATCTGGGGCATCCCGCCGATGGTCCGCAGGATGCGGAACGTGTGGTACGTATGGGCGCGGATGATCGCGTGCTCGGTCGGCGTCAGGTCCCCAGGCTTGTCCAGGATGCGGCTGGGAACCGCCAGCTTGCCGATGTCGTGCAGCAGCCCCGCCGAGCGGAGCATCGTCAGCTCACGAACCGAAAGGCCCATGCGCCGGCCCAGCGCGACCGCCGTGGAGGCCACGCCGATCGAATGCGTCGCCGTCCACGGGCTCATGGCGTCGACGACGCGGGCGAACATCCCCGCGATGCGGCTGACGGCCGGGCCGTCGACGGTGAGAATGGGCCAGTCCATCTGCTCCAGCAGGATGCTGTAGATCCGCTCGGATGTGCAGTCGAGCCAGAAGGCCTCGGCGGCGGCGACGTCGGCGAAGGCCTCGACGCAGTCGGGGTGGAAGATCGCGTCGGACTGCGCGAGGATCTGCTTGGTGATGAACTCCGACTGCTCCAGCACGGGCAGGTCGGCCTGGATCGCCCGCTCGACCGCGTCGGCGAGCACCAGGATGTGGCTGGCGAAGGGGACCTCGCGCCCCGCCCGCTCGGCCCCTTCCCCGCGGCGCCACGCGGTGTGGTGGAACCGCACGATGTCGGCGGCGCGGCCGAAGAGGTCCTGGTCGGCCAGCAGCTCCGCCCCCGCCTGGGGGTGCCAGCGGACGCCCTCGAAGCTGCCCTGGCGGAGCAGCAGGCGGTCCTCCAGGCGGATGAGCCCGATGTCGTGGAACGCCCCGGCCTGGAAGACGTCCAGCAGCGCCTGCCCGCGGAAGCCGAGATGACGGGCGACGTTCGTGGCGATGTATGCCACGCGGAGCTGGTGGTCGGCCACGGAGGGGTGAACGCGGTCCATCCCCTCGGCCAGGGAGAGGACCAGGCGGTGCAGCGGGATCTGCGGGCTGACGATCATGGCACGTTCCTTTGTCTCTCGATGCAACGTGACCCCGGGGGCGCGTCCTCTTGGTCTTCGGCCGCCGAAAGGGCCCACTTGAGCACCCTCGACGCCTAGGATTGGGTGAGCGGACCCCCGCGGCCCCCAGCGAAGGACCGAGGAGCGACCATGAGTTGTTTGAAGGGCAAGAAGGAAGCCAGACGCAAGCCGGGCAACTTCACCTGCAAGAAGTGCGGCGCCGTCAGCAAGAAGAAGAAACACCTCTGCAAGCCGAAGAAGGTGAAGAAGTAACAGAACCGTGAGACCGGATTACCGCGGGACCGGAAGGCCGTCTCAGCCTCTCTGCGACGGGCGGCGCCAGGGGACCTCGGCGGCGCGGCGCCGATAGGTTTCCAGGGCGGCGGCGAGGTCGGTCAGGGGCTTGGGGAGGTTTTTGCGGCCGGCGAGGTCTGTCTGCTCCAGCGGGTCGGCGTCGAGGTTGTACATTTCGACATCCGCGCCGGGGCGGTTTCGCAGGACTTTCCACGGCCAGCGAAGGGCGGCCTCGATGGTCCGGCCCTTCTGCCGGCCTCCTTCCAGGCGGGTGAAGAACAGGGTGCGGTCCTCGCCGTCGGCGTCGGACTCGCCGAGCAGCGTGGGCAGGATGCTCTGCCCCTCGATCCCGGGGATCGCCCGGGCGCCCCCGACGGCCAGCAGCGTCGGGCAGAGGTCCATCGTCGCGGCGATGCGGGCGCTGCGGCTGCCGGCGGCGATGCGCCCGGGCCAGGCGGCGCAGGCGGGCACGCGGAGCCCGCCCTCGTACATCGTTCCCTTGCCGGCCTTGAGGGGCCCGTTGTCGGCGCCGACGTTCGTCTGCCCGCCGTTGTCGCTGGTGAAGATCACCAGCGTGTTGTCGGCGAGGCCGGTCTCCTTCAGCGCCGCGAGCACCTTCCCGATGCCGTGGTCCATGTGCTCGATGAGCGCAACGAGCTTCGCCCGCCTGGCGGGCATGTCCGGCCGGCGCTTGCGGACCTTTTCCACCCAGTCCTTCGGCGGCTGGATGGGCGTGTGCGGCGCGTTGTAGGCCAGGTAGAGGAAGAAGGGTTCGTCGGCGTCCTTGCGGTCGCGGAGGACGTCCACGGCCCATTGGCTGAACAGGTCGGTGGCGTGGCCCTCGGGGTCGATGGTCTGGCGGTCGCGGCGCATGAAGTTCCGCCCGCCTCGGAGGTGGGTGTAGTAGTCGTTCATCATGTCGCCGAGGAAGCCGTGGAAGAAGTCGAACCCGCGCTCGTTGGGCACGTTCGGCGGCTGGAGCCCCAGGTGCCACTTGCCGACCATCGCGGTGTGGTAGCCGGCCTGCTTGAGCCGCTGCGGCAGCGTGACGGCGTCGGGGTCGAGGTAGCCCCAACTGTTCCCGTCGCCGGTGCGGATCACGCCGGGCACGCCGACCATGGCGGGGTAGCGCCCGGTCATCAGCGCCGCCCGCGTCGGCGAGCAGACGGGGCAGTTGGCGTAGAAGCGGCCGAAGCGCATGCCCGAGGCGGCGAGGGCGTCGACGTGCGGCGTCTGCATGTCCTTGGCGCCGTAGCAGGACAGGTCCCCGTAGCCGAGGTCGTCGACGAGGATCATGAGGATGTTGGGCTTGCGTCGGCGGTCGGCCTCGGCGGCGGGCGCCCAGCGTCCGGCGGCGAGCATCGCGGCGACGCCCGTCCCGGCGCGGAGGAATCGGCGGCGTGTCAGGTGGCGGTTCACGGGTTCTCCTTGTCACCGCCGCCGGCGGGCCGGGGCGGCGTGCGCAGAAAGCGGGCGGCACGATGGGGGCGCGCCGCCCGGCAGGACAGCTACTTCTTGTGCTTGCGGTTCTTCTTGTCCTTGCCGATGGGCTGCTTCATCTTGCGGTACTCGAGCTGCTGTTTCTTGTTGAGGATGCCCTTGTAGACCTGCATCTTCAGCGGCTCGAGCGCCTCGGCGTGCTTCTCGGGGTCCAGCGGGATGCCCAGCAGCTTGGCCTTGGAATCGCAGAACCCCGTCAGCGCCTCTTCCTGCTTGGCGTCGAGGAAGAGGATGGAGAACTCCTTGAGCATCGCGTCCTTGAGGACCGGGCCGTTGTACTTGACCCGCTGGTCCGGCTTGAGCACGCCGAACATCTTCTTGTCGTAGCCGGCGTTGAGCTGCGCCCGGCGGTCCTCGATCTGCTTGAGGTAGCCCTCCAGCTTCTTCCGCTCCTGGGCGTTGGCCTTCTGGTTCTTCGTGGCCGAGTCGTGATGGATCTTCTCCAGCGCGGCCTCGATCCGCTGCCTGGGCTTCTCCATCTTCTTGTCGTAGGCCTCCAGGGCCTTCGTGCGGGACTCGGCGAGGTCCTTGATCTTCTTCTTCTGAACGTCGGTGAGTTCGACCTTCGCGTCGAGGGCGTCGACGTCCGAACCGAACGCGCCGCCGGAAGCCGTCTCCCCGAACGGGGAATCGCCCGCCACCGCCGCGGAGGCAAGGCCCGCCAGGACACAGCCGGCAAGGATCCAGAGGGAGCTTCGCATGGGAGAGTCTCTCTTTCGGGGCGGCAGGCCCGGGGTCCCGCGTCCGGCCCCGTGGGGGCGCGGCACCCGTCGGCGAAGCCGGCGTGAGGCCGCCGGACAAAGAGCACGGACCCCGGTCGCGGCCGCTTCGCCGTCCGCAACCGGTCACGCCACAACGAGGATTCTACCACCCAAAGGACGGATCAACAAGACATCGGCAGCCGCCGGCGCGCCGGGGCGCCGACTCGGCCGGCCTTGGGTCTTCCCGGTCCGCGGGCTCGCCCCCGGGCGGCGGGCCCACGGGACCGGGCGGGTCGCCGGACGGCGCCCCGTCACGTCGAACGCACAGCCCGCGCTACTTCTTCCCGGGCTTCTTCGGCGCCTTGGCGCCCTTGTCGGCCTTGTCGGCCTTGGCCGGCTTCTTGGCCATCTTGTCGCTCCTTCCGGGCCGGCGGCTCGCCCGCCCGATCACACCCTCTTCCCCCGCCGACGGTCACGCCTCCACCGGCGCGCGGCGGGAGAGACCCGACGTCATCCCCGCGCCGACCGCACGCGGGGCCACATCTCACAAGAGCACGTCCGACCAAGCCTTCAGGTCGCGATGCGTGTTGCTGACCACCGGCGTGTCCGTGAAGCCCCCCAGCTCCTCGATCGCCAGCGGCGAGGCCGAGCACAGCCCCGAGATCACGTCCGGCCGAAGGCCGAAGCGGTCCCGCAGGATGCCCAGCCCCGCGACGGCACCGAGGGCGTCGCTGGAAGCGAACACCAGGCGGCGAATCCGCTCTCGCACTTCCGGGCGGGACAGCAGCATGGCCGTCTCCCGCTGAAGGATGCCGTCGGCCAGCTCCACGACCCACCAGTTGGCCGGGTTGTTCGCATACTTGCGGTCCAGGCGGTCGAAGATGCCCACCAGCTCATCGCCCCCCAGCAGGTACGTCGAGGGATAGCCGAAGTACGTGAAGTCCGCCACCGGGGATGCGCCGGCATCCTCCATCCACAGGATGTCCTTGAGGCTCGCGGTCCCTGTCACCTTCGAGCCGCGGACGCGACGCCCCGTCGCCGCGAGGGCCCAGCAGACACTCGCGGCCGCGAGGCTCTTGCCGCTGTTCATCGAGGTGCCCACCACGAGGACCAGTTTCGCCCGGCGGGGGTCCTTGAAGGAGAGTTTCGGCTCGCGGATGAGGGGGTGGTCCCTGGTGTTGAGCACGCGTCCGTCGTCGTCGAGGACATATCCGAGCACCTCGACGCGTGTGGGGTCCTTGATCTTGGCGTTCTTGCGTCGGACCACGCCAAGGACGCCGCTTCGTGCGAGCATGTCGCACTCGTCGGGCAGGCGGTCGGGGACGATGCCCTCGTAGGCGTCGGGCGCATACCGCGAGCCGAAGACGAACACCGCCTGCGTGCCGTCGCAGATCGCGTGGATCCGCCCGCGCTTGTTCTCCAGCGTGGAGTGGAAGCCGAGGTACCTGACGCGCCCGAAGACGACGTCGCCGACCCGGGGCGCCCTGTCCAGCCGCTCGTAACGGCGGAGCTGGCGGCGGCGGATGCACAGCGCGGCGCTGGGCAACAGGGCCGTCGATCGGATACGGTTCATCGCCCGCCCAGATCGACGGCTCCGCTGCACGGGGGTCAACTGGCCCTTCGAGACCATCGCAGATATCCCTTCCTGTCGGCGTCCGCCGCGGCGGGCGGCCCGTGCGGCCCGGTGCGGGGTGCCCGGCGCGGGGGCGGCTACCGCTTGGGCAGCTCTTCCGGGCGGGTGCGTGCGCGGTGGCGCCGCTTGCCCGCATCCTTGGTCTTGGGAGGCTTGTTGCCCTTCTTGCTCATGTTCCCGGCTCCTTGGCGTTGGCTTGACGTTCGTTCGCGTCGCCCGGCGGCGTCGCGTGGAGAACGATATGGCACACCCCATGCCGGACAGGCGGCGCGCGCGAGAGGAATCTATAACTCTTTTTTGCATATAGCGATATGCCATGAGCTTTCGGCGGCCGTCCGATGATTTTCGGAAATGGGGCTTCCGCCTCGGAGTATTTCGGTGGTAGACTTCCGATCATACAACCGGATCGGAGAGTGTCATGCTGCTTCGCATCGTCCTGGCCATGGAAAGCGCTGAAGAGCGGCGGCGCATCCGCCGGCTGCTGCCGAAACGGGATCTCGTCATCGAGGCCGTCTCCGGGCGGGAGCACGCCTGGGAACGCGCCGCACGCCGGGGGGCGGACGTGGTCGTCGTCGCGCGCTCGCTCATCCCCGAGCCCGTCACGCGCAGCATCGGCCTGTACGAGGACCTCCCCGAGGCCCCGGCGGTGGTGGTGGTCTGCGAGGGCGCCCGCCCGGCCCGCCAGGCCGAGCTGCTCGCCGCCGGCTGCGACATGGTCCTCAGCCCGGACCTCGACGACAGCGCGGTCCGCGACGCCCTCCAGAGCGTCATCGCCAAGCGTCTCAGCCGCACGCGGGACGGGCTGACCGAGCGCCGCGGCCTGGCCACGCCGCAACTGACCGACTTCGTCTCCAACAGCCCCACCATGCAGGCCTTCGTCAGGCTGGTACGCCGGGTGGTCCACAGCGACACCTCCCTGCTGATCCTCGGGGAGACCGGCGTGGGCAAGGAACGCCTCGCCCGGGCCATCCACGCCGAGGGCCCCCGCTCGGCCGGGCCGTTCGTGGCGGTCAACTGCGGCGCCCTGCCGGAGACGTTGCTCGACAGCGAGCTGTTCGGTCACGAGGAAGGCGCGTTCACGGGCGCGACGCGTTCGCGGCGCGGCTGCTTCGAGGTCGCCCACAACGGGACGATCTTCCTGGACGAGATCGGGGAGATGCCCGCCCACCTCCAGGTGAAGCTCCTGCGGGTGCTCCAGGACCGCGAGGTCCAGCGGGTCGGCGGGGAGAGGCCCTTCGGGGTCAACGTCCGCGTAATGGGGGCGTCCAATCGGGACATGGAGCGGGAGGTCGCCGAGGGGCGGTTCCGCCGCGACCTGTTCTACCGCCTCAGCGTGGTCTCGCTGACCGTCCCCCCCCTCCGCCAGCGCCGCGAGGACATCCCCGACCTCGTCGAGAGCTACATCGACTACCTCCGCCACCGCATCGGCTGCGAGGTCACGGGCATCGACGAGGAGGCCCTCGCCGCGCTCGGCGAGTACGACTGGCCGGGCAACGTCCGCGAACTGATCAACGTCATCGAGCGGGCGATGCTGCTGGCCGGCGGGGAGGCGATCACGTCGGCCGACCTGCCCGACAGCGTCCGCGCCGCCTCCGGCCGGACCGCCGCCAGGCCGCTGGCGCTGCCCGCCGACGCCGACAACGTCCCCGAGCAGTGGCTCGAGACGCCGCTGAAGGAGCTGCGCCGCTCGGTGGTCGAGTCGCTGGAGCGGGTGTACCTCTCGGCCCTGCTGGGCAAGACGCGCGGGCGCATCGGCCTCACCGCCGAGATGGCGGGGCTCCAGCCGCGGTCGCTGTTCGAGAAGATGAAACGCTACGGGCTGCGGAAGGAGGACTACCGCAGGCCCGGGCGTGGCAGGGGCGACTGACCGGCGGGCCGGGGCAGCAGCGCCTCCACCTCGACGCGGCCGGGGGTATCGAGCGGCCCGTCGGGAGGGTCGGTCAGGATGGGTGGCAGGTCCTCCTCGAGCAGGTCCATCGGATCGGGGATGTTGTCGGCATGGCGGAGGGGCTCGATCTCGACGAACCGCGGCACCTGGATGCAGATGCAGTGCAGCAGCCCGTCGCTGGTGGCCAGTGCCTCGGAGGGAATGGCGACCACCTGCCAGGCGGGCAGCAGGCGGCGGTAGAGGTCCATCGCCTCGGCCTCGATGTGCGGGGGCACGTCGTTGAAGGAGGGCACCAGCAGCGTGCCGTTGGCCAGGACGACGTTCGCGTAGCTTCGCCAGATGCCGTCCTCGGGCGTGGGCATGGGCACGCGGAAGACGCGCAGCGGCCCGCGGCTGGTGGGCAGGCCCGCAAGGGCGGTCGCCGCGGTGTCCAGGGCCGCGGCGTTGGCGGGATCGGCGGCGGGGTCCATGCGGGCGACGACCGCGACGTCGGGGGCAAGGAACGTCGCGAACATGTCCACGTGCCCCGTGCGCTCGCCATCCAGCTCGTCGACGCACACCCACGTGTGAATGCCCAACTCCCGGGCGAGGATCCTGCGGATGCGGTCGGCGCCGTACTGGCGGTCGGCGTTCTCCCGCAGCACGGCCGAGGTCGTCACCAGCAGCCCTTCGCCGTTGGTCAGCAGGTTGCCCCCGGGCAGACGCAGGGGCAGCCCCGCGACGGGCAGGCCCAGCATCTCCCCCAGCAGCCGCGGGGCCAGGTCGTCCCGCCAGCGGACGTCGCCGTCGCACTCGGCGGGGCTGTAGTCGCTGTCCACCACGCCCGCCTTGCCGTCGGGGTACCTCACGAACACCGGCCCGTAGTCCCGCAGCCACATCGTGTCGGTCGACACCGCGGCGAACTGCACGGCCGCGGGGTCCAGCCCGGCCTCGGTCAACCGCTGGACGGCGGCCTGGCGGTCGGAGGCGTCGGTGAAGAGGCAGATGACGGGCACGCGCCCGGCGAGTGCGGACACGACGCCGGTGAGCACCTCGGGGAACTGATCGGCCAGCTCGCGGCAGGAGAGCATCAGCGCGGCGGCCGGCTCGAACTCCCCGGCCGGGCCGGCGACGGACCATGGCCGAACCGCCGGCCGGGACGCGGGTGCGGAGCCCGCCGGGGCGGTGGCCGGGCAGGCCCGCCGGCGCGCCCGGCTGCCGTAGGCGGCGCCCTCGTCGGCCGGGCGTGGCCCGGAGGCCCCGGCCGGGGGGCGCCACGCGACGCCCGCCCAGAACGCCAGCACGGCCACGGAGGCCAGCGTAAGCCACTGCCGCCCCCGCGGCAGCCACGAACCAGCAGGTATCTCGTCGGGCACGGCGTACTCCCACCGGCCGGGGCGGGCCGCGCACACCGCAGTCGCCATCCCCGCCGACACCGAATGCGTTTCAATCCCCGTGCCGCGCCGCCGGCATATCGGGAAAACCCCCAGGTTGCTGCCCGTAGGCGGCTTACGTACGTCCGGTCGGCCGCGGACCTGCGCCGGAATCGGCAGACGGCTTCCGATACCGTTGCCGACAGCTCGCCACCGGCCGGTGCGAGCGAGGCCCGGGGCGTGGTATGATGCGGGCATGGGCATACCGCGTATCGCATCGCCATGGCGGCGGATCGTCGAGCTGCCGGACCACCACGTTGACGGCTTCTGTCTGTTCCGGGACCACGGGCGGACGTGGCATTGCATCGGGACCCGGGGCGGAGGCACGTGGGAGAGCGAGCGGAGCTTCTTCCACTTCACCGGGCGCGACCTGACCCAGCGGTTCACCCGGAACGCGGCCGTCCTGACGGCCGAGCCGGCCCCGCCGACGGCGCCGCAGAAGGGGGGTGCCTGCGTCGTCGAGGACGCCAAGGCCTACCACCTGTTCTACCGCCGCCCGCCGGGGACCATCCTTCACGTGGCCAGCCCGGACCCCTACCACTGGCCCGAGGGCTCCGCCGAGGAGGTCTTCTCCTCCGCCGACGCCCGCGACCCGTGCGTCGTGCGGATCGGCAGGCTGTGGCACATGGTCACCTGCGAGGCCGCCGAGGCCGGCGACGCCACGCACAGCAGCGTCGTCCTGCGGACCAGCCAGCACCTCACCCAGTGGTCGCCGCCGCGGGTCATCCACGCCGACACCGAGCGGCCGACCGAGCGGTCGTACCTCGAAAGCCCCCACCTGCTGGCCCGCCCGGAAGGCTGCTACCTGTTCCTCCGCCACCGCCTGCTGGACGACCGGTCGGCGACGGTGGTGCACTTCTCGCGGCGCGCGGACCGGTTCAGGTGGGGCCCGCGGCGCTGGGTCGCCGAGTTGGCGGACTGCCACGCCGCGGAGATCGTCACCACTGCCGGGGCGACGTACATCGCCCGCGCGAGCGGCGCGCCCCACGCCCGCCCCGGTGCGCCCGCCGGCGCCGGCTGGGTCGAGATCGCCGTCCTGGAGTTCGCCTGACCGACCCCACCGGCGCCCGCGCGGCCGAAAGAATTCCGGAACTTCCCCCCGCCCGGGCCGAATAATGGAGTAGAGACATGACCCGCACCGCACACATCCTGGTCGCGGCAGCGACGGCGACGGCCTTGCTGGGCGCGGCGGCGACAGCGGCGGCCGCGAGCGACGCCGACGACGCCCTCTCCGCCCGGCGCGATGCGGCCCGGTACCACCGCGCGGTCGTCCGGGCGTACATGCAGGCGGACTGGTCGGCGGTGGAGACGCTGCTGGACCACGCCGGCCGGCACGCGAAGTACTTCAACTACCGCCAGCAGGACGACGTGAAGTACATCCGCGGCAGCCTCGAGGAGCACCGCCCGGCGTGGTGGAAGCACACGCGCAGCCGCCGGCCGGTCACGTTCCCGGCCACGATCTGGGGCAAGACGTTCAAGGCCAACTACATCCCCTCGCGGCTGCTGGGCATGCAGGCGGTGGTGGGGATCGGGCGGGACGGCAAGTTGGCGATCATCGTGACCTGGCGGCCGGGGCTCGTCGGCAGCGACAAGCCGATCCCCGGCACCTACCCGGAGGCCCACGGCCTGAAGGAGGCCCACCTGGCCGAGTCGATCTGCTGGCACGAACTGGGGCACAACTACATCTCCCAGGGCCTGCCCGCCGGGCAGGTGCTGACGCTCTTCCGCGAGCACCGGATGCTCTTCTCGGTGCTCCAGGAGTTCTACGCGGACATGACGGCCCTTCACCATTGCAGCCCGGCCGGGCGGAAGGTCGGGCTGATGGTCCGGGCGAAGACGATCTGGCAGAACAACCTCCGCGACCCGCACGTCCGGGCGGCCCACGGCGTGGGGGCGTTCCTGCTGGCGCGGATCCTGTGCGAGCCGGAGAAATGGCCGAGCTTCCGCCTGCCCCCCAGGCTCCCCGACCGCGACGCCGAGCGCTACGCGATCGTGTACATGTACACCCACCTCGACCCGGGCTACACGCTGGCCGAGGACCGCGCCATCCGCCGGCTGGTCGGGCAGTTCCTCACGCGCTACGGCGCCAGCGTGCTGCGGAAGCGGGGCACGCTGCCGCTGGCCAGCGGGAAGACGTTCAAGTTCATCCCCTCCGAGGACCGCAAGCACCAGCCGCTGCGCGACGCGTGGGTCCGCCGTCGGCTGGCGAGCATCGAGCCCGGCGGCTGAGGCCGCGAGAAGCCCGGCCCGTCAGCCATCGCCCATGGCGACGAAGATCGGGCGGGAAACGCTCTGCCGCCCGGACGGGGAATGATAGCGGGCGATGAGCGTGGCGACGGGCATCCGGGGCTTGCGGGGCTGCCAGCTCAAGGGGATCGCGTAGCCCCAGCCGACGAGGCTCCGCCCGGCGTGCCCGGCCAGCGAGACGCGGTTGAGCGTCCAGATCTGCCACGGCTGGGCCTCGGCGGCCTGCGAGGCGGTCAGCCGCCCCGCGTAGAGCACGAACTCCAGCGAGCCCTTGACCGTCACGCTCAGCGGGCGGTCGACCTGGAAGAAGTGCACCTGCACCTGCAGCCCGTCGGCGGCGGGGTCGTCATCCCAGTTCACCGGTGTCGGAGGGGTCAGGCGGAGGACGATCTGGTCGATCTCCTCGACGGGCGCCGGCGGGGTCCGGCTGACGCGCACGCCCGTTCCGTTCTCGCAGCCGCCGGCCGACAGCAGCACGGCGGAGGCGGCGGCGAGAAGCCGGAATGGGCGCGGCCTCGTCAATGGATTCGCCTGGCCCGCGGGCGGTGGTAGTCGCGGCGGGTCCGCGTGTCGTGGTCGGCCTCCTCGCGGCGCGGGCGCCGGGGCGCCGGGGTCTGCCCGTCGCGGTCGTCCTCCCCGGCGGGTCCGCCGGGGCCGTTCGGCGTGATCCGGGTGTCTCGGTCCCGTCCGCGGTCGCGGCGCTTCGGCTCGAAGGGGTGGACGGGCTTGGGCAGCCGGAACGATTTGGGCACGGCGGGGCGGGTCGTCGTCTCGCCGGGCTTGAGCTTCTCGACGTCCTTGCGGAGGAGGACGCCGTCGAGGTGGGCCTTGAGGTAGTCCTCGACCTCCTCGCGGTCGAACCGGCGGACGTTGTTCATGCGGTCGAGGTGTTCGCCGCTGACGCGGTCGGCGTCCTCGGCGGTCCGCAGCACGTGGGGCGTCAGGATGATCAGCAGCTCGCTGCGGTCCTTCTGCCGCGTCGTGCCCTTGAACAGCGCGCCCAGCAGCGGGATGTCCGCGATCCCGGGGACCTGGTCGTCGCGGATGTCGTCCTCGGTCGTGATCAGCCCGCCGAGGATGATCGTGTGCCCGTCCTGGACGGTCACGGTCGTCTCGGCTGAACGCTGGTTGACGATCACGGCGTTGGTCGTCTCGTTGATCTTGACGCTGCTGGAGCTCAGCGAGCTGATCTCGGGGCGGACCTGGAGCTTCACGAACCCGTCGGGGTTGATCCGCGGCGTCACCGTCAGGATGATCCCGACGTCCTCGTACTGGATCGTGTTGATCGTCGTGCCGTTGTCGGTCACGCGGCTGTTGGTGATGAAGGGCACGCGCTGCCCGACGTTGATCTGCGCTTCCTGGTTGTCGCTGGCGAGGATCTGCGGGCGGCTGAGCACCTCCAGCCGGCCCTGGCTCTGGAGGGCGCGGAGGAAGAACGTCAGGTCGCCGGCGGTCAGCGAGAGGCTGAACCCGTCGCCCGCCGCGGCCACGCTGAACTGCGTGCCCGTGTTCACCGACTTCCTGCCGTCCTTGCCCCACTTGCTCGTGATGTTCCAGTCCGCGCCGAGCTCGAACTTGTCGTCCAGCGTCACCTCGGCCAGCAGGACCTGGATCAGCACCTGCGGCGGGGGCTGATCGAGCTCCTCGATCAGGCCCTCGAGGGTCGCGAAATACCGCGGGCTGGCCGACAGCAGCAGCGTGTTGGAGGTCTCCTCGGCCACGACGGCGACCTCCTTCTCCAGCAGGCGCTGCGCCGAGCCCAGCCCCTCGTCGCCCAGCGTGCTCGAGACGGTCTGGCTCTCCTGGTCCAGGAAGCTCCGCATCGCGGCCTCGATGTCCACCGCCTGGGCGTTCCGCAGCCGGTAGACCTTCGTCTGCCGGTCCTGGGCGGGGCTCGAGTCCAAGTCCTCGATCACCTCCGACGCCAGCTCCACGTACCGCTTCGTGCCCCCGACCAGCAGGCTGTTCGTCCGCACGTCCACCGTCACGCTCAGCGCGTCCTCCTCCGCCGTGCCCACCGTCGCCGCCGGGCTCTCGCCCTCGGCGGGCTGGCTGGTCACCAGCGTGTACCGCACGGACCTCTCGGCCGGGCGGTCGCCGGTCAGGCGGAACAACTGCGTCAGCACGTCGGCCATCCGCTGGGCGTCGGCGTTGCGCAGGGCGAAGACGCGGATCTCCGCCAGCCGGGGGCTGATCGTGTCCAGCGACCGGATCAGGCTCTCCAGCAGGGGCATGTTCTTGACCGGGGCGGCCACGACGAGCGAATTGCTCCGCGAGTCGGGCGTGACGAGCACGCCTTCCTGGAGGGCGGTGGCGATGAGCTCCTTGCCGTCCGTCGTCCGCCCGATGAACTGGAGAAGCGTCTGGCGGTTGGGGCTGATCGCCACCGGCGCCTGCGGCTGGTTGGTCAGCGTGTCGGTGAGGATCTGCGCCAGCTCCTCGGCGTCGGCATTCTGGAGCGGGAAGACGCGGATCTCCGTCACGCGGGTGACCTGCTCGCGGTCGAGCTGGTCGATGAGCTCGGCGATTCGCTTGAGGTCCGCCGGGCCGGCGGAAACCACGATCGTGTTCGTCCGCTCATCCACCGAGACGGTCACCGCGTCCTCGCCGGTCTGGCTCTTGAACAGGTCGCGGAGCGTCTCGGCGACCTGTCCGGCGTCGGCCTTGGTCAGCGGGAAGGTGGTCATGCCCGGTTCGGCCTCGGCCTCGCCCTGGGCGATGTCGAGCTGGCGGACCAGCTTCTCGGCCAACTGCATGTCCGACGCGCTGGCGCCGACGATGATGGAGTTGGCCCGCGTGTCGGCCAGGATGGTCACGGGGTCCTGCGTCTCGCCGCGGGTCACCCGCTGCTCGAACAGCCGCTCGAGCGTCGGCGCCAGCAGCGCCGCCGTGGCGTGCTGGAGCTTGAAGACGCGGAACTGCGTCGCCGCCGCCACCTGCTTGCCGTCCAGCCGCTTGAGCATCTCCTCGACGGCGGCGAAGCTCTCCCGGCTGCCGGCGACCAGCAGCGTGTTCGTCCGCGCGTCGGGGATGAAGCTCACCGACAGGGCCCTGCCCGAGCCGCCGGCGTCGATCTCCGCCTGGCGCTTGGCGTCGAAGAGGCTCTGGAGCGTCTCGGCCAGCTCGGTGGCGTGAGCGTTCTCGACCGGATACAGCCGCACGTCCCCGAGGGCGCCGAAGTCCGCCGAGGCGTCGATCTTGCCGATGATCTCGGCCAGGACCGCGAAGTTCTCCTTGCTCGCCGAGACGATCAGCGTGTTCGTCCGGACGTCCACGACGATCGACACCTGCTCCCGCGCAGCCAGCGCCGGGCTCCGCTGGGCCGCGATGGCCGCGCCCGGCTTGTACAGGCCCTGCTGGATCAGGCTCTGGAGCATGGTGGAGACGCGCTGGGCGTCGGCGTTCTTCAGCGGGTACACCCGCACCACGCCGGTCTCGGTCGGCGGCTCGACGTCCACCTTCTTCAGCAGGTCGCGGATCAGCGAGAGGTTCTCCTTGCTCGCCGAGACGATCAGCGCGTTGGCCAGCACGTCGGTCGCCACGTCCACCCGGTCCTGCGGCGACGGCGTGGCGCCCGGCGGGGTCATGCTCTGGAGGCGGGCCTCGAAGATCTGCTCGATCGTCGGACCGATCACGCCCGCGTCGTTGTGCGCCAGCGGGATCACCTCCAGCCGAACGGCCGGGTCGGTCAGCTCCACGTCCAGGCGCTTCAGCAGGTTCGTCAGCAGCCGGGCGTCCTCGGCGACGGCCGAGACGATCAGCGAGTTCGTCCGCAGGTCCGGAAGGATGACCGGCTTGCGTCGCTGGAGGTCCGGCGTGCGGACGGCCTGGTAGCGCTGGTCGAAGAACTGCTCCAGCGTCGTGGCGGTGTTGCCCGCGTTGGCGTGATCCAGCGGGAGGATCATCATCTCGCCGGCGACGCCCGCGCCGGGGATGTCCAGGCTGCCTATCACGTCGGCGATCAGCGGCATCATGTCGCTGCGCGCGGCGACGACCAGCACGTTGGCGGCCGGGTCGGCCTGGATCGTCAGCGCCGGGCGCTGGCGGGCGAAGTCGGTCTCGCTGGGCGGCCGGGGGGGGGCGCCGCCCTCGCCGTCGTCGCCCTTCTTGTCCAGCGCGGCTCGCAGGCGGGTCACGTGTGTCCGCACGCCCTCGGCCGCGGCGGTCTGGGCGGAGCTCTCCTCGGTGAACACGGCGGCGAGCAGGTCGGCGAGGCGCTCGGCGTCGGCGTGCTTCAGCGGGAACAGGCGGACCTCGGTGATGATCCGCCCGTTTTGGCGGTCGAGGTCGGTGGCGATCTTCTCGGCCAGGGCCAGGCTCGCCTCCGTGCCGCTGATCACCAGGGTGTTCGTCCGCGGGTCGACGGAAACGTTCAGCGGATCGACCAGCGCCTTGCCGGCCGGGCTGTCGGGTACGGCGTCTCCCTCGACGCTGCTGCCGTCGCGCCCGGCGAGCTCGTCGGCCTTGTCGAAGACGTCTTCGAGGATGTCCATGACGCTGGCGGCGTCGGCGTTTCGCAGGTGGATCAGCTTGATGCCGGCGCCTTCGGCGACGGGGACGGTGTCCATCAGCTCGACGATGGCCCTCAGCGCGACGAGGTTCTCCGGCGTCGAGGAGATGACCAGCGCGTTGGAGCCCTGCTGGTTGTTCTGCTGCGGGTCGGCGGTGATCTTGATCGGCTTGGTCAGGTCCAGCTCGGGGATCTCCTCGCCGCCGGGCGAGCGGACCTTCAGCAGGCGGATCTGCTCCTGGAGCGCGCGGGCCTCGGGCGTGATCTGCGTGCCCGCCGTGGGGGTGAGCATGTCCATCAGCACGCCGGCCAGGCGGGTGGCGTCCGCCTTGCGCAGCGGGACCACCAGCATCTCGACCTTCGCGTGGGCGGGGGGCTTGTCCAAGGCGGTGATGACCTTCTCGATCTGGTCGAACAGCGCCCCCTTGGCGGTGACGATGATCGACCGGGTCCGCTCGTCGGCCTGGACGTCGATCGTCTCGTTCGGCTGGAGGCGGCGGATCTGCGTGAGCATCTGCTCCAGCGCCGGCATGACCTTCGTGGGCATGGCGTGCTGGAGCGGGTAGATGCGGAACTCGAGCTGCGGGGCGACCTCCTCCTTGTCCAACTGCTCGATGAGGTGGCCGACCTCCTCCATCTTCTCCGTCGCCGCCGAGACCACCACGGCGTTGGTCTGGTCCAGGGCGGTGATCGTCACCTGGTCCTCGGGGCGCTGGGTGACGCCGCGGACGGGCCGGTACATGCTCGTCAGCGCCGCGGCCACGCGGGTGTTGTTGGCGTTCTTGAGCACGAAGATCTTCGGCTTGTGGCGCGCCTTGGAGGCCGCCTCGTCGAGGGCCTCGGCAAGCTGCTTGATGACCTCCCAGTCCTCGTCGGAAGCGTTGACCAGAATGGCCCGCTGGCGGTCCATCACGGAGGTCTGCACCCGCCCGCCGCCGGACGTCTGCCCGCGCCGCCCCCGCGGCGCCATCGCGCCCCGCGGGCCCCGGGCGCCCGAGGGGTTGTTGAACAACTGCTGGATCGCCTTCTCGACCTCGCCGGGCTCGACGTTCTTGAGCTGGATCAGCCGCATCGTGCCCCGGGCGGGCTTCATTCGCTCCATCTCGGCCACCCACTTGGCGACCTGGGTGTGCATCTCCCGGTTGGTCGAGACGACCAGCGCGTTGGCCCGCTCGTCGGCGGTGACAGCCAGCGGGGCGATCGACTGGCGGCTCCGCCGGGCGGCGGCGGCCTGCTGGTCGTAGATGTCGCGGATCATCGAGGCCACCGTGTAGGCGTCGCCGTTCTCCAGCGGCAGGATCTTCACCGTCGCCGCGTTGGACTCGCTCGCCTGATCGAGCTGGACGGCCATCTGCATGACCTCGTCCAGCCGCCCGGCCGGGCCGGAGACGATCAGCGCGTTGCTGCTCGTGTCGGCGGAGATGGTCACGCCCTGCCCGGCCGACGGCGTGCCGCGCCGGCCCCTGGCGGCCGCGGCGCCGGCGACGGTGCGGCTGAGCACCTCGGCCAGTTCGGCGGCGTCGGCGTGCTTGAGGAGCATCAGCTCGGTCCGCGTCCCGGCGTCGGGCGTGTCGAGCTGGGCCAGCAGGGCCTTGACCTTCTCGAGGTTGACCTCGTTGGCGGTGACGATGACGGCGTTGGTGCTCGGCTCGGGGACGACGGAGACCATCTCGTCGGGGCTGAGCCGCTGGCCCCGCTGCGGCGCGAACGCCTGGGCCAGCGACGGGGCGACCTGCTCGGCCTTGGCGTGCTTGAGTGGCACCAGCGTCTGGACGGCCTGGCCGGTGGGCACGTCCAGCTTGGCCGCCAGCTCGCGAATCTTCGCGAACGTCTCCTCGTCCGCCCGGACGACCAGCATCCGCGAGTCCGTGTCCGGCTCGATGAGGACCTTCTCGTTCGCCGAGCCGGTCGTCCGGCGGCCCCGGGCCGTGGCGGCCTGCCCGCCGAACACGCGGTTCAGCACGGCGGCGACGGTCTCCGGATCGCCGGTGGTCAGCGGGATCATCCGTACCGGGAACTGGGCGACGGGGGAGACGTCGATCTCGGTGACGAGCTGGGCGATCCGCGCGTGCTCGCTCTGCGGCGCGCGGACGATCAGCGAGTTGCTGCCACGGTCGGCGGTGATGCGGACCTGGGAACTCGTCGCCCCGGTCCGCCCCCGCCCGGCGGCGGCGTTCAGCGTGCTGGTCAGGGCCGTCGCCACGCTCGCCGCGTCGGTGTTCTCGATCTTGTAGACCTTCACGATCACCTGGTCGCCGGCCTGGAGGGCGTCCATGTCCTCGATGACCTTCGCGATCAGCTCGTGCTTGTCCGCCGGGGCCGAGACCACCAGCCGCCGGCCGGACTCGTCCGGCAGGATCACGATCGGCGCCTCGCCCGAGCCGCCCCGCCCGTAGCGCGCGTACCGCCCCCTCGCGGCCGAGCCGCCCGTGACGAAGATCTGCTCCAGCGAGCTGGCCAGCGTCTGCACGTCGGCGTTCTTGACCTCGTAGGTCTTGACGATGGGCACGGCGGAGGCCTGGGAGGCCTTGTCCAGGTCGCGGGCCATCTTCATGGCCTGGTCGACCTTCGCGCTGGGCCCGGAGATCACCAGCGCGTTGCTGCCGGCGTCGGCGGACACCGTCAGCGCAGCCCCCGCGGCCGCGCCCCGGCGCCCGTAGCGCCCGGCGGGCGCGCCCCCCCCGACCTGCGCGAGGATCGGCGCCAGGTCCGTCGCCTTGGCGTGCTCCAGGACCAGCAGCTCGGTCCGCTCGCCGCCGGCGTCGGTGTCCAGCTTGGCGACCAGGGCCTTGACCTTCGCGAGGTTCTCGGCGTTGGCCGTCACGATCAGGGCGTTGGTGTTCGCCTCGGGCACGACGGTGACCATCTCGTCGGCGCCGATCCGCTGGCCCCGCCGCGGCGCGAAGGCCTGCGAGACGGCCGAGGCCACCGCGGCCGCGTCGGCGTGCTCCAACTGCACGAGCGTCCGCTCGGCCTCGCCGACGGCGGTGGCGTCCAGCTTGTCCTTCGGGTGCCTCCTCTCGTCACAGAGGCTGCACCTGAGCTT
>CAYLPJ010000071.1:0-26010 GCA_964385465.1 uncultured Planctomycetaceae bacterium | reverse complement strand
CCTCCAGACCCCCCGTCGCGCCCTTTGGAGTGCGGCGGCTGCGACGCCGCTTTCGCCGGAGCACCGAGTGCCCTTCGCGCCCGACGCCGCCACGCCGGCCGCGACGCGATCTCGGCGCGGCGGGGGCGAGTCTGGCGAAGAAAAGCGGCGTCACAGCCGCCGCACTCCATATTTGGCGGCGAGCCCCTGGGACGGTGCCGGCCGGGGTGCCGGATTGGCGAGCGGGCGGGGCTGCGGCATCAAAGGGGGCGAGGGCGGCGGAGAGGGGCCAAGGGCGCAGTGGCCCGGCCGGGGTCGGAGAGGGAGGGGAAGCGTGGGCGTGGGCGCAAAAATAGAGGGCGGCTCGACCTGGCGAGGTCGAGCCGCCCGCGATGCGTCTTGGGAGACTTCAGCGAATCAGGCTCAGCGTTGTTACGCGCGCCGGCGGCGGCGGATCAGGGCCGCGAAGCCGCCCATGGTGAGCATCACCATGGTGGTCGGCTCGGGGACGAAGATGGTCCCGCTGGGGCCGTCGGCCGTGCCGCCTTCGCTGGTGGCCGTGATCTTCCACTGGTACTCGTACACGTCCGGGTCCGGCGTCTCGTTCGGGCCATACTCGCCCGGCAGGTTCGACGCGCCCAGCGCGGCGGCGATGTCGGCCATGGTGATGTCCGCACCGTAGGGGCTGCCGGAGACAAGGTCCTTGACCCAGGCGAAGTTGTTGTAGTCGGGATCGGTGGGATCGGCAGACAGGGAGATCAGGAAGGCGACCTGGGTGACGGTCGACTCGGGGTCGCTGACATCCACGCCGCCGATGCCGAACTTGTGGCTGTCATGATTCCAGCGGGGCTTCGCGCCCTGGGAACCGGAGACATCCCACTCCTTCTCGGCAACATGGCTGTCCCCGTTGCCGGGCATCGTCATGCCGGTCGTGTCGAACACCGGGGGAGTGGTATCCTCGCCGCCGCTGCCGCTGCCGACGGTCAGGGCCACGGGCCCGGCGGACTGGAACTCCGCGCCGCCGGTGTTGACGAAGCCAAACTGGCCGTCGGACATCAACGTGTAGACCACGGGGGTGGTGTATTCGGAGATGTCGATCATCGTCGTGCCCTCGGCGGTCGCCTCGATGACGCCATCGAAGAGCTTGATTGGCCCGCCGACGAAGTCATCCTGCGGATCGGGGACATCGACGTTCCCGGCCCACCAGCGCGGGCTGTTGTCGTTGTACGTGTACCCATGCCGCTCGTCGGGGAACGGCGGGTAGGCGTACGGGTCGCCCTGCTGGCCGGGCAGCGTGCTGCTGTCGGCGATCTGCTGGCCGCCGCCGTTGGCGCCCGGCTTGCCTTTCGCCCCGAGCGCGTCGAACATCGTATTGTTGAGGTTCGTGTTGAGGTCGGTGCCGCCGCGTCCTGACGTGAAGGTGATCTCACCAACGCCATCGGTGGCGAAGTTCACATTGACACCGTAGGCCATCAGGCCGCCCTCGAACAACCAGAGGTCTCCGCCGCCCGATGGATCGACGTAGTGGTTGTCTGTCACCTCCGCCCAGACTTCGTAGGTGGTCGTGTCCCCGACGTTGTCCAGCGTATTGTCAGCAAGCTGGATCGAGAACGTTACCACCGCACCGTGTGCCACAGGCGCCGCCGCACCGAGGGCACTCACCAGTCCGATTGCCAGCCAGAATCTCCCAGTACGCATCGCTTTGCTCTCCTTCTTCACCATTTGGTAGGTCTCCTCCGGCGATTCGGCCCCGATTGAGCGGTCAGGACCGAGATTTCGTTTGCCTGTGTTCCGTACGTCTTCCTGTTGCAGCCAGTATATTCTACTCGAACCGGCCTGAATGTCAAGCCTGAGCTCGGCCGTTTCGAGCCTTTACCGTACGTTCTCGCGAATCCTTCACACCTTCTTGCGCCGCCGACCCAGGACCGCCAAGCCGCCGAAGCCCAGCAAGGCCAGCGTCATCGGCTCGGGAACCACCCCGCCGCGGGGTGCGGCCGGCGGAGGCGTCTGCTGGAAGGCCTGGAGGTAGTTGACCAGCACGGCGGTGTAGTCCACGAAGTCCACCACGCCGCTACGGTCCACGTCGCCCTCGTACCAGGAACTGGTGGGCTGGAGATAGTTCACCAGCACGGCGGTATAGTCCACGAAGTCCACGACGCCCGAAAGGTCCGTGTCGCCCTCGATGGTGAGCTGGACCTTGACGGAGTCGGCATCGGCTACCCAGCCGACCATCTCGCCAGCGCCCTGGTCGGTGCCGTCACCGATCCCTTCATCGCCGTTGACGTCCTCGTTGTGGATGATCGAGGCGAGGACACCGGCTTCGGTGCCGGCGACATCGCCGTCGCCGGGGACGATGTCGATGGCGGAGCGGTTGAGGTCGAGCATCTGGTTGCCGTCGACGCCGGTGTTGATGGTGACGCTCTCGACGGTCTGATCGACGGTCGCGAAGTCGTCGTCGCCGGCGATGACGGCCTTGTCGTTGGCGGAGTCGCTACCGGCGAGGGCGTCGCCGATGACGAGGCTGACGTTCGCGCCGACATCCTCGGCGGGATTGAGCGTGAACGTGCCGTCGGCGACGACCATGGTCGTTTCGCGGTCGAAGCCGTCGGCGCCGCCGTCGTTGCCGTAGTAGCCGGCGTCGCCCTTCTGGATGACGACGACGGCCCCGGTGACCCAGGACGTGTCACCGAGGTTGTTGGTGGGGCCTTCCCAGACGCCGTTGCCGTCGGGGTCGGGCAGGACGGACTGGGAGACCAGGCCGTTGGAGTGGGCGGCGAGCATCGGATCGGCGGCCCCGTTGGCGTCGTAGGTGCCGGAGGCGAGCTGCACGTCGGCGTCCCAGGAGATGTCCCCGCCGTTGGGGTCGGCGTTGGGAACCGTCCAGGAGCCGGCCTGCTGGCCGATGTTCTGGAGGACGGCGCCGTCCATCACCGGGTCGTTGCCGCTCTCGGCGTAGCCTGCGTTCTGGAGCCCCATGATGCCGGTGGCGCCGGCGGGGGGCACGATCTCGCCGTCATCGAGCAGGTCCCAGAAGCCGACGTCGACGCGGTTGCCGTCGAGGGTGTACCAGGACACCGGGGCGATGTTGGTGGCGCCGGTGACCTGCACGGGTCCGACGCCGGCGATGTCGGGCACGATGAAGTCCCACATCCCGGCGCTGAAGTAGTCGGTGTCGCCGATCCCGCCCTCGCCCCAGATGCGGTTGCGAACGAGCCAGGTGCCCGCTTCGCCGTTGGGGTCGACAATCACCGTCGTCACGTTCACGTCCGCGATCGCCGACGTGGCTGCGACGAGAGCGACGGTCAAAACCGCCAAGGCAGAAATTCGCTGATTACGCATGGTCGTCTCCTGTTCTACGCCTGCTCCGAAGAGATGCCTCGCCTCTCATGTGCGGCAATTGCAAGAAATGGGCAGAGTCATAACAACGGAAACTGCCTCCGGGAGGTAGCGGGAAGACATGCCTGTGCGGTCCGTACCCGCCTCTCCTGTTTCGCTCGACTCCTTACGATGGTCTATTCTACAGCCAATCAATATTCTGTCAAGCCATTACCGCAGGATTTCGCGGCCGGCAATCGCCGGCCTCGCCCGTGGCCTCGCCCGCGCCCGTCGCCGCCCGTCGCCGCCGTCGCCCCGGTCGCCCGTCGGCCGGGCCGCCCCGCAACACGTCCCCCCGGCGCCTTCGCAGGGCGACCGACGTTTGATAGCACCGCAATCGAATAAATGCAAAGCCTTTATGTAGATTCGCGGCCGTTCGTGCCTCGCGGGCGTCCCCGGCCGGGCCGGGGGGTCAGCCCCGGCGGCCGGCGAGGGCCCGGGGGGGCCGGGGCGCTTCGGGTTCGCTTGTGCGTATATTTCCATGCGACGTTGCGCATCGAAAAGGAAAACCCCGGGTTTTCCACGGGTTCGGCGGGAACATCGGCGGCGGGGAGCTTCTTGCGTCTTGGCCCGTCACCTAGCCGTCCGATGGGCGTTCAACCCCTGAGGCCAACGGCCCCGGACAGGCAACCCACAGCAGAAGAGAAGGCACGCAGCCCATGAGTACTCGAACCATCGACACGCACGGACCGGTCACCCTCATCGCCACGCCCTTCGACGACGATCAGGCGTTCGTCACCGTCAGCATGAGCGAACTGCCCGACGCCTCCCGCGCCGCCGAGGCCGCCTACGACGCCCTCGGCAGGTGGCTTGGCGGGCAGGGGATGGAGGTCGTCCACGAGCGGGCGTTCGGCTCGCTGGACGCCGCCGAGGCGGTGCAGGCTGCCCGCAGGTCCAGCCTGTCCGCGGCCGGGCTGGACGCCGACCGCCCGGTCACGTACGTGCAGGGGCGGCCCATCTGGGGCTCGGGCCTTGCGGGGCTGAGCGTCCTGGCGGTTCGGGGCGAGAGGCCCGAGGACGTCTGGACGGTCCGGGACGGCGCGGGCTCGCCGCGGGGGCGGGGCTGGTCGCGTCACGGCACGCGGTTCCTGTGCCTCCAGAACCTCCACGGGCGCAGCGACGCCGACGAGAACACGCGAGAGGCCCAGGCCGACCGGATGTTCGACCGCGCCGACGCGGTCCTCCGCGGGCAGGATGCGGACTACCGCAACGTGGCGCGAACGTGGCTGTACCTGTCGAAGATCCTCGACTGGTACGGCGACTTCAACGCGGTGCGGAACGCGAAATACTCGCTGTTCGGGCTGATGCCCGAGGCCGAGGGCAGCAACGGCCGGCCGATCCTCCTGCCTGCCAGCACGGGCATCGAGGGCGACGCGCCGACGTCGGCGGCGGCGACGATGGACCTGCTGGCGACCGTGCCGAGCGAGGGCACGGGGGTGTCGATCGAGCAGATGACCAACCGCAAGCAGAAGGACGCGTTCAAGTACGGCTCGGCCTTTTCGCGGGGCGCGGCGATCGGGCTGCCGAAGGCGACGTGGATCAGCATCTCGGGGACGGCGTCGATCGACGAGGCGGGCGTGAGCCTCCACGTCGGCGACTTCCGTGCCCAGATGAACCTGACGCTGGATACGGTGGAAGCCCTGATCGCCCAGAAGGGCGCATCCCTGAACGACCTGTGCGACATGACCTGCTTCCTCAAGCGGGCCGAGGACGCCGACGCCTACCGCGAGATCCTCGCCGAGCGCGGCCTCGCGGACCTGCCGGCCGTGCTCGTCGAAGCCGACGTCTGCCGCGACGACCTGCTGTTCGAGATGGACGGCGCGGCGGTGGCGAGGGGGTAACCCGCTATTCGCTATTCGTCATTCGTCAGCAGGTATCAGGCGGAGCTTCGCGGCCGGAGGATGGGGGGGGGAAGGCGGTCGGGGGGAGGCGGCCCGAGTGCGAACGGGGTCAGGTCTTGAAAACTCAATTCTCGCCGACGTCTTCGCGTCTTCGCTCGCCCGGTTCAGAGCCCTGAACCGCGTTGCTGACTGCGACATCAGGCCCGGAAATCGAATTTTGAAGGCCTGACCCCGGCTTCACCCCGGCTTCCACCGTCATGCCAGGATCGCCTTGAGCGCATCGAGCGCGGCGGCGACGTGTCGGGGGGTGGCGCTCTCGCCCATCAGGCCGATCCGCCAGGCCTTGCCCTTGTAGGCCCCGAGCCCCCCGCCGAACTCGATGCCGTACTCGTCGAGCAGGCGTTTGCGGACGGCGCCCTCGTCGACGCCCTCGGGGGTCGCGACGGCGTTGAGCATGGGCAACTGGTGGTCGGGGTCGGCGAGGTAGCGCAGGCCGAGCTCCTCCAGCCCGGCCTTGAGGGCCTGGTGCTGGGTGCGGTGGCGTGCCCAGCGGGCGTCGAGTCCCTCTTCCAGGACGATGCGCAGGGCCTCGTGGAGGGCGTAGTTCATGTTGACCGGAGCGGTGTGATGGTAGAGCCTCTCGCTGCCCCAGTACTGGCGAACCATGTTCATGTCCAGATACCAGCTTCCGACCTTGCTCCCGCGGGTTGCCAGGGCTTTCTCGGCGGCGGGGCTGAAGGTCACCGGCGCCAGGCCGGGGGGGCAGGAGAGGCACTTCTGCGTGCCGCTGTAGGCCGCGTCGATCCCCCAGCCGTCGACGTCCACCTCCATGCCTCCGAGGCTGGTGACGCAATCGACCAGCAGCAGCCCGCCGGCGTCGTGGACGATCGGCGCCAGCGGCTGGATCGGCTGGGCGGCGCCGGTGGAGGTCTCGGCGTGGACGATGCCGACGACCTTGAAGGGCCCGTCGCGGTCGATGGCCTCGGCGAGCTCCTCGGGCGCGAAGACCTGGCCCCAGGGCTTCTCGATGGCGACGACCTCGGCGCCGGCGCGTGCGGCGACGTCGGTCATCCGCGTGCCGAACACGCCGGCGTTGCAGACGAGCATCTTCTCGCCGGGCTCGACGAGGTTGACCACGCAGGTTTCCATCCCGGCCGAGCCCGTGCCGCTGACGGCGAGGGTCAGCGGGTTGGCGGTCCGGAAGACGGCCTGGAGCATGTCGCGGATATCGTTGAGGATATCGAGGAACTGCGGGTCGAGGTGCCCGATGCAGGGGCGTGCGAGGGCCTCCAGGACGCGGGGGGAGACGTCGGAGGGCCCGGGGCCCATGAGCATGCGGGGTCGGATGTCTTTCGTGTCGGCCATCGGGGGCTCCCTGTCGGTCCGGTGACGTGTCGTCGGGCCCCGCGAGGGGCACCGCAGGGGCGGAACGATACGCCGGGGCGGCGGCGGATGCAAGGGGGTGGCGGGTCGCGGATCGTCGCGGGGTCTGCCGGGCGGCCTTGCCCGGCAGGTGCGGGGGGCGGTCAGGTCGCCGCGGCGGGCTCGGGTGCGGGGCGGGGTTCGGGCTGAGGTGCGGGCGCATCGTCGTTGACGGGCGTGCGGAGGGACAGCTCGGGCAGGCGGTCTCCGAGGCGGTTGGCGACGGCGAGGAAGGCCTGGACCATCTCGGGGTCGAACTGCTCGCCGGCGGCGTCCTGGAGCTCCTGGAGGGCCTGGGCGATGGGCCGAGGGTCGCGGAAGGTCCGCGGGGAGGTCATCGCGTCGAAGGCGTCGGCAACGGCGACGATCCGGCAGATCGGGGGGATGCCCAGGCCGCTGAGCCCGTCGGGGTAGCCCGCACCGTCGAACCGCTCGTGGTGGAACCGGACGACGGGGATGACCTGCTCGAGGAACTCGGTGCCCTCGAGGATGCGGGCGCCGATCAGCGGGTGGCGGCGCATCCGCTCGATCTGGGCCTCGCTGAGCGCGCCGTCGCAGAGCAGGATCGAGTCCGGCAGGGCGAGCATGCCGATGTCGTGCAGCAGCGACGCCAGCTCGATCTGCTTGATCAACTGGTCGGCGAGGTGCAGCTCCCGCCCGATCAGCGAGCTGTAGTGCTGGACCTTCCGCGCGTGGTCGGCCATGTGCGGGTCGCGGCGTTCCATGGCCTTGACGATCTCCTGGAGCGCGCGGACGAAAAGGGACTGGAACTGGGTGTCGAGCCCGGCGAGCTTGCCGCGGAGCATCTCGACGCGGTCGCTCTCGTCCTCGCCCTGGTCGCAGAGCTCGGCCTCCATGCGGTCGGCGTGGACGAAGCGGTTCCGCCCGAGGCGCTTGGCGGCGTAGAGGGCCTCGTCGGCGAGGCCGAAGAAATCCTCGGGCGTCTCCATGCCGCCGGAGTTCAGGTCGGCGATGCCGATCGAGAGGCTGACCTGGATCTGCGAGCCGTCGATGGTCAGCGTGCGTTCGAGGACGCGCTTGCGAATGCGTTCGGCGAGCGTGGCGGCGTCCTCGCAATGGGTCTCCGGCAGGATGACGGCGAACTCGTCGCCGCCGAGGCGGGCGGGCATGTCGCTCTGGCGGCAGCAGTCGCGGACCACGTCGGCGACCATCTGGATCACCTCGTCGCCGGCCTGGTGGCCCTTCGTGTCGTTGATCGCCTTGAACAGGTCGATGTCCATCGTCATCACCGACAGCGCGTGCCCGTACCGCCGCGCCTGGTGGAACGCCCGGCCGAGCGTCTCGTTGAACTGCCTGCGGTTGGCCAGGCCGGTCAGCTCGTCGGTGCGGGACTGCTCGCTGATGGCGCTGAAGGCGGCCTCGAGGTCCTCGGCGATCTCGAGCGTCTCGGGGGGGAGCCCCCGCGTCAGGTCGCAGACGGACCTGCGCCCCTCGGCGATCTCGCGAAGGTGCCTGCGGAGCCTCTCGGTCGGCGCCGCGAGCATGGCGCGGCAGAGCAGGACGGCGGCCGGCCCGGCCAGGGCCGCCACCGCGGCCGCCATCAGCGCCTCGGCGGGGCGTGCGCCCCCGCGGAGGGCCAGCAGGTTGACACCGCAGCCGCAGGCGGCCGCGCACAGCACAGCCAGCAGAAGCAGCCGCGTGGATGAACGGTTGATCCTCGCCATGGACTCCGTGCCCTTTTAGCAGATGCCGTCAGACCCGTGGCGAGAGCGTGCGGGACGTCTCGCCGGTGTTGTATCGGCATTTGACTGGCAGGCTTTAGAGAGACGCGGGGGATTCGCCGCCGCCGGCGGCGCCGGGAGTCGCCGCCGGCCGGGACATGCGGGCGGACGGCCGCTATACTGGCAGGCCGACGATGCCCGAGGAGATGGACGTGACGACAGACAACTGGCAGAAGCAGACATACGAACGCGCCTTTCACGAGACGTGCGTGCAGATCGAGATGCGCCGCGGCAGCGACCCGTCGTTCACGCGGGAGGCCCTGCGGGGGATGCTGGAGTCGGCCTACGTGGACGAAGGCAACGACTGGCAGGGGCGCGGCGCGCTGGGCGACACGATCCTCTCGGCCACGATCGCCGCGTACGAGCACGTCCTGGCCGAGTGGGAGGATGGTGACTAAGCGGTCCTGCGCAAGTCATGTTGCGTGTGTGCTTGTCTTCGCGCTGCCTGCCCGCGTTGGCCTGCTTCGGCGATGCTACGGCATCGCCTGCATCGGCCGCCTTGGCAGCCAACGCGAATCCGGCGCACACACACCAACGAACTTACGCAGGACCGCTTGGCGGGCCGGCCTTCGGCGGGGTGCGGGGGATTCCGGATCGAAGCGCTCGCCGCCCCGGGTGGAGTTGGCGCAGAGGATGGCGGTGTCGCAGCAGTAGTACCATCCGGTCCGGCCGGTGCGGGGGGGGCAGCGGCGTCGGCCGATCTGGACCTTGCGGGCGACGTCGTCGTCGCAGAAGGGGTTGGGAGGCCAGCGGATGAGGTAGGGCCCGTGGGGGCCGTCCGGATTGAGCGTGCCGTCCGCGTCGGTCTTGCCCAGCATCCGGGCCGAGAGCTCCGCCGGACTGAGCCGCCCGTTCTCGTCGAGGTGGGGCCCCCTGCCGTTGTGCTCGGCGATGTAGAGGGCGATCTGGCGGCGTGCCCCGGCGAGATTGGCCGCCAGGGCCCCCTCGCGGGCGTCGTTGGACGCGACGGTCAGTTGCGGGACGGTCACGGCCACGAGGATGCCCAGGAGCACGACGACGGCCATCAGCTCGACGAGGGTGAAGCCGGGGGGATGTATGTGGCATCGCACGATGCGACTCCGCCGCGTCGCGTCGGGCCGAGCCCGCGCGGACGCCGGGACCGCGATCCCCGGTACTCCGTAGGCCCTCTTCGGCCCGCTCGGTGGGCGACTTGAGGAAGGCCCCGGCGGGCCCGTCGCCGCCGTGGGCCGCCACGCGCGGCGGGCGCGGGGGGTTCGGGCGAACCACCTCGCGCCCGCCGGCGGGAAGCGATGCCGGTCAGCGCTTCACGAACGAGGACTCAGGCGCGGTATCGCCGGCGCCGGCATACGACGCCCGCCGCCCCGCCGGCCAGCAGGAGCAGCAGCGTGCCCGGCTCGGGGACGGCCGGGTTGTGCTCGCTGCCGATCGCCCGCTTGCAGGCGATGTAGTCGAGGTAGTCGACCGTCCCGTCCAGGGTGATGTCGCCGTTGTACCAGGCCGGGTCGGCCTCGTAGTCGAGGAACGCCAGGTCCGCGCCGTCGACGACGCCGTCGAGGTTCAGGTCGGCCCGGAGGGTCACGCCGAGGATCACGCCCTCGTCGTCGAGCTGGGCGCCGAGGATCAGGTCCTCGCCGAGCGCCGCGGTCGTGGTGATGCCGTTGGCGTCGCCGCCCTCGGCGATCTCCCGCCAGACCATCGCCAGCGTGTCGGCGTCGCCGTCGTGGACCCGCAGCCGCATGTCGCCGAGGAGCAGCGAGGCCGTCTCGGCGTCCATCGCCAGCGAGTAGCAGTCGCTGTCGGTGTCGCCGAGCTCCATGGCCCCGTCGATGGTGACGTCCCCGGCGTCGGTGAAGCCGCCGAGCTTCATCGTCGCCCCGGCGGCGACGTCCAGGTGCCCGGTGATCACGTCGCCGGCGCCGTCCCAGTTGAGGTACAGGTCCAGGACCTCCTCGGCGGTGAGGATCGAGCCCCAGACGATGGCGTCGTCGATCAGCCCGTTGAAGTCGCCCTGGCCGCCGAGGCCGTACGCCTGCTCGCCGATGGTGAACGGCCCCGAGCCGCTGAAGCCCTGGATGTTCCCGCCGATCTTGCGGGTGATCTCCTGGCCGTCGAAGTACATGTAGCGGGCCTTGTTGGCGTCGTCGTAGACGCCCGTCAGCAGGTGCCACTGCCCGTCGTCGAAGTCCTGCCCGCCGGCCTCGTCGACCTCCATGTCGTCGGTGTAGAAGTTGAACAGGGCGGTGTCGGCTTCCTTGAAGCCGATGTGCATCGCCTTGTGGGCGTTGCCGCTGTCGCCCTGGGAGAAGACGATCGACCGGCTGCCGTCGGCCCGCTTGACCCACGCGCTGAGGCTGAAGGACCGGTCGGCGACATCGAGGTCGGCGTTGGTGACCCGGCCGGTGTTGCCGGCGAAATCCAGCGCCCGGCCGAACTTGCCTTCCTCCGTCCACGCCGGGCCGTTCTCCAGCGTCCCGTCGTGGGTTCCCTTCTCGTCGAGGGCGGTCCCGCCGGCGCCGGTGTCGAACTTCCAGTAGGCCAGCACGTCCTGCCACCGCGGGGGCCGGGCCGTCGCCAGCTCCGCCGGCGAGGAGTCGATCACCACGCCGCGGAGGTCGGTCACGCCCGCCGCGGCGCGGATCGTGCCCTCGTTGCGGACGCTGTCGCTGCCGCCGCCCCAGGCGAAGCCCGCCCCGGCGGGGTCCGGCGAGAGCTCCAGCGTCCCGGCCGAGACGTCCAGGTCGCCGGCGAACGCCGAGCCGTCGCCGGTCACGCGCACCGTGCCGTACTCGCCGTCGACGGCCAGGCCGCTGTCGGCGGCGCCGGCGAGATCGTCGGCGAGGATCGTTCCCCCCGGGCCCGGGGCGAGGGTGAGGGTCTCGCCGGCGGCGACGGACACGTCGGCCAGTTCGGCCGCGGTGCCCGCGCCGCCGGTGGCGATCGAGCCGGACCCGCCGGGCTCGACGACCGTGCCTGCGAACGTGGCGGTGTACCCGCCGGTTCCGGCGACGGTCAGCCCCGCGTCGCCGGGCGCCAGGCGGAGCTGCGGGAAGGCGACGGCCCCGCCGCCGGCGGCCTTGCCGCCGCGGACGACGCCCGCGCCGGTGACCGTCAGCGGCGTGGCGAAGCCGCGGTCGGCATCATGCCACAACTCCCCGCCGGACAGGACGAACGCGGTGTTTGGCGCGACGGTGGCGGCGTCCTGGAGGTACAGCGTGCCGCCGGCCAGCTCGACCGTCAGGTCCCCGCCGGCGCCGCCGAGGTCGCCCCAGGCGTTGAGCGCCAGGGGATCCTGCCCCGGCTCGCCGACGGTGAGGGTGCGGTCTCCCTCGGCCGTCACGTCGACGACCGCCCAGCGGTCGCTGTAGGCCGAGTCCGTGCGTTTGGTGAGCGTCGCGTCGGACCGCAGCGTCAGGTCGGCGTAGATGCCCGTGCGTACGCTGTTGGCGTCGCCGGCGCCGAGGTTGCCGAGTTGGCTGGAGCCCACCGAGACGACGACGGGCACGCAGGGGTCGGCCTGCTCGAGCGTGACGTTCGGCAGGTACACGCGGTCGTTGCCGCCGCCGCGGATGTGCAGCGAGAGGTTCCGCCAGTCGTCGCCGGCGGCGATGTTCGGGTCCATCGGCCGCCCGGCGAAGGTGATCGGCGTGTAGACGACCGAGCAGTTGGCGTCGGTGCCGCCGATCGGCAGCGTGCCGTTGACCGTGTTGCTGTTGTGGGCGAGCTGGACGTAGTACGTGGACCGGTCGCCGACCATCACGCTGCCGACCAGCCGCTCGTCGGGATCGAGCATGCGGCGGTAGAAGATCGGGCGGTCGTTGAACTTCGCCCGCCCGCCGTCGGCGAGCACGAGGTTGCCGTCGATAACGAAATCGTTGGCGTCGGCGTCCCACGCCGTGCCGTGGAGCGTGCTCCAGGCGTCCAGCAGCCCGCCGTCGCGGACGGTGATCGTACCGGTCGCCCACGTACCCGAGCCGGTGTTGAAGTCGGCCCGCAGCGTCCCGCCGTCGATCTCGACCTCGCCGGCGATCAGTTGGTCGTGCACGCGGACCTCGCCGGTCATCGGCGTGACCACCGGCGTGAGGTCCTGGTTGCCCACGAACGTCCGCATCGGCTGGTCGCTGCCGATCCGCAGGTTCAGCGCGTGCTCGTCGCCGCTGCCGGGCGCGGCGTCGGGATCGACGGTCAGGTCCACCGGGTCGGAGAGCTGCCAATGGGTGCCCTCGGCCGCGGCGATGGCCACCGTGTCGCCCTCTCCGGCGTCCTGCCAGGCGCGGATGCCCACGCCCTCGTTGATGCGCCCGTAGTTGCCCGAGCGGGTGAGCAGCCAGTCGCCGTCGGCGAGCCGGAGCCCGGCGCCGTTGAACTTGTCGGCCCATTCGATGTCCTGGACGAACCGCACGCCCCCGACGCCGATGGGCCAGTTGCCGGTCGGGTCGATGTTGTCGTGGCGGAAGATCAGCGTCGAGTTCGGCTCGAAGGTCCAGGTCGCGCCGTTGTTCAGGCGGTTGCCGCTGTTGGCGAACACGGCCCCGCCGTCCTCGACGACGATGGTCCCCCGCTGGGCGCGGTCGTTGTCGTCGCCGGCGATGAGGACCGCATCGGGGCCGATCCGCAGCGTCGCCCCGTCGGCGAGGGCCTGCTGGTGCGAGAAGCCCGCCTGCCCGCTGAGCACGCGGACCGTCCGCCCGGCGTCCAGCCCGTGGTAGCCGATCGTCAGCACGCGGCCGGTGAGCGCGCCGGCGTTGCCCTCGCGGGTCAGCGTCGTCCACGTGCCCGACGGCGAGCCGATCAGCGAGACCGTCCCGGCGCCGAACAGCCGCACCGTGTCGGCGGCGAAGTTCGCGTCGGCGTTGAGGGGCACGCGCTCGCCGTTGACGTCGATCTCCAGCCCGGTGCCGGCCGCGTCCACCAGCGTGTCCTCGAGGAACCGGACGGTCGTCGGGTCGTCGTGGTCGGCCCGGCTCCACACGCCGTAGGCCGCGCCGCGGACGATGCCCGCGCCCAGAGGCATGTCGTCGGCGTCCAGCCCGCCGCCGAAGATCGGGCGCATGATCCGCTCGCCGGGCATCTCGGCGGCGTTCGGCTCGGCCGTGGCGAGAAGGATCGCCCCGTCGTGGAGGACGATGTCCGTGTCGGCGTCGGCGGCACTGGCACCGCGGAGGACCAGCCCGTCGGTCGCGCCTGTCAGGGCGGCGCCGGCCTCGACGGTGATCCGCGGCAGGTGCGCCTGGGCGACGCCCAGCTCCAGCCACGCCCCCCCGCCGTCGGCCGAGACGGTGAAGTCCCCCAGGCCGCTGAGGGCGTCGGCGTCGTTGCTGACCAGCACGCCGCGGGCGGACAGCTCGAAGGCGTCGGCGGAGACCAGGTCTCCGACCGCCAGCTTGCCCGCGGCGATCATCAGGGCGTTGGCGTCCAGGCGGGCCACCGTCGTCGTGCCTCCCAGGACATCCGTCGCCGTCGCGACCGTGGCGGTGTCGTGCAAGTCCACCGTGCCGCGGAAGGTCGCGGCGCCGGCGTCGGTCGTACCGGTCACGTCGAGCGAGCCGGCGGCGTCGACCGTCAGCGCGCCGGTGACGAGCGTGGCCTCGACGGCCAGCCCGCCGGCGTGGACGGCCACCGCGGCGGTGTCGTCGAGGTCGTCGGTCACCCTCAGCGTGCCGGGCCCGTCCACCGTCGTCGTGCCCCTGTAGGCCACGTCCGCCAGCGTGACGGTGCTGTCGCCGCTCATGGCCACGCTGCCGTTGCCGTCCACCGGCCCGGCCACCGCCAGGCGATGGTTGCCGCGTGCGACGAACGTCAGCGTCGCCGCGTCGGGTACGGTCAGGCCGGTCGGGCGGGTGACGAGCACGTCGCCGTGGGTCGCCGCACCGGGGCCGACGGCGCGGGCCTCGAAGGACCCGCCGGCCGGGGTGATCTCGACGGGGTTGTCGAAGCGCACGCCGTTGGCGTCGCCGTTCGCCGCGGAGATCACCAGGGCCCCGCCGTCGATCTCGACCGCCGCGCCGCGCAGGCCCGTGGCGTCGGGGTCGATCCCGTCGCCGAGCACGCCGACCTGCCCGCCGCGGACGGCGACCGTCGTGGCCCCGTCCGCCGGCGCGACGTCCACCTCGTGGAACAGCAGCATCCCGTCGCCGGTTTTGACCAGGCTCGTGCCGTTGGCGTCCTCGGTGTACGCCCCGGCGTGGAGTGCCGTCCCGGCGGCGACGTCGTAGGTCAGCGTCGAGCCGCCGGGGGCGGTCGGCGCGACGGTCAGGCTGTCGAGGAAGGCCGCCCCCTCGCCGGTGACCGACAGCGTCGTGCCCGCCCGGTGGGTCACGCCGCCGAGGGCGACGCTGTTGACGGCGTCGAGGCGGGAGTCGGCCGTGACGGCCAGGTCGCCGGCGAAGTCCGTGTAGTCCGACCCGGGCGCCCAGTTGACAAGGTCGGCGACGTCGTTGGCGTCCAGCGTGTCGCTCCAGACCATGACCTGGTCGAGGAGCCCGTCGAAGTCGCCGGTGTCGCCGCGTCGGCCGATGCGGAAGGCTCCCGCTCCGTCGACGTCCAGCGGCCCGGCGTTGTCGTCCCGGACGAAGCTGCCGTCGACGTAGACGGCCTGCCGCCCGGTGGCCTTGTCGTAGGTCACCGTCCACATGTGCCAGTTCTCGGTGTCCGTCGAGGGCACCGAATCGCCGGGGACGTTGACGTCATCGCCGTAGAAGCCGAAGGCGAACTCGTCGTTCCCGCGGAAGCCGACGTGCAGGTGACGACGCGTGCTGTTGCCTTCCTGCTGGCCGAGCACCCAGTCCTCGCTGCCGGCGACGTCACGCTTGGCCCAGAAGCTGATCGAGAAGCTCGCGTCGTGCAGCTCCTCGATCGCCTCGGCGTTGAACCAGTCGCCCGAGCCGCTGTAGTCCACCGCGCCGCCGAACCGCCCGTTCTCGGTCCAGTTCGGCGTGCCGGCGTGGAACACGGCCGTGTTGTTGCCGAAGCCGTCGTAGGCCTCCGTGCCCTCGCCCTCGTCGAACTGCCACTCGTGCAGGACGTTGCCGTGCTTCGGCAGGGCGAAGCTGCCGATGAGCCTCAGCGTGCCTCCCGCCAGTTCGACGGGCCGGCCGTCGAGGGAGGTCTGCCCGTCGGCCTCGGCGGCGGTCAGCGTGCCTTCCAGCACGCGGAAGTCCGTCGCGGTCAGCGAGGCCGCCGGTGTGGGGGCGAGCTTCAGTTCCCCGGGGCCGGTCTTGACGACCGTCGAGGCGACCGCGCCGTCGGCGACGGGCCCGAGGCTGCTGACCGACGCGCTTCGGGGCGTGTCGATCGTTACCGCACCGGCCCCGCCGGTCAGGTCCGTCGCCGCGAAGCTCGACGAGCCGTCCAGCGTCAGCGTCACGCCGCGGGCCAGCGAGAGGGCGCCGAACCGCGCCGTCGCGGCCCGGGCGGTCTCGATCTCCGTCTCGGCCGTCACCGTCACGGGCGCGTCGATCGCCACCACCGGCGCGTACCCGCCGTGGAAGAACTGCCCGCCGGGGATGACGGCCTTGCCGATCCCCGCGGCGGCGCTTTCCCAGGAGAAGGTGAACCCGGCCCCGCCGCCGGATTCGTAGTAGCCGGCGTACAGCGGGTACCTGCCGGGCTCGTCGAAGGTGAACGTCCCGCTCCGCTCGGAGTTGCTGTAGCCCTGGAGGCGGTTGTTGTCCACGACGAGCTCGTCGTCGATGTACAGCATCGTCCCGTCGTCGCTGGACGTGTAGAAGGTGTACTCGCCCGGGGTGTCGATCTCGATGTACCCGTCCCAGAACGCCATCACGTCGTTGGTGCCCTTGTCCACCGTCACGCCGCCGGCGTGCTGGAGCGCCCGCAGCGGGTTGCCGTCATCCGCCCTCCCGCCGGGGCTGTCCAGCGGGCCGGTCATCGTCTCGACCTGCCCGGCGTGGGAGGCCTGGTAGGCCCGCATGGCCGCGGCGTCGAGGTACTCCAGCACGCCCGGCCCGGCCGGGTCGCCGGTGGGATGGGCGCTGAAGTACTCGCCGATCAGCCCGGGGTCGAACTGCGACGCGGGGTTGACCAGCAGCCGCCCGCCGTCGAGCTCGACGGCCGCGGCGTCCAGCGAGCTGCCCGTCCCGTCGCCGAAGACGCTCACCGTGCCGTCCTCCACGCGGACGGCCCCGGCCAGGGCGTTGCTCGTGTCCTCGAGACTCAGGCTTCCCGGGCCGGCCTTGACCAGCGTCACGCCGGCCGGGCCGGTGGTGCGGCCGAAGGTGAGCGTCTTGTCGGCGGCGACGTCCACGCGGGGCGCCCCGTCGAGGCTCACGCCGCCTCCGCCGTGAACGGAAAGGTCCTTGTCGGTGGCGAGCGTCCCGGCGAGGGAGAGGCTTGCGGCGAAGGCCCCGCCGGAGGCGAAGCGGATCCTCGCGCCCTCGTGGACGTGGAGGTCCGTCGTCGCACCGAGGCTGTTGGGCGCCGCGACGTTCAGCACGCCGGCTCGGACGGATGTCTCCTCCCCCCCGTAGCCCTGGGCGCCCTGGAGCGTCACGGTGTTCTCGCCGACCTTCACCAGCCCGGAGGCCGCGTTGGTCATCGAGCCGGGGAGCACGTCGGTATTGCCCGTGCCGTCGACGAAGTCGCTGCCGAGGACGTAGTCCGAATCCGGCACGTTGGGGAAGAGGTTGTCCAGGTGGAACGAGCTCAGGTGCCCGCCCACGTTGGAGACCCCCCCGCCGTTGGTCACGATGTTCTCCAGCGCGTTCCACGCGTCGGCCAGGTCGATCGCGCCGCCCTCGTTGACGGTCACGTACTTGCCCGCCGCCGGGTCCACGGCCTGGAACGGGCCGTTGGCGTCGCCGCTGCCGTAGCGGATGGACATGTTCACCGCGACGTTGGCGTCCACGGCCGTGTTCCGCGCGAGAACCACCTTGCCCGGCGCCAGGGGCGACTGGTCGCCCGCCCCGCCGCTCTGCCAGCCGAAGCGGACCTCTTCCCCGGCCGCCAGGGGCGTATCGAGGGTCAGCGTCGCGCCCCCGCCGCCGAAGACGAAGCCCTCCGGCCCCGGCGTCAGCGTGCCGCCGTAGGTGCTGTCGGCGCGGGCGCCGAGCGAGAGCGTCGCCGAATCGAACGCGTAGTTGGCGTCGCTGTCGCGGGAGAGCGCCAGCACGCCCTCGCTGGCGGTCATGTCCACCTCGTCGTACGCCCAGTTGGGCTCGCCGACGCTGTAGAGGGCGCCGCGGTCGATCACGACGCTCTCGGGCGCGCCCGGTGCCGCGGCGGTCCGGCCGATCACCAGCGAGCCGGCCTCGACGTCCACGTCCCCGCCCCAGGCCGTCGGGCCCGAGAGCGTCACGGCCTCCGAGCCGACCTTCACCAGGCTGCCTCCGCCCAGCAGTTCGCCGCTGAGCGTGAAGTCGGCGCCCTCGCCGAGGACGTCGCCGAGGTACGTCAGGCCGCTCGTGTCCAGCTTCGCGCGGTAGTCGGCGCCGGCGACGACGCTGCGCACGGCCGAGCCGTAGCCCATCCGCACCGCCCGCGTCGAGCCGGCCCCGTCGGCCTGGACGAAGTTCGCGTCCACCCGGTCGGTGTCGAGGATCAGCTCGCCGGGGATGGCGTAGTCGAACAGGTCGTACCCGGCCGGGCCGACGATGCCCTCCATGCGGCCGGAGAGCCGGACGTTGAATCCGGCGAAGCCGCTGTAGTCCGCCGGCCCGGCGTAGGCGATGTCGATCGTGTCGCTGACGAAGACGCTGGGCCCGTTGGCCCCGCGGTCGTAGCCGGTGAGGTTGGCGTCGAGCGTCAGCCCGCCGGCCTCGACGTAGACCTCCCCGCCCCACGCGCCGGGGGCCGACGCGCCCAGCGACAGCGTCCCGCCGCTGGCCGAGCGGAAGACGATGGTGTCGTCGGCGCCGCCGGTCAGCGCCCCGAGGGCGACCCGCCCGCCGTCGGCGTTGAGGATGTCCAGCCTCTGGCCGGTCGGCGTGGCGTCGAAGCTCACCGGGCCGGTCCGGACGGTCGAGCCGATGCCCGCGGCGTCCAGCAGCACCGTGTTGCTGTCGCCCGCGCGGAGCCGCGTCGAGGCGAACGCGGCGTTGTACGCGTGCCCGGCGGCGATCGTCAGGTTCGCGTCGCCGTCGCCGTCGCCGACGGTCAGCCTGCCGAAGCTCAGCGTGCGGTCGGCCAGGCCGTAGGGCGTCAGGCGGTCGATGTCCAGCACCGGCGCGTCGCCGGTCGCCGTCACCGGCGCCGGCGGGCCCACCTGCGCATCGCCGTCGAGGCGAAGGCTCACCCGCCCGCCGTCGAGGACGAAGCTGTTGGCGTCGGCCGCGGCGGCGCCCGAGACGTTCAACACGCCGGCCGGGCCGACATGCCAGTCGGCCGCGCCGCCGCCGGCGGCGACGGTGACCTCGGCGTTCACCGCGCCGGGGCCGGTCAGCGTGAAGGGCGTGGCGGTCAGGTCGGTGTCGACGTCGAACCTCGCCGCCGCGGCGCGGACGGCCTGGCCCGGGCGCAGCGCCAGCGAGCCGTCGATCAGCTCCAGCGTGGCCAGGTCGAGGTCGGCGTCGATCTCCGAGACGATCCGCCCCCCGCCGTCGACGATCAGCCCGCCTCCGGCGATGGAGAAGGCCCCGAAGCCGTACTCGGCCGCGGCGCCGGGGATCAGCGGGATGGTGTTCGGTTTCGCGGCGTCGGTGAGGTACAGCGTGGCGTCGGAGGCCCAGCGGAGAGTCGTGTCGGTGACGGCGCCGAAGGCCCGCATGTCGTTGTCGTGCTGGGCGTCGATCGTCAGCGTCCCGCCGGTGCCGGTCACGTCGTGGAGGTAGTAGCCGTCATCGCTCGTGCCCGCGGGGTTCAGCACGGCATTGCCGTCGAGGGCGAGATCGACGACGTGCTCGGCGGCGAACTCCCGCGGCCGGTAGACCGCCGCCTCCCCGAGCGAGACGTTCGTGGCGTGGACGACGGCCCAGGGGTCGCCCCGGGTGTTGTCGGCCCAGAAGAACAGTTCGCCGGTCTGGGCGGGCAGGACGCGAACGGGGTTGTCGAAGGTATGGAAAGGCCCGTTCTCGCCGCCGGCGTTGTTGAGGACGTCCTGGCGGTACACGCTGCCCCCGGAGAGGACGATCGGCGTGGTGTCGGGCACGTTGCCGTCGGCGGGCACGCGGACGGTGCCGTTGACGAGGTTCAGCGTGATCTGCCCGGCGGCGTGATCCACGGGCCCGTGGAGCAGGTGGGTGAGGTGTCCCTCGCCGGCCTCGCCGACGGTCCAGACTCGCGGCCCGCCGGAGGAGCGGACGGTGGCGACGTCGAAGTCGTCGCCCTCGCCGACGCCGCTGGTGCGTCGGCTGGTGGTGGCGTCGCCGCCCAGCAGGAGGTCGAAGGAGGAGACGGCGTCTTCCTCGTAGACGCTGAGCACGGCGCCGGCGTCGAGGGCGACGTTCTCGAAGTGCGTGTTGCGGTAGACCGCCCCGCCGGGGCCGTTGACGTCGAGGTGGAGGCTGTAGTCGCGGTTGCCCGCGGGGTCGTCGGCCTCGAGGCGGATCGGCTGGCGGACGACGAACGCGTCGTCGCCGTTCCACGGCAGCGTGCCCGTGAGCCGCTCGGGGAACTCCAGCGACAGCCAACCGCCCCCGCCGAGGACGATCTCGTCGGCGAAGCCCGCGTTCGGCTCGGCGGCCGGGTCGGCGGCGAGGGCGTCGGCGAACGGGCTGTCCAGGTCGATCCACAGCTCGTCGCCCCGCCAGAGGATGCTCCCGCCGATCGAGCGGGTGTTGGCGTCGTTGAAGGCGTCCGCGCGCTCGAAACGGACGGTCCCGCCGGCGTGGCCGATGAGGTCGTCGATGGCGACCGCCCCGCCGTTGCGGGAGTTGTCGAACGCCAGCGTGCCGCTGTAGACGTGCACGTCCCCCGCGATCACCGACCCCCGCGCCCGCACCGTGCCCGAGAGGGGCACGTCCGCGCGGGCCAGGTCCGACTCGTGGTTCGGCAGCGACCAGTCCTTCCCGTCGCCGACCTGGAGGTCCACGCCGGGAAGCAGCATGTTCGGCTCGACGTTCATCGTCTTGTTCGGCGCGGCGCCGAAGATCACGCTCGATGCCCCCGCCGCGGCGCGGATGTTCTTCGCCCGCGCGTCGCTGATGCCGTTGCCCGCCCAGCCGCGTGTGGTCACGAGCGCCCGCCCGTCGCCGAGGACCAGGTCCGTGTCGCTGTTGGCGTCGCCGATCCGCAGCCACCAGTTCTCGCGCAGGTGCACGATCATGTTGGCGTTGGGGTCGAGGTAGAACCTGCCCGTCTCGGCCGGGTCGGTCGTGTAGTCCTGGTACTGGCTCCAGACCAGCACGCTGCCGCCCTGCCCCGCGGGGTCGAAGGCGAACTCGGCACCGCCGCCCAGCCGTCCGGGCGCGTCGGACTTGACCAGCCCGCCGTCGCCGAGGACGAACGTGCCCGTCGTGGGGGCGTGATCGTCCAGCGCCAGCGAGGCCCCGTCGGCGACCTCGACGCGCCCGGCGATCTGGTCGGCGGCGTCGACGTCGAAGCGGGTGTGCTCCAGGTGGAGCGTCATGTTCGCGTCCCACCTCGCGGCCGGGGGCAGGTCGAACCACGTGGCATTCTCGCTGCCCGGTTCGGCGATGCGGCTGACGCCGGTGACGGTCGAGGCGGCGTCCTGCCCGGCCCAGTCCAGCCGGCCGGTGCCGAGGAAGCGGATCGCGTTGGCGTCGGAGAGCAGCGTCGCGCCGTCGACGGTGGCGTCGGTGCCGTTCATGTGGACGGTGAGCCCGCCGGAGCCGACGTCGGTCAGCCTGCCGGCCAGGGCGGCGGTCGTCCACGGCCCGAAGGCGGCGGCGGCGTAGATGTCGTCTGTGGTGGCGGCGTTGGCGTCGTCGCCGAGGGCCCAGTCGCCCAGGGGTCCGCCAGCCAGCGGCGCCACCAGGCGCGGGGCGCCGGGCATGGCATCGAGCTCG
Source organism: uncultured Planctomycetaceae bacterium (assembly GCA_964385465.1). Classification (GTDB taxonomy): domain Bacteria; phylum Planctomycetota; class Phycisphaerae; order SM23-33; family SM23-33; genus CAYLPJ01. The sequence goes on along the minus strand of CAYLPJ010000071.1, from coordinate 4,752 downwards.
ACGGTGTTCGGCTCGGGGCCGGTGGCGGCGTGGAAGACGGCGCCGGGCTCGAACGTCACGTTCCGCGTGGCGGGGGCGTAGTCCGCGCCGTCCATTCGCCCGCTCAGCAGCGACCAGGACCGCACGGTCAGGTCGGTCGGCAGGGCGGCCTGCGGCGTCGCGACGGCCAGGGCGCTGCTGGTTGCCCCGTCGCCGACGATCACGGTGGTCAGCAGCGCGAGGCTGTTGGCGTCGTCGGCGCGGACGGCGCCGCCGCGGCCGGTGATCCGCAGTTCGCCGCCGCCGGTGTCCAGCGAGTCGCCCAGCAGCAGCGCCCCGCCGTCGACGGCGGCGTCGCCGCCGAGCGCGACGGGCGCCTCGGTGGTCAGCGTCCCGCCGGCAACCGAGAGCCCGCCGGCGAACAGGGGTCCGTTCGTCGTCGTCGCGCCGTCGGCGACGGTGAAGTCCCCGCCGATCGAGACGTTGGCGTCGAAGGTCGCCGAGCCCGACAGCGTCGCGGACATCAGGCTCACGTCTTCGCGGGCCAGGAACGTCCCGTCCGGGCCGACCGTCAACGGGCCGGCGAACAGAATCGGGGCGTTGGCTTCCATCGTCCCGCCGGTGACGGCCAGGGCCGACGGCGTGTCCAGCATGCCGTCGACACGCAGCAGGCCCGGCCCGGCGGCGGTCAGCGCGCCGGTGGCGGAGACGTCGTCCAGGAGAACCGTTCCGTCGCCCTCGGTCGTCGTGTTGCCCTCGCCGCCCAGCGTGCCCGTGACGTGCAGCTCGTACCCGCCGGCGGCGCCAAGCGCCAGCTCCGCCCCGGCCGGGACGGCGAACGCCGCGCCGGAGGCGTCGTCGGGGCGGACGACGGTCAGCGGCCCGTCGGCGGCGTGGCGCCCGACGGGCCCGGCCAGGAACGTCCCCCCGCCGGAGCCGACGGTCACGAGGTCGTCGAAAGTCACCGCGTTGGCCTCGCCGGCCGTCCCGTAGGCCGCCAGCGTCCCGCCGTCGAGGTGCAGCATCGCGCCGTCCAGCGCCGAGCGGTCGGCGTCGGCGGCGTTGTCGGTCAGCACGCCGACGGTCCCGCCCCGGACGTTGACCGCGGTGTTCGCCGCCGGCGCGGCAAGGGTGTCGAACAGCATCGCGCCGTCGCCGCCCTTCTCGATCGTCGTGCCGTTGCCGTCCTCGGCGTAGGCGCCCGCGTAGAGCGTCGCGCCGGCGGCGACGTCGTAGGCGACCGCCGAGGCCGCCGCGCCGTTGGGCTCGATCGCCAGGCCGTCAAGCAACAGCGCGCCCTCGCCGGCGACGCCCAGTGTCGCGCCGTGATGGTGCGTCGCCGTGCCCAGGGCGACCGCGCCGTCGACGTCGATGGCCGAGTCGGCGAGGATCGTCACGTCGCTGGCGTAGTCCTGTACGAACAGGGCCGGGTCGAAGGCGTACACGTCGGCGACGTCGTTCGGCGACAGGGCGGTTCCCCAGACGGTGACCTCGTCGAGCAGGCCGTCGTAGTTGTTCGAGCCGCTGTTGCGCCGCCGGCCCATGACGAACTCCGTCGCCCCGGCGAGTTCCAGCGGGCCGTCGGCGGTGCGGGTGGCGACCGGGGCGCCGTCGGCGTAGATCGCCTGCGTGTTGCTGTCGGCGTCGAAGGAGACCGTCCAGAGGTGCCAGCCCGTGGTGTCGTCGGACGGCACGGCCGGGGGGGAGGCGTTGAGGTCGTCGCTCCAGAAGCCCAGGGCGAACTCGTCGCTCGACCGGAAGCCGACGTGCAGGTGCTTGTTCGGGTTGTCGTCCGTGCCCTGGGCGAAGACCCAGTCCTCCTCGCCGGCGACGTCGCGATTGGCCCAGAAGCTGATGGTGAAGCTGCCCCCGTCGAGCTGGTCGATGGCGCCGGCGATGAAGGCGTCGTCGTCGCCGTCGAGGTCCACCGCCCCGCCGTGGCGCCCGCGGGCCGTCCAGGTCGGGCTGCCGCCGACGAAGGAGGCTAAGTTCGTGCCCACCGAGTCGCTCGCGACCGACCCGGCGCCCTCGTCGAAGGACCACCGGGCGATGGCGTCGGCGCCGCCGGGCAGGCCGTTGGTCGCCTCCAGGGCCAGCGTGCCGCCGTCCAGCGTGACGGGCCGGCCGCCCAGCGACGTCTTGGCGTCGTGATCCGCCGACGCCGCCAGCGTGCCGGCCGCCACGCGGAAGCTGCTCGCCGACAGGGCCGCCGGTCCGGTCGGCGCGATCGACAGCGTGCCCCCGCCGACCTTGTCGACGACGGTCGCGGTCCCGCCGTCGGCCAGGGGGCCCAGCGAGAGCGTCGCGTCGGCGGCGACGTCGAACGTCGCCGCACCGGCCCCGCCGGTCAGGGCGGTCGAGGCGAACGCCGCCGAGCCGACCGCCGTCAGCACCGTCCCGCGGGCCATCGTCAGCGAGCCGAAGTCCGTCGAGACCGCCGCGGTCGTGTGGATCGCCGAGGAGGCGGTGACCGTCACGTCGCTGGCGACCGACGCCCGCAGCGTCTGCGTGCCGTGGAAGAAGTCCGCCGCGTCGAGGACCTGCCCGTCGCCGTCGAGGAACGTGAAGCCCGCCCCGCCGGTGCCCTCGTAGTAGCCCAGCAGCACCTCGTGCCACCCGGCCGACAGGTCCGCCGAACCGCTCCGCCGCGAGCCGTCGTAGCCCTGGTAGTAGTTGTTGTCGACGACCAGTCGCCCGTCGATGAACACCACCGTGCCGTCGTCGCTCTGCGTGGAGAACTCGCGAAGCCCATCCTCGTCGAGGTGCAGGAAGCCCTCCCACACGGCCACCACGTTGTCGTTGCCCACGTTCACCGGGTCGATGGGCTCGGCGTGCGTCAGGCCCCGCAGCGGGTTGTCGCCGTCGGCCGAGCCGGGGCTGTCCAGCAGCGACACCAGCGTGCCGGCGGCGTTGGGCTCGCGGGCGGCCTCGAAGTCGCGGACGGCCTGGAGGCTGCGGAACTCGGCGGCCCTGCCGCTGCTGGCGGTCAGCGACGCGTCGTAGTAGCGCGCGTCCAGCCCGGCGGCAAGGTCCGAGGGGGACTGGACGGCCAACGTCCCGCCGGCCAGCGTGATCGCGGCGGTGTCGGCGGAGCTGCCGGCCTCGTCGGCGTAGAGCTCGACGCGCCCGGCGCCGACCTCGATGGTCGAGCCGGCCAGGACGTTGTTCGGCTCGGCGAGGCGCAGCGTGCCCGCCCCGGCCTTGACCAGCGTGACCGCCTGGGCGGGCGCGCTGACCTTGCCGACCGTCACCGTCGCGCCGGCGTCCAGGACGTTGACCGCCGCCCGCGCGCCGGCCGCGGCGAAGGTCAGCGAGTTCCCGGTCGCGGCGACGACCGCGAGGTCCGCGTTGGCGTCCAGGCGCGAGCCGTCGGCCAGCACGAGGCTGCCGGCGGCGCTTGCGGCGTCGAAGCTCGCGACGGCGCCGGCGTTCAACGTCAGCGTCGAGGCGACGTCCAGCGAGTTCGCCGACAGGGCGGCGCCGGCCCCCACCGCCGCCGAGCCGGTCGCGGCCAGGTTCCCCGAGACCGCCAGCGAACCGCCGGCGCCCACGTTCAGCAGGCCGGCGCGCACGCTGCCCGTGACGGTCGCGCCGTAGTCGACGTACAGCTCGCCCAGCTCCGCGACGCCGTCGCCGGCGACCTCGATGCCCGCGCCGTCGCCGATCGCCCAGACGTCGTTGCCGAAGCCCGTCCCGCCGGCGAGCCCCACGTCCAGCCCGAGCTTCCCGCCGTCCAGCTCGATCAGGGCGTCGCCGGCTGCGGTGACGGACTCCAGCCACAGCTCGCCGGCCGCCGAGACCGTCGCGGCGCTGTCGTAGTCCAGCCCGGCGTTGTCGCCGCTGAGCACGAGCACGCCGGATGCGATGTCCAGGGCGATGCCCATCGCCGCCGGGTCGGCCGACAGGTCCGCGGTGATGTAGTTCACCGCGTTGGCGTCGGCGGTGTCCTGGCGCAGCGTCGAGCCGATCGTCATCCCGCCGTTCTCGATGATGTAGCCGGTGGCCGCGCCGACGAACTCCAGCACGTCCACGGCCGCCGATCCGCCGCCGAGGTCGGGCAGCGGCTGGGCGACGGTCCAGGAGTCGACGTCGAAGGTGGCCGTCTCGCCCGTGCCGGGCGCGGTGGCCGCCGACCAGTTGTCGGCGTCGAACCAGTCAGCGGTCGCGCCGCCGCCGGTCCAGTTGGCGTCGGCGCCGGGGGCCGGGCCGGCAAACAGGGAGACGAGGACCAGGGCGATCAACGAACGGGTGAGGTGCTTCATGGGACACTCCTTCGGGGCGGGCAGCACAGGACGCGCGCACGAAACGGCGAAACCGGCCCGAGACGTCGCGTCACCAGGCTGCAAAACTCCCGCAATCCTCCGTTGCGCGAAACAGACGACTGCCGCAAAGTGTACCCCTGCCCCGTTGGCCTGTCAACGACGCCGCGCGGACAATTCCGACCCCGCACTGCCGGGATGGAGACCCTCTCGCTCGGATCGCGATCACGTGGCGGCACGCGAAGCAGGCGACGGCCTCTGTCCCATGCTCTGCTCTCCCCTGCTCTACTGCGCTGTCGCTCTGCTGCTCTGTGCGGCGCAGCGGCACTGGGCGTTACAGGGCTCGAACCTGTGACCTCTTCCTTGTAAGGGAAGCGCTCTAGCCAACTGAGCTAAACGCCCCGACGCCGCGCAGTATAGCTGTCCGGGGCGTTTCTGGCAACGGCCGGGGGGCTGCGGGCAGGGCCATCGCATCTAATCGGGACTGCGGGGAGCAGATTGTTTCGAATTCCGA
>CAYLPJ010000070.1:0-26100 GCA_964385465.1 uncultured Planctomycetaceae bacterium | reverse complement strand
CCACGCTGACCGAGGTGCCGATCCTCCAGGGCCTGATCGGTGCGGGCATGGGCAAGGGTCCGGCCTTGGCGCTGCTGCTGGCCGGCCCGGCCTTGAGCCTGCCCAACATGCTGGTCATCCGAAGCATCATGGGCACGCAGAAGACCGCCGTCTTCTGCTCGCTGGTGGTCGTGATGGCAACGATCTCCGGCATGATCTTCGGAGCCTTCTTCTAGGAGAACGCATGAGCCGGAAGTTGAAAGTCCTGTTTCTTTGTACCGGCAATTCCTGCCGCAGCCAGATGGCCGAGGGCTGGGCCAAGGCCCTGAAGGGCGACGTCATTGAGGCGTACTCCGCCGGCATCGAGACGCATGGCCTGAACCCAAGCGCCGTCAAGGTCATGGACGAGGCGGGCTTGGACATCTCCGGTCACCGGTCGAAGAACGTGGCGGACCTCATGGACGTGCCGTTCGATTACGTCGTGACCGTCTGCGGCCACGCCCACGAGACCTGCCCCATGTTCCCGGGCAAGGCGAAGATCCTCCACGTGGGGTTCGACGACCCTCCTGCGTTGGCCAAGGAGGCCAAGAGCGAGCAGGAAGCCCTCGATTGCTACCGCCGTGTGCGGGATGAGATCCGCGCGTTCATCGATACGCTGCCGGAATCACTGGACAAGAAAGGTTGACGTGAAATGGCCACGGAAGCATGCATCACCAAGAAGGCCAAGGGCCTGAGCGTCTTTGAGCGATATCTGACGCTGTGGGTCCTGCTCTGCATTGCCGGCGGCATCGTCCTCGGAAGGTTCGCACCAGGCTTCGCCAAGTCGCTGGATGGCATGGCCATCTACGTGGATTCCGCCCCGGTGGTGTCGATCCCCATCGCCATCTGCCTGTTCCTGATGATGTACCCGATCATGGTGAAGATCGACTTCGCTGAGGTCATCCAGGCCGGCAAGAGCATCAAGCCGGTCGGGCTGACGCTCTTTGTGAACTGGGCGATCAAGCCTTTCACCATGTACGCCATCGCGATGCTGTTCCTGGGCACGCTGTTCTACGGCTTTATCGGTCCCGAGGCGGTCGATTACGTCAAGATGCCACTGGGCATGCACGACATGCCGGTGGGCGCAACGCACGGAGCCGGAACCGTGGTCATGCACGAGGGGGCGAAGATGCTCCAGGTGCCGCTGTGGCGCAGCTACCTGGCCGGGTGCATCCTGCTCGGCATCGCGCCATGCACGGCGATGGTGCTGGTCTGGGGCTATCTCGCCAAGGGCAACGACGGCCACACGCTGATCATGGTGGCCATCAACTCGCTCACCATGCTGTTCCTCTACGGGCCATTGGGCGGGTTCCTGCTCGGCGTCGGCAGTCTGCCGGTGCCGTGGCAGGCGTTGCTGCTGAGCATCGCGATCTACGTGGCGCTGCCTCTGGCGGCGGGCTTCGTCTCGCGAAGGTGGATCATCAAGGTCAAAGGTCGGGAATGGTTCGAGCAGAAGTTCCTGCACGTCCTGACGCCGATCACCATCGTGGCGTTGCTCGCGACGCTGGTGCTGCTGTTCAGCTTCAAGGGCGAGACGATCCTGACCGACCCGCTGACGATCCTCTGGATCGCTATCCCGCTGTTCATTCAGACGACGCTGATCTTCGGCCTGGGCTACGGCCTGGCCAGGTTGCTGAAGCTCAGCTACCAGGACGCCGCCCCCTCGGCCATGATCGGGGCGAGCAACCACTTCGAGGTCGCCATCGCCACCGCGACGATCCTGTTCGGCCTCTCCAGCGGGGCGGCCCTGGCGACGGTCGTCGGCGTCCTGATCGAGGTGCCCGTGATGCTCATGCTGGTCAAGATCTGCCTGCGAACGCAGAGATGGTTCCCCGGCGGCGAGGCCGAGACGGCCGCTCAGGCCCAGATTGAGGATGCCCCACCCGACGCGATGGTTCCGTAACCAGCAGCCGCCAACGGCAGTGGGCCAGGAGGCGGGGCAAGTACTCCTTCCGCCGCCGCGCGAAGCGCTTCAGCGGCTCGATCCGACTGCGAATCGCACGGCTGTACGATTGCTCCCGGAACCGCCGTGCATACCCCGCGTGCCAGTAGTCCCACAGGTGTTTCCGATCCTCCTTCAGCACGTACACCGTTGACAGCTTGCGGTTGGTGGCCAGCAGCTCCGACAGCCGGATGCCGGCCAGGGCGAGGTCGGCTCGCAGGCACTCGATGTCCGGGACGGTGGCGACCACGCAGGCGGGGTCCCTGTCCCCCTTGAAGACGGGCTCGTCCTCCTCCCGCCGGGCTCGCATCGCTGGGCGTCGGGAGGCGCTCCTTGGGAGAAGCCGGCTGCCTGGAGTGTTGGCGCGTCCGACCGTCGCGGCCAGGTTCGGGACGAGATCGGGGCGCCGCGGTCGCCCGGCGGGGAGGATGGGCGCAAAGCAACAGCGCCGCCCCGGGGGACGGCGCTGTTCGTTTCCGGGTGTCGCGGCGACGCTAGCCCTTGACGACATTCGTGGCCCGCGGGCCTTTGTCTCCCTGGACGACATCGAACGAGACGGACTCACCCTCGTCCAAGGACTTGTAGCCCTCGCCCTGGATGTCGTTGTGGTGGACGAACACGTCGCCACCGTCGTCGGTCTCGATGAAACCGAAGCCCTTGGTCGCGTTGAACCACTTCACCTTGCCTGTTGCCATCTGTATGGCTCCTTCAAACAGTCAGCGCATTGGATTCGCAAGCATGGGGCATCCGGGCTGACTCGATCCCAAAGTGAAGATTACTCGTTCACGAAAGGAAAGGGACAGCGAGGAGCAAGCTGCAAATGAAAGCGGATGCAATCCCGATTCGCCGACGGGGGAGGGAACCTTTCCTTCCTCGGCCGCCGACCCATGGAAGCCAGAAGTATAAACGGTGTGTTTGGAAGAAGCAAGCAGGAATCATCGCGCAGAGCCAGAATGCAGCAATGGTTTGGCGCCCCCCAACGGGCTGAATGGCGCCCCCCCGGGGGAGGCAGGCGGGGCCGTCTTGGGGTGCTCGCAGGCCGCCGGGGGCGGCCGTACGATGCCGCGTCGGCCCTCCCGCCGTCGTGGACGGCAAAGACGGCTTTGGTGGGGGCGGTGCCTCCGCGTACACTGGGCGGTCCGGCACAGGGCCGGCAGGACAGCAAGGGGCGTCCAGAACCGGAAGGTGTTTTGTGCGACATGGAACGATCCGAGGCGTGGTGGTGTGGGCGGTCTCCGTCGGTCTGCTTGCGGCCGGCGCCCGGTCGGCCGGGGGGATCGACGATCCGGCCCACTGGCGGGCCGGCCGCGCGAAGCTGGCCTCGCTGGGCGAGGGGATCATCGCCTGGGAGACCAACCGCGAGGGGCGCTGGCGAATCTACGCGACGCGGCTGGCCGGTGGAACGCCGTATCGCCTGTCGATCGACGACGGGGAGTACGAGCACTACGCCCCGCACATTTCCCCGGACGGCCGGCGCCTCGCGTACGTCCGCATGACCCGGGGCAGTTCGATGTACGGCAAGATCCGCGGGAAGGTGCAGCTTCGCCTGATCGACCTGCCCGGCGGGGCGGACCGTGCGGTCGTCGACAGCGTGAAGCTGGTCTCCGGCGGCGACCGCGCCGTCACGTGGATCGACGCGGGAAGCTTCTACTACATGGACGGCGAGGGCAGGGCCCGTCGGTACGACCTCGAGACCGGCACGTCCGGCGAGCCGGTTCTCCCCCGCGCACGCTCCCTGCTGCCCAACCCCACCGGCACCTACGCCGCCGACCGGTACCACTACCACCCGATGGACCTGGCCCGCCGGAAACTGACCGGCCGGGGCAAGCGGCACGGCGGGTGCGAGCCCTACTTCTCGCAGGACGGCACGTGGGGGATTCGCATGAGCGGCGCCGGGGGGCCGATCACCCGCATCCACCTTCACAGCGGCCGGGCGGAGCCGATCATCGAGAAGCACGACCCCCGGCTTCCGAGGGCCAGGCGGTACCTGTACTTCCCCATGCTCTCGCCCTGCCAGCGCCTGCTCGCCTTCGGGGCATCGCCGAAGCAGCACGACCACAACAACAGCGACTACGATATTTTTGTCGGGCCGCTCGACCCCGAGAGCCTGCGGTTCTCCGGCGGGGCCGTGCGGATCACCTTCCACCCCAAGACCGACCGCTACCCGACCGTCTGGCTCAGCTCGCTGGACTTCCTCGAGCAGCGCGGCGAGGCGCCGTTCACCGCGACCTTCACCCACGACGACGTCAAACGTCCCGGCGACTGGGCGTGGGACTACGGCGACGGCTCCCGGGGCCGGAAGGGCTCGCACCTCTACCGGAAGGCGGGCAGCTACCGCGTGACGGCGACGCGGGACCGGCGGAAGCTCAAAGGCCGCGTGACTGTAAGGCCGCCCCGACCGCCGAAGCCGCTGTCGGTCTTCCTCGCCGGGAAGAACGAGGTGCACATCGTCTTCGACGAACCCATCGACGCCCGAACCGCGAGGGTGACGCTGGGCTGCGGCGCCCGCGTGGAGCGGCTCGCGGCCGAGGGCGAGACGCTGATCGTGAAGCTTGCGACCCGGCCGCCGAATCCCGACACCGTCGGCATCGTCGGCGTGCGGGACCGCTCGCAGTCGCGACACGCGATGGCCCCGGCGTCGCTGGAGTTGCGCCGTGCGGTCTGGCCGACGACACGGGAGGGGCTGGTGTTCGTCTTCGACTCCGCCAAGGCCCGCAACCGGCTCGACTCCCCCGACGGCGAGTGGGAGCCCAAGCTCGCCCCCGTCGGCCGGGGGCGGCTGGACCGGCACCACGCGATGGTGGTCGACGACGGCGCGTTCGCGGTCGGTGAGCTGGCCGAGAGGCGCCTCCTGGAGCGTCTGAAGCGGTCGAACGCCTTGACGATCGAGGCGCTGGTCACGCCCCGGTCGCCGGATCAATCGGGGCCGGCGCGGATCGTGTCCTTCTCCAGGAACCCGAGTTCTCGCAACTTCACGCTGGGTCAGCAGGGCGGCAAGCTCAATATGCGGCTCCGCACGCCGAGGACGGGGGGCAACGGCACGAATCCCAGCGTGGACCTGTTCCCCATCGTCGCCGGGAAAGCGGTGCACGTGGTGGTGACGTACCACGAGGGCCAACTGACGGCGTACCGCAACGGCGAGGTCGCGCTGCGGTCGAAGGCGGTCACCGGCGACTTCGCCAACTGGGAGGCGATGCACCTGGTCTTCGGCGATGAGCACTCCGGCGGGCGGAACTGGGACGGGTCCGTCGAGAGCGTGGCCATCTATGACCGCCCGCTCACGCCGGAGGAGGTGGCCCGGCACTGGCGGGCGGTGCGCGTCAAACTCGCCCGGCGAGAGGCCGTGCCCCGAACCCGTGTCGAGGCCAGAGTGGTCCGGGCCTCGCAGGCGCCGAAGCTCGCGGATATCGCCCCGTACCGCGAGGCCCTGATCGTCCACGAAGTGGAGGTCACCGGCGGGGCCGGCGAGGGGGAGCTGGCGCGGGGGCGGCGCGTCTTCGTGGCCGACTGGGCGATCCTCGACGGCAAGACTCAACCGGGCGCTCGCGCCAAAGCAGGACAGAAGCTCGACGTGACGCTCGAGCCGTTCGCGGCCCAGCCGCAGCTTGAGTCCACCTATCTCGCAGAGACGCTCGAGATGGACCTGGACGCCCCGCTCTATTACAACGTCGGCCGGTGAGGGCACCCGGGAAACCCCGCCCGGCGCGGCGCCGCTTGGCGCCAGCGACACGTGGAATGAAAGGATGATCGGAATGGTTCATGGTCGCTCGCAATCTATCGCTGCCGGGCTGCTCGGGTGCTTTGCGCTGTCTCATGCGGCGGAGGCGACCGGGCCGGTGGAGCCGCGGCAACAGGTGTACAAGACGGTCGGCGGGCAGGAGCTGAAGGTCGATGTCTTCCGGCCGAAAGGCTCGGCGCCGCCGGGCGGCTGGCCGGCGATCGCCTTCTTCCACGGCGGCGGCTGGGCGTACGGCAGCCCGGAGGAGTTCCACGCCGCGTGCCGGCGATACGCGGCCAAGGGCGTGGCGGCGTTCAGCTTCGCCTACCGCCTGTCGATCAAGGCCGACGGCAACGTGCCGCACCCGACGATCACGCCGGTGGAGAGCGTCAAGGACGCGCGGTCCGCGCTGCGGTGGCTGCGGGGGCGGGCGGAGGCCCTGCACGTCGATCCCAACCGGATCGTCGCCTCGGGCCAGTCGGCCGGGGGGCAGCTTGCCCTGTCCACGGTGCTGATCGACAAGGTCAACGAGTCCACCGACGATCTGTCGGTCAGTCCCGTGCCCAATGCCCTGGTGCTCTATTCCAGCAACGTCAACACGTTGGAGGCCTGGGTGGACATGCTGCTGGGCGACCGGCGGGAGGAGATCTGGTCCATCTCCCCGCACCACAACCTCAAGGCCGACATGCCGCCCCTGCTGGCCTTCCACGGCAAGGACGACTGCACCGTGCCCTTCTGGGTCGTCCGCCGCTTCGTCGCCAAGTCGAAATCGATGGGCAACAGCGTCGCGCTCGTCCCCGTCGAGGGGCGGAAACACTACCTCGCCGATCCCGACCAGGAATACGGGCGGTACTTCGACGAGCAGATCATGCGCCGGACCGACGAGTTCCTCACCAGGCACGGCTTCCTGGCCAGGCCGTGAGGCGGCCCGCAGCCGCCGGCGGGGTCACTCGATCTCGAACTCGCGCCTGACGGCCTCGCCGGCGTCGGCGGCTTCCAGGCGGACCTCGTAGTCGCCGGGGCCGTAGGTCTCGGCCAGTTTGCGGGGGGAGAAGCTCAACTCTCGCGGCCCGTTGTCGGCGGACCATCGGAAGGTGCGTTGAGCGACCTGCTCGCCGGTCTCGGGGCGGATGATCGTCACGCGGAGGTCGTTGCGGTCTGCGGCGCGGGGCGGGGCGACGGTGAGGCGCATGTCCTCGTCGTCGGCCGAGAAGTCGTCGGTTTCGCGCCATCGTCCCTTCTCGTCCCGGCCGGCGAGGCGGAGCACGCGGTCGGGGCGGACCTTGACCTGGCGGGGCACGACGGCGAAGCCTCCGACGATCCTGGCGGCGACGGCCTCGGCGGCCCGGGCGAGGACGTCGTCGGGCAGGTCGGTCGGCTCGTCGATGCTGGTCAGTCGCACGCGGACCGGCCGGGGCGTGGTGGAGAGGACCTCGCCGGTCGGCACGCGGACGAGACGTGCGTCGGCGGCGACGTGGGCGGCGACGTATCGTGTGCGGTGCGCGATGGGCCAGTATCCGCCGACGCCATATCCCCACCGTCGGTGCCATGAGCCGTACCCGAAGCCGGCGCCCGGGCCGTAGTACCAGGGATCGTCGTAGACGTCGATCCGCGTGCCGCTGTCGGCGGCGAAGCTGCGGACCGCCCCGGTCACGAACGCCTGGACGTCAGTCGCCGCGGCCAGGGCGGCGGCGCGTTCGGCGTCCGTGGCGCCGGACCCGAGCGTCCGGTCGGCGGCGAACAACCGCGTCCGGACGGTGTCGGGGCCGACCACCTCGTACGTGCCGTTGCCGGCCAGCCGCTCGGCGAGGCGCTGGGCGAGGAAGATCCCCGCCCGCGGGTGCAGCGTGCCGTTGTCGAAGGGCAGGACGGCCAGACGTCGAAGCTGCGGGTCGTAGAAGGCCGGATACCGCCGGACGGTCATCGTCGTCTCGCAGCCTGCGGTCAGCGCGGCGGCAAGTGTCATGGCGAGGATGAGCGGTGCGCATCGGTGTGTGGCGTGCATGGCCTGGCCTTTCGGTACGTCCCTGTTCCCCTTCATTCTATGCCAGCAAGCGGGTAGGAGGCGAGCCGGCCGGCGTCGCCGCGGGTATGGCCGCGCCGGCCCGTCGAGGTACAATGGGGGCCGTCGCGGCATCGGCGCGGACGGTCAAGGACGAGGATGCAACGGGACGTGGACATCGTGGTTGTCGGCGGGGGGCATGCCGGCGTGGAGGCCGCGGCCGCGGCGGCGCGGCTGGGGGCGAGCACTGCGCTGGTGACGCTCGATCCGGATACGATCGCCGAGATGTCCTGCAACCCGGCGGTGGGGGGCGTGGGCAAGGGACAGATGGTTCGCGAGATCGACGCGCTCGGCGGACTGATGGGCCTGGCCGCCGACGCAACGGGCATCCAGTTCCGCATGCTCAACCGGTCAAAGGGCCCGGCCGTCTGGGGGCCGCGATGCCAGTCCGACCGCCACGCCTACGCCGCGTGGGTCCGCGAGGCCCTGGCCGGGATCGATGGCCTGACCGTGCTGGCCGGGGAGGTCACCGACATCCGCGTGGAAGCCGGGCGCATCGTCGGGGTCGGCGTACGCGCGCCCGACGCTGGCGCCGACAGCGAACTCGCCTGCCGCGCGGTTGTCGTCACGGCCGGGACGTTCCTCGGCGGTGTGCTGCACCTGGGCGACCGGATGTGGCCGGGCGGGCGATACGACGAGCCGGCGGCCATGGGGCTGACGGCGTCGCTGGTTGCTCAGGGGCTGACCGTCGGGCGGCTGAAGACCGGCACGTGCCCCCGCCTGTCGGCGGAGAGCATCGACACGTCCCGCTGCACGCGTCAGGCCGGGGACACCGAGCCGTCGGCGTTTTCCTTTCTGAGCGATGGGCTGGACGTCGAGCAAGTCCCGTGCTGGCTGACCTCGACGACGGAGGCCGTCCACGAGGTCATCCGCGCGAACCTTGGCCGCGCCCCGCTGTACACCGGGCAGATACGCTCGACGGGCCCGCGGTACTGCCCGTCGCTGGAGACGAAGATCGAGCGGTTTGCCGACAAGCCCTCGCACCTGGTCTTCCTCGAGCCGGAAGGGCGGGGGACGGAGTGGGTGTACTGCAACGGCATCGCGACGTCGCTGCCGGTCGACGTCCAGGACGCGGTGGTTCACGGCATCCCCGGGCTGGAGAACGCCGAAGTCCTCCGCTGGGGGTATGCCATCGAGTACGACTTTTTCCAGCCGACCCAGCTTCGGGCCACGCTGGAGACGCGGGCAGTCGGCGGGCTGTACCTCGCCGGGCAGGTCAACGGCACGACCGGGTACGAGGAGGCCGCCGGGCAGGGCCTTCTCGCCGGCGCCAACGCCGCGCTGGCCCTGGCGGGGGGCGAGCCGCTGGTCCTCGGCCGCGATCAGGCCTACCTCGGCGTGATGATCGACGACCTGGTAACCAAGGGCGTCGAGGAGCCCTACCGGATGTTCACCAGCCGCGCCGAGCACCGACTTCGCTTGCGGGCCGACAACGCGGATCGGCGCCTGACCCCCATCGGGCGCGAGGTGGGGTTGGTCGGCGAGGACCGCTGGCGGCGGTTTGTCGCCGCCCGGGCCGCGGTCGAGCGGGCAGGCGAGCTGTTGGGCGGCACGCGCGTGGGGGGCAAGACGCTATGGGAACTGCTCGCCCGTCCGGACGCCGACTGGTCGGCCGTCATCGCCGCGACCAACAGGCCGGTCGCCGGGGAGTTGGAGGCCCTGCGCCGGGCCGAGCCGGCGGCGGTGAGATCCCTGGTCGTCGATGCGCGGTACGCCGGCTACCTGGCCAAGGAGGCCGCCGCGCTGGAGCGGATGCAGGAATTGGACCGCAAGCTCATTCCGGAGGAGTTGGACTACGCGGGCGTTTCGCACCTGCGTCACGAAGCGACGGAGCGGCTGGCGGCGGTTCGGCCGCGGTCGCTGGGCCAGGCGCTGCGGATCAGCGGGGTCACGCCGGCGGACATCACGGTGCTGGCGGTCCACTTGGCACGTGAGAGGCGGGATGGCTGTTAAGCTGGATAAGTTACAGGCTATGAGTCGAGGCTCCGTCGGCGGGAATCGGCGGAAATCTGGCGAGGGACCTTCAGGCCGCCGAATCTCTGACATAAGTAATTGTGTTATAATAACCTATAGAAATTCGGAATAGTCTGATTCGTTCAAGCAAATCCGGGACTTGACCGAGAATCTAAGCAGCAAGGATGCAGATCGGTCCGCAGGACTCCGCTGGGCTGCGGGACTGACAGTACAGACAGAAGGACACGGCCGGAGCCGATGGCTTGTACCCCGCGGGGCGAATGGGAGGCGCCCCCGGAGCCGGCTTGGCCGACGATCCGCCAAGGTGCTGGTCGGGTCGGGAGAACGAGGGAGCGATGAACGGCATTCATGGCGTCAATCCGTCTTGGGCACCGAGGCCCGTCGAGCCGACCAATCCGGTCGTGCCCAATCCCGCCGCATCCGGCGCAGGAGGCGTCGAAGACGTGGTGGAGATTTCGACGGCCGCGGCCTTGGCGGAAAAGGTGCGGCAGATCCCCGACGTCCGCGCGGAGTTGGTCGCCCGCGTCAAGGACGAGATCGCCGCGGGAACCTACGAGACCCCTGAGCGGATCGACGCGGCCGTCGACCGGCTCATGGAAGACCTGATGTAGACCTCTGTAGCCGGTTGGCCCTGACCGGAAGTCTATGCGGGCGCGGAAGGAGCCGCGCCCGCAGCTACGCGCCGACGCCTCGACCCCGCCCCTGACCCGTTCCCATCCATCCCTCGCCGCTTCGGCGACTCTCTCCGCCGTTGGCAACGTCACCCCCGTATTCTGCCTGGTTTCCGCAAACTTCTTCTTGCCTTGACTGTCTGTTCTGGTAATCTATGCAAGAGCGGAAAGGTATAGTGATTAGGGGATCAAGTGAAGGTCCCCGCGGGTCGATGAACACAAAGCCCTGATCCCGCCGTGGGATAGAATGACCGGCGGCCCTCGGGTGATCCAGCAGGAGAATCGGACAGTGAGGCACAAGGCCGTCTTCACCACCGGCGAAGCTGCGGAGATCTGCAACCTCTCGCAGCAGACGATCATCCGATGCTTCGACAGCGGGCAGCTTGAGGGCTTCCGCGTACCGGGCAGCCGCTTTCGGCGGATCCCCCGCGACAAGCTCATCAAGTTCATGGAAGACAACGGCATCCCGCTGGAGGGGCTGGCCGACGACAAGATCCGCGTGCTGGTCGTCGACGACGACCCGCAGATCGTCGAGTTGTTCGTCGACGTCCTCGACGCCGACGGGCGGTTCGAGGTCGCCACCGCCCAGACCGGCTACGATGCCGGTGTGCTTACCCAGCAGTTCCATCCCGACGTCGTGGTGCTGGACTACATGCTCCCGGACATCAACGGCAACGTGGTCTGCCGCACCATCCGCAAGAACCCCGAGCTGACCAAGATCAAGATCCTCGTCATCTCCGGCATGGTCAGTCCGACCGAGATCGACGGGCTCAAGGAAGCCGGGGCCGACGAATTCATCAAGAAGCCTTTCAATATCGAGCAGGTTGTCGAGAAGATGATTAAGCTGGTCAAGGGCCGATAGCAGCCCCCCGCGGCGGACCGCCCGCCCGGGCAGTGACCAGGCAGCGAGCGAACGAGGCTTTGGAGGATCGAACGCAACAGCCCGAGACCGCTGCGCCCCGTCTCAACGCGGCGCAGTTGGACCTGATCGTCCGCCGCATCGACGGGCTCTCGACATTCCCCGTCGTGGCCGCGCGGGCATTGCGGCTGGCCGATCGACTCGGCGGAGAGCCCCGCGAGGCCCTCGACGAGCTGTCGCTACTGATCGCCGCCGATCCCGCCTTGGCGGCGCGGACGCTCGGCCTGGCCAACGAGATGACCGACGCCCGGCCGCGCACCATCGCCGACGCCGTCGCACGATCCGGGCTGGACGGCGTGCGATCGGCGCTGCTGTGCCTGCCGATCGTGGACATGACCAACCCCCCGGCCGCCGAGGACGGCTTCGACCGCCCGGCGCTGTGGTGTCACTGCCTGGCCGTCGGCATTGCCTCGGAATGGCTGGCCGGGCGCGTCGGCGGCATCGACCCCGACGAGGCCTACACCGCCGGACTGCTGCACGACCTGGGCAAGCTGGTGCTCGCCGAGGCGGTGCCCAAGAGCTTCGCTCGCGCCTGCCAGGCCGCCCGTTCGCACCACGCCGCCCTGGCCGAGTACGAACGCCGGCTCCTCGGCGTCGACCACGCCGTGGCCGGGCGTCGTCTGGCCGAGCGATGGCGCCTTCCGGCGGTCGTCCGCAGCGCGATCTGGCTGCACGCCCAGTACGCCGGTGCTGTTCCGGCCTCGGTGGCCGAGGCGGACCTCGTCCGCGTCGTCGGCGTGGCCAACGACCTCGCCCGCGCCCGGCGGGTTGGCTTCTCCGGCAGCAGTGCGCCGCTGCTGAGCTGCGAGGAACTCGCCGTGCGCCTGGACCTCGCGCCCGCGGACATCGCCGAGATCGGCGACGCACTCGCCGAGGCCGTGGAGGAGCGCGTCGCCGTTCTCGGGCTCGACGACGCTCGGGCCGGAGACACCGAGACCGCAGCGCCGCTGGCCGACCGCGCCCGCCGCCTCGGGCGGGCCCACCAACGCCTGCTCCGCAACGAGCGGCGCGAGTCCCGTTCCGCCGAGGCCATGGCACGGGCGGCGGCGTTTGCCGAGCGCCTCGGGCCGGAAGCCGAAGTCGCCGATGCCCTCGTGCTGGCCTGCGAGGCCTTCGCGGCGCCCGCCCCGGAGGGCGGACTGCTGCCGACATTCGCCTACGGCCTGTCGGCCGGCGAGGAGTCGCTGCTGGCGGTGCGGCACGTGGGAGGGGGGGAGGCGGACGCCTGGGCGGTCTCGGTGGCTGGCACCGGCGACGTCGGGGCCCTGACGGGCATGTCCGCCCGGGAGGTGCTGGGTCGGCTGGACCGCGACGGCCTGCTGGCGTCGGCGGAGTTGGATGGCTACGTTCACCGCCCGCTTCGAAGCGGGGGGCGGGCGATCGGCGGCGTGTTGTACCCCGGCGAGGCGGTCGGTCCGGTCGCCGAGGGCCTCGACGCCGTTCTGGGTATGGCCCTGGGCCTGGTGCGGGAGCGGTCGTCGTCGGCCCTGCTGAGCGAGGAGCTGGCCGGGGCGTCGCAGGTGATGGCGACGGCCCAGGAGGCGGTGGCCGAGGCGAAGGTCCTGGCGGCGGTGGGGGACTTGGCAGCCGGGGCGGCGCACGAGTTGAACAACCCCCTGGCGGTGGTCAGCGGCCGGGCGCAGTTGATGCGTGAGCGGGCCCGTTCGGACAAGCAGCGCCGCACGTGGGCGACAATCGCCGAGCAGGCCCAGCGGATCAGCGACATTATCTCGGAGCTGATGGAGTTCGCCAGCCCCCCCGAGCCTCGTGTCGAGCCGGTGGATCCGGCGGAGCTCCTGGCCGGGGCGGAGGAGGATTTTTCTTCCTCGGATCATCCTCAAGCGGGCTCCTCTCGCGTCGATATAGAGATTGACGACGAGACCCCGGCCATCGAAGCGGATCGGTCCCAGATCGGTTCGGTGCTGCTGGAGTTGATGACCAATGCGGCGACCGCGGCCGGCGAGGCCCCCCATATACGCCTTAGCGCCCGGCCTGACGATGTCAACGGAGCGGTCCTCGTGACGGTCTGCGACAACGGACCGGGGATGGATGAGACCACCGCCGCCCGGGCGTACACGCCGTTCTTCTCGGCCCAGCAGGCGGGGAGGCGGAGGGGCCTGGGCCTGCCGAGGGCCAAGAGATATGTCGAGAACAACCGCGGACGCATTTGGATCGACTCCGAACCCGGAGAGGGAACCCGAGTCACACTCCAGCTTCCTGCCGTGCCCGCCGACCGCCGGGGACGAAGCCGGATCGCCGAAGGGGACTGACGCCGCCCGCATCCTGGTCGTCGACGACGAGCCGGAGCTTCGCGAACTGCTCGTCGACACCTTCGCGGCGCCCGGCACGGACGTCATCGCCGCCGGCAGCGGGACCGAGGCGCTCGCCGCGGCAGGGCGGGACCGCCCGGACGTGGTTATCACCGACCTGTGCCTGGGCGACTGCAACGGCCTGGACGTGCTCGACCGCCTGCACGAGCAGGGCCAGGACATCCCGGCGGTGGTGATCACCGGCTACGCCGACCCCGACTCGTTGACGAGGGCCTCCCGCCGCCGCCCGATCGAGCTGATGACCAAGCCGCTGGACCTCGACCGCCTTCGCCGGGCCGTTCGGGACGAGCTCTCGCGACGGGACCACCGCGAACGTCGGCGCCGGCGCACCCGCCGCCTGCGCCGCATGGCCCGCGACGCCAACCGCCAGCGCAAGACCGCCCTGGGCAAGCTGGAGACCACCTGCGCGGACCTGACCTGCGCCTACCGCCAGCTCAGCGGGCAGATGTCCATCCAGCAGGCGATCATCGGCTACCAGCACGCCATGATCGCCGCCGCCAACGACGACGACGTCTTCGCGACGCTCTTCCGCCTGTTCGCCGTCCGCAGCGGGCCGCTCTTCGGCGTGGCCATGGTCTGCGACGAGCAGGCGCACCTCAACGTCATCGGGCGTTTCGGCGTGCCCAAGCCCGATGGCCTGGGATTCTGTCGAAAACTCGCCAGGCCCGTCATCGAGCGCGTCCTCACCGGGCCGAAGTGCTTCACCATGGACGCCGGCGACGAGGCCGAACTGTTCGACCCCGCGGTTCGCCGTCACCTGCCCGGTGTGACCCTGCTGGCCATCCCGCTGGTGCCCAGCCCCGGCGAACTGATCGGCGTCGCCGTCCTGTACCGCAAGGGCGAGCAGCCCTTCACCGACGCCGACCTGACCCTCGCCGAGATGGCCGCCTTCCCCACCGCCACGGCCGTCCGGCGCAACGATTGACTGCCCGGCGCCGACAAGCCCGCGGGATTTCAGGTCCCGGCTTCGTCGGCGCGGTCACCCCTGGCGTGCCTCCTCGCCCGCGCAGAAGAAAGCAGGGACCAGACCGGGCGAACCGGTCCGAATCCCTGCTCTCCTTATCTCTTGACGGACTGTGCTGACGTCCGTCCTTCGGCGGGGCGCTTACGTGCCCATGTCGAACGACGAGAGGTACGTCTTCTGTTCGCTGGTCAGCCGGTCGATCTTGATGCCCATGCTCTTGAGCTTCAGGCGCGAGACCCAGTCCTCGACCTCGCCGGGGACGCTGTGAACGACGGTGTCCAGGCTGCCCTGGTTCAGCGACCACTCGGTGGTCAGCGCCTGCGTGGCGAAGGACATGTCCATCACGCTTGCGGGGTGGCCCTCGGCGCAGGCGAGGTTGACCAGCCGGCCCTCGGCGAGAATGAAGACCCGCTTGCCGTCGGGCATCGTGTACTGCTGGACGCCGCCGCGGACGTCGGTGGGCTTGCCCTTGGCCATGTCGGCGAGGGCCTCGAGGTTCAGCTCGACGTTGAAGTGCCCGCTGTTGGCGACGATCGCGCCGTCCTTCATGCGGGCGAAGTGCGGGCCGTCGATGACGTGAATGTCCCCGGTGACGGTGACGAACAGGTCGCCGATCTTGGCCGCGTCGCGGATCCGCATCACGCGGAAGCCGTCCATGGCCGCCTCGAGGGCGCGGACGGGATCGACCTCGCAGATGATGACATTCGCCCCGGCGCCCCGGGCGCGAAGCGCCACGCCGCGCCCGCACCAGCCGTAGCCCACCACCACGACTTCCTTGCCGGCAAGCAGGATGTCCGTCGCGCGGACGATGCCGTCCAGCGTGCTCTGGCCCGTGCCGTAGCGGTTGTCGAACAGGTGCTTGGTGGTCGCGTCGTTGACGGCGACGACGGGGAACTTCAGCACGCCGGCGTCGGCCATGGCGCGGAGGCGGATCACGCCGGTGGTGGTCTCCTCCATGCTCGCGACGATGGCGTCGCCGTACTCGCTCATGTCGCCGTGCAGGGCGTTGACCAGGTCTGCGCCGTCGTCCATCGTCACCGTCGGGCGATGCTCGCACGCGGCGGCGATGTGGTCGTAGTACGTCTTACGATCCTCGCCGGTGATGGCGTACGTCTTGATGTCGAAGTCCTTGACAAGGCTGGCCGCCACGTCGTCTTGCGTGCTCAGCGGGTTCGACGCGCACAGCACCAGATCGGCTCCCCCGGCCTTGAGCGTGCGGCAGAGGTTGGCGGTCTCGGCCGTCACGTGCAGGCACGCGCTCATGCGCTTGCCCTTGAGAGGCTTCTCTTTCGTGAACCGCTCGCGGACCTGCGCCAGGACGGGCATATCGTTGTCCGCCCACAGAATGCGCCGCTTGCCTTCCTCGGCCAGCTTCAGGTCACGAACGTCATACTCGCTCTTCTTCAGTGCCATAGTCTCCTCTTTCCATAGGACCTTGTTTCGTACGGGGCACGATAGACGGGATATTGTTGCCCAGGCGCGCGCACAAATCAAGGGTGCGTCCGGAATGGCTCTGCGAGCTACAGCCAGAAGTCGCTGTCCAGCACGTTGCCCTCGCGGGTCGCGGCGATGAAGTCCGCCACCTTGCGGAGGTCCTTGACCCCCGGGGCCTTCTCCACTCCGCTGGCGACGTCCACCGCCCAGGGCTGGACCGTGTCGATCGCCCGCCCGACGCACTGGGCGTCCAGCCCGCCGGCGAGGATGATCGGGTCCAGCCCCGCCATCGCCCCCGTCAGGCGGGCGTCCGAGACCCAGTCCCAGTTGAACCGGTTGCCCGTCCCGCCCCGGGCGCCGGGTGCGTAGGCGTCCAGCAGCACGGCCGCGAGGTTCGACCGGGCGGCGACCCCCTCGACCCAGCCGCGGACGTGTCCCAGCCAGCCGTCGTCGCGCAGGCGGAATGCCTTGATGCAGGGCGCGGCGATCTCGCCGACGACCTCGGGGGGCTCGTCGCCGTGCAGTTGGACGTAGCCGATCCGGGTTCGCTCGACGACGCGGTTGATCGTCCCGGCGTCGGCGTTGACGAACACCCCGACGGTGGCCACCCAGGGCGGGAGGATGTCGGTGACGGCGCGGGCCTGCTCGGGGGAGACCCACCGGGGCGAGTCGGCGAAGACCAGCCCGATGGCGTCGGCGCCCATCTGGGCGATCTTGAGGGCCTCGGCGGGCTGGCGGAGGCCTTCGATCTTGATCCGCACGCGTTGGAGCATGGGCGGAAGTGTATCCGGGAGGCGGGGCGCTTGCAATCGGCGGGCGGCGGGCGTAAGCTCCCGACCCAAAGGACGTACGCAAACCCCGGGAGACGGTCATGAAGAAGGTTCGATTCGGAGTCATCGGTCTGGGCAACATGGGCTCGAGCCACGCGCGATGGTGCGCCAAGGAAGGCGGACGCGACGTCGCGCTGGGCGCCGTTTGCGATATCGTCGCCGACAAGGCCGGGGCCTTCGGCGACGAGCTCGGGGTGCCCCAGTATACCGACGCCGTCGAGATGATGGACTCCGGCCTGATCGACGCGGTAATCATCGCCACGCCGCACTACTGGCACGGGCCGATGTGCATCCATGCCGCCCGCCGCGGGCTGCACGTGCTCTGCGAGAAGCCGCTGGAATCCCGCATCGGCGTCGCCCGGATGATGGTCGGCGCCTGCCGCGAGAACGGGGTGGCCATGGGCGTCGTGCTGCATCACCGCACGCGGGCGATCATGCGGAAGATGAAGCAGATGGTCGACAAGGGCGCGGTGGGGGACGTCTTCCGCGTGGAGCTGTTCTGCTCCAGTTGGTTCCGCACGCAGGCCTACTACGACAGCGGCGCCTGGCGGGGCACCTGGGACGGCGAGGGCGGCGGGGTGCTGATCAACCAGGCCCCGCACCACCTGGACCTGTACCAGTGGATCGGCGGGATGCCCAAGCGGGTCATGGGCATGCTCAGCACGCGGGCGCACCAGATCGAGGTCGAAGACACCGCCAACTTCCTGATGGACTACGGCGACGGCAAGGTCGGCTACCTCTACGCCACCACCGCCGAGGAGCCCGGCAGCGAGCGGTTCACCGTCAGCGGCGACAAGGGCACGCTCGTCTGCAAGGGCGGCAAACTGATGTACGGCAAGCTCAAGCAGTCCATCACCGAGCACATCATGGGCTCGAAAACGTCCTCCGCCGGCGGGGCCAAGCAGGAGGTCACCTGGAAAGAGGTCCCCCTGCCGAAGAACCCCGGCGGCAAGCACCTGATGATCATCAAGGCCTTCGCCGCCCACATCCTTCGCGGCAAGGAGATGTACTGCACCGGCGAGGAAGCGCTCAACGAGCTGGAACTGTCCAACGCGATGTACATCGCCGGCTTCAAGGACAAGACCGTCGAGCTGCCCGTCGACGCCGCCGAGATCAGTCGCCTCATCCGCAAGCTCGAGAAGGACCGCTCGACCGGCAAGGGACAGCGCCTCCGTGCCGCGGCCGACCGCGAGCTGAAGAAGCTCACGTCCTGATCCCGGATTTTCCCGGCGCACACTGCACTTCAGGTGCGATGGAACGGCCTTCCATCGTCTGAACACAGGGCCTTCTCGCCGTCGGTGACTCCCCATTGCCGTCGCCCGGTTGCCGATCGCCGCGACGCCCTTCCCGGGCAACAGCGGGTTCATCGAGTCGCTGTCCGGCCCGAAGGCCGTCCGGCCGCTGCATCGCCGGCTGGGCTGCTTCCGCAAGGACGGCCGGTGGCGCGAAGCACGCGTTCACCGTCCGCCAGCCGGCGCGGCCCGCGCTGGACAGGCCCGCCGTCGCCGACGTGCGGGGCGTGACCAACGGGCGACAGGTGGCGGTCTCGTGGAGCGTGCCCGCCGCCGCGTCCCCGCCGCTGGGCTGGAAGGTGGACGCCTTCGACAACCCTCGCTGCCAGGGCGCCCCCAGCGCCATCGCCGAACGGCGGATGCCCAGCGACCGCCTCACATCTCCCGACCGACCGCCTCGGCGATCCGACGCCAGACGGTCATCTCCTCCCGCAGGACCGACGGCGTGATCGACTGGGCGCCGTCGCTCATCGCGTGCTCGGGGTCGTTGTGCACCTCCACCAGCAGGGCGTCGGCCCCGGCCGCGACGGCCGCGCGGGACATCGGCGGCACCATCATCGCGTGACCGGTCGCGTGCGACGGATCGATCACCACGGGCAGGTGCGTCCGCTCGCGAAGGGCCGGCAGGATCGCCAGGGCCAGCGTGTTGCGCCCGTACTGCTCGAACGTGCGGATGCCCCGCTCGCAGAGGATGACGTTCTTGTTGCCGCCGTCGATGACGTACTCTGCCGCGAGGAGGAACTCCTCCAGCGACGCGCTCATGCCGCGTTTGAGCAGGACGGGCTTGTCGGCCTTTCCGACGGCTTCCAGCAGCGGATAGTGCTGCATGTTGCGGGCGCCGATCTGAAGGACGTCGGCGTATTCGGCGACGTCGTCGAGTGTCTCGACGCCGACGACCTCGGTCACCACGGCCAGGCCGGTGCGGTCGCGGGCCTCGGCGAGCATCTTGAGGCCCTCGACGCCGTGGCCCTGGAAGCTGTAGGGGCTGGTTCGCGGCTTGAACGCCCCGCCTCGCAGGCCGATCGCCCCGGCGGCGCGGACTTCCTCGGCGATGCGGAACAGCCGGTCGCGGTCCTCCACAGCGCACGGCCCGGCGATCACGCCGATCTTCGTCCCGCCCAGCGGGAACCGCTCGGGGCCGAGCTCGATCACCGTCCGCTCGCGCTTGACCTCCGTCGAGGCCATCTTGTACTTGGCCAGGATCGGCACGACGCGCTCGACCATCGGGGCGTTCTCGATCGCGCCCTTGTCCACGTGGCGCTTGTCGCCGATGCACGCGACCACCGTCCGGTCCGTGCCGTAGATCACGTGGTCCTTCAGGCCGTACTCGCGGATCAGCTCGATCACGTGATCGACCTGCTCCGCCGTCGCCCCGGGCTTCATCACGACAACCATTGTTTCCTCGCTCTCGAATCTCAAGGACGTCCCGCAGGGACGAACGCGGACAGCCACGGATACCGCCGCAGAAGGAGCGTCAGTAGATGCAGCCTTGCTACGGCCTCTTCTCGATCTTCTCCATGCCGCCCATGTACGTTCGCAGGGCCTCCGGGACGGTGACGCTGCCGTCGGCGTTCTGGTAGAGCTCCAGGATGGAAATCAGCACGCGGGGGCTGGCGATCACCGTGTTGTTCAGCGTGTGGATGTACTGGATGTCGCCCTCGCCGTCGCGGTAGCGCATGTCCAGACGGCGCGACTGGAACTCGTGGAACCGGCTGGCCGAGTGCGTCTCCCCGTAGCCGCCGCGGCTGGGCATCCACGTCTCGATGTCGAACTTCTGCACCTGCCCCTGCCCGAGGTCGCCCGTGCAGACGTTCATCACGCGGTAGGGCAGCCGCAGGGCCTCGAGGACCTCCTCGGCGTTGGCGAGGATCTCCCTGTGGTGGGCGATCGACGCCTCCGCGTCGTTGCGGCAGAGGACCACCTGCTCGACCTTGTCGAAGAAGTGCACCCGGTACAGCCCGTACGTGTCCTTGCCCGCGGCGCCCGCCTCGCGGCGGAAGCACGTTGACAGCGCGACGTACTTCCTCGGCAGGTCGGCCTCGGTGAGGATCTCCCCGCTGTGGTAGGCCGTCAGGGGCACCTCCGCCGTGCCCACGAGGCTCATGCCGTCCCGCTCGCACAGGTAGGCCTGGTCCCGCCCGACCGGGAAGTAGCCCGTGCCGTACATCACCTCCTCGTTGACCAGCACGGGCACGGTCAGCAGCGTGTAGCCCTTGGCGACGAGGTGGTCCGCCGCCAGCCGCAGCACCGCCTGGTGGAGCAGCGCCCCGGCGCCCTTGAGCACGTAGTTCCGCGAGCCGGCGAGCTTGACGCCCCGGGGCACGTCGATGATGTCCAGCGCCTCGCCCAGCTCGATGTGGTCCTTCGCCTCGAAGTCCGGCTCAGGGATCTCGCCCACCTCCCGCAGCAGCACGTTCTCGGTGTCGTCGGCGCCGACGGGGACCTCCTCGGCCGGGGGCTGGGCGACCAGCAGCATCAGCTCGCGGAACTTCGGCTCCAACTCGGCCTCCCGCTCGCCGAGGTCCTTGACCTTCTGCTTGAGCTGCTGCATCTCGGCGATCGCCTGGGCCTTCTCCTCCCCGGAGAGCTTGGCGATCCGCTTGCCCGCGGCGTTCTGGGCCGTCCGGGCGTCCTGGAGTTCCTTGCGGACATCCTGCAACGCCGCGTCCGCCTCCAGCAGCGCCGGGATGTCGGCCGGTACGTTCTTGTTCCGCGCGGCCTCGATGAAGCTCTGCGGGTCCTCGCGTATCAGCTTGATGTCGATCATGTCCTCTGTTCCCGAATGCCTGGGCGAAACGCGGAGTATACCACACGCCGGCGCCGTTGACACGCTCGGCGCCGGGCGAGACAATTGCCCGCATGGCACAGCCCTGCGACCCTCCGGCCGTCAAGGTGATCTGCGCGATGCTCGCCTCGCGGGCGGCATGGCTGGACGAGGCCGCCGAGGCGCTCGTCGGGGCGTTCGGTCCCCTCGACGCCGCCGGCGAGACCATGGATTTCGACTTCACCCACTACTACGACGCGCAGATGGGCACGCCGCTTCTGCGGCGGCTGGTGAGCTTCGCCGGCACCGCCGAGCCCGGCTGCCTCGCCGATGCCAAGCACCTCACCAACGCCATCGAGGCCGGGTTCGCCGACCGCATCCCCGACGTGCCCCGCCCGGTCAACCTGGACGTCGGCTACGTTCAGTCGCCCAAGCTCGTCCTGGCCAGCATGAAGGACTTCGCCCACCGGATCTACCTCGGCCGGGGGGTCTACGCCGAGGTCACGCTGCTGTTCCGCCAGGGCCGGTGGCACCCGCTGGAGTGGACCTTCCCCGACTACCGCAGCGGGCGGTACGACGACTTCCTCTCCGCCGCGAGGCGGCGGCTGCTCGACGACGACGCCCCCCGGGGAGATCGCCCATGATCGCCCTGGCCGCCCTTGCCGCCGGGCTGCTGGCCGCGGGGATCAGTTTCGCCGCCACGAGCGTTTCGGCACGGATGGCGCGGCGGTTCGGCATGATGGACCGCCCCGGCCGACACAAGGCCCACGCCCGACCCACGCCGCTGCTGGGCGGATGCGCGATCTTCGCCGGCGTGCTCCTGCCGGCCATGCTGGCGCTGGCGCTGGCGGCCGTCTGGGACGCGACCGGCCCGCCCGGCTGGCTGCCCCGCGTGCTCGCCGTCCACGTGTCCGGGGCCGCCTCGCGGGTGCCCCGGGCGGTCGGGCTGCTTGCCTGCGCGATGGTGCTCCACGTCGTCGGGCTCATCGACGACCGCCGCAACCTCGGGCCCCTGCCCAAGCTCGCCGCCCAGCTCGCCGTCTGCCTCGTCGCCGCCTGGGTGCTGGAGGTCCGCGTGCTGACCGTTGCCGGACCGGCCGTCAGCATCGCCGCCTCCACGCTCTGGCTCGCGGCCATCACCAACGCTTTCAACTTCCTGGACAACATGGACGGACTGTCGGCCGGGGTGGCGGCGATCTGCTCGGCGGCGCTTCTGGCGGCCGCGGCGAGCATCGGACAGCTTTTCGTCGCCGGCTGGCTGTGCCTGCTGCTGGGGGCGCTGGCGGGCTTCCTGCCGCGGAACTTCCCCCCGGCGCGGATCTTCATGGGCGATGCCGGCTCGATGGTCGTCGGCTTCCTGCTCGCCGCGGCGAGCTGCCTGACCACCTACGTCCGCCCGGGGCAGACGTACTACCTCTACGGCGTCTTCGTGCCCGTGGTCCTGCTGGCCGTGCCGATGTACGACATGATCAGCGTCGTCACCCTCCGCCTCCGCGACCGCCGCAGCCCGATGGTCGGCGACCGCCGCCACTTCTCCCACCGCCTCGTCCGCCGCGGGATGAGCGTCCGCAAGGCCGTGCTGACCATCTACCTCTGCACCGCCGCCACCGCCATCGCCGCCACGCTGCTGCCTCGCGTCGACGACACCGGCGCGGTCCTGCTGTTCGCCCAGACACTCGCCGTCCTCCTGATCATCGCCCTGCTGGAATCCGCCGACGGAGGGAAGGGGGCATGAACGCCGGCGAGGCGACAGCCAGCCCCGCCAGGGCCGCCACCACCTCCGCCGGGCGACGATGCCGCAATGCCGCCCTCGCGCTGCTGCTGGCCTGCCTCGCCGCGCGGTGCACCCTCGACGAACTGCCCTTCGGCGGCTCGGCGCTTCAGTTCCTCCCGGCCGCCCCGGCCGCGACGATGCCCGCCGGCGGGCTCGCGGAGGTCAACCCGCTGGCCTTCCAGGCCGACCGCACCGAACTGGCCCGGCTGGCCTTCGCCTCCGGGCTGCTCGCCGCCTGCGGGCTGTGGCTGTGGGGCTCGGCCGCCGATCGCCGCCTGGCCGTCCACGACGTCTGGCTGGCGGGGCTGATCGGGCTCTTCGCCGTTCCGGCACTCGTCTCGGCGCTGACCGCTTCCGACGCCCGGGCGGCGCTGAACGGCTGGCTGGACCAGGTGGCCCTGCTGGCGGCGGGGTGGACGGCCATGCAGCTATGCCGCGACCGCCGGCGGTTCGCCGTCGTGGTGGTCGTCCTCGCCGCGGTGGGGGGGATGCTGGCGGTCAAGGCCGCCTGGCAGCGGGGCGTGGAGATCCCCGCGCGGATCGAGGACTTCCGCGCCCACCGCGCCGAGCGCCTCGCCGCGTTTGGCTGGCAGGCAGACACCCCCCAGGCCGATCTCATCGAGGCCCGCCTGATGGATACGTCGGTTACCGGCTTCGCCTCGCTGGCAAACCCGTTCGCCTCGACGCTGCTGGTCCTCGGCTTCGCCGCCGCCGGCCTGGCCGTCGCCCGCGTGCGCCTGGCCCTGAAGGGCCGCGACCGCCGATGCGAACTCCGCCGCCCCGGCGAGCTGGACGCCCGCGCCGTTGCCGCCGGCGCCGCTGTGCTGCTGGCTGTCGCCGTGCTCGCCGTCGTGCCCTTCACCAGGAGTCGCGGCGGGATGCTCGCCGGAGCCGTCGGACTGCTCCTCGCCGCCGTCGTGCTGCGATGGGCCCCGGCCATCGGTCGACACTGGCGGAAGCTCCTTGTCGCCGCCGCGGCCGTCGGGGTGCTGGCAGGCGGGGCGGTGGTCGGCTACGGCCTCGCCCGCGACCGCCTGCCCACCAAGACCATGACCTTCCGGTGGCACTACTGGACGGGTGCGGCGGCGATCCTTGCCGAGCGCCCTTCCCTCGGGGTGGGGGAGGGCAACTTCGCGTCGGCCTATCTCCGCCACCGCCGCGACGAGGCCGAGGAGGAGATCAAGATGCCCCACAACCTCCTCGCCCATGCACTGACCAGCTACGGGCTCGTCGGCGGGGCGGCGCTGCTGGGGGCGATCGGTTGGCTGGTGGTCGGCTCGGCCCGCCCGGCCGCGGCGGAGACCGGCCCGACCGACAAGCCTCCCGACGACCGCCCGCCCTCGTTGCGGTGGACCGCCCTTGCCGTCGTCGCCGCCGTGGCCCTGGCGTGGTGGGCGTTCAGGCCGGGCAGCGATCCGGCGCTCACCGTCATCGAGGGTGCTGCCACCGTCGTCGTCCTCGCCGGACTGCTCATCCTCGCCGCCTGGGGCGGGGACCGCTGGCTCCTGCCCGCCGCCTTCGCCCCGGCCGCGCGGGCGATCCTCGCCTGCGGCCTCGCTGCCTTCGTCATCCACAACGCGGTGACGTTCAGCCTCTGGCTGCCGGCGCCGGCGACGGTCTTCTTCGTCGCCGCCGGGGCGTGCGCGGGGGCCGGCGGGGGAACGGTTTGCACCTGGCGGGTGGTCCGCTGGAGCCTGCTCGCCCTGCCCGCCATTGCCCTGGCACTGGTGATCGCGCTGTGGTGGCCGGTCGTCGAGAAGACACGCCACACCGCCGCCATGCTCGACGCCCTCGCCGCCGGCGAGACCCGCGCCGCCCTGGCCTCCGCCATCGACGCCGCCAAGGCCGACCGCCTCGACCCGCGCCCCGCCGCCGACGCCGCCCGCGCCGCCGCCATCGCCGCCGCCGACGGCTCCGTGCCGACCACGTTCGCCTTCGCCACCGCCCGGACCTGGGCCGACCGGGCGATCGAGCGCGACCCCGCCTCCTCGAGCCACTACCGCCTCGCCGGTCGGGTCGCTCTCGCCGCCGCCGGACGGGGCCTCGACGACTCCGGGGCCGTGACAAGCTACCTTCGGGCGATCGAACGCAACCCCAAGGACGCCCGCCTCCACATCGAGGCCGCCGAGGCGATTCTCGGGGCCGACTGGCGGGGGCCTCGCATGGCGATCGAGCGGCTCGACGAGGCCCTCCGCCTCGACGCGGTGCTGCCGCCCGAGAGCGTCCAGAAGCTCCGTCCCGCCGAGCGGGGGCGGATCGAGGCCCTGCGTGCGAAGCTCCGCCGACGGCGGTCGCATCGCTGACCGCGACCCCGTCGGGAGGATACGCCCGCGAGGCGAAAGGGCCGGTGTGTCAGTTCTGTCCACCCTTCGGGACAGTGGACACAATCGGGCATGTGTATTATAAGCCTATATAAAAACTACAGTTATGAGCACACAGCCGGTGTCCACCCCCCATGGGTATGGACAGGCCGGACACCGTGGGACAGGCAGGCGGGGCTACGGTTATCACCGTAGCGGCAGGCCGCGACGAGCCCGGCCCCGCCCGCGCCGCCAGTCCCCGGCGCCCTCGGCGGGCGAGACGAGTCCGCGCGGGCGAACACGCCGTCCGCCGGGGTCCGCGGCTCCCGTGGAGGCTGTGCTTCGCCCGATCATCCCACTGCCCTGTCTGCGAGTGCAAGCGATGACGAGCCCGACCGACAACGACGCGCTGATGGACGTTTTGGCCGATATCTGGCGGCAGCTCGCCCGGGCCGTCAGCGACTCCCGGGACCCCAAGCGCACCAGCGCCCTGGCGACCGCCGACGACGCCGGCAGCCACGCCCGCACGGTGGTGCTTCGGGACGCCGACGAGCCCGCCCGGGCCCTGATCGCCTACACCGACGCCCGGTCGGCCAAGTTCCGGCAGATCGCCGCCAATCCGCGGGTGAGCTGGCTGTTCTACGACCCCGGGCAGCCCGTCCAGGTACGCCTCGAGGGCGCCGCCGCCCTGCACACCGACGACGTCCTCGCCGACACGCAGTGGCGGCAGGCATCCGACGGCAACCGAAGGCTTTACGCCGGGCCGACCCCCGGCGGACCCCCCGACGCCCCGCCGGCCGACGACCCCCGCGAAAACTTCGCCGTCATCCGATGCATCATCGACCGCGTCGACTGGCTCGACCTCAGCGTCCCCGGCCATCGGCGGGCACGGTTCGACTGGCACGCGGGCCAATGGCAAGCCCGGTGGGTCGCTCCCTGAGCCCGCCGGCTGGCACACGACACAACCGGTTCGTCGCGGCCAGCGTGGCAGCGTCGGAGGCGACGCGGCCCCCCGGGTTCCGTCGAAGCGGCGCGCCGGCGTTCGCACTCCCGAGGCCCACGCCGCCAAATGTGGAGTGCGGCGGCAACGACGCCGCTTTTCTTCGCC
>CAYLPJ010000069.1:0-26934 GCA_964385465.1 uncultured Planctomycetaceae bacterium | reverse complement strand
GCCGTTGATCCCGTCGATCTTCAGGAACATGTCGTAGCTCATCGCGTCTCTCCTTATTGTTCTCTCTGCTCACCCGGAATCGGGAAGGTCCGATGCGCGGTCGCCGCACGGCGGCCGGTGATGTTGTGTAACGCTACTCCTGCTTGGCCGACGGCAGCTTGCTGACCAGCCGCAGCGACGCGGTCAGGCCCTCGAGCTGGTAGTGCGGGCGGAGGAAGAACTTCGCCGCGTAGTACCCGGGATTGCCCTCGACTTCGGCGACCTGGACCTCCGCGGCCGCGAGGGGCCGGCGGGCCTTGGCCTCCTCCGTGGCGTTGTGGGGGTCGGGCTCGACGTAGTTCATGATCCAGTCGTTGAGGTACTTCTCCATGTCCTCGCGCTCTTTGAACGAGCCGATCTTGTCGCGGACGATGCACTTGAGGAAGTGCGCGAAGCGGCTGGAGGCGAAGATGTACGGCAGGCGGCTGCCGAGGTTGTCGTTGGCGGTCGCATCGGGGTCGTCGTACTCGGCCGGCTTGTGCAGCGTCTGGGCGCCGATGAACACGGCGTAGTCGGTGTTTTTCCAGTGGCTCAGCGGCATGAAGCCGTTCTTGGCCAGTTCGGCCTCGCGGCGGTCGGTGATGGCGATCTCGGTGGGGCACTTCATGTCCACCCCGCCGTCGTCGGTGGGGAAGGTGTGGCAGGGCAGGCCCTCGACCATGCCGCCGGACTCGACGCCCCGAATCCGCGAGCACCAGCCGTACAGCTTGAACGCCCTGTTGACGTTCACGCCCATGGCGAACGCCGAGTTGGACCAGCAGTACTTCGAGTGGTCCGCGCCCTCGGTATCCTCCTCGAAGGCGAACTCGTCAACCGGGTTGGTCTTGGCGCCGTAGGGCAGCCGGGAGAGGAACCGCGGCATCGTCAGCGAGACGTAGCGGGAGTCCTCGGAGTCCCGCAGGCTCCGCCAGGGGGCATACTCGGCCGTCTGGAAGATCTTGGTCAGGTCGCGCGGGTCGCCGAGTTCCTGCCAGCTCTCCATGTTCATGACGGCCGGGGAGCCGGCGGCGATGAACGGCGCGTGGGCCGCGGCGGCGATCTGGCCCATGCCCTGGAGGATCTCCACGTCCGGCGGGGTGTGGTCGAACTCGTAGTCGCCGACGATGCAGCCGTAGGGCTCGCCGCCGGGCGTGCCGTACTCGTCCTCGTAGAGCTTCTTGAACAGCGGGCTCTGATCCCAGGCCGTGCCCTTGAACTTCCGCAGCGTCTTGCGGACGTCGTTCTTGGAGACGTTCAGCACGCGGATCTTCAGCGTCTCGTCGGTCTCGGTGTTGTTGACGAGGTGATGCAGGCCTCGCCAGGTGCCCTCGAGCTTCTGGAACTCCTCGTGATGGAGGATGAGGTTCAACTGCTCGGAGAGCTTGTGGTCCAGTTCGGCGATCATGGACTCGATGGTGCGGACGACGTCGTCGCTGACCAGCGAGGCCTCCTGGAGGGCGGTCTGCGCCAGGGTCTGGACGGCCTCGGTGATCGCCGACTTGGCGTTGTCGGTCTTGGGCTTGAATTCCTTGCCCAGAAGCATCTGAAACTCGTCGAGCTCCGTGGCCTCCTGAACCTGTTCGGGTGCACCTTGGGCCTGAGGGTTCTCTTCAGCCATTGTCCTGCTCCTCCTCGCTGGTGCCTTCGGCTTCGCCTTCGCCGCCCTCGGCCGGCGTCGAACCCAGCGCCTGCATCAGCGACGGGTCCTTGAGCAGCTTGTTGATCAGCTCCTCGGCCCCGGCCTTGCCGTCCATGTAGCCCATGAGGTTGGACAACTGGGTGCGGGCGGTCAGCAGCTTGTTGAGGGAGTCCACCTTCCTCGCCACCGCGGCGGGGGAGAAGTCCTCCATGCTGTCGAAGGTCAGGTCCACGGACAGGTTGCCCTCGCCGGTGAGGGTGTTGGGGACCTGAAAGGCGACACGGGGCTTCATGGACTTGAGGCGGTCGTCGAAGTTGTCCACGTCGATTTCCATGAACTTCCGGTCGGCGACCGGCCCGAGCGATTCGGCCGGCTTGCCCGAGAGATCCGCCATGACGCCCATCACGAACGGCAGGCTGATCATCTTCTCGGCGCCGTAGAGTTCCAGATCGTACTCCACCTGGACGCGCGGCGCTCGATTTCGAGCGATGAATTTCTGACTGCTCTCACTCTTGGCCATGGCTGCTCCTTTCTAAGGCAGGGCCCCTGCGAGAGAGGGGTGGTCTCGTCGTTCCTTCCGTCCATTCCTTGCAGCGTGCGCTGTTCGCCCCAGCGCACCGCAAACGAACCTGGTGGGGCCTCGCGCCGCGGCAGCGGCAACGGCCTCTCAACGCCTTCAAGCGAGCCGGCAGGTAGAGATGCCCGGATCCAAATGCATTCTACGTCTGCCGCCTCCGTCGTGTCAAACAGCCAACCCGTCGGTTTTCCCATCCGCCGGCGGAAAACCTCCGGTCTCGGGAGCAAGCGTGCGACGGGCGGCCTCTCCAACCGGGCGGTGCTTAATACTGCTGCTGAGCGTTGGGGTCCTCGAAGGGCCCGCTGACCATCTCTATCGTCCGCAATCCGTCGGGATTCAAGTCCTGGATGATTTCTATGAAGTTCTTCCGCACGAGCTTCTTGGCGCGGCGGACGATGAGCGGCACGGGGCTGGAGGGTTCGTTCCGCTGGTAATACTCGCAGATCTTGTCCAACACACGGATGACGTCCTCCGGCGAGCGGATGTCGCCGCTGATCGCCGGGCCGCCGCCCCCGCCGGGCGCCCCGCCGGCATCGACGTCCCCGCCCGGCTCGGCGCCGGGCTCGCCGCCACCGCCGGCCCCGCCGGTGTACTGCTCCACCGACGACGACATCTGCCCGAGGATCTCCGTCAGCTGGTCGAGGTTCGGCACGTTCCCCACGCCGACCCGTTGGGTCAGCAGCGAGTCGATGATGCTCAGATGCTCCAGGGCCTCGTTGGCGGCCGTCACAATCTCCTGGAGGTGCTCGGAGTCGGTGTCCTGGAACGCCCCCTCGATGACCGACAGGTCGGGGAACTTCTCGTCGGCCCCCTCGGGCGGCGTCATGTCGCCACGGGCGATAAGGATGTGTCGCAGTCCGTACTGGCCCAACTGTCTGGAGTCGGCCAGGGGGGCCTGGCGGAGACGAGCCTTGAACTTCATCGGGTCGTCGAAGACCTCCGGCGGAGGCGACAACTGCGCGACGATGTTCATCCGCTCGGTGGGGTCGTAGTCGTCGTCGGGGTCCAACTGGGGGTAGAACTCGTCCCAATACTGCTCGACGAGCCCGCGGAGCAGTGCCAGCCCGTCTCGCAGGCCTGGCACGCCCTCCATCTGAAGCTGGGCCAGCGTCAGGTAGACGGCGACGCGGATGTCCTTGGTCCGCCCCAGCAGCTCCATCGCCTGGTCGCGCACGTCGCGCCAGTTGGGTTCCTCGGCCTCGACAACGGTATCGCCGACCTGCTGTTCCGGCGTGCCCTGCGCGATCCGCTCCAGCTCCATGTACGCCGGATCATAGGTCAGGTCTTCCCCGCAGGGAGACTCCGCACTGACCTCGGCCAGGAGGCTCTCGACGTCCATCGCCATCCGGACACATCCTTCCCGTTTCCGCTCCCCCGCCGGGGCGCGGGGGCGGCGCTACTTCGTCTGCGCGGCCGCCACCTCCTCGTCCGTGTCGGATACGGGCTTAGGAGCCATGTCCGGACAGGTCGGGGGGGTCGACAGCACGGCCTCGATCATCTGGTCGATCGTCACGCCTCTCGGCTTGATCGACCGCGCCAGCATCCGCTGGGAGATTTCCAGCTCGACCGGCCCCAGCCCGAGCAGTTCGACACGGTGGAACAGGCTGCTCAACCGGGTCATGAGGTCATGGGCCTCGGGATGCTTGGCCGCACACGCCAGCCAGCGTCCGAACCCGGCGGCGTCGAACTCCTTCTTGCCTTCGGTCTTCTTGTAGTCGTTGACGGCCTTCTGGAGCGTCGAGCGGATCTCCGAGGCCCGGCTTTCCCAGATCTTCTCGCCGGTCTCGGGATCGACCTTCTCCCGCCAGTACAGTGCCCGGTAGGCCACGAGGGCCTCGCGGGCGAGCGAGCCCGGCAGCCGGTCGATCGAGACCTTGTGCTGGGAGGGACTGGTCGCACCGCCGGGCATGTCGCCGGCAGTGACCACGTGGGCGACTTCCGGCAGGTCGTTGAAGAACCGCCGGCCGCTGAGCCACTCGATTTCCTCGGCGTCGTTGGCGTCCTTGGTGTAGATGCCAAGGTGGCGGACGAGGTCTTCCCGCTGGCTGGCGGGCACGCCGCGGTCGAGGGTGACGTCGATCTCCTCTTCCGGCAGGGCGCTGGCCAGGGCGCTGGCCAGGTTGCTGACCACCACGCCCTCCTGGGCGTACTCATCCAGCACGGGGTCTCCGTCGCCAAGCACCACCGCCGAGCCGCGAAGCAGGCTCGTGTAGGCAAAGTCGGTGGAGGCCGTGTAGGACGCCACCGGCCGGGCCAGGACATCCGCACCCGTGTAGGGGCCCCAGGCGCCGAACCCGGCGTCGCCGTTCGAGCCGCCCACGAGGCGGTTCGTCGTGGTCGTGCCGGTGTTGAAGTCCACCCGGGTGCCGTTGAAATCCAGGCCCGAATCCAGCGTCAGGGACGCCTCGTCGCCGCCGAGCACGAAGCCCTGCTCGCGGAGCAGATACTGAACGGTGGTCGCATCGACCTCGACGGTGTCGGCGGCGTTCAGGTCGCCGACCGTCGCGGTGCCCGTCGCCTGGATCGTCAGGTCGCCGTAGCTGCTGATCTTCTCCAGGCCGCCCATCACGACGTTCGTGCCGCTGATGGTGACGGCCGTCGTGCCGAACGTCGTCCCGATCGTTGCCACCGACGGGATCGCCGGCTGGCCCGGATTGGCCGGGTCCTCGCGGAAGGTCGTGGGCAGCAGGTTCACGTCCACGTTGGCGGCCAGGACGTTCAGGTACACGTCCCCGCCGGTGGAGGCGATGTCCACGTCGTCGATGAGGATGACCGCCGCCGGGCGGTAGTCGCCCACCGGCCTGGGCGTGGGCACGACCGTGGTCGGGTCGTCGAGCGTCAGGTCGGTGAGGATCTCGATGTCGCCGCCGGCGGTCAGGCCCGCGAGGTCGGCGCCGAGGCAGGCGCCGGCACTGTCGGCGACGCTGCCGACGGTGTAGCCGTCGTTGTCGATGAAGCGGAACGCCCCGGTCACGTCGGCGGCCAGCGTGTCGACGTCGTTGGTCGGCTCGTCCAGGATCACGTCCGCGCCGCCGACGATGCCCAGCGACCCGGCCGCGATGGCCCCGGTCGCCAACTGCGTGAGGTTCCCGCCGGAGTTCAACCGGGCTGTCTCCGTGCCGGCGTCCACCGACTGGTTCAGCGTCATCGTCGTGCCGCTGATCAGGCAGATGTCGCCGTCGTTGGTCGCCACGCCCACGACGCCGTCGACGGTGTCCACCGTCAGATCATCGGCGTCCTGGACGTAGGCGCCCTCCCCCGTGTCGGCGATCGCAATCGCCAGCGCGTCCACGTCGTTGGTGGCCACGCTGAGGTCCACGGCCGTGTCCACGTCGATGCGGAGGTTGGTCACCACGACCGAGCCTGTGTCGCCTGCGTCGTCGACGCCCTCGTCGCTCAACAGCGACAGCGTGGTGACGCTGTCCGGCCCGATGGCGGCCGTCAGGCTGATCGCCCCGGCGTCGGTGTCGCCGATGCGCAGCGTGTCGGCTGTAATGTTGTCCAGTTCGGCCTCGGCCAGCTCCAGCGTGTCCGCCGCGGCGTCAGCGGCCGAGCCGAGGTCGATCGCCTCGCCGGCCTCGGTGGGCATCAGCGCCACGGTCTGCCCCGTCGCGGTGACCGTGCCGGCGAGATCCATCTTGTCGGCCGAGAGGACCGCCCCGCCGGCCGCGACGTCCACGTCGGCGCCCCCGGCGATCTGGAACACGGCCTCGTCGCCGTCGAGCGTGATGCTGACGGCCCCGGCGGCATCAATGTCGTCGGCGTTGCCGGTATCGGCGACGATGACATCGCCGGTGACGGAGTTCAGCGTGACCGTGTCGGCGGACTGGATGCCCTCGAGGTCGACCCCGAGGCACCCTCCGACCGAATCGGCGACGGTGCCGACGGTGAAGCCATCGGCATCGGTGAAGCTGACCCCGCCGGTCCCGCCAATCTCGGTGTCGGCAGCGAAGGTGCCCACGTCGTTGCTGGTGTTCGTCAGCGTGATGGCGTCGGCGGCGACGATGCCCAGGACCGCGGCGACGATCTCGGCGCTTTGCGTGACCGTCCCGCTGGCGTTCATTCGCAGCGTGGCGACCCCGACGTTGACGGCCTGGTCGACCGCGAGGGCGCCGCCGCCGATGAGGCAGACGTCGGCGTCGGTCGTGGACAGGCCGGTCACGTCGCCGGCCAGGCAGCCGGCCGCGGTCACCGTGCCGACCGCGAAGCCGTCCACGTCGTTGAAGAACATCCCGCCGACGCCGCCGGTCAGGTCGGCGGCGAGGGTGTCCACGTCGTTGCCCTGGCCCAGCGTGACGGCGGCGTCGCTGTCGATGCCCAGCGCCCCGCCGGTCAGCGTGCCGGCCGCGGCCTGGGTGACTGCGCCGGTGGCGGCCAGGCGGATCGTGCCCGCCCCGGCCGCGACGGCCTGCTGGAAGTCCAGCGTCGTGCCCGTCTGGAGGCAGACGTCGGCGTCGGTGGTGGCGATGCCGTCCACCTGGCCGGCGAAGCAGCCGCCGGCGGTGACGGAGTTGACCACCACGTCGTCGGTGTCGTTGAACTGGAAGCCGCCGGTCCCGCCGGTCAGGTCGGCGGCGAGCGTGTCCACGTCGTTGCCCTGGTCCAGCGTCGCCGTGCCGTCGCTGTCGACGCCCAGCGAGACCGCGGTGATCGGGCCGGTCGCCGCCTGGGTGATGGACCCGCCGGTCAGCAGCCGCACAACGGCGGCCCCGGCGTTGACGGCCTGGCTGATGTGCAGCGTCGTGCCGGCCTGGAGGCAGATGTCCTGCCCGGCCGTGGTCACGCCGTCGACGTCCCCGGCGAGGCACCCGCCGGCGGTGACCGAGCCGACGGTGAACCCGTCGGCGTCATTGAACTGGAAGCCGCCCGCCCCGCCGCTGAGGTCGGCGGCGAGCGTGTCCACGTCGTTGGCCTGGTCCAGCGTGACGGCGGCGTCGCTGTCGATGCCCAGCGACCCGGCCGTGATCGTGCCCGCCGCGGCCTGGGTGATCGCCCCGGGGACATCGAGTCTCACGACACCCGCGCCCGCGGCGACGGCCTGCTGGAAGTCCAGCGTCGTGGCGGTCTCGATGCAGACGTCTCCGTCGTTGGTGGTGATGCCGGTCACGTCGTTGGGCAGGCAGGCGCCCTGGGTGACCGTGTCGACGGTGACGTCATCGATGTCGTTGAATCGGAAGCCGCTGCCCGAGCCGGTGACTTCGGCCGCCAGCGTATCCACGTCGTTGGCCAGTTCCAGCGTGACGGTATCGGTGGCGTAGATGCCCAACTCGGAGGCGGTGATCGTCTGCGTCTGCGTCACCGTCCCGGTGGAGTTGATCCGCACCGTGCCTGTGGTGTTGATGGCCGAGTCTACCGTGACGTCCGTGCCCGACAGGCAGATGTTGGTGACATCCAGCCCGTTGAAGCCGACGCAGAACGCTCCGTCCGAGACGTTGCCGAGGGCGTAGGTGTCCACGTCGTTGAAGGCGAAGTCAGCGGCCTGGCCGGCGAGGGTGTCCACGTCGTTGTCGGCCGTGTTCAACGCCACCGACTGCCCGGGCACGACCACGGCCAGCTCGGCCGCCGTGATCGTTCCGGCTGCCGTCTGGGTCACGTCCACGGTCCCGCCGCCGGTGGCCTCGTTGATCCGCACGATGCCCACCCCGGCCGCGATCGGCTGCTGGATGGCCAGCGTGCCGTCCGGGCGGAGGCAGATGTCGGCGCCGACCGTGGTGATGCCGTCCACATCCGCAGCGAAGCTCTGCCCGGCCGCCACGGTCGTAACGGTCACGTCGTCGACGTCCTGGTAGGCGAAGCCGTTGCCCCCGCCGACGGTGGCGGCGAGGTTGTCGGCGTCGTTGTCCTGCGTGAGCGTCACGGCCCCGCCGGACTCGATGCCCAGCGCCCCGGCGGTGATCGTGCCGGCCGCGGCCTGCGTGATCGCCCCGGCGGTCTCCAGGCGGATCGTGCCGGTCCCGGCGTCTGCGGCCTGCTGGAAGTCCAGCGTGGCGGCGCTTTCGAGGTTGAGGTCGCCGCCGTTGACCGTCACGCCCACCGTGCCGTCCACCGTGTTCACCGTCAGCGCCCCGGTCGAGGTGAACCGCGCGTTCTCCGTCGCGTCGGCAACGTTCATCGCCAGGTTCGAGACGGTATGGCCGAGGCTGAGGTCCACGGCCGTGTCCACGTCCACGCGGAGGTCGTTGACCGCGATCGTGCCGACCCCGCCGTCGCTGACGCCCTCGTCGCTGAGCAGTGCCAGCGTGGTGGCCGTCGCGGGCGTCAGGGCAGCGGTGATGCTGATGGCCCCGGCGTCGGTATCGCCGATGCGAACGGTGGTCGCGTCGATGGCGTCCAACTCGGTGTCGCTGATCTCCAGCGTGTCGGCCGCGGCGTCGGTTCCGGACCCGACGTCGATCGCCTCGCCGGCCTCGGAGGGCATCAGCGCAACGGTCTGGCCGGTGGCGGTCAGCGTGCCGGCGATGTCGATCTTGTCGGCCTCGACGGTGGCCCCGCCGGCGGCGACGTCCACATCCGCACCCGCGGCGACCTGG
Source organism: uncultured Planctomycetaceae bacterium (assembly GCA_964385465.1). Lineage (GTDB taxonomy): Bacteria > Planctomycetota > Phycisphaerae > SM23-33 > SM23-33 > CAYLPJ01. The sequence goes on along the minus strand of CAYLPJ010000069.1, from coordinate 18,170 downwards.
AAGGTATCCTCATCGCCGTTGAGGGTGACGGTGGTGGCCGCACCGGCGTCGATGTCGTCGGCGTCGGCGGTGTTGGCGACGGTGATGCCGCCGACGGTCGAGGTCAGGTCCACCGTGCCGGCGGACTGGATGCCGGCGAGATCGGCCCCGAAGCATACGCCGGCGGAATCGGCGACGTTGCCCACGGTGAAGCCGTCGGCGTCGGTGAAGCTCACCCCGCCGATGCCGCCGGTCTCGGTATCCGCGGCGAAGGTGTTCACGTCGTTGTTGGCGTTGGTCAGCGTGATCGCCCCGCCGGCGAGAACGCCGAGCGTGTCGGCGACGATCTCGGCGGTCTGGCCGACCACGTCGCCGGCGTTGATCCGCACGGTGCCCGCGCCGGCGTTGACGGCCTGGCCGACGACGAAGGCGTCGCCGACCTGGAAGCATACATCCGCGTCGTTGACCGTCACGCCCGTGAGGTCCTGGTCGAGGCAGGCGACGGCGCTGTCGGCCACGGCGCCGATGGTGACGTCGTCGACGTCGTCGAACCGCATGCCCTGCCCGGCCGTCGCGACCTCGGCGCTGAGGGTGTCCACGTCATTGGCCTGATCCAGCGTCACGGCATTGACCGAGACCAGGCCCAGCGAGGCGCCCGTGATGGTGGCCGTCTGGGTGATGGTGTCCCCGGAGTTCAGCCGCACGGTTCCGGCGCCGACGTCCACGGCTTGGTCGATGGCCAGCGCACCGCCGGTTCGCAGGCACAGGTCCCCGGCGTTGGTGGTCACGCCGACGGTCGTGTCCACGGTGTCCACCGTGAGGTCGTCTGCGTCGCGGACGTAGGCGCCTTCGGCCGCGTCGGCGACCGCGAGGGCCAGCGTGTCCACGTCGTTGGTGGCCACGCTGAGGTCCACGGCCGTGTCCACGTCGAGGCGGAGGTTGGTCACGGCGATCGAGCCGGTGTCGCCGGCGTCCCCGACGCCCTCGTCGCTCAGCAGCGACAGCGTGGTGACGCTGTCCGGCCCGATGGCAGCCGTCAGACTGATCGCCCCGGCGTCGGTGTCGCCGATGCGCAGCGTGTCGGCTGTGATGTTGTCCAGTTCGGCCTCGGCCAGCTCCAGCGTGTCGGCCACGGCGTCCGTGGCCGAGCCGAGGTCGATGGCGTCGCCCGCTTGGGTGCTCATCAGGGCGACGGTCTGGCCCGTCGCGGTCAGCGTGCCGTCGAGGTCCATCTTGTCGGCCGAGACGGTCGCGCCGCCGGCGGCGACGTCCACCGCCGCGCCCGCGGTGATCTGGAAGATGGTGTCGTCGCCGCTGAGCGTGACGTTCAGAGCCCCGGCGGCGTCGATGTCCGCGGCGTCGGCGGTGTCGTTGACGACCAGCCCGCCTGTGACGGCCACCAGCGTGACGGCATCGGCGGACTGGATGCCGTCGATGTCCCCGCCGAGGCATGCCCCGGCGGAGTCGGCCACGGTGGCCACGGCGAAGCCGTCGGCGTCGGCGAAGCTCACGGCCCCGACGCCCCCGGTCTCGGTGTCGGCGGCGAAGTTGTTCACGTCGTTGCCGACGTTGGCCAGCGTGATCGCGTCGGAGGCGACGACGGCCAGGCTCCCGCCGGTGATGGCCGCGAGCTGGTCCACCGTGCCCCCGGCGTTGATCCGCACGATTCCCGTGCCGACGCCCACGGCCTGGTTGACCGACAGGGCGCCGCCGACCTGGAGGCAGAAGTCGCCGTCGTTGGTGGTCACGCCGTCGAGGTCCGCGCCGAACACCGGGCTGGCGCTGTCGGCGACGGAGCCGACGGTCAGATCATCGGCGTCGTCGAACCGCAGGCCGGACGTGGCCGTGGTGACCTGGGCGGCGAGGGTGTCGACGTCATTGGCCTGGTCCAGCGTGATGGTGTCGCTGGCCGCGATGCCGAGGGCCAGGCCCGTCACCGTGCCGGCGGCGGTCTGCGTCACCGTGCCGCCCGCGCCGATCCGCACCGTGCCGCTCGCGGTGGTGATGCCGTCGGTCGCCCCGCCGAGGGTCGGGATGGTGCCCGAGCCGATCTCCACCCCGTCGGCGTCCTGGAAGTTGAAGTCGGCGCCGTTGTTGTTGACCACGGCAGCGACCGTGTCGGCGTCGTTCGTCGCCTGGGTGAGGTTGACGTCCTCATAGCTGCTGACGGCGAGGACGTTGGTGGTGATGGTCCCGGCGGCCTGGTTGACGCCGCCTCGGTCGCCGTCGGCGCCGTCGGCCTCGTGGTCGGCCCAGATCGCGACGGTGTGCGTCCCGCCGCCCTGGGTCTGCACCGTGCCGTTGGTCATCTCGAAGTCGTCGCCGGCCTGGAAGGTCAGCGTCGAGTCGCCCGCGGCGTCCAGCGTGATCGTGGCGTTGTTGTTGATCGTGATCGCGTCGCCGGCCGAGCCGTTGTCGTCGCTTGCCGTGTACGTGAACGTGCCGTTGTGCGTCGCGTCGGCGCTGATCGTCAGCGGGCTGGAAGCCTGGATGAAGCCGTCCGTGCCGTCGGTGTCCGTCACGCCGTTGCCGCCCACCAGCAGGCCGTTGCCGCCGATGACCAGCGCGCCGGTGTTGCTGATGTAGATCTCGCCGGACGTGTCGTTGCGGACCGCCAGGTTCGTCACCTGCATGTTCAGCGGATTGGCCGCGCTGGTGCCGATGCCCGTGCCGGCGTCGATCGTCAGGTCCGAGCCGATCAGCCTCGCCGTGGCGTCGCCGTCGGTGACGTTGCCCGCCGAGTCCAGCACGATCGCGCCCGTGCCGCTCTCGGTGATCGTCCCGCCGGTCAGCGAGATGTCGCCGGTGGCGGTGGTGATCTGGACCTGGCCGTCCCCGCCGGACGCGCCGGACTCGATCGACCCGTTGGTCATCGAGAAGCTGGCGACGTCGAAATCGACGTTCCCGCCGTCGGTCTGGATCGTGGTGTTGTTCATCGTGACCGCTTCGCCGGCGGCATTCAGGATGATGTCGCCGTCGACGCTGGTCAGGGACGTCCCGTCGGTCAGCACGATGCCCGGCGTCCCGGCCGGGTCGGTGATGGTGATCGTCGCCGTGCCGGTGACCGCGTAATCGCCGTCCACCTCGCCGCTGACCGGATCCGGGGCGACCTCGATCGGCGTGGCGGACGACATGAAGGTGTCGCCGGCAATGTCGTCGAGGGCCAGCGTGTTGACCTCCGTCTCGATCCGGTTGCCGCTGGCGCCGAAATCGCCGTTGGCGACCCCGGCGGTCGTCCCGGCGTCCAGCACGTCGGCGCGGACGTTCAGGTCCGTCGGCGTCGCCGTACCGTCCAGGATGTCGCCATCGGTCGTGGTGTCCAGGTAGACGTCCGCGGTGGTCCCGCCGGCGTCGATCAACTGCGACAGCGTCATCGTGTTGGCGCTGCTGATGGTGATGTCGCCCTCGTTGGTGGTCACGCCGTCGAGTGTCCCCACGCTGCCGACCTCGAGCGTGTCGGCGTCGGCGTAGGTGAACGCCTCGCCGGCGTCGGCAACCGTCGCGGCCAGGACGTCGACGTTGTTCGTCGCCGAGCTGAGGTCCACGGCCGTGTCGACGTCGATGGCCAGGTTGGTCACCACGATGCTGCCGGCGTCGCCGTTGTCGCCGACGCCCTCCTCGCTCTGGAGCAGCAGCGTGGTGATGTTGTCCGGCGTCACGGCATCGATGACCGTGATCGCCCCGGACGTATCGGAGCCCACGACCAAGGTCGAGGCGGTGACGTTGTCCAGTTCGGCGTCGGTCAGCTCCAGCACCTCCCCGGTGCCCGTGGCCGTGCCCAGTTCGATGGCGTCGGCCTCGTTGGGCCGAAGCGTCACGCTCTGGCCGGCAGCCACCGCCGTGCCGCTGAGGTCCATCTCGTCGGCCTGGAGGGTCAGTCCCCCGGCCGTCGTGGTCACTGTCGCCCCGCCGGCGATCGTCAGCACGGCGTCGTCGCCGCCGAGCGCGATGAGGGTTGCGCCGGTGACGTTCACCCCCGTCGTGCCGTCCACCGTGCCGACGGTCAGCCCGTCGGCGTCGTTGAAGGTCAGCCCGCTGGCCGGGTCGGCAATGGCGACGGCGAGGGTGTCCACGTCGTTGGTGGCCACGCTGAGGTCCACCACGGAGTCCACGTCGATCCGCAGCCCGCCGGCCAGGACGATGCTCCCGGTGTCCCCGGCGTCCCCGACGCCCTCGTCGCTGAGCAGCGAAAGGTTGCTGATGCTGCCCGGCGTCAGGGCCGCCGTCACGCTGATCGCCCCGGCGTCGGTCGCGCCGATCCGCAGCGTCGTCGCCGTGATGCTGTCCAGCTCCGTGTCGCTCAGTTCCAGCGTGTCCGCCGCGGCGTCGGTCGCCGAGCCCACGTCGATCGCGTCCCCGGCGGCGTTGGCCTTGAGCACCACGACCTGCCCGGTCGCGTCGACCGCGCCGGCAAGGTCCATCCTGTCGGCCGTCAGCGTCGCGGTCCCGCTCGTCGAGCTCACCGTGTCGCCCGTGGTGATCTCCAGCGTCGCGCCGTCGCCGGTGACGGTGATGTCCGTCGTGCCCCCGGAGGTGATGTTCTCGTCGATGGTCAGCGAGTTGGTCACCACGGCCGCGAAGGTGCCCTGGGCCGTCAGCACGCCATCCTGCGTCAGCGTCCCCGCCGTCAGGTCGATGTTGTTGATCTGGCTGCCGCCGCCGACGGCGCCGCTGAAGGTGATCGTCTCGGTGCCGGCGTCCACCGTCAGGTTGTCGGCGCTCGTGCCGCCGACGGCCAGGTCGAACGTGATGTTCGCGTTGTCGGCGTCGAAGGTCACATTGTCCGTGATCGTCACCGCGTCGTTGTAGTCCTGCGCGCCGGTGGTCGTAATGTCGGAGGCGACGCTGATCCCCGCGTCGCCGGTAACGGTCAGGCCGGCGATCTGCCCGCCGGCGCCCACCGCGCCGCTGAAGGTCACCGTCGAGGTCCCGGCATCCACGATCAGGCTGTCGGCGCTGGTGCCGCTCACCGCCCCGTCGAACGTGATGGCCGCGTCCGCGGCGTCGAGCGTCACGTCGGTGGCGATGACCACCGCGCTGTTGTAGTCCTGCGTGCCGGTGGTGTAGACGTCGCCGTTGAGCGTGATGGTCGTCGAGCCGCCCGTCACGGCGAGGTTGCCGATCTCGTTGGAGCCGCTGAGGCCGACCGCGCCCAGCGAGACGTCTCCGCCGCCGCCACCCGCGCCGGCGTTGATCGTCAGGTCCTGGTTGGTCGCCGACTGGATGGTCCCGTCGATCGTGATGTTCCCCGCCCCGGCGCCCGTGCTGATCTGCACGGCGCCGGTGTCCAGCGTCACGGCGCTGCTGTTCAGGTTGATCGCGCCGGTGTCCGTGGTGAGGTTCACCCCGCTGATCACGACGGCGTTGTCGCCGGTGACGACGATGTCATGGCCGGCCGCGGCGGAGGTGTTGATCGCCTGGTCCACATCGAGCTGCCCGCCGGGCGTCAGCGTGACGGCCCCGTCGCCGGTGACGATCCCGAGCGTGGTGTCCACCGAGCCGACGGCGAACCCGTCGCTGTCGGTGAAGCCCACGGCCCCGGTGCCGCTGGTGGCCACAGCCAGCGTGTCGATGTCGTTGGCCTGGTCGAGGTCCACGGCGGTGTCCACGTCGATCCGCAGCCCGCCGGCCAGGACGATCGTCCCGGCATCTCCGCCGTCATCCACGCCCTCGTCGCTGAGCAGCGAAAGGTTGCTGATGCTGCCCGGCGTGAGGGCCGCCGTCACGCTGATCGCCCCGGCGTCGGTGGCGCCGATCCGCAGCGTCGTCGCCGTGACGTTGTCGAGCTCCGTGTCGCTCAGTTCCAGCGTGTTGGCCTGGGCGTCGGTCGCCGAGCCCAGGTCGATCGCGTCCGCGGCGGTGTTCGGCTTGAGCACCACGACCTGCCCCGTCGCAGTGATCGCCGCGTCGATGTCCATCTTGTCGGCCGTCAACGTCGCCGTGCCGCTCGTGGAGGTCACCGGGTTGCCGGTGGCGATCTGGAGCGTCGCGCCGGCACCGTCGAGGGTGATGGCGGTCGTCCCACCGGAGTCGATGCCGTTCAGCGCCGCGCCCAGCACGCCGCCGGAGTCGGCCACGGCTCCGACGATCAGGCTGTCGGAATCGGTGTAGCTGACCGCGCCCGCGCCGCCGGAGGCTGTGTCGGCCGCGAAGGTGCCCACCGCATTGCCGGTGTTGGTCAGCGTGATCGCGTCGTCGGCGACGATGCCCAACGCCGCGGCGGTGATGGCAGCCGTCTGGCCGACGGTGCTCGTGGCGTTGATCCGCACCGTGCCCGCGCCGGCGTTCAGCGTGTTGTTGACATCCACCGTCGAGCCGGTGATCGCGATGTCCGCGCCGGCGGTCGCCACGGCGGCGCCGATCGTGATCGCGCCGCTGTTGAGGATGCTGACGGTCCCGCCGGTGGTGGTGATGGCCCCGCCGGTGTTGTCGAACGTCGTGCCCGTGGTGCCCAGGTTGATCAGGCCGCTGCCGGAGGTGTTGCTGATCGCGGCGTTGATGTCCACGCCGGCGGTGGCGTTGAGGTTCAGGTTGAACGTGTCGCCGGGGTCATCGGTCGTCGTCAGCGTGACCGTGTTGCTGATATCGATCAGGTCGTCGGCCGTCAGCGTGAGCGTCGAGGTGGTCGCCCCGGCATCGCTGAGATCGACGTCGATCGGGTCGGAGACCGTAAGCGTCCCGACCTCGCCGCCGGAAGCGCCGTCGTTGGTCGTGGTGACCGTCACGGTCCCGCCGCCGGCGCCGTTGAGCACGGTCTCGATGGCGGAGATCTGCACGTTGCCGGTCGCCGAGCTGTCTGTCGGAGCCCAGTCTGGGTCGCCGGCCATGTTCGCCGTGGCCGCGTCGGAAAGGGTCACGTTGGCCGGGTCCAGCAGCCACTCGCCGGCCGAGCCGCCGGGGGCGGCCAGGTCGATGGTGGCCGAACCGGTCACGAACAGCATGTTCTTGCCGGAGGTCTCGATGAGCCCGCCGTCGCCGCCGCCGGCGCCTCGGACGCTGGCCGAGCCGCCGAAGACGGTCAGGTCGTCGGCCCAGACGACGATGGTCCCGCCGTCGCCGGCCGCGGTGGCGTCGGCGCGGAGGGCGGTCTCGGCGTCCACGTATGTGCGTGCGGCGTTGCGGACGTCGGGGTTCCTGCCCTGGTAGTCTCCGCCGACGAGGATCTTCCCGCCGCCGGCCTCGCCGGAGGCGTCGATGTCCGCGCCGGTCAGCTCGACCTTCTCGCCGAGGACCTTGACGTCTCCGCCGGTCGCGCCGGAGGTGTCGATCGAGCCGCTGACCTGCGTCTTGCCTGCGGCGCCCTCGATGGTCACGTCCTTGGCCTGGATCCTGCCGGAGTGGCGGGCGGCGATGGAATAGACGTCGCCGGCACCCAGGAGGACCTTGCCGCCGGGGGCCTCGATGCTGCCCGTGTTCTCGACGCCCGGTGTCTCGGCCGGCGCCTGGGCGCCCTCGGCGGCCTCGCCGGAGCCCTCAACCTTGACCATCACGTGCCCGCCGAACTCGCCGAGGAGGATATCCTCTCCGGCGGCCATGGTGACCATGCCGGCCGGGGCGATGATGGAGCCGTGGTTGGCGACGTGCTTGCCGATGAGGTTCACGGCGCTGCCGGTGATCGTGCCGTAGTTCTCGACGTTCCCGGCGGCGTCGGTGAAGTGGTTGAGGCCGTTGATGAAGTCCTGGTTGGAGATGCTGGCGGCGGCGGCGTAGATGCCGGCGACGTCGAGCACGGCCCCCTGGCCGAAGATGACGCCGGAGGGGTTGACGATGTAGACGATGCCGTTGGCGCGCAGTGTCCCGTCGATGTTGGTCGGCGCGACGGACTGGATGCGGTTGAGCACCCGGCTGGTGGCGCTGGGCTGGACGAACTGCACGGTTTCGTTCGTATGGATATCGAACGACGTGTAGTTGATGATCGCCCCGTTGCTGGCTTGGATGGTCGTCGTCGCGCCGTCACGGTGGAACTGCACGTTGCCGTTGACGACGGTCTCGCCCTGCGGCCCGGCCATTGCCCACGAGCCGAACAGGATGGCCAGCAGCAGGCTTCCCAGGCCGACACGCAAAGTGAAAGTACCCACCGTTCGCAGGTTTGCCGCGGTCCTCGTCCTCATGACCAGTGCTCCCATCACATGTCGCATGGACAGTGTGTTTCTCGTCTACACATTCACTTGTGCGGATGACAACGTCGCGTCAACAGCCGGCCGTCGTCGGGCGGCGTGCTAGTACAGCACCGTCGCCACGAAATGCAGCCGATGATCCTCGCAGGACTTGATCCGGACCGTGGAGGTCTCCAGGTCGCGGAGGGGGAATCCCCAGTCGAGCCGAACGTTGAAGTGCTTGGTGAACTGAAGCTCGAACCCGATGCCCGTGCTCATGAGAGTGTGGTTCTCCTCGTTGAGCGCGAGCATCCGGTCGGTCTGCATCGTCCTGCCCACGTCGAAAAAGGCGCGGAAGATCAGGTCCCAGTCCGGCCGGCCGAACACCGTCTGGGGCGTCCACCGGAACGGCGTGCCCACCAGCGGAAGCGGCGTCTTGGTCGGGTCGTCCTGGATCTCCAGCAGCCGAGGCACGTGGAGCCTGTACTCGGCCGTGCCGATCAGGGCCGTGTCGCCGGCGACCGATGACTCGCGATAGCCGCGGACCGAGAAGAACCCCCCGACCACGCGCTGGGCCTGGGGGATCATGCGGTAGCCGCTCATCGCCCACTGCCCGCGGAACATGAACGCCACCTCGTGGGCCAGCGTGGAGCTCTCGGGAGTCGAAACGTCCCTCCAGCCCTCGGGGTTCAGCAGAGGCTCGAGGTAGAACGACTGGAGGAAGTCCCACTTCCACAGCACCCAGTCGGCGTCCACGGGAGACCGCCCGAGGCGGGCGAGGTCCTCATAGTCGCTGCCGCCGATGCTCTGACAGTTGAACTCGAGCATCACGCTGCCGACCGTGTTGGCCACGTCGGTCAGGCGCTCGACGCGGGCGCCGACGTAGGGGATGAACAGCGCCGCGTCGCCCTCCGAGAGCGTCTCCATGTGCTCGACGTGCAGCTTCCACCAGTACGCACCGCCGACGAGATCCAGGAACAGTTCCTTGTCCTGGAAGAAATTCCACGCCATCTCGCCGCCGAGCCGCCACTCCCAGCCGTTCCAGTTGTCCCCGAACGCGCTGGCGAACGTGTCGATCTCCGCTCGGTACCGCGCCCACGAGCCGTAGACCCGCCAGCGAAGCCGGTCCAGGTTGAAGAACGGGGCCTCGTACGACGCCGTCGCCGACTGCGCCGCCGGCTCGTCGAAGCACGGGGCCGTGTAGTCGATGCTGAAAATGTCGTCGTTGCCGGTCAACTGGTTGTGAATGAACCCGAAGCGGTGTCGCCACTGGTCGGTCGACTGCGTGCCCGTGTTGGAGCTCTGGGCGTACACCAGCCAGGGCTTGTTCTCCGAGATCAGGTAGTCCACCGCGACGTCGCCGGGCTTGGTCCCAGACGTGACGGCCGCGTCCGCGCGCCGCCCGGGGTGCCGGTTCAGCCAGTAGGTGTACCGGTCCAGCTTCCGCTTGTTCAGCAGGTCGCCGGACTCCAGGGGCGAGTGGTCCAGGATCCGCGAGTGGGCGGGATGGTTGATGCGCTCATCCTCTGGCACGCGCTGTCCGGCGGCGAGGGTGCGGACGCGCGAGACCTCCGCCGACCAGATGACCAGCTCCAGCGTCGTGTCGCCCTTTCGCAGGTCCTTGCCGGTCTTGACGTCGATGTCGTCCTTGTGCGGGGCGACGAAGATGCCCACCAGCCCGCGGCGGTTGAACGCGGCCACGAGCTGCTCGTTGATCCGCCGGATGGCGCTGGCGAAGAAGGTCGCCGGCCTGCCGTTGCCGAACTGGCCGAGGGTGATCGTCTCGGTGACCACCGACTCGCGGGGTGCGACGTAGCCCTCGTCGGTCTTGCCCAGCACGATCGGCATCTGGAGCATCGGCTCCAGCGACGGGTGGTCGGGGTGCTCCTGCCCATAGGACAGCTCGAAGCGGCTGATCTGGTAGCTCGGACCGTCATCCGGCGCTTCCGGCTTGTCCGGGCCCGGCTTGGGCGGGGCGGGGACCTTCGTCTTGTCCCCCTTGGCCGGGGCGGCCTTCTTCGGCGGCGCCTTCTTCTCTTTCAAGGCAGCCTTCTTGGGCTCGGCCTTTTTCGGCTCGGCCTTCTTCGGCGCGGGCTTGGCCTTCATCTTCGGTGCCGGCTTGGCCTTGGAGGCCCCGGCCGCCTTGAGTTCCGGCGCGGGCTTGTCGGCGGGGGGCTTCTCGGCTGTCATGGCCTTGGCGGGCAGCGGCTTGTAGACCTTGACCTTCCCGGTCCGGGCTGGCTCGGCCCCGACGGCAGAAGATGCCGCAACCGCGAGAATCAGAGTCGCCAGGGCTCCCAGTCTCGCCCCGAGGGGCAAGGCATCGCTGGCGCCGGACCGCTGCCCGGACAACCGCGTCCGTTCCTGATCGGCATTCATGCTGGATTGTCTCCGTCGGTGTCGGTTTGAAATGTCACTGCCGGGGCTGCGCTGGCGGCGCGTTTCGCCCCTACGCATTCCTGCGATATCCCAACAGCTAAACGAGCGAGTTCAGACAGATTTCCCGGAAGTCCACTTTGGGACGACAAGCTAAAGCATGCATCGGTCGATGCCAAGGTTTTTCTTTTGCCCAATCTGCAAGTTTCTCGGAAAGCTCGGATAGGCTCCGCTTGCTGCGCCGCCGGCGCTACCGGCATAATGAGGGTCGGCAAAGTAACCCCGATAATCCGACAACGGCCAGCGACGTGACCCACGCCGACCCAGACCCCGACGCACTTGCCGACGCCCTCCTGCGGTGGTGGGACGCCGACGGCAGGTACATGCCTTGGCGAAAACGCCGCGATCCCTACGCCGTGTGGGTCAGCGAAATCATGCTCCAGCAGACCCGCGCAGAAACCGTCACCCGCTACTACGACCGCTTCCTCGAACGCTTCCCGACACCGGCCGACCTGGCCCGGGCCGACGAGGCCGACGTGCTCAAGGCCTGGGAGGGCCTGGGCTACTACCGCCGGGCCCGCAACCTCCACGCCGCCGCCCGCGCCGTCACCCGCGACCACGCGGGACGCCTGCCCGATACACTCGATGGACTGCGAGAGCTCCCCGGCGTCGGCGCCTACACCGCCGCCGCCATTGCGTCGATCGCGTTCGGCCGGCCGGCGGCGGTGCTGGACGGCAATGTCATGCGCGTGATGTGCAGGGCCTGTCGGGTGCGGCAGGATCCCCGCGGCGCCCGCACCCGCCGGCGGCTGCTGGCCCGCGTCGAGGCGGCGATCGCCGCCGCCGGCGATGCGGGGAGGATCAACCAGGCGCTGATGGACCTCGGCGCGACCCTCTGCACGCCCCGCCGCCCTGCCTGCGGCGACTGCCCCCTGGCGGGCATGTGCCTGGCCCGAGCGGCCGGGGAGCAGGAAAATCTGCCCCGCAAGCCGCCCCGCAAGCGCACGCCGCACTACGACGTCGCCGTCGGCGTGGTCGTCAAGCGGGGCCGGCTGCTGATCGACCGCCGGGAGCGCGACGCGATGCTCGGGGGGCTCTGGGAGCTTCCCGGCGGCAAGCTCGCCGACGGCGAGACCCCCGAGGACGCCGTCGTCCGCGAGCTGCGGGAGGAGGTCGGCATCGAGGTCCGCCCGATCGGGCCGCTGGCGACCGTCCGCCACGCCTACAGCCACTTCCGCGTGACGCTGCACGCCATACGCTGCCGCCACCTCTCGGGACGGGCGCGGGCCCTCGCCTGCGACGCCGTCCGCTGGGCCCCCTTGGACGGGCTCGACGAGTACGCCTTCCCCACCGGCACGCACAAGATCCTCGCACACCTGCCCGAAGCCCGGTCCTGAGCCCGGGGCGAGGCCGACCAGCCCGGGCGACCGCCGGTCGCCCCGCCGCAGACCCCGCGGACCCGCACGCCCCGCCACACGGCTGCCCCCTTGCCCCGCTGGCGGCCTGCCGTAGAATCCGACCATCCGCCGCCGGTCCTCAAGGAGCCCCGACATGCCCGAGCCCGCCAGCGAAGCCAAGGTCCGCGTCGCCGTCATCGGAGCCGGAGGCATCGCGCGTTCGGCCCACCTGCCGTCGCTGGCGGAGATGGACGACGTCGAGGTCGTGGCGATCTGCGACCAGTTCGAGGACAAGGCCCGCCAGCAGGCCGAGCGGTTCGGCATCCCCCGCGTCTACACGCTCTACCGGCGGATGCTCGAGGACGAACGCGAGAACGTCGACGCCGTCTACTGCCTCGTCGAACCGGCCAACCTCTTCCTGGTGACCGTCTGGTCGCTCCACGCCGGCTATCCCGTGTTCATGGAGAAGCCGCCGGGGCTGGACGCCTACCAGTGCGCCTCGCTGGCCCGCCGTGCCGACGAGGCCGGGGGCATCCTCCAGGTCGGGTTCAACCGTCGCCACATCCCGCTGCTCCGCGAGATCAAGCGCCGCTTCGCCGAAGCCGGAGGGCCCAACCAGGTCGAGGGGTGCTTCTACAAGTACGGCTCCGGGGCGTTCGACCACGGCAGCATGTCGGCGTTCGCCTCCGACACCATCCACGCCATCGATCTCGTCCGCTGGCTGGCCGGGGGCCGCGCCGTCGCGGCCGCCACGGTCGCCGGCAGCAGCGACGAGCCCATCGACAACCGCTGGAGCTCGGTCGTCCGCTTCGACAACGGCGTCAACGGCATCCTCAAGGGCAACTACCGAACCGGCGGGAGAGTCCACAAGTTCGAGGTTCACGCCCCCGCCCTCAGCGCGTATGTGAACCTCGGCTTCGGCACGGCCGCGTGCGATGCCACGCTGCTGACCCATCGCGGCGACGTACGCTATTCGCTCGCCGCACGCGGGGCCGAGGAGCAAGCCGTCGAACGGCTGGACGGCATCGCCATGGCCGGCGGGGACGCCTTCCACCGCTACTACGGCTTCTACCACGAGGACCGGCACTTCATCGACTGCGTCCGCCAGGGCCGCCGGCCCGAGACGTCCATCCACGACGCCGTCGAGACCATGCGCCTCACCGAGCGGCTGGTCCAAAGCGTGATCTGAGCCGCCGCCGGTTCGCCCGGCCTCGCCGCCCGACGCCGCTACCGCTCGTGGAAGAACTCGATGGTCTCCCCCGCCGGGCCCTTGCAGAAGGCGATCCGCACGGGGAAGACCGGCTCGGCCGGGATGTCCACGTCCTTCGGCTCGACCGTCACCTCCGCCCCGGCCGCGCGGGCCTTGGCGACCGCGCCGTCCACGTCGTCGGTCCGCAGCGCCAGGTGAAGCAGCGGGGTCTCGCCCGCGGCCCCGGCCCCCCCGGCGAAAACCTCCACGTACCCCCCGCCGCCGACAGACAGCATCGCCGCACGCTTGTCGCCCTCGCCCCAGGCGTGCGCCACCGGCAGGCCCAGCCCGTCCCGGTAGAACGCCACCACCGCATCGAAGTCCGCCACACGCATCGCCACGTGATGAAATCCGTCAAACATCCTTCACTCCTTCCGCCGACCGCCCCGGCCGGCCGATGCATCCTACCGCCCCCGCCCCCGGCCGCAAGGACCAGGTCGCCCCGCGGCTGAACACCGTCGCCGGGGCGGGCCTTTTCCATTTTGACCGGCCACCGGCATGAGCTCGAGCATTTCTGTCACATGACATGAAACGCGACGCGATGCACCACGAAAGGGCCTGACCATGGTCGAACGCCGTTGCCGATTCGCCGCGGGGGTTGTCGTCGTCCTGGCCTGCGCCTCCGCGGTCAGCGCCGATGGGCCGGCCAGGCCGACCGTTTTCGGCCAGCCCGTCGGCGCCGGGGCCTTCACCACGCGTCAGCCGCGCGATGGGGAGACCGCCATCTCCACCGCGCCATTCCGCATCGACAAGCCCGGGCGCTATATCCTCACCGCCGACGTCTCCGCCGAGGCCAGCGCCATCGCCATCCAGGCGCCCAACGTCACCCTCGACCTCAACGGCCATACCGTGCGGTTCGGCACCGGCCACGTGCCGACCACTCTCGACAACGGCGCGATGACCTACAACTCCCGCCAGAAGGGCAACGTCGGCCACGCGGGCATCCTCCTCCCGGGCCGACCCGACCGCACCGGCGACTTCGACGGCTGGACGTGGAACACCCGCCACAAGGGCGTGGCCATCCGCAACGGCCGCGTGACCGACGGCGCGGGCAAAGGCCTGGCGTACTGCAACGGCATCGACGTCGGCGGCACGGCGGGTGTGGTGATCGAGAACGTCCTCGTCGAGGTCGCCGCGCCGGACACGTTCGGGATCGTCGCCGGCGCCGGCGCCCGGCTGCGGAACGTGACGGTGATCCACAAGGGAACGGTGGTATCCAACCGCCACCAGGTCGTCGCCGACGTCGCCGTCGGCCCCGACAGCGAGGTCGCGCAGTGCCTTCTGGACGGCGGGCCGCAGACGGGCGTCAAGGTCCGCGACCGTTCGCGCGTACACCACAATCTCATTCGCACGCGAACCACGGTTACCAACGGCTACGGCGTGGGTGGCTATGGGCAGGAAGGTGTGCGCATAGACCACAATCACATTGTGGCCCGAAACGGGCGCGGCATCCACTTGTCGGAGAAGTCCTCCGGCTGGCGGGTGCACGACAACCGGGTCGAGGTCCGCGAGAAGGCCAACCGGGAATACGCCAGGATGCAGACGCACGGCATCAAGCTGGAAGGAACGCGAAACGCCCGCATCTTCCACAATATGGTCCTCGGCATCTCCTCGGCCGGCGGGGAACCGACGCCGCTGAACCTGGGCATCAAGGCCGGCTCAGACAACGCCGTCTTCGAAAACGTCTTCGCGGCGCTGACCGTCAACGAACGCGGGGCCTACGCCGTGTACCCCGTCGCCGCCGACCTCGCCGGGTCGACCGTCCGCGACAACGTGTTCTACACCAACGACGTATGCTACTACGACGGCCCCGACGGAGGCCGGAACGTCACGCTCCGGCGGTGCACGTTCCGAAGGGCCGTCCCGGACGCCAACGTGCTGTTCTACGCCAGTCGGGCATACAAGCGAGAGCGCCCCGACCGTACGCGGTTCATCGACTGCGCGTTCGAAGACGGGATCGACCCCCGCACCCACTACATGCCCGGCAAGGCCGCCCCCTGGCGAAGCCCCGCCGATTACGGCGTGGGCCACTCGCTGACGCTCACCGTCACGCGAGGCCGCGCGCCGGCCGCCGGGGCGGTCGTCGTCGCCACCGACGCCAACGGCTCCGAGACCGCCCGCGCCGACGCCGACGCCAACGGCGTCGCGTCAATCGACCTGCTTGCCCTCCACGTGACCTACGACGCCCCCTCGGGCGAGACGACCGTCCGCCGGCCCGGACCGTACACCGTGGCCGTCACGTGCGAAGACGCCAGGCGCACCTTCCGCGCAGCGCCCACCGCACCGCTCAGCGCGAAGCTCGATCTCGACGCCGCCGGGAAGGTCACCCTCACCCCCGGCCGGGCCGGCAGCCGGTACAGCCCCCCGCCGGAACGTCTCGCCGCCCTCCGTGCCCGCATCCGCGCGGCCTGGAAGGCTCGCGACCCCGGCCCCGTCGGCTCCCGCTGGAACCGCTCGCCCGACCGGTGACCGCGCTTCTCAGGCCGGCACACTTCACCTGCACCGAGACCGCCAAACACAGCAGGTGGTTCGGCGAGGTGCACCTGATCGCCTGCCGCCCCGGCATGCCCGAAGGCGCCGCGCGACGCCGCTCTGGCATCCGCACCGCAGCCGGGGTACACTCGTTTCGAAAGGGGACGCCATGGCGCAGCCCGTGCCCGACAACCTCGCCCCGACCCCGGCCGAGAACCTGATCCCCGGCCCCAACGGCGCTCCCCCCCGCGTAGCCCTTCACCGAAGCCGGACCTGCACGCACTACGTCTACGACGCGTGGAACCGGCTGGCGAAGGTCTACCTGGACGACGGCGACAGCTCGGCCGCGCTGGACGCCAACGACACGCTCCGCGGCACGTACCGCTACGACGGCCTGCACCGTCGCGTGCGGCGGATCGTCCTGGAAGACGACGGCAACTCCGTACCGTACGACTACTTCCACACCCGCTCGTGGCAGGTGATCGAGGTCCGCCGCTACAACGACACCGTGGCCCACAAGCAGTACGTCTGGGACGTTCGGTACATCGACGCCCCCGTCTGCCGCTTTCACGACGCGGACAACGACGGCCAGTTCGAGCCGGACGCCAACGAGCACCACTACTACACCCAGGGCGCGAACTTCAACGTCACCGCCCTCGTGGACGCCAACAGCGGCGCCGTGGTGGAGCGCTACCTCTACTCCCCCTACGGCCGCCGCACCGTCCTCGACGGCAACACCGACGCCGAACCCTGGGCCACCGAATGGCTGCCCGACGGAGACGGCATCAGCGACTACGGCAATGAGCTGGGGCATCAGGGGTTGAGGCAGGATCGCGAGACGTGGATGTACCAGGTCCGGACTCGATACCTCAACGCGCTGCTCGGGCGGTGGGGGCAGTGGGATAAGGCGGGCTATGTGGATGGGCTCGGGCTCTACACAAGCGGGAGGGCCAACTGGCTTCGATTCGTGGATCCGTCGGGGCTCAAGATCAAGTGCAAATGTGACATCAGCAAGTATCTGGAGGGCAATGGAGTCACGGGATTCGACGATGGAAGCATGACAGGCGCAATGGGCGGCTACTTCATCTACTCAGAGACTGCGGGGCTGAAGAACACCGGCGGGGCTCTTGCGTCGGAAATACTCTTTGCCATGATCAAGTCGGATACCATGTTTCTTCTGAAGGCCAAGCCAAGTGAACTGGCCAACCTCAAGAAGCACGTCGCTGTTAGGGAGGCCGTTGTCAAGAAGGCCAGAGAAGCGGCCTTCCAGTGGGGACATACGAAATACAACGGGCAGAAATGGGCTTTCCGAAGGGGCACCCGTTACATCGTTCCCAAGGGAAGCCCACATGGGGCCGTCATGGATATCTTCACGAAGGCCGGAGCGAAGAAATACGCATTCGGGTGCGCCGAAGCGGCCTTTGCCGTGGTCGCCGGGGGCATTGCAGATGTATTTGGCCAAGCGGAATACGACAAGGTGGTTGAAGCAGAGGCAGCAGGAGGGAACGAAGGCCCGCGGCCTTTGACCCTCGACATGATGGGTGGAACGTTCCTGTCGAGAGATTCGGGCGTAGGTGCTGGCGACTGGATCCCAGGGGATCTAGCGTATGTCGACAATCCAGTTCCCGCGCCAGATCCGTATGAAGGACAGTGGGTGGTCTATTTCGGCAATGGGAAGTACTGGGGGCATTCTGGGAAGAAGTTCATCCTCACGTGGGAAGAGGTCCAGAAGAAGATTGCCGCGTGGCCCTCACAGGACAAGCGCAATCCTGTTGACCCCGCGAGTGTCAAGGAGCCCTCTTCCCGGGACCGCCCGAATGTCGGTCTCGACACGGGGTCTCCAGAAGGCCAGGGCAGTAGGTAGAGGAGACGCGAAGATGAGCAGGATAACCATCTGGGCTGCTTCAGCGGCAGTCGCTTCCTGGGCAGTCGGGTGTTCTGGCACGCCTAACCAGGGGCGTTGCATGCATACTCTCACATGGGATGGCTACTCGGGGATCGAGAATCCGCGGGATGCTAGGTACCTGTTTGATGGCCAATCCATGGGTATTGGGAAACCAGGCTTCGACGCTGCGCTGTCGCGCATCAAGGAACTCCCGAGTGGGAGCCGACTTCTCATTTACCCATCCTATCTCGCAGGAACTCCCTCTGGGCCACGCCGTGTGCGCCCGTACGTTGAGTACGGAGGGTTCGGGCGCGTGATACGCGAGAGGAGCCTCGAGGTATGGTATGGTGAGCAAGTGCACTACTTCGGGAAATGCAAGCCTGGAGTCGAGGGACACAATGCTCAATAGGCCTGCCGGGAGTACAGCACGGCCGAGCAGGTGACGGTGTGGCAGGCGGGAGAGGCCCTGGCTTCAAGGGATAGAGACTTCGTGAGCTACGGCTTAAGGGACATCCTCGTGCAGGGCGAACGTACCCCGGACCTGCGGGCCGGAGGCTTCACGGCCCTTGCGTCTTCGCGGCCCTTCCGCGGCACGTACCGCTACGACCCGGCTTCGCCGCGGCCGGTCGCGGGCGGGCGGCGGGCGGGCGCGGCGGGCCTTGCCCAAGTTCGCCAGTTACGTTCGTAAGTTCTTTGTTTACGTTCAAAACACCCCG
>CAYLPJ010000068.1:0-28679 GCA_964385465.1 uncultured Planctomycetaceae bacterium | reverse complement strand
CCCCCCGCCGGGACCGCCCCCCGCGCCGAAGCCGGCGCCCGCGCCGACGTGTCCGACGCGGTCGTACATCTTCCGCTTCTCGGGGTCCGAGAGCACCTCGTAGGCCTCGGTCGCCTCGCCGAATTTCTCCGAGGCGTCCTCGGACTTGTTCACGTCCGGGTGGTACTGGCGCGCCAGCTTCCGATACGCAGCGCGGATCTCGTCCGCCGACGCGCCGCGGTCCACCCCCAGCACTTCATAGTAATCACGCTTAGCCATGCCGTCATTCTAAGCATACACCGGGCGCGATTCCATCCGTCCGCCGACCTGCTTCGCGGGCAAGAGCCGGACAGCAAATCCCGGGCGGGGCCGTCCGCCAGGCGCGGGGGAGGGTGGCGGGAACTGCCTCCCGCACGCCGCGGCGCCTACGGCGCCTTCACGTCGTAGGCCATCAGTGCCTCGCCGTGGCGGATGTAGAGTACGCCGTGGGCCAGAACCGGATGCGCCCAATGCGGACCGGATCCCTCGCCGACGCGGAACTGCCCGGCGAGCGTGTAGCTGTCCGGCTCCACGGCCACGAGCGAGACCTTCCCGCCCCTCTCGTCGTAGGCGTAGAGGCGCCCCTCGGCGTACAGGATGGCGGCCTTGCGGACCTCGCGGACGGCGTAGACGATGCTGCCGTCCTCCGGCTTCATGCAGTAGAGGTTGCCTCGCAAGCCGGAGCCGAACAGCCGCCCCTTGACGTAGACCATGCCCTGAAAGTGGTTGTCCATCTTCCGCTCGCGCCAGACCTGGCTGGCCTCGCCGCCGTCGTCGGAGAGCTTCAGCAACTGGCTGCCGTAGCCATACCCCGCGCTGACGAACACCATGCCGTTGAAGATTACCGGCGTGTTCGGGTGCACCGCGTACTTGTTCCGCTGGGGGACCTTCCAGAGCACCGTCCCGTCGGCGGCGTCGATGCCGACGATGTGGTTCTCCGTCTGCGTGATGATCAGCTTCCGCCCGCCCATCTCCTTCAGCATCGGCGAGCAGTAGGCGGACTTCTCCGAGAAGCCCTTCGTCGTCCACACCGTTTCGCCGGTAGCCTTGTTCAGGGCCGCCACGGCCGCGTCTGGCCCGCCGGGGTGGCAGATGACCTTGTCGTCGACGATCAGGGGGCTCTCGGCGATGCCCCAGGTGATGTTCTTGCCCTTGAAACGCTTGGCGGTCTCGACGGCCCAGAGCTCCTTGCCGGCCTTGGCGTCGAAGCAGACCACCTTGCCCAGGCCGCTGACCAGGTAGCCCCGCTCGCCCTCGATCGTCGGGGACGTGCGGGCCATCTGGTAGCTCTTTCCCCATTCGCGCCCGTAGGGCAGCTTCCATTTCAGCCTTCCGTCCGTGCCGATCGCGTACAACGCGCCCCGCGGCTGCTTCGTGGGCCCCTCGTTGCCGGTGATGTAGAGCGTCTCGCCGACGACCGCCGGGGCGGCGAACCCCTTGCCCGGCGTGCGGACCGCCCACAGCCGCTTCGGACCGTCCTGCGGCCAGGTCTTCAACAGTCCGGTCTCCTTCGAGATGCCCGTCCGCTCGGGCCCCCGCCACTGGGGCCAGTCGTCGCCGGCCGCGGCGGAAACCGCCAGCATCCCCGTCACCATCGCCACGCAAAGCCGTGCAGTCATCCGAGATTCCTTTCCTGGTGCGTCGTGCCTCGTCTTGAGGACAATCGCTTGTCCGGGAGGTTGAACCCGAAAGTGGCAGGGATTTCCCCGGTTTTCTCGCCCTCGCGTCAGAGGCGGTCGCGGAGCTGCCGGGCGCGGCGCTCGATGTCCGCGACATCCTCCCGGACGCGGGCGATGAACGCGTCATCGTCCGGCTCGCCCAGCACGGCGGCCATCTGCTCGGGGCTGTCGTAGACCATGCGCCGGAACGGGTCGTCGTAGTCGCGCCGGCGGGAGGCCAGCGTCCGCTCGGCGACGAGGCGATGGATGGCCACCGCCTCGTCGAGGGCCGCGCCCCAGGTCTCGCCGTCCAGGCGGTCGGTGCCGAGGGCCTCCAGCAGCACGCCCAGGCCGTGGCGGCGGCGCTGGGCGGGGTAGGCTTGCCAAAGGCGGTCGTAGGCCTCGTGCACGGCCGGCCAGGAGTCGAGCTCCCCGGACTTGATCCGGCCTACGAGCCCTTCGACGTCCTCGGTCCCGACGAGCTGTCCACCGAGGTTCACCCACTGCCGCCGGCGCGGCTGGGCGGCAGCCCCGGCGAGCGTGGCGGCGTCGGCGTGCGGGTCGGCCTCCAGCCAGGCCATCACCTCCCGGACGCCGTAGTGGACGAGCATCTGGCGGTAGGCAGCGTAGCCGGCGTGGGGCTTGAGCACGACCACGGGCCGGCGGCTTCGCTCGACGCCCTCGGCCAGGACGGTCAGGTCGGCGAAGGCTTCGGTGTCGCCGCCGAGCATTTCGCGCCCGCGGGCGAGCAGCCTGGCTGGGTCGGCGGGTTCGTCCTCCCGCGGGTCGGCCCGCAGCGCAGCTCGCCCGGTCCAGGTCGCCAGCAGGTCCATGGCGGCAAGGATTTCCTCGGCCGTGTCGGGCGCGAAGGGGTCGAACTCGACGTGCTGGACGGGCCGGCTGCGAGTGTCGCGGTCGGCGTATTTCGACGAGTTGCGTGCCAACGCGTACATGTTGTACAGCCACCAGTACGCCGGAAGGAGGACCAGGCGTTCGGCGCCGGGGTCGTCGGCGACGAGGCTGAATGGGAGGGGCACGTCGAGCTCGTGGGCGTACTGGGCCTTGGCCAGCAGCGTGAAGGAGGCGAATCGGGAGTTGTGCTTGAGGCTGACGCACAGCCCCGGCCAGAAGCCGCGCCCGGCGTGAATCTCCCCGTCGGGCTTGCGGCTGGTGTGGTTCGAGCCGATGGTCGCCCCGGCGGCAACGTTGCTCTGGCCGAGCACGCTGGCAGCGATCAGGAACGAGTTGTTGTGGTGCTGCTCGTGGGCGGGGAAGATCAGGTCGTTGAGCACCTCGCAGCAGGAGACCGTCGAGTTGTCGCCCAGAACCGAGTGGATCAGCCGCGCGCCGTACTTGAGGCTGCTGTTGTCGCCGAGGACGAATCGCACGGCCTTGCAGCCGTAGAAGACGCGGCAGCCCCGCCCGAGGATGCCGTTGACCAGCTCGACGCCCTCGCCGATCTGGGTGGGCTCCTCGCGGCTGGAGCGAACGGTGATGTTCTTGAGCTTGTTGGCGCCCTTGATATACGCCCCGGGCTCGACGCGCACGTCCTTGATGGCGCGGCAGTTCTTGATGACGCAGCCCCCCCCCACCGTGCCGTAATGCCCACGCCGGGCGTCGAACTGCGCCTGGGTGATCCGCACCAGCCGCTCGGAAAGCTCGCGATCCTCCGGGCGAGATGACCACAGTGCCGCATCGGCGCAGATCATGCCCTCGAACGGCACGACGGGACGCCCGCCGGCCTCGTTGATCAGGTCGATCGTGATCCGCGCCGACTCCTCCTCCCCTTCCTTCACGATGCCGTTGCCGAATTTCGCCGTCGACGTCGTCAGCATCTCGTCGACGTTCAGCAGGATCGATCCGCTCCCGATGATGTAATGGGCCAGGTAGCGGACGTGGTGCACGGCCGCGTTGTCCCCGATGTCCGAGGCCACGATGCGGCTGTGGGTGAGCCCGACGGGGACGCGGAGGTCATGGTGCTCCAGGCAGACCGGCTCCATGCGCCCGATGCGGACGAGCCCGTGGAACTCGCAGTGGCGGACGAGGGCGGGTTCGAACGGGTCGGCCACCAGGACGGTCTCCCAGTCGCCGGCGGAGTTGCCGTTGCGCGTCAGCCCGGCGATCTCCTCGCCCCGCAGCGCCCGCCAGCCCCCTTCCGGCTCGGCGGCCTGGGCGTTGCGCAGGTGGTATTCGTCCCGCCCGGCCGGGATGTGCTCGGGCGCGACGAAGTGCTTGCCCAAGGCGTCCAGCGGCTGGATGGTCACGTCGGTCATGCGGTATGCTCCGAGTGGGCGATCGGACGGGGCGTCCGCGCAGACAACTTCCCGCCGGATTGCTCTTGCCCATTTCATCGGCAAGCGCGCGGCCATATAATGAGCCGCGCCGTGGATGAAGGACCGTTTCAGGAGGCGTCGCGGCCAGGGAGACAGGGATGTTTCGCCCGTGGCACCATGGCAACTCGCTGCCGGCCCGCCCGGGCCGCTCGGCCGGCCCAAGGGCGAGCCGGTCCAGCGCCGCCCCACATCGCCAACCCGCAACCCAGGATGGGACCGGACCATGACCGCAATCGCGAAGGACAGGCTGTACGTCGGCGTCGACGTCGGGGGCACGAACATCCAGGCGATCCTTGCCCGTGCGCGAGGGACTGTCCTCCAGCGATACCGGGTGGACACGCCGCGAAACGCCGAGCCGTCGGACGTCGTCGACGCCATCGCCGAGGCCATCCGGTGCGTCCTGGCGGCCGAGGGCGTCGAGGCGGGGGATCTCGCGGCCGTCGGCCTGGCGATCCCCGGCGTGGTGGACCCGGACAACGGGCGGATCGCCGTGACGCCGAACCTGAACCTGACCGGGCTGGAGATTGTCGCGGAGCTGCGCGACCGCATCGACGTGCCGGTGACCCTCGGCAACGACGTGAACCTGGGCACGCTGGGCGAGAAGTGGCTGGGCGGGGCGTGGCATGTCGACAGCGTGGTGGGGATCTTCGTGGGCACCGGCATCGGCGGCGGCGTGCTCCAGGACGGCAGGCTCCACCGCGGCTGCCGGGAGAGCGCCGGCGAGATCGGCCACCTCATCATGCAGCTCGACGGGCCGGTCTGCGGTTGCGGGAGCAAGGGGTGCTTCGAGGCACTGGCCAGCCGCACGGCGATCGACCGGGACATCCGCGAGGCCGTGCGCACGGGCCGGCCGTCGGTGATCGGCGAGTTCGTGGACCTGGACGACGAGACCGCCCTGATCCGCAGCGGCGCGTTGAAGAAGGCGCTGCGGGCGGAGGACGAACTCGTCACCGAGGTGCTTCGGCGGGCTTCGGAGATCATCGGCATGGCCTGCCTGTCGATCCGCCACTTGCTCGACCCGGAGGCGATCGTCTTCGGCGGCGGAGTGATCGAGGCGTGCGGCACGTTCATGCTGCCGATCATCGAGGAAGTGATCCGCGCGGACCCGCTGACCGGCGCCCGCCCGGGCGGGAAGGTACTCATCTCCACCCTCGGCGACGACGCGGTGGCGCTGGGCGGCGTGGCGCTGGCCCAGCAGATGCTCGGCGAGGACCCGTTCGCCAACGCCGGGATCGCCCCCGAGGCGTATCCGCACGTGGAGCTCACCGGCCCGGCCGAGGCGGTGGTCGACGGCGAGTCCTATACGACCGACGTGTGCGTCCATGCCGACGGGACGGTCAAGGCGGCCGGGAAGAAGGTTCGCAAGGACCTGGCCCGCCACCGCTTCGGGCGCAAGGGCATCACGAAGCTCTGCCGGGGCAACCCGTCGGTGCTGTACCTGGCAATCGGCGAGGGGTCTGCGCCGGAGCTGTCCGACAAGGCGAAGCTGCTGCTGCACTACCGCGACGTCGAGTTCCGCGCCGCGCCGTTGCGAGAGGCCGTCGAAGCCTACAACGCCTGCACCGAGCGCAAGGCCCTGCTGCTGGCGCTTGGACGGGAGGAGGAGAGCGCCCGGGAAGGCAGTGGCCAGTAGCCGGTTGAAGGAAGCGGCAGCGTTGGCCGCCCCGCGCAGGCAACGGGCGCCACGGGCTCCTGCCGGCCACGGCGCGGCGGACCACTGACAGCGATCAGGTCGGGCGGGTCATGGGCTTGAAGCGGGTCCGGGCCTCGGGGTGGTCCCGGGCGGCCTCGAGGGCCTCCCGGTAGAATGCCTCCTGCGCGCGGATGCGCTTGCCCTTGGCCTCGACCGGCTTGTACGTGCCGTCCGACAGCAGTTGCCGGCCCTTGACATTGTCGGCGGCGAAGGTCCGCAGGATGCCCTTCAGCCGCCGCAGCAGGCGCTGATCCTGGACGGGGAAGAGGATTTCCAGCCTCCGGTCGAGGTTGCGCCCCATCCAGTCGGCGCTGCTCATGTAGACCTCTTCGTGCCCGGCGTTGCGGAAGTAGAAGACCCGGGCATGCTCCAGGAAGCGGTCCACGATGGACACCACGCGGATGTTCTCGCTGACCCCGGCGATGCCCGGCCTCAGGCAGCAGATGCCGCGGACGTTGAGCTGGACCTCCACGCCGGCCTGGCTGGCGCGGTAGAGCGCCTGGATGATACCCTTGTCCTGGAGCGAGTTGACCTTGGCCATGATCAGGCCCGGCTCGTCGGGTGTGGAGGCCTCGATCTCCCGGTCG
The DNA here is from genome assembly GCA_964385465.1 of uncultured Planctomycetaceae bacterium. GTDB lineage: Bacteria > Planctomycetota > Phycisphaerae > SM23-33 > SM23-33 > CAYLPJ01. Next base: position 22,390 of record CAYLPJ010000068.1, on the reverse strand, counting down.
ATCAGCGCCAGGAAGCGGTTGCGCAGCCCCGTCGGGGCGATGGTCAGCTTGGAAAAGCCGACGGATTCGGAATAGCCGGTCAGCAGGTTGAAGAAGGCCGCGACGTCCGTCGCCACCTCGTTGTCGCTGGTCATCAGCCCGATGTCGGAGTAGAGCTTGGCGGTCTTGTCGTTGTAATTCCCGGTGCCGAGGTGCACGTAGCGGCGGATGCGGTGGGCCTCCCTGCGGACGATCAGCAAAGCCTTGGAGTGCGTCTTGTAGCCGCTGATGCCGTAGATGACCAGCGCCCCGGCGTCCTCGAGACGGCGGGCCCAGCCGACGTTCCGCGCCTCGTCGAACCGCGCCTTCAGCTCGACCAGCACGACCACCTGCTTGCCGTTCTGCGCCGCCCGCTCCAGGGCGGCGATGACCGGCGAGTCCCCGCTGGTGCGGTAGAGCGTCTGCTTGACCGCCAGCACGGCCGGGTCCTCGGCGGCCTCGCTGAGCAGGCGCACCACCGGGCCGAAGGACTCGTACGGGTGGAAGAGCATCACGTCGCGCTCCTGCAGCGCCGACCAGATGTCCTCGTCCTCGTCGAGCAGGTCGCGCGGAGGCTGGGGGGGCCAGTCCGGGCTGGTGAGCTTCTCGAGGCCGGACCGCCCGGCGATCTCCCACAGGGCCGTCGCGTCCAGCATGCCCTCGACGTCGTAGACGTCCTGCGTGCTGGCCCCCGTCCAGTCCATCAGCCACTTGCGCAGCTTGCGGTCGGCGCCGGCGGCGATCTCCATCCGCACGACCGCCCGGCGCTGGCGGGAGGAAACGGCCTTCTCGATCGCCCCGAGAAGGTCCCCGGCCGCGTCCTCCTGGATGGCCACGTCCGCGTCGCGCGTGAGCCGGAACGGCACGCAGGCGCGGATGCGGTGGCCCGGCAGGAGCGACTGGACGTTCATGGCGATGACGTCCTCGAGGCGGATCAGGTGCAGGGCCTCTTTCGCCGGAAGGGCGATGAACCGAGGCAGGCCGTTGGGCACGGGCACCACGGTGACGTGCTCTTCCTTGGACTCCCCCTGCCCGGTGAACATGCGGACGCCCAGCATCAGCCGCAGGCCGGGCAGCAGCGGGCAGGGGTCGAGGCGGTCGATGGCCATCGGGGTCAGCACGGGCAGGACCTCGAGCTCGAAAAACGATTCGAGGAACCGCCGCTGTGCGGGTGTCAACTCGTCGGCCCCGACGATGTGCAGCCCCTTGGTCTTGAGGCCGTCGGTGACCTTGCGGATGCCGTTCGCCTGCTCGGCCACCATGCGTTTGACCCGCTGGGCGATCCGCTGAAGCTGCTGGGTCGGGGTCAGCCCGGCGATGTCCCGCTTGCGAACGCGGGCGGCCTGCTGCTGCTTCAGCCCGGCGACGCGGATCATGAAGAACTCGTCGAGGTTCGAGCTGACGATGGCCAGGAACTTCAGCCTTTCCAGCAGCGGCAGCGACTCCGAGAGCCCCTCCTTGAGGACGCGGTCGTTGAACTCCAGCCAGCTCAGCTCGCGGTTGATGTACAGCGAAGGCGAGCTCAGCGATCCCCGCGATGGGCTGCTACGTCCCTTGGTCTTCTTCTTGGCCACGTGTTCTCCGTGTTGCTCGGGCCGCTGCGGCGGTCAGGCCCACGGCTCGGGCGCCGGCAGGGGCGCCTCTTCCAGCCGCACGCGCATGCCGTAGATGTCCTCGAACAGGTCCGCCTTCCGTTCCATGGCCCGCCGTTCCAGCGTCAGATCCGTCGCGCCGTGAACGAAGATCACCAGCTCATCGCCCTGCCGCTCGACGTGGAACTCGTTGACGTTCTGGGCGTGTCCGCGATCCAGCGCGTCGGCCACGCGAAGCATCGCCGCCAGCTTGCTGACGACCACTCGCTTCGACCGCGACAGCGCCGTGTATTCCGGGTGCGATTGCTTCGGGCAGCTCCGCCGATGGTAGCGCCCCACCAGCGCGACCGTCTCCAACTCCTCGCCGTTGAGCCCGAAGACCTCCGCGTTCGAGATCAGGTAATACGTGTGCTTGTGATGGGCGCGCCCGCTGACGAAGGAGCCGACCTCGTGCAGCATCGCCGCCACGCGGAGCAGCAGCCGGTGCCGCCGCGCCAGGCCGTGCTCCTCCTGGAGCTGGTCGAACAGCTCCACCGCCAGGTCGGCCACGTGCATCACGTGCCCGGGGTCGCAGCGGTACTTCTCGCAGATCGCCCGCGCCGAGCGGATCACGCCGCGGGTAAGTTCCTCGTCCTCCAGCCCCATCACGCTGTGGGCCATGTCCAGCAGCAGGCCGTCGCGCATCGACGTGTACGACGCGACGATCTGCCTGGCGGCCGTCTCGTGAATCAACGCCTGGTAGACCAGCAGCGCCGGGACGAGCGTCTCGGCGGCGGCGTGGGTGAGCTGGTACTCGCGCGTGATCTCCTCGACGCTGCGGCGCTCGCAGCGGCCGACGAGGCGGTCGAACCGCTTGGGCTTGATCAGATACAGGTCCGGGGACTGGGTGGCCTTGCCGACCTGGCGGGCGGCGAACCGGGCATCGCCGCCGACGGCGAAGAAGGTCTCCACGCTGTCCAGCGGCAGCGAGGCGGAGATTGCCGCCAGCATCCCCGCGATCTGCTGGCGGATGAGATCGGCGGCCTTGTCGGCCGACTCGGCGCTGATCGACAGGGCTTCCTGGAGGCGGATCGAGCCCATCCGGTGGCTCTCGGACGTGACGATTTCGCCCTCGTGCAGCAGCGTCAGCAGGGCCGTGCCCCCGCCGATCTCGACGACCAGCGCGTTGTGGAACGAGATGTTCGGCGCCGACCGCAGCGCCTGGCGCACCGCGGCCACCTTCAGGCGGCTTTCCTCCGAGGTGCTGATGACCTCCACGTCCATGTCGGTGGACATGAAGATGCGGTCGAGGAACGCGTCGGCGTTGGCGGCCTCCCGGACGGCGCTGGTGGCCACGACGCGAACCTGCCGGACCATGTACGTATCCATGATCTTGCGGAAGTCGGACAGGATGGAGATGGCGGCGTTCATGGTCCGCGTGCTCAGCCGCCCGGAGACGAACGTGTCCTGCCCGAGGTGGACCGCCCGCTGGGTGCGCTCGAGGACGCGTACGTCGCCCTCGGCGGTCACCTCGGCCACCGCCATGCGGATCGAGTTGGAGCCGATGTCCACCACCGCCACGGGCGTAGAGTCGGCGGGTTCTTGCTTTGTCCCGTCGGTCATGGAACTCCTGCTCCCCCCGGCCGTCCTGTCATGCTATCGCTCCGGAGGGCCGGCGGCAAATCGGAAAATGACCCATGCGGCTCGCCGCCGGAGGCGACGCGCCGGGCGCTGCTCACGCCACGTGCCCCTCGGCCTCGATGCGTACGCCGCGCCCCAGGGCCAGCGAGAGCAGCTCGCTCTTGCGTCGGGCGGCCTCCAGGGCGATGTCCGCCGGGCCGGCGGTGCGGCAGCGGATGACGACTTCGTGCGGGGCGATCTCGCAGGCCAGGCCGGTGACCACGTCGTCGTGCGTGCGGTCGAGCCCGTCGGCGAGGCGGACGATCCCTCCCAGGACCCGCACCAGCTCGCGGTCGTCGGCGTCCAGGGCCATGTAGTGCCCGTGGCGCTTTTTCGGCAGGGCCTTGCGGTGGTACCGCGCGACGGAGGCAACGATGTAGCGGCTGCGCGTATCGAACGGCAGCGACGGGTCGGCGAGGATCCGCCGCAGCGACGACTTGTGATGCCCGCCCTTGCCGTCCAGCCAGCCGATGTCGTGCAGCCATGCCCCCCACCGCATGAGGTCCCGCTCGCGGTCGCCGAGCCCGTGGGCCGGGCGCAGGGCGTCGAAGAGCCACTCCGAGATCCGCACGACCTGGCGGGTGTGGTCGTCCTCGTAACTGCATCGTTCGGCCAGGGCGAGCACGGCGGCCTCGGCGTCGCGCGGGTGGACCGGCGGGGCCTCGGCCGGGTCTGGCAGATCGCGCTGCGGCGTGATCCCGTCGAAGCTCTCGCCGCGAAGGACCATCTGGGCGAATGCCTCCGGCTGGCCCGTGGAGCGGATGGCCTCGGCGGCGCTGGCGGCGTCATAGGGCACGCGGCGATGCGTGACGGCGAGCTGTCCGGCGTCGATCTCCAGCACGGCGTAGCAGGCGCGAGGGTCGCCGCCTTCGGGCCGGCCGACGCTGCCGGTGCCCACGAACAGCACGCCGGCGGCCTCGCGGGCCATGGGCTTGTGCGAATGCCCGCAGACGACCACGTCGGCGGCGGCGAGTTCGGCCAGCTCCTCCAGCCGCCCGGCGGGGGTCTCGTCGGTCAGCGGCTCGTCCTCGCTGGTGGGGCTCCCGTGCACGAGCAGGAACTCCCGCCCCGCAAGCTGCATCCGCACCTCCGTGGGCAGCGAGGCGAGGTAGTCGCGGCTCTCCGGGGAGAGATTGCGGTAGGCCCACTCGAAGGCCGCGTACTTCTCGGAGGCCTTGCTGCGCTGCCACTTCTCGGCCTTGCGGGGGAAGCGGAGGACCTTGCGGTCGTAGTTGCCCACGATGCTGACCGCCCCGGCGGCGCGGAGCATCCGGACGGACTCGTCGGGAAACGCGCCGTAGCCGACCACGTCGCCGACGTTCCATACCGCCGAGACCGAGCGGGCGCGCGCGTCGGCGAGCACGGCCTCCAGGGCCGGCAGGTTGGCGTGCACGTCTCCGATCAGCGCAACGTTCATCGGCGGCGTCTCCGGCGGGTCAGGCCTGGTTGCGGCAGTCGCGGATGCGCTTGCAGGCGGCGATCATCTCGGCGAGCGCCTCGATGGTCAGGGTCTGGCGGCCGTCGGACCAGGCCTTGTCCGGGTCGTAGTGGGCCTCGACGATCAGCCCGTCGGCGCCGGCGGCGACGGCGGCCAGGCCCATCGGCGGGACCATATCCGCGTGGCCCGTGCCGTGGCTGGGATCGACCACGACGGGCAGGTAGCTCTCCTTGCGGGCGGCGACGACCGCGTTGAGGTCCAGCGTGTTGCGGGTGTAGTCCTCGAACGTGCGGATGCCCCGCTCGCAGAGGATCACCCGCTCGTTGCCGTTGCGGACGATGTAGTCCGCCGCGGCCAGCCATTCCTCGATCTTCGCCGCCTCGCCGCGCTTCAGCAGCACGGGCAGGTTGGTGTTCCCCAGCGCGCTGAGCAGGGCGTAGTTCTTCATGTTCCGCGTGCCGACCTGGTAGACGTCCGTGTGCTCGCCGACGACGTCGATGTCCGCGGTGTCCATGATCTCGGTGACGACCGGCATGCCTGTGGCGGCCTTGACCTTCGAGAGGATCTCCAATCCTCGCTCCCGCAGGCCCTGGAAGGACCACGGGCTCGTCCGCGGCTTGTACGCGCCGCCGCGGAAGAGCTGCGCCCCGGCCGCCTTGACCCGCTCGGCGATCCGCAGGGTCGAGTCCTCGTCCTCGACCGAGCAAGGCCCGGCCATGAAGACCAGCCCCTTGCCGACCTCGACGTCGCCGACGCGGACGGTGAAGCCCTCGGGGTGCACGTCCCGGGCGACGTACTTGTACGGGCGCAGCACGGGGAAGGCCCGCTCGACGCCCGGCATGGCGGCGATGGAGTCGAGGTCCACCTCGCGCTCGTCGCCGATCAGGCCGATGATCGTGCGGTAGGTCCCGCGGCTGACGTGGGTCTCCATGCCCAGGGCGTGTATCCGGTCCACGACGCCGCGGATCTCCTCGTCGGCGGCGTGGGATTTCATGACGACTACCATCGCAGTGCCCTTTCGTGTACGGGGGTGCGTACGCTACCGGCGGACCACGGAAAAGTCTAGCGCCGCCACTTGCCTTCCAGCAGGCGCCCGACCAATCGCCCGCGGAGCTCGCCGACGAGATCGGGGGCCTCCGCCGCGACGTTCCTCGTCTCGTCCGGATCGGCGGAAAGGTCGTAGAGCTCCGGGGCGTCGTTGAAGCTCTCGATCAGCTTGTGCGTGGCCGTGCGGACGGCGCGGCAGTTGGTCAACTGGCTGACGCACTCGCTGCGATGCCCGTCGGCCTCGCCGGCCAGCAGCGGCGCGAAGCTGACCGCGTCGATATTCTCCTGCGGCGGCAGGCCCGCCAGCTCGCAGATCGTCGGGTTCACGTCGATCAGCTCGACGAGCGCGTCGCTGTCGCGGCCGGCGGCGATGCCCGGCCCGGCGGCCAGGAGGGGCACGTCCATCGCCGGCCGGTACATCACGCTCTTGGCGTACATGCCGTGGTCGCCGAGCATCTCGCCGTGGTCGCTGGTGAACAGGACGACCGTGTTGTCGAGCTGCCCTCGGGCCTCGACGGCGGCGAGCATCTCGCCGACGGCGTCGTCGATGACCTCGATGGCCGCGGCGTACTGGCGGCGGGTGACGGCGACCTGCCCGGGGTCGAACTCGCGCGTGCGGTTGCGGATCCAGGCGGGCTTGCCCTCCGGCGACGGCGCCCGCGCCGGGGGCATCTCGGCGTCGCGCCAGCGGTCGGCGTACTCGGTCGGCGGGTCGAATGGGTCGTGCGGGCCGACGAAGCTGACAACGTAGTGCCACGGAAAGTCGTCCGGCACGTCGGCCAGCCACCGCGCGGCATGGTGCCCGATCCACGCGTCCTCGAAGGCCTCGGTCGGCAGGACCGAATCCTCGGCGACCCCGATGTTCCACCCCCCGGCCGCGCGGCGGCGGTAGTCCTCGTGGAACGCCTGCATGAGCCCGCGCTCGGCGAGGTAGAAGCCGTACGGCCCCCGCGGGTCGGGCTTCTGCCCGGCGTGCATCTTGCCCTCGCACTCGAAGGGGTGCGTGAAGCCCCAGCCGAACGCGCACGGGCGGTCGCCGTGTCGGCCGTTGTAGCCGTCGGGCTTTGCCAGGTCGAGCTTGCCCACGCACCCCACGCGATAGCCGTGGTCGCGCAGGCGCTGGTAGTACGTCGTCACCGACGCCGGCAGGAACGCCTGGTTGCCTGTCGCCCCCAGCCGCACCGGCTGGAGCCCGGCGGCCAGGCCGATCCGCGCCGGGGCGCACACAGGCGAATTCGTACAACAGTTGCGGACGAGCACGCCCCGGCGGGCGAGGCGGTCCAGGTTCGGGGTGCGGATGAACTCCGCTCCGGCCGCGCCGAGCCAGTCCGCCCGGAACTGGTCGGCCATGATGAGCAGAACGTTCGGTCGGGTCGCGTCGCGTCTCACGCGGGTCTCCTTTTCCTGGCGCCCCGGTCGGTTCGGGGGCGCGGGGTCTGGCAATGTCGGCCTCGGGGGCGCATCATACCCCCATGCCATCCCCCATTCGAATCCTGAAACGTGTGGTCTTCGGCGTGGTGATGATCGCCGCGGTCGTCGGCGTGCTCGCGCTGGAGCACCTCGACGTGCCGCGCAACCTCGGCGACATCCGCGGGATCATCCTCGGCGCGCTCGCCGCCGTCGCGGCCGTGGTGGGCTTCATCGAGCTCGGACGCCTCACCCGCGAGGCCGGGGCGCCGCTGCTGGGCGTCTCCGGCCTGGCAGCCACCCTCCTGCTGGGGCTGCTGCCGATCTGGCAGCAACTGGCAGGCTTCCTCTACATCGACGACGCCTGGGCCCTGCTGGGGCTGATCGTCCTGGGCGCGTTCGCCGAGCAGATGATCCGCTTCCGCCTGAACAACGCGCTGGCCCGGCTGGGCGCGACGCTCCTGGCCGTGATGTACCTCGCCAGCGGCATCGCGGTGATGCTCAGCATCCGCCTGACCCACGGGGCGCTGACGCTCGGGCTGTTCCTGGTGGCCGTCAAGCTCACCGACGTGGGCGCCTACTTCACGGGCACGGCGTGCGGCAAGCACAAGATGATCCCGTGGCTCTCCCCGGGCAAGAGCTGGGAGGGCTTGGCCGGCGGTGTGGCGGTCGGCACGGGGGCGAGCGTCCTGGCCGCGTGGCTGCTGAGCCTCAACCCGTCGACGGACGTGGGCTTCTCGTTGGCCCAGGCGGCGGTCTGGGGCGTGGTTCTCGGCCTGGCCGGGCAGGTCGCGGACCTTTGCGAGAGCCTGCTGAAGCGGTCGGCGGCGATCAAGGACAGCGGCGCGCTGGTGCCGGAGTTCGGCGGTGTCCTGGACATCCTCGACTCCCCCCTGCTCGCCGCCCCGGTGGCCTACGTGCTGCTGCTTCTGATGCGCTGACGCCCCTGCCCGAGGAGCCCACCGTGGCCGAGACGCTGTACATCCTGGACGGTCACTCGCAGATCTACAGGGCGTACTATGCCCCGATGCGGGAGCTGACCAGCCCCACCGGCGAGGCGACCAAGGCGACGTACGTCTTCTGCCAGATGCTGCTGAAGATCCTCGCCGAGAAACGCCCCACGTACCTGGCGATGGCCCTGGACGGCCCGACTGAGCAGCTCCACCGGCGCGAGGTCTATCCCGAGTACAAGGCCACGCGGAAGCCCATGCCCGACGACCTGCCCGCCCAGATCGAGCGGATCGTCCAGATCGTCCGCGCCCTCGGCGTGCCCGTCCTCCAGCAAAGCGGCTACGAGGCCGACGACATCCTCGCCACCGCCGCCGAGCGTCTGGCCGGCGAGGACCTCGACGTCGTGCTGGTCAGCGGAGACAAGGACCTCGACCAGCTCGTCAACGAGCATTGCGTGCTCTACGACCCCGGCAAGGACCGCGTCGTCGACGCCGACACCATCGAGGACGAGAAGGGCTACCGGCCGGGCCAGGCCGTCGAGGTCCAGACCCTCAGCGGCGACACCACCGACAACATCCCCGGCGTGCCCGGCGTGGGGCCCAAGACGGCCGCCAAGCTGATCAACCGGTACGGTTCGGCCCAAGCCGTGCTGGAGCACGCCGACGAGCTGACGCCCAAACTCAAGGAGAACGTGCTCGCCTCGGCCGAGACGCTCGATCTGGCCCGCGAGCTGGTCACCCTCGACCGCGACGTGCCGATCGAGCTGGACCTCGACGCGATGAGCTTCCAGAGGATCGACGGCGAGGCGGTGCGGCCGATCTTCGCCGAACTGGGCTTCAGCCGCCTGCTGGAGCAGCTCGACGACATGGGCGTCGAGGGGGGCAACCCCGGCAGCGGGGTCGCCGCCGAGGCCGAACGCACCGGCCGGACGACCGCCGCCGACTACGAGTACGAATGCATCGACACGCCCGAGGCCCTGGCGGATCTTGCGAAGGCCCTCGCCGCCGCCGAGCGGATCGCCGTGGACACCGAGACCACCTCCACCCGCCCGATGCAGGCCGAGCTTGTGGGCGTCTCGGTGGCGTGGCAGCCCGGGCGGGCGGCCTACGTGCCCGTCGCCGGGCCCCTGGGCTCGCGGACGCTCGACGTCGAGGTCGTCCGCGAGGCCCTCGCACCGGTGCTGGCCGATCCGTCGATCGAGAAGGTCGGGCAGAACATCAAGTACGACATGCTCGTGCTCCGGCGGGCCGGAATGCCCCTCGCGGGGCCGCTGTTCGACACCATGGTTGCCGCCCATGTTCTGGACTCGACGCGGCGGACCTACAAGCTCGACGCCCTGGCGGCCGAGTACCTGGACCATCACTGCATCCCCATCGAGGACCTGATCGGGCGGGGCAAGAAGCAGATCCGCATGGATGCCGTGCCCGTCGAGACGGTCACGCCCTACGCCGCCGAGGACGCCGACGTCACCCTCCGCCTGGCCCGGCGACTCGCCGAGGAACTGGACGCCGAGAAGCTCACCGACCTGTTCATCGGCCTGGAGATGCCCCTCGTGCCCGTCCTGGCCGAGATGGAGCGCCAGGGCATCCTGCTGGACTCGGCGGCGCTGCGGCGGATGGAGACGGCCCTGTCCGGCGAGGCCGACGCCCTCCGCGAGCGGATCGTCGCCGCCGCCGGGCACGAGTTCAATCCCGACTCCCCCAAGCAACTGGGGGTGGTGCTCTTCGAGGAGCTCTCCCTGCCGGTCTTGAAGAAGACCAAGACCGGCGCCAGCACGGACTCGTCGGTCCTCGGCGAGCTGGCCATCCAGCACGAGCTGCCCGCGCTGGTGCTGGACTACCGCAAGCTCACCAAGCTGCTGGGCACCTACCTCAAGGCCCTCGCCGAGTACATCCACCCGCAGACCGGGCGGGTCCACACGAGCTTCCACCAGACGGGCACGGCCACCGGGCGGCTGAGCAGCAGCGATCCGAACCTCCAGAACATCCCGATCCGCACCGAGCGGGGCCGGCGGATTCGCTCGGCCTTCGTGGCCGAGGAAGGCTGCGTGCTGCTCTCGGCCGACTACTCGCAGGTCGAGCTGCGGGTACTGGCGCACCTCTGCGAGGACGAACGTCTGTGCGAAGCGTTCCGGGCCGGGCAGGACATCCACCGCGCGGTGGCCGCGGAGGTCTTCGGCGTCGCGGCCGAGGATGTCACCGACGAGATGCGGGCCAAGGCCAAGGGTGTGAACTTCGGCATCATCTACGGACAGACGCCCTACGGGCTGAGCGTCGCGCTGCGGATCGAGCGCCGGGAGGCGGCGGACTTCATCAGCGGGTACAAGAAACGTTTCCCGGAGATCGACGAGTTCCTCCAGCAGTGCATCCGCCAGGCTAAGGAGCACGGATATGTGCAGACCATTTCCGGGCGCCGCCGGCGGATCGCGGAGATCGACGCCCGCAACCCCCAGCGCCGTGCCGCGGCCGAGCGGCTGGCCATCAACTCCGTCGTCCAGGGCTCGGCGGCGGACCTGATCAAGCGCGCAATGGTGAACCTGGCGGGTCGCATCGTCGCCGAGGGCAGGCCGTCGCGCATGCTCCTCCAGATCCACGACGAACTGGTCTTCGAGATCCCCGCCGACGCCGTCGAGGCCGAGCGAGAGATGATCGTCAGCGAGATGACCGGGGCCATGCCGCTGGCCGTGCCCCTGCGCGTCGACGTCGGCATCGGCGAGAACTGGATGGACGCGAAGTAGCGCCCCGCCCCAGGGCCTCCCTCGCCGCCCTGGCAGGTTGCAGCCCCGATGCCTCTCTACCGGGGCCCCGGCGCCGCGAGCGGCGTCGCGGGGGTCATCTCCACTTCTCGATCACTTCCGCGAGGTGGGCATCGGCCTCGGCGATCTCCCTCTGGAGGGCGCGTTGGGCGGCGATGAACTTCTGCTTGGCCGCCCCCTTTGTCTGCCTGGCGCCGAGGGCGTACAGCCCCCCGAGTGTGCTGAGGGCGATGCGCCGGCACTGGAGGATCTTGAGACCGCCGAGGCGGCGGTAGTCCATCTCGCCGAGGCGATCGACCTCCTTGCGGAGGTACTGGACCTCCTTGACCAGCGGGATGGGCGTGCTCTGGTACAGGTCCCGCAGCGACGTGTAGGCCAGCACCAGCGGCTCGTGCTGCTGGGACTCCTTGACCTTCGCGATCGCCTCGGTCGGCTTGTTCACCGGGGTACTCCGCAGACAGAACGCCTGGCTGAGCGCCCGGTGGGCCCGGGAGCGATAGATGTAGCGGTTCTCCAGGCACTTCGCGACGGCCTCGCGCCCCCCGGGCAAACGCGTGTTGACGAGGATGATGTTCTCGCCGTCGCAGAAGACCGGCACCCAGGCCGCGCCGCTGGAGAAGGCAGCCTGGCGGAGCATGGTCTCGTAGCCGCCGGTGTTGAGGGGCACGATGAGCCAGCGGACGTCCCTGCGCTGGAGCCAGGCGGGCGATTCCCGCCCGCTGAGCAGCCGCCGCTGCTGCTTGTAGGTCTCGATGTCGTAGACCTGCTGTGCCCGCCCGCCGATGAAGCTCTTGATCGCCGGGGCGTACCAGTGAAGGTAGCCCTCCCACCGCCACTCGTTGAAGGCCTTGCCCGAAAGCTGATTGTCCTGGATGAAGTCCCGGGCGTTCGGCGGGAACATGTTGTACACGATCATGTTCTTCAACATGCTGCGGTGGCGGACGCGCGGGCTGTAGGGCAGGTAGCGCAGGGCGTTGTCCCACGTCTGCATTCCGATCAGCACGACCGCCCCGACCCCGGCGGCCAGGACCGGCAGCGAGCGGATGACGCGGCCGGAGAGGTCCTCGGGCTCGCCGCCGGCGACGCCCTCCGCGTCACCGGCTTCCGGTGCGCCGGCCTCGCTGCCGTCGGCGGCCAGCAGGCGCCCCCCCCACGCCAGGAACCACTGGAGGCGGCGGGCCAGCAGCGGCGCGATCAGGATCAGCGCCAGCGGCATGAATCGCCGGGCGCGGAAGCCGAAGTAGAAGATCGCCAGCCCCGCCATGGTGATGTCGAACAGGGCCGTACCCAGCCGCCGTCCGCGGAAGATCTCCACGCGTTTGCCGGCCAGGCGGTCCATGCCGACCAGCAGCAGCGTGACCACCGCGAACAGCCCGATGCCCGGGGAGACCAGCCCGCAGGCCAGCCAGCCGGCCTGTTGGGTGGGCGTCTCGTGGAGTGCGGCCCGCTGCTGGGGTTTCTCGCGATAGGCGCGGACGAACGTGTCGAACTCCTCGTAGGTCTCGAACGCCCGGACCATGGCCACGGCGGCGACGACGACGATCAGCACCAGCAGCAGCACGTCCTCGAGGTCCACCCCGCGCTTGCGGGCACGCTTGATCAGCACGTGCAGCGGCACCAGCAGGCCGAAGAGCCCCAGCAGGCCGAAGAACTCCCACGTCGTCCCGAACGTGCGGTAGGAGGCCGTGAACGGCGAGTGCCACTCGATCACGCTGCGCCACAGCTCGCTGTCCTCGCCGGCCATGACGACGAACGGGTGCGTGAGATTCCATATCTCCCAGAACTCCATGTTCAGCTTGGAGTAGTCGCGGAAGAGCTGATGAACGCCGAAGGGCGTGGCCACGCCGGCCAGCACGAACGCGCCCAGCAGCGCCACGATGAACTGCCACCGCGGCTTGATCGAGGCCGACAGCTCCGAGCGGAACTGCCCGGGCAGGTCGGGAACGTCCGCCTTGCCTCGCGAGCCGCCGGGGCGCTCCTTTCGCCGCCCGAACACGCTCCAGCCGACGTTGACGCCCGTGCCGATCACCAGCGTCAGCAACGTCGCCAGCCGCCTGGTGCCTTCGGCGACTTCCCCCGCCCCGCAGAACAGCCAGACCAGCGCGGCGACCATGACCACGTAGATCATGCGGAAGAGGATCCGCCGCAGCAGCGGGTGCTCCAGCATCCGCGCCAGCAGGTGATAGAACACCCAGATGCCCATGGTGATCAGACCGAGGAAGAACCCGCCGTGGACATTGGCCCAGATGAGCCCGAAGACGATCATCACCGTCCAGATGCGGGAGGGCTTGTCGATGGTGCGGTACAGCAGGAACAGCATGACCGGGGCGAGCATCAGCGTGGTGAGGTTGGGGCGCAGGTCGATGAAACTCCGCCCCGCGGCGATCACCAGCGCCGCGACGATCAGCGCCACCGGCCAGCGGGCCCCGCGCCGGCGGCAGGCGAGGACGAGGAACGTCGTCCCCATGCCGATCAGCAGCAGCTTCAGCAGCAGCAGGCCGGTCTCGCCGTCCTGGGCGCCGAGGTAGCCGTCGGCCCCCTCGGTCTGGTACTTGTCGCCGTCGACCCCGCCGAAGGCCTTGTAGAACAGGTAGTACGTCAGGTGCGTGCCCCAGTTCTGGTTCACCCACACCCGCCCCTCGGTCGTGAAGGCCCAGTCGTCCAGGGCGCCCAGCTTGCCGTCGAAGAAGTCCCGGCCGGCGGCAAGGGCGACGTACAGGTCGCCGGTGGGGCGCGGGACGGTCCAGACGGTCACGGCCGCGAGGGCGGCTGCGAGCACGCCGACGGCGATCGGCAGCTTGCCCCGCCTCGGTCGGGGGGCGGTCTCTTCGGTCAGGTCCTGTCCGGGCGGATCGGCCTTGACGGGCATCGAAGGGTCCTTGTCGCTTGCGGTCTCGGTCAGGGCAGGAAGCTGTCGGCCTCGTCGAGCTTCCGCGGCAGGTAGGTCTTTGCGACGAACTCCAGGCCATGCTTGGCCAGGGCCTGCTGCTCGACGCGCACGCCCATTTCGAGCATGGTACGAATCGCCTGCTGCCACGACTTGTAGTGCTGGATGAACGGGTCGTTCTTCATGGCGTCGTTGGCCCGTTTGCGGTCGACCTCCTTCAGCGGGTGGGTCGGCAGCTCGTACTCTCGGATATCATCGGGCGTTACGCCGAGGAACTGTGCCTGGGGCACGCAGAAGAACTCGTTGAGGTGCGCGGCGTTGCCGCTGCCGACCTTCAGCGTGCGGTAGATGTTGAAGTACCCGTACGGGTCGCCGTCGGTGAAGACATACACCTTCAGCCCGTGCGCGTCGGCGAGGCGGCGGATGAAGCGCCGGCACGCGCGGCTGGGCACGCCGCCCATCGAGACAAGGATGCACTGCCGCTCGTCGGCGAAGTTCTCCTCAACCAGCCGCTCGAACATGCCCTTGGTCTCCACGGCCAGGATGAACTTCGCCTTCGTGCGGAAGCCCAGTTCCTCGACCACCGTGGGCACGCTGTAGGCCCCGCTGCCGAAGGCCGTGCAGTCGATCTCGATCCGCCGGCCGGTGCGGCGGTCGCGGTCGATGACAATCAACTCCCCGGCGACCTCCCCGCCGTGCTCGTCGGCGCGGAAGTGAAGCTGCTCGCGATTGACCGTCAGCATCGCCTCGACGTCGTCCATGACCGTGTCCGACTCGTCCTGCGACGCGAAGCCCACCTCGCCCCAATTGTACGCCTGGTAGTATGCCTCGCGCTTCGTCGAATGCCGGCCCGTCGCGATCAGGTCCTTGCTCATCGCCAGCATCTTCAGCGTCTGGGCGAACGTCTTGACCGTCGAGACCGTCAGCGTGCGGACCTTCTGCCGGCCGCGGAGCTGGAAGTGCCCCGCCTTGGGCCGATACCGCACGTTCGAGAGCGAGCGGATGGGCAGCTTCATCTGCGGCTTCTGCTTCCGCTGGATCCGCCGGTACACCGCCCGGGCCTGCTCGTCGATCCGGTCCAGCACGTCGTCCTGCTTGGCAGCCATGAGGCACTTCCTGTTCCTTGACGGTCACGAGACGGACTAAGGATACACGACCCCCCTTGCGGGTGTAAGGGATTCCCGAGGCCGTACGATGGCTCCCCATGTGCCGCGGGCCGGCCTGCGGCGACGGACTCCTGCCCACCGCCCCACGAGCCTACCGCGTCGCGGGCTGGCGGACGGGCACGGCGTCGGCAAGCCCGAAGGACGCGACCGCCCCGTTCAGGCGGACCACCACCTCTTCGCGGGAGACCGTCGTGGCGCCGGCGGCGAGAAGGTCGGTCTCGATGGCGTCGGCCAGCATCCGGGCGGTGGGCCTCGAAACCAGCCAGCCCGCCTCGGCCATGCGGGCCAGCCAGCCCTTGTCCCACAGCGTGGCGTGATCGGCGCCATGGACGATCCGCAGCCGCCGGCGGGCCGATTCGCGGGCGGCGCGGTGGCTCTCCAGCAACTCCGCCGCGGCGCCGAACCGCGCGCGGCGGAGGACCTTGAGCGCCATCTCGAACACGGCCGCGCTGCCCACCGCATGCCGCCCGTTGCGGCGAAGGTAGATCTCGATCGCCTTGGCCAGTTCGCGGGCGTCGCGGTAGCGCCCGCAGGTCGCCCGCATCACCCGCCACATGGCGCCGGCGAGCTTGGCCTCGTCGAAGGCTTCGGCCGTTCCATCGGCCTTGATGACCCGGACCGTCCTTGATCCGTTCACGGGGTGCCGTCCTTGTGCTGTCGGCCTCGGCGTCGCCGGGCCGGCGGGTTGTCTTACTCGCCCGGGCGTTGCTCCTCGAAGAGCCCGGGCTGGTCCTCGGGCACGGTGGGCAGTTCCTCGACTTCCCTGGCCTCGTCGATGAGTTCGCCGACGTCGGCGAACTCGCGATAGACGCTGGCGAAGCGGATGTACGCGATCTTGTCGACGGCGCGGAGGGCCTCGCTGACGGCGTCGCCGATGAAGCTCGAGGGCACGTCCTTCTCGAACTGCTGGAAGATCCGCTCCTCGACGCTCTCGACGATCCGGCGGATCTGCTCGTTCGTGATCCGCCGCTTGAAGCACGCCATCTCCAAGCCGTCAATGATCTTCTGCCGGTCGTAGGCCTCCCGCGAACCGTCTTTCTTGATCACCCCGATGCGGATGCTCTCCTCGACCCGCTCGTAGGTGGTGAACCGGCGGTGACAGCCGTTGCACTCCCGCCGACGGCGCACCACGCGGCCGCCTTCGCTGCTGCGGGAATCGACGACCTTGTCGTCATCCTTGCCGCAGAATGGACATTGCATCCGCCGCACCTCACCCGGCCAAGAGCTGATCCCATATCTTGGCTACACGGAAGTCTAGTTTCCCATATCTTGGGTGTCAAGGAAAACCAACGCGACGTCTCCCGTTCGCCCGGCCGATCGCTGCTCAGGTCCGCCCGCCGATCCGCCGATAGCGCCGACGGAGGTGCATCATGTCGTATCACCGACGCTTGCGCGCCGCGGGGCTCGTCGCCGCCGCACTGCTCGGGCTGACCGCCGCCGCTGCGGGGGCCAGCCGGTCCTCACGGGACCTCCTCGCCGAGGCCAAGGCCATCGCCCGTCGGCAGTTGGCGAAGTTCGGCGAGGGCTACGAGGCCCGCATCGACGCCGGCCGGCGACTCGTCTTCATCAGCGCCCTCGACGACCGCACGCTCGACCGGACCGTCCGCCTTCTTGCGTCCTTCGCCGACGCCTACAAGCGGACGCTCCCGGCCAGCCGGCGGGAGTGGAACATCACCGTCGTGCTGCCCACCGCCGACGACTTCGCCGCGACCAAGCCGCCCTTCGAGGGCTGCCGCGGCTACTACAGCTACGCGGGGAGGCGCCTGGTCGCGATCGACCGTCGCGCCACCCTCATCCACGAGTTCACCCACGCCCTGCACCACGCGGACATGGCCGCGGCGAAGCAGAAGCACCCCATCTGGATCGCCGAGGGGCTGGCGACGCTCTTCCAGTCCTGCCGGATCACCACCTCGGGCCTGGAGCCCATCGACGACGGGCGGCTGATCCGCCTCCAGCGGGCCCTCCGCGAGGACGACGCCATCCCGCTGAAGGACCTGCTGGCGATGGGGCGCGAGGAGTTCCTCGACCGCGAACGCATTGGCCTGGCCTACGCCCAGGCGCGCTACGTCATGTTCTACCTCCACGACCGCGACCGCCTCGACGACTGGTACAAGCGCTACAAGGCGACCTTCCCGCGCGACCCGCACGGCAGCAAGGCCTTCGAGCGCACGCTCCAGAGCCGCCTGTTCCTCATCGAGCCCCGATGGCGCAAGTGGGTGCGTTCCCGCACCCCCCCGGCCGGCGCGGCGCGGATGCGGCAGGCGAGGCTGGGGCTGGAGGTCAAGAACGCCCCCGGCGGGGTCGAGGTCGTCGCCTTGCTGCCAGGCGGGGCGGCGAAGCAGAGCGGGCGCATCCGCGTCGGCGACGTCATCACCCGCTTCAACGGCCACGAGATCACCAACCCCGGCGAGTTGATCGGCGCGATCCGCCACGCCGGGGCGATGGAGACCGTCAAGGTCGAGCTCCGCCGCCGCGGGCGGCCCAGGACGGTCATCCAACCCCTCGGCGCGCCGAAGCGGTAGCGGCGGAGGCGGGGACGCGCCGCCGGCGACGGCTCAGTGGATCACGTCCGTCCAGATCCCCACGACGTACTGCACCACGAACAGGGCCGCGAAGACGTACACGATGGCCGGGCAGCTTCGCGCCCTCCCCGTCAGCAGCTTGCCGACGGCGTAGCTGACAAATCCGATCGCGATCCCCGTGGCGATCGAGTAGGTGAACGGGATGCTCACCATCGCCAGGAAGCCCGGCAGGGCCTCGGTAATGTCCTCCCAGTCCACCTCCCGCATCGCGCGCATCATCATCGCGCCGACGGCGATCAGCGCCGGGGCGATCATCGGGTACCGCAGCACCGGCGCCTCGCCCGGGCCCGCCAGGTTCACCCCCCCGCCGATCATCCGCACCAGCGGCTGGAAGAACAGCGCCGCGAACATGCACAGCCCCGTCACCACCGCCGCCAGGCCCGTCCGGGCACCCGCCGAGACGCCCGTGATCGACTCGATGAAGCTCGTCACCGTGCTGGTCCCCAGGCACCCGCTCGCGACCGTGCCGCAGGCGTCGGCCACCAGCGCCCGCCCGCCGCGCGGCAGCCGCCCGCCCGTGATCAGGTTCGCGCGGTTGGCCACGCCCACCAGCGTGCCCACCGTGTCGAACAGGTCCATGAACAGCAGCACGAAGGCGAAGCTCAGCACCTCCGCCACGTGCGGGCCGATCAGCTTGCCGCCCAGCGAGGCGAAGCCGCCGAGGAACCCCCCGGCCGTCTCGCCGAGCCCGTGGGGCACGCCGACGACGCCTTGGTACGCCACGGTCTCGAAGCCCCAGATCCGCCCGACCGCCCACGTCGCCGCGGTGGTGGCGAGGATGGCGATGAGGATCGCCCCGCGGACGCGCACCGCCAGCAGGACCAGCACGATCGCCAAACCCAGCAGCGTCAGGGCGGCGACGTAGTTGCCCCGCAGGTCCGCCAGCGTCACCAGCGTGACGGGGTGGCCCTGGATGATGTTGCCCCACTCGAAGCCGATCAGCGTGATGAACAGCCCGATGCCCGCCGCGATGCCGCTCTTCAGCGAGTCCGGGATGGCGTTGAGCAGCATCTCCCGCACGCCCACCGTCGCCAGCAGCAGGAACAGAACGCCCACGCCCACCGTCAGCGCCAGCGCTTCCTGCCAGGTCAGGTGGAACGCCCCCGCCGCGGCACCGACGCCGCACAGCGTGAAGACGAAAAAGAAGTTCTCCCCCATTCCCGGCGCCAGGGCGATCGGGTAGTTCGCCAGGAGCCCCATCACCAGGCACGCCACGCCCGAGGCGATGCACGTCGCCATGAAGACCCCGCCGGCGTCCATCCCCGCCATGCTCAGCACCGCCGGCTGGACGCACAGGATATAGCTCATCGCCATGAAGGTCGTCAGCCCGCCGACGACCTCCCGACCCGCCGTGCTGCCCCGGCCGCCAATGTCGAACAGCCCTGCCATCTTCCGCCTCCCTCGATGGATACGCGACGTGCCTGCCCGATGTCCTACGGCGTGACCGGCCGGATGTCAACATCCGGGGACTCCGGGTTGTCCACCCGCCAGCGGCAGTGGCGGATGTGCCTCGACAGCCGCTCCAGCAGCGGCGCCTCCGTGCCCCCAAGCTCCCGCCTCGCCGCGCGGTAGGCGTCGGCGGCGTCATCCCACCGCTCGTCCCGCTCCAGCTCGCACGCCTCGTCGTAGCGGGCCTGGAAGCGGTCGTGCAGCTCGTAGGCCGCCGTCCGGAACTTCCGGGCGTCATCCGGGTCGGAAGGGACCTTCAGCCCGGCGTGGCCGAGGTGGCGGCGGAAGGCGACCACGCATGCCCGCCGGGCCGCCGGGTACGCCTCTCGGCGGTCGAACTGGTCCCGGGCACGGTCCAGCTCCACGCGCGCCCGCCGGGCGTCCCGGTGCACGTCCGCCGGGGCGAGGATGGCGTCCAGCATCTCCTCCGGGGTCAGCACTGCCGGCGGCTCGGTGACCGCCTGCCCGTGGACAACCGAGCCCCGGATCGCCTGGGTCATCGCGGCCGGCATGGTCTGCATCGTGTGGGCCATCCCCCCCACCATCGCGCTCATGATCAGAAACGGGACCGCCAGCATCGCCAGCCCCAGCAGGACGCCCACGCCGCCGGTGCACACCCCCGTGATCGCCATTCCCTTGCCCCCCTTCTTCTTCGCCAGCGAGACCACCCCCAGCGCCACACCCACCGTGCCGGTCAGCACCGCCAGCATGTGGAAGCAGAACAGCCCCGCCGAGACGATCCCCAGCACCATCGAGGCGATCGCCATGCCCTTGGACTCCCCCGGCCCCGGCGGCGGCGACCAGGCGGGCATGGCCGCGGGCGCCCCCGGCGGCGCCGCGACCGGCGGCGCCTGGACCCC
Organism: uncultured Planctomycetaceae bacterium; assembly: GCA_964385465.1. Classification (GTDB taxonomy): domain Bacteria; phylum Planctomycetota; class Phycisphaerae; order SM23-33; family SM23-33; genus CAYLPJ01. The sequence continues at coordinate 2,579 of CAYLPJ010000068.1, read as the reverse complement.
GTCTGTCGGCCCCCCCGCCTGCCCTGCTGCCAGCGACCTGCCGCAGGCCGGGCAGGCCCCCGGACCCGCCGACGGGTCCACGGTCACGCGATGTCCGCACGGGCAGGTCACTGTCGTCTGCATGTTCGCACCCCTTCGCGGCGACGTCGCCGCCCACAGTCTACCCGTCCCGGCGCCGGAGGGAAACCCCCCGGCGCCGGCTGCCTCCCGGGACCCGCCGGACCGCCGGTGTGTCGGCTCTGTCCACCCCGGACACGCTGGACACACAGACGCGGTGATTGCCGCAACATTCTGTTTTACATAGCTTTAAGTGTGTACACCCCCTGTCCACCCACCGGGGCGGGTGGACAGCGTGTCCAGGGGTATATACTGTATGCCGGAATACATTGATTCCCGTATAACCCGCCGGGCACGGATCAACCCGGGCACGGCCTGCCCCACTCCCCGCAGGCGGGCCCGGCCGCCGACAGGGCGGCGGCATCCCGCCGGGGTGCCTCTCCCGGCCCGGGCCCCGGCCACCCTGCCAGCGGTCCGCGGCCCCGCCCGGGCCCGTCGCCGCTGGCCCCCCCGGACACGCCCGGCCGATCGGGCCCCCGCCCGCGCACCGACCGTTCCCCGCGCCCGCGGTGTTCGATACAATGAGCGACCATGAACGCCACACGCCCATCCGCCGCCGTCGTCGCCGCCCTGGCCCTCGCGGCCGCCTCCGCCCCGGCCGCGAGGGAGGCCACCCATGCCGTCGGACAGCCCCGGCGAGACTACACGCTCCTGCTGCCGGCCGGCGAGACCGCAGCCCGCCCGGTGGCGGTCTTCCTCCGCGGCACAAAGGAGGCGAAACTCGCCCGCTTCCGCGCCGAATGGGCGCCGATCTTCCTGGCCAACCGATGCCTCGTCGCCATTCCCGCCCCCTCGGCCGAGCGGATGTGGCGCTACGCCGACGCCAACCACATCGTCGCCGTAATCGACGACATACAAACGCGTTACCGGACCGATCCCAACGCCGTCATCCTCATGGGCGTCTCCGGAGGAGGCCAGACCGCCCTGTTCCTCGCCGACCACGCACCCGAGGCCTTCCGCGCCGTCGTCGCCGTCTCCACCAACCCCGTCGTCGTACGCGGGCGGGACTACGAGTGGTTCTACCCGGCCGAGAAGACCGCCAAATCCTGCCCGTACTTCGTGGTCAACCACATCACGCAGGGGTCGGCCTTGCGGTACTGGCGGCAGGTCCGCGCCCGCCGCGGCGAGGCCGGCGCGAGCATCTCCATCCTGCCCGCCCTCGGCGACGTGTCGCACTATCTCCCGCCCCCGAAAGAGTTTGCGGGCTGGCTCAAGACGGTGGTGGCCGGCAAGCACCCCGAGCCGATCCCCGACCCCCAGCGGGCCGCCGTCGCGAAGATGCTCGCCGACGCCGTCGGGAAGCTCCCCGCCGCCCTCGAGGCCGCCACGCCCGCCGCCGACGCCAACACCGCCGCCAAGGCCGGCGAGGTCTTCCGCCTGGCCGTCCCCGTGCCACCCGGCTGGCGGCGGGGCAAGCGGGAGCAGAAGTCCGACGCCGCCGACCGCCCCATCACGCAGGTCCGACTCGAGCACGCCGAGGCGCCCCTCTACCTCCGCTGCGACGCCCGCCGAACCGACGCGCTGATGTCCGACGTCCTCGCCGCCGAGCAGAAGCGGACCGCACGCCGCGGCCTGCTGTACCAGCTCTACCGCACCGCCGACCTCAAGGCCGGCCGGCGGACGTGGCGGCTTATGATCGGCTCGATCACCTACCCCGACCGCACCCGCGGCTGGGTGAGCACCCTCTTCCTCCACGCCGCCGCTCCGATTGCCAACAACCCCAAACGCTGGCTCGAAGTCACCCTCATGGACGAAACCATGGCCCCCGACCCCGCCGTCCTCGCCGCCGCCCTCCAAACCGTCCTGGCCGGGGTGGAGGCCAAGGAGCGGGGAGAGTAGGGCTCTATCGCACGGTCGGCCGTGAGCATCGGGACCTGCTGCTCCGCCCCATCCGCAAGACTTCGGCCGTTGTTCAGCCGACGGGTGCGCAGCCCGCAATCCCGTTCTCGTGTCGGCTCGGTCGTCCCCCCCCCCCCGACGTTCCCTCTGGAGCCCCGACAGGGCCGTTGCCACGCTTGCCGCCACGAGTTCGCTGTGTGGGCGGCGCGGTTGGCGAAGAAGCTGTTCCTCCGCAGTTCCCTCCAGAGTTCGCGTCGCGCCCTGTGGAGTGCGGCGGCAACGACGCCGCTTTCGAGTGGGGCGTGGGGCGGCTTCGGCGGGGGACGTTTGCACGCTTGCCGCGACGAGTTCGCTGTGTGGGCGGCGCGATTGGCGAAGAACCTGTTCCTCCGCAGCTCCCTCCAGAGCTCCCGTCGCGCCCTGTGGAGTGCGGCGGCAACGACGCCGCTTTCGAGTGGGGCGGAGGGTGGCTTCGGCGGGGGACGTTTGCACGCTTGCCGCGACGAGTTCGCTGTGTGGGCGGCGCGATTGGCGAAGAACCTGTTCCTCCGCAGCTCCCTCCAGAGCTCCCGTCGCGCCCTGTGGAGTGAAGATATGAAAGCGCGGCTCCATTCGTCAGTCTA
>CAYLPJ010000067.1:0-28708 GCA_964385465.1 uncultured Planctomycetaceae bacterium | reverse complement strand
GACGGACGGCACGACGCTGTCGCTGGCCGGCGGCTACACGCGGAACAACGGCCTGACGGCGGCCCGGAACCACGGCGAGTGGGAGGGCCGGCTGGTGCTGAACATGTGGCGCGGCGCGTACACCGACGAGATGAACGAGCAGCCGTTCGACGGCACGGCGTTGCTGAATCAGAACTTCAACGACCTGGTCATCGAGACCGGCGCGCTGAACTACGGCGGGGAGGGCGCCTTCAACAGCCTGTTCGGCTCGACGCGGGACGACAACTTCGAGGCGGCCTGGACGGGCTACTTCGTCCCGACCGAGGACGGCGAGTACCGCTTCCGGATCGAGGACATCGACGACTTCGCGACGGTCTACGTGGACCTCGACCAGGACGGTCGGTTCACCGTCGACGAACGCGTCGCCGACCGGCGGATCCGCGAGGGCCTGACGGCGAAGTGGCTTGACCTGGTCGCCGGCGAGGAGTACGCCGTGGCCATGGGCTTCAACGAGGGGGGCGGCGGCGCGAAGGTCCGCTTCGAGATCGAGAGCCGCGACGACGCCGGCGGGCTGGGCGACAGCCCGACGATCAACCCCGGCGCCGCCGGTCAGGCGGGGATGTGGCAGTACAAGGTCGGCGAGATCGCCGAGTACGGCAACGACGTGGCCGTCTCGGGCTCGACGACGGTCGCGGTGGACAACAGCGACGAGGCCGTCATGGGCGCCCTGACGGTCGGCAGCTCCGACGCGACGCTGACGCTGGACGGCAGCGTGAGCTTCATGGGCACCACGCTGGCCGGTCCGGCGGCGGGGACGATCACCATCGACACCCCGGCCGAGACGCGGATCACCGACAGCAGCCTGGGCGTGCTGAACGACGGCGGGCTGGCCGCCACGCTGGTCAAGACCGGCGGCAGCCGCCTGGCGATCGCCCCGACGCCGGCGGCGAACGTCGCCGACCTCGCGGGCATCCGCGTGGAGGGCGGCACGCTGGTGGGCAACTTCGACGGCTCGGACACCTCGCTGGCGGGCAAGCCGGTCACGCTGGCCGGCGGCGGGCTGAAACTCGCCGGCAGCGGCGACACGCCGGCCCACCACAAACTCCTCGCCCACTACTCCTTCGACCAGGTCGGCGGGGACACCGCATACAACGTGGCCCGCGACACGGCCTTCCCGGACGCCGTACTGGCCAACGGCGCGGAGATGGTCTCCGACGTGGTGAAGTTCGGCAGCGGCTCGCTGCGGCTGGACAAGCAGAACCCGACCAGCAACAAGCCGCACGCGGCCGTCAGCGGCTACAACAGCGACTTCAACTTCAGCAGTTCCTTCACCGCGTCCTTCTGGGTGCAGTTCGAGTCCACCGATGGCCTTACCGACGCGATCCTGGGCACGAAGGGCGACGCCTGGGACGACAACGAGGGCTGGTTGATCGAGCGGAAGGACGTCGGCGGGGGCCAGCAGGGCATCAAGCTCGTTGCCGGCGGGGGCACCGTCGAGCCCGGCGACAGCGAGAACAGCAGCGACGCCCAGGTGGGCCAGTGGCACCACGTGGTGGCGGTGTACGACGACATCGAGGGCTTCGGCGGCGACGGTGCCGGCGCCTGGGTGGACTTCTACTTCGACGGCGACATCGTCGGCGCGGGCCTGGTCGAGGACATCGAGGCCAGCCCGTACGACTTCCTGATCGGCAACACGGGCAACCTGTTCACCGGCGGCATGGACGGCTGGCTGGACGACGTCCGCATCTACCGCGAGGCCCTGACGTACAAGGAAGTCGACTACCTCGAGGCCTGGGCCGGGGCGATGACCCCGACGGACTACGGCTCGGACGTGACCACCGAGGCCGACGCCGAGATCGAGGTCGCCAACGCGGTCGCCCTCGGGGCCCTCAGCGTGATGAACGACACCACGCTGTCGGTCGCCGGGGACGGCACGGTGCTGTTCGACGGCACGGGCGTGGACGCAAACGGCCTGGCGGCCAAGGCCGTCGGCGTGGACGTCGCCGGGCAGTCGAAGATGCTCGCCGGCGCGTGGACCGACGGCGGGCTGGACACCACGATCACCAAGACCGGCAACGGCATGCTGCTGTTCGACGGTGCGGCCGGGTCGGCGACCGACGCCAACACGCTGGTCGACGTCCAGGCCGGCGTGGTCGGCGTGCTGCTGGACGGCAGTGCCGACGCCAACGGCGGGGCGCTGGAGAGCGCCGGCTTCCGCCTCAACGGCGGGCGGCTGCTCCTGTCGGCGGCGACCGGCGACGAGGTGATCTTCGACAACGACGTCGAGTTGCTGCCGGGCAGCTCCCTCCTGGCCGGCCCGGCCGGTCCGGATGCGACGCTCGGCGCCGCGACGGTCATCCGCCCCAACGACGCCAACACCGGCGGCATGGACCTGGTGCTGGGTGCCGACACCCGGCACGAGCTGCGGTGGACCGGCGACATCGTCGGCGACGGCAACCTCGTGACGGCCGGCGACGGCCTGCTGACGCTGACCGGCGACATCAGCTACACCGGCGCGACCACGGTGCGCGAGAGCACCACGATGGTCGTCCACGACGCGATCACGGACACCTCGGCGATCACGCTGGAGGAGGGCATCCTCGAGGCGCTCTCGCCGATCGACCTGACCGGCCGGGACATCACGATCCACGGCACGGACCACCTGACGAAGCTGATCGCCCGGGACGAAGTGACGGCGGACTCGCTGTCGCTGACGCACTACACCAGCGGTTTCGAGGCCGACGCGAACGTTCAGATCGACGCCACGTACACGATGGCCGGCGGCGCGGCGGACTTCCACGCCGACGCGAACATCGGCACGTCGGTGACGTCCACGCGCGGGACGACGACGTTCGACGCCGCCCTGACCACGCCGCTGATCGACGTGCAGGGCGGCACGGTGACCACGTACGGCGAGGTGACGACCACGGACATCCTCGTCAACCAGGGCGGCAACAAGGCGTACTACAACCAGCTCGGCACGGACCTGTCGGTCTCGACGATGACGCTGACCGGCGGTGAGACGGTTATCGGCGCGGGGCTGGACCTCGACGCCAACGACCTGTGGATCACCGGCGGCAAGCTGGTGATGGCCGACGGGCTGCTGAGCGTCGACCACGCCGCGCAGGACGACAGCAGCCACTTCGCGCTGGGCGACCGCGGCGCGCTGTTCGTCGAGCACGCCGACACGCTGGCCGGCGTGCCGGACTTCACCATGGCCTCCCGGTCCCACCTGCGGTTGACCGGGGCCCAGAACCCCGCGAGCCTGCCGCAGGTGACCGTCGCCGAACGGGCGCTGCTGGACGGCAACACCGCGGGGCTGACCATCGCCGGCGAGGGGACCGCCGGGGCGGCCACCGCCGACGTCATCCTCGCCGACGGCGCGGTCTTCGCCGGCACCGTCGAGCCCAGCCAGGCAGACCTCGGCGCGGCGCGCCTGTCGGCGCCCGTGCTGGCCGGCACCAGCCGGACCATCACGCTGGGCGATTCGGCGGGCATCTACACGGGCGCCAGCTACGGCACGTGGAGCCGGGCGGACTTCCAGGACATCACCAGCTCGCCGAACCTGACGGACACCTTCGTGGGCGTCGACGGCTCGCCGATCGTGATCCACGTCAACGGCGAGCGGCCGAACGTCGGATCGGAGGCGACGTTCAACCCCGACGACGCCAACGGGACGGTGACGTTCCTCGGCGGCGGGGAGATGGACCTGAACCGCGTCCCCGGCGGGGACTGGGACGTGCTGGTCCGCGACGGCGGCGAGGGCCGCAGCAGCAACGACCACATCCTGGAGATCAACTGGGAGTCGGTGGGCAAGGTCGTCCGGGTCGAGAACGGGCGCGTCCTGCCGCAGAGCAACGGTGCGATCCTCGGCGGCGGCATGCTGGTGATCGGCGAGAACGCCGTCTTCGACGGCGGGCACGAGGGCAACAGCAACGCCGGCGGGATGCGGATGAACCGGGGCACGATCCGGACCGAGGCCGGCGGGGCGCTGTTCCTCCGCCACGGCGACCAGCTCAAGCGCGGCGCGACCTGGGAGTTCGAGCAAGGCGCGCTGCTGGTCTACGAGCAGGACAACTTCAACCCGAACCACCACTGGAGCTGGGCCCGGGGCCAGGGCGTGCACTTCGTGCCGAACAGGACCGACCGCGACACCTTCAACACGCCGTGGCGGAGCCGCGACGGCGACTACTTCCTGACCGCCACCAGCCAGAACGGCCGGCTCCAGGACGGTGCGGGCATCGGGGCCGACCAGGACGCCAACATGGGCGAGACGCTCGGCATCGCGGCCTGGGAGGGGCGAACCTGGTACCTCAACGACCCGGTGAACCTGCGGGTCGACCCGAACGGCGCGGTCAGCGGCGATGAGTTCCACCTGAACCTGGTGATCGGCAACGACGGCGAGATGACGACCATGCAGGGCAACTGGAACAAGACGCTCAAGACCGGCATGATGACCGGCCAGGTCCGCATCCAGAGCGAGTTGAAGGCCGGCAACATCGACGTCCGCAGCGGCAAGCTGGTGTTCAACACGGGCGGGTCCGTGTTCGTCGACGGCAACGTGGTGGTCCACCCGGATACCATCTTCAACCTCAACCGTGCCGAGGCGCTGGACGACGATCCCGACGCCCGGGCCATCACCGGCAAGATCATCCTCCTGGCCGACTCGCGGATGTGGATGAACGACAAGTACACCAGCAACAACACCACGTACGACAACCCGTTCAGCGAGATGATGGCCAGCCCCGACCCCAACGACTGGGTGGCCGAGGAGATCGTCCTGGGCGGCGGGTGGTGGAACTACGATGCCCTGCTGGGCCACGACGCCGCCCCGTGGGCACCCGACGCCAACGCGCGGGACGTCTACCAGCCGGTCCGCGTGCTGGCAGACAACCCCGACTCGACGCGGAACTACAGCATCGAGATCCAGGCCACCGCCGATCCCGAGGGCCTCTCGGGCGGCTCGTCGACCATCTACTTCCGCGACGTGACGCTGGAGGAAGACGCCGTGCTGAGCGTCTTCGCCCACCACGCCGACGGCAGCGACGAGGCCTCGCCGGTGTTCGACCTGGTCTTCGACGGCAACGCGACGACCAGCGCCGGCAACAGCAGAATCGGCGACGCCGGCGAGGACTTCGCCATCTACAACGTCCGCAGCAGCGGCGGCGACCGCGTCTGGACCATCGGCGAGGCCGGCGAGGGCTACATCAGCCACACCTTCCCCGCCAGCGGCGCCGGCTCGATCGGCGACGCCAACGGCTCGTTCCGCCTGGACTTCAACAACGGCGAGCTCGTCATCCAGGACCCCTGCCAGGTGCAGTACGTCAGCGAGATGCGCCTCAGCGGCGGCGGGCCGGTGATCGCCACCGACGCCAACGCCACCTTCGCCAAGCCGATCCGCGTGGTCGGCGCCGACGGGCTCATCAAGGCGACCTACGACGCCAACGCGGCCGCCACCGGGCGGACCGTCACCTTCAGCAACGTCGCGTTCGACGGCGCGGACGTCGGCCTGAACGTCAGCAGCGAGAACGGCTACATCGTGGAACTGCCGACGGTGGACGTCTCGACCGGCACGGCCGCGGCGCTCCGCACGGTCGCCGGCAGCGGCGTGACGCTCTCGCGCGGGCCGATCACGATCGGCGACAACGCCTCCCTGCGGCTGGTCCGCGGCGCGGGCACGGGCCTGGAGCTGGACCTGACCGGCGTGAGCGGCTCGGCGAGCTCGCAGATCATCGTCGGCGAGGCGTTCGAGGCCCTGGGCAACGAGATCCCCGACCCGCTGGACATGTACGGCGACGCGTCAGGCTTCGACGGCGAGCTGGTGGTGGACAACACCGGCACGGTGCACCTGACGGCCGAGCCCAACGGGCCGGACTTCGTCTACGACGCCGCGGTGACCAACAACGGCACGATCGTGGCCAAAACGGGCACGACGGACATGAGCACGGTGGTGATCGCCACCGACGCCCAGCCGGCGGCGGAGTATTTCGCCGGCCTGCTGGAGGGCGTGGTGGACGGCAACCCGAACACGTCGGCGGACAACCCGGGCCAGTTCGGCTTCCAGCTCTCCTGGCGTGCGGTCGATTCGGACTACCACGGCGACGAGGGCTCCCCGTACGACCCGGACAACCCGTGGATGATCGACGGGGCCGGCACGGCGACGCGCGACAAGACGGTGGTCTACACCGGGCAGATCTGGCTGGACGGCAACACGACGTTCGGCGGCGCGGTGGATGACGAGACCCGCCTGAAGCTCAAGGACCCGGGCAGCGACGAATGGACGACGCTGGACGTCGATACCGGCGCGGCCTGGTTTGACATCACCAGCGACACGTTCGCGCTGACCGACGGGCCGGGCTGGTACGACATCGACCTGCGGTTCAGCAACGGCCAAGGCGGCTTCGGCTGGCCCAGCGGGCAGTCCGGCTGGGACAACTGGGGCTTCGGTATCGACCCCAACGCCAACGGCTCGACCGACCAGGCCGACTTCTTCTTCCCCGTCGATGACGGGAACATGAACCGCTTCCGCACGTTCTTCCAGCCCGATACGGTCGGCCATCTGAGCGTCGATCCCAACGCCGTGCTGAAGGTCGCCGGCTTCACCGGCGCCGGCAGCGTGACGGTGCAGGGCGACGGCCAGTTGATCACCGGCTCGGCCGACAGCTCCACGCTGCTGCTGGACCTCCAGGCCGGCGGCGTGATGGACCTCGGCCCGGCCGGGACCGTCCAGGCCGACACGGCCAACCTTGCCGGGACGCTGATCGGCACCGGCGGCGTGACGGACTTCGGCACGACGACGCTGACCGGCTCGCCGACGTTCTCGCTGGGCGCCGGCCGGCTGAACACGGCGACGCTGAACGTGGACAGCACGTTCGACTTCGACGCGACGGTGCCCACGACCGTCAGCGACACGATGAACGTCCGCGGCGGCGTGACCGCCTCGGTGGTCCCCGGCGGCGACCTGATCGCCAACGAGGTGAACGTCGAGGGCGACGCGGTCTTCCGCCTCGCCGGCGGCTCGGCCGCCTTCGACGCCACCGTGGCCGAGAAGGGCACGCTGCGGTTCGACGCCAACGGCACGTATGCCGGGGCGGGCATCACCACGAAGGGCCTGGTTCAGGCGGCCGCCGGCGTGACCTCGCTGCCGGACACGGTGATCACGGGCGTGACCACCTCGGACATCCCGACGGAGGGGCTGCTGGCGCACTACGCCTTCAGCGCCGCCGACGAGCTGACGCGGGACTCCCGGGGCAGCCAGCACGGCGACGAGTCGGGCGATCCGGCCTGGACGCCGGCCGGCGTGGTCGGCGGGGCGATGATCGTCAACGCCGCCGACGGCACGGCCGACGGCATCATCAACCTGGACAACGACGGGGACAGCGAGTTCCTCAACGCCGCGGTCTCGCAGCGCGTGATGTCGGTGTGGGTCAAGCAGGCCGATGCCAACGGCAACCAGGTGATCCTCGACGAGGGCGGGTCCACCAACGGGCTGGGGATCATGGCCGAGGACGGCACGATCCGCGCCCGCCTGCGCGAGGGCGGCGGGAGCATCGCCGATCTCACCGGCGACCTGCCCGACGACGGGCAGTGGCACAACCTGGTCTTCTACTACGACCAGCAGGACTTCCGCCTGTACATCGACGGCAACCTGGCAGACAGCATGACCGCCCCCGGCTGGGCCGGCCAGATTGACGATCACGGCTCGCAGCCGGGCATCGGCCTCCAGACGGGCGACAGCGCGTTCAAGGACGGCGGGACGAACCAGCCCGGCTTCCGCGGCGAGATCGACGAGGTCCGCTTCTACGGCATTCCCGTGACCGCCAGCGGCATCCTGCGGCTGGCGGGCAACGCCGTCGATCTGGGCACGGTGCAGGTCGACGCCGGCGCCGAGCTGAGCGCCAAGGGCGTCTCCGGCGTGGCCCTGATCGACGTGGACGGCCAGCTCGCCCTCGGCGACGCCGCCAGCAGCACGCTGGAGCTGAGCGTCAACGAAGGCGGCCTGCTGGACCTCGGCGCCGACGGCTCGCTGTCGGCGGGGCTCGCCACCGTCGCCGGATCGCTGGTCGGCACGGCCAGCCCGGTGGACGTCGCCGGCACGCTGACCGTCAGCGGGACCAGCCCGAACATCGCCCTGGGCACCGCCCGCCTGACGGCCGGGACGCTGGACGTCCAGAGCGACCTGACCATCCAGAACCCCACGACGGTCAACGCCTCGATGCCGGTGCCCGCCGGCGTGACGGTGGACGTGACCTCGGCGGGGTCGCTGGACGCCAACGGCGTGGTGGTCGACGGCGAGCTCCGCTTCGCCGGCGGGACCAACCGCGTGGCCGCGACCGTCCATGACGGCGGCTCGCTGGTCTTCGATGACACGACGGCGTTCGATGCGGCCACGACCATCCACAACGAGGGACTGGTCCGCGCCGCGGCGGGCACGACGGACCTGGCCGGCACGGTGCTGACGGGCACGCTCGTGGCCGGGACGCCCACGACCCGCGGGCTGGGCGCCTACTACAGCTTCGACGACGCCGGCAACCTGGGCAACGACGACTTCGGCAACCAGGACTTCGGCAACGACGGCGGCGTCTACGACGCCAACGGCGTCTCCGGCGGCGCCATGGACGCCTCCAACGGCGGCGTGGAAGCCAACAGCGACTACGGCCTGTTCGAGACGGCCATGACCGAGCACACGGTCGCCGGCTGGTTCCTCCAGACGGACGTCGAGGGCGACCAGTTGTTCTTCGAGACCGGCGGCAATACCAACGGGCACGGCTTCCTGTTCCGCGACGGCAAGATGCTCACCCGCATCCAGGCCAACGGGAACAATGGCATCGAGCTGGCCGAGTACAGCGACCTTCTCAGCGAGGAGCTCGCCGCCGGCTGGCACAGCTTCGTCGCCACGCTGAACGAGAACCCCGACGCCGCCGGCGGGCGGTGGAGCCTGTACATCGACGGCGTGCTCGTCGATGAGGACGCCAACGCCCTGGCCAAGACCGGCGGGCAGATGCCCGACCACAACGACAACCCGGGCATCGGCAGCCAGGGCGGCGGCAGCACGCCGTTCGGCGGCTCCGACGCCAACCCCATCACCATCGACGCCAACTTCCAGGGCTTGATCGACGAGTTCTACGTCTACTCGACCGGCCTGACCCGCAAGGAAGCCGTGGCGTTCTCCGGCCTGACCGCCGGGCTCGGCGAGGTCGAGGTGGACAGCGGTGCGACCCTCCAGCTTGGCGGGTTCTCCGACATGTTCAGTGCCACCGTGAGCGGGCGGCTGGAGCTCGGCTCGGCCGACAGCTCCGCCGACCTGCTGACCGTCAACGACGGCGGCGAGCTGGACCTGGGCACCGGCGGGTCGGCGACGTTCCGCGACATCGAGATCGCCGGCGCCGTGACCGGCACGGACGCCAACCTTTCGGCCGAGCGGGCCAAGGTCGGCGGCTCGGGCGCGAGCTTCGCCATGGGCACCGGGCGGCTGAACGTCTCCGACCGCCTGACGGCCGAGAGCAGCTTCTCGATCGCCAACCCGGCGAGCATCGCCGAGCTTCGGACGGCCGGGGATACGACGATGACCGTCGCGGCCGGTGCGGACGTCGAGGCGGGCTCGGCCGACATCCAGGGCGACCTGCGTCTGGACGGCGGGCGGTTCGCCACGCCGACGGTCGAGGTGCTGCCCACCCGGACGGTCACGCTGGCCGGCGGGACGCCGGAGTTCGACGCCAACGTGCAGATCGGCGGGACGCTGGAGTTCACCGGCTCGGCCGACTACACCGGGCTGGAGATCAGCAACGGCGGGACGGTGGCGGTGCGTAGCGGCGCGGTGGCGGACCTGACCGGCAAGGTCATCAGTTCTCCCCCGGCCGACGCCCTGATGCCCGGCGACGCCAACATGAACGTCCGGCTGACGATGAACAGCAACTACCTCGACGTCAGCGGCAACGGCAACGACGGCACCGCCGGCGGGAGCCCGCAGTTCGTCGTCGGGCCGGAAGGCTTCGGCAAGGCCGTCAGCATGAGCGGCAGCGAATTCATCGCCCTGACCGGCTACAAGGGCGTGCTGGGCACCGACCCCCGGACGGTTTCGGCGTGGATCAGGACCGACGCCAACGACGCCGTCATCGCCAGTTGGGGCAACGACGACGAGTCCGGGGAGAAGTGGGCCTTCCGCACCCAGACGGCCAACGGCCAGCACGGCGCGATCCGCGTCGAGGTCAAGGACGGCCACGAGGTCGGCAGCACCGACCTTCGCGACAACCAGTGGCACCACGTCGTGGCCGTGTTCCCCGAGGGCGGCTCGAACATGACCGACGTCCTCCTCTACGTGGACGGCGCCTACGACGGGGTCACCAGCACGTCCGGCCAGTCGATGGACACCGGGGCCAGCTCGGCCGCGGACGTCCACATCGGCACGGACGCCTACAGCGTCGGCTCACGCAATTGGGTCGGGGACCTCGACGAAGTGATCATCTGGGACACGGCCCTGACGGACGACGAGGTCTTCGCCCTCTACAACTGGCGGCCGACCGTCGGCAACGTGGTCGTCGAGGACGCCGCGACGCTGATTGCCGACGGCGTGACCAACGCCGCCTCGGTGACGGTGGCCGGCACGCTGGAACTGGGCGGCACGGACAGCAGCATGACGCGGCTGACGCTCGACGCCAACGGCCTGCTGAAGGTCGGCGAGGGTGACGTGACCGTCGGCGACGGCGTGCTGGCGGACCTCTGGGATGAGATCGCCGAGGGCTACGGCACGGGCGCGTGGGACGGTGCGACGGGCATCTCCAGCGACCTGGCGGCGGCGAATCCGGAGCTGACCATCGGCATCGCCGAGGACGCCAACGGCGTGACCTTCGGGCTGACCATCCTGGGCGACATGAACTTCGACCAGGAGGTCGACCGCGACGACCTGGCGCTGCTGGAGGCCGGGGCCCTCACCGCCGACGTCAACTTCGACGGGTCGGTGGACTACCTCGACTACATCAGCTACAAGCGCAACTACGGCCTGACGACCGACGACGTGGCCGTCCCCGAGCCGACGACGCTGGCCCTGCTGGCCGTCGGGCTCGGCGGCGTGGCCCTCCGTCGCCGCCGCCGCAAGGCCGCGTAACCACAACCGCAATGCCGCGCCGCCCGGCAGCACCGGCGGCGCGGCCGACCTGACCGAAGGGCCGTCCCGCACGCCGGGGCGGCCCTTTTCGCATGGCCCCGCCGGCCGCGTTCGCCGCCACGTTCGCTCGCGACGAGCCGGGCGGGTGCGTACAATGAAGAGAGAACGGAGTGCAACCATGAACCGCATCCCATGCCGTGCCGTCATGCCGGCTCTGCTCGCTGCCGTCGCCCTGGCCGGCGGGCTCGCCTGCGGCGGCCGGGAGACCACCGCCATGACCGACCAGCCGACCACCAATGCCGGCGCCGACGCCGCGCCCGCCGACACGCCCGAGACTGCCGCCCCCTCCGCCGGGGGCGGGCGGGAGAAGGCCGTCTTCGCCGCCGGGTGCTTCTGGGGCGTCGAGGCCGCGTTCCGCAAGGTCCCCGGCGTGACCGCCACCCGCGTGGGCTACACCGGGGGCCACAAGGACAACCCGACCTACCGCGAGGTCTGCAACAAGGGCACCGGCCACGCCGAGGCCGTCGAGGTCACCTACGACCCCGAAAAGGTCTCCTACGAGGACCTGCTCGAGGTCTTCTGGTCCTGCCACGATCCCACCACGCTCGACCGCCAGGGGCCCGACATCGGCGACCAGTACCGCTCGGCCATCTTCTACCTCGACGAGCGGCAGAAGGCCGCTGCCGAGGCGTCCAAGGCCGCCGGCGACGAGTCCAATCGCTTCGCCCGGCCGATCGTCACCGAAATCACCCCCGCCTCCACCTTCTGGGAGGCCGAGGAATACCACCAGCAGTACCACGAGAAGGCCGGCCGCGCATCCTGCCACCCGGGCCTGAAGTAGGCCCGCGGCGGCGATGGGCGGCTTCCTCAAGCGGAACTGGTTCGTCTGCGGCATCGTCGGCGCCGTCGCGCTGGGCTTCGCGGTCCCCGCCGTCGGGCGGGCGCTCGACGCCGGGCGCGGGCTCTCGACGGCCGCGGTCGTCGCCATCTTCGTGCTCTCGGGCCTGTCCCTGCCTGTCGAGGCCCTCGGCAAGGGGCTGCGGCGCCTCCGAACCCACGCGATGCTCCAGGTGTACGTCTTCGCCGTCCCGCCGCTGCTGTTCCTGCTGACCGGCGGCTGGCTGGCCGACGTCCTCGACGGGCGCCTGCTCGTCGGCATCTACGCCCTTGCCGTCTTCCCGACCACCATCTCGAGCTGCATCGTGCTGACCCAGCTTGCCGGGGGCAACGCGGCGACGGCGATCTTCAACGCCGTCCTCGCAAACCTCCTGGGCGTGTTCCTCTCGCCGGTCCTGCTGACGGTGCTGCTGCGCGGCGGGCAGGCGGCCCTGCCGGCCGAGAGGGTCGCGGGCATCTTCCTGGCCCTGGCCGGCAAGGTGCTGCTGCCGTTCGCCGCCGGGCAGCTCCTTCGCATCCGCCTTCGCGCGTTCGCCGACCGCCGCCGCAAGCGCCTCGCCTCCGCCGGGGGCGGGCTGATCCTGCTGGTGGTCTTCCTGGCCTTCTGCCGCGCCGCCGGCGGCGGGGCGCTCGCCGGTCTGCGCCCGGCGGAGCTGGCGGGCCCGCTGGCCTACCTCGCGGGCGCGAACGTCGTTCTCACCGCCGGCGCGTACGGTGCCGCCCGCCTGCTGCGGCTGGACCGCGGCGACGCGATCGCGGCGGTGTTCGTCGGCCCGCAGAAGACGCTCGCCATGGGCGTGCCCCTGTTGACGACGGTGTTCGGCTCGCGCCCGGAGCTGCTGGGTGTTGCGATGGTGCCGATCCTGTTCTACCATCCGTGGCAGTTGATGACGGCCGGGGTGGCGCGGAACCTGCTGGCGCGCCGCTTCGGCACGGACGACGCCGGCAGCGAGGAAGGCGGCGAGCGATGAGGCGAGCGGCAACGGCGGCGGTGCTGGCGGCGGGGATGGTGGCATGCTGCGGTGGCCGGGCCGCGCGGGCCGAGGGCGAGACGTGGCGGCTTGCGGATGTGCCCGGCTTCTGGGAGAAGCTCGGCGGGCAGTTCCGCAAGTACGACGGCTTCGCCTGGTACCGCTGCTTCGTCCGCGTGCCCGCCGACTGGAAGGGCCGCGACCTCGCGCTGAACCTCGGGCGGATCGACGACGCCGACGAGACGTTCTTCAACGGGCGAAAGGTCGGCGCCACCGGCTCGATGCCGCCGGACTACCGCGGGGAGTCCCGGCGCGTGCGGAAGTACAAGGTCCCCGCGGTGTGCGTGCGCGCGGGGGGCTGGAACCTGATCGCCGTGCGGGTGTACGACAAGGCCGGCGGGGGCGGGATCCCGTTCGGCAACCCGTCGCTGAGCGGCAAGGGCGGGGCCCTGCGGCTGGCGGGGCAGTGGCAGATCCTCGCCGGCGACGACCCCGACCGGGCCCGCTGGCCCGCCGACCCCGACAGCAAGGAGGCCGCGAAGATGGCCGAGGCATACCGCAAGCAGGCGAGCCCGCCGCCGGGAACGCCCGTCGTGTTCGCCCCCGAGCCGCCGGAGATCGCCCTCGCCGGTGAGGCCGCGCCGCCGGAAGGCGACTGGACGCTCTGGTGGCGAAAGCCCGCCGCCAAGTGGATCGAGGCCGTGCCCGTCGGCAACGGGCGCCTCGGCGGGATGGTCTTCGGCAACCCGGCCCTGGAGCTGATCCAGCTCAACGAGGACACACTCTGGCAGGGCGAGCCGCACGACTACCAGCGCCCCGGCGGCGCCGAGGCCCTGCCGAAGATCCGCGAGCTGATCTTCGCGGGCAAGTACAAGGAAGCCGACGCGCTGGCCGGCAAGACGCTGATGAGCGACCCCGTCCGCCTGCCGGCCTACCAGCCGCTCGGCGACCTGCTGCTGCGGTTCGAGGGGCACGAGTCCGTCGAGAACTACCGCCGCGAGCTGGACCTCACCGAGGCCGTCGCACGCGTGCAGTACGCCGCCGGCGGCGTGACCTACACCCGCGAGGTGCTCGCCAGCCACCCCGACGGCGTGCTCGCCGTCCGCCTGACGGCCGACAAGCCGGCCTCGCTGACCTTCCAGGCCGTCCTGACCAGCCCGCAGACCGCCGCGACGGTGGCGCTCGCCGACGACACCCTCGCCGTCCGGGGCAAGGTCGACCGCGGCGTGACGCGGTTCGAGGCCCGCCTGAAGGTGATCCTCGACGGCGGGAGCGTCTCGGCCGGAAAGGCCTCGCTGGGCGTCAAGGGCGCCGACGCCGCGACGCTGTTGATCGCCGCGGCCACCAGCTACGTGGGGCCCAAGGACGTCTCGGCCGACCCGGCCGCCCGGTGCGAGGCCGCCCTCGCCGACGCCGAGACCGACTACGCCAGGCTCCGCGCCGCCCACGTGGCCGACTACGGCGAGCTGTTCGGGCGCGTGGCGATCGACCTCGGCGGCGCCGACGCGGCGAAGCGCCCCACCGACGAGCGCGTCGCCGCCGTCGCCACCGACAGCCTCGACCCGCACCTCGCCGCCCAGTACCTCCAGTTCGGGCGGTACCTGATGATCTCCGCCTCCCGCCCGCCGGGCCAGCCGGCCAATCTCCAGGGCATCTGGAACGACCGCAAGGACCCGCCCTGGGGCAGCAAGTGGACCACCAACATCAACACGGAGATGAACTTCTTCCCGGCCGAGACGTGCAATCTCGCCGACTGCCACGAGTCGCTGCTGCAACTCATCGCCGAGCTGGTCGAGCCCGGCTCGCGGACGGCGAAGATCCACTTCGGCTGCCGCGGCTGGACGCTCAACCACAATACCGACATCTGGCGGGCGACCGCCCCGGTGGACGGCGCGGCGTGGGGCGTCTGGCCGTCCGGGGGCGCCTGGCTGTGCGGGCACGTCATGGAGCACTACCGCTTCGGCGGCGACGAGGAATACCTCCGCCGCGTCTGGCCCATCCTCAAGCAGGCGGCGATGTTCTTCGTGGACTACCTCGTCGAGGACGAGAACGGCAAGCTCGTCTCCTGCCCGTCGGCCTCGCCGGAGAACCGCTTCCACACGCCCGACGGCCAGCGCGCCGGGCTGTCCGCAGGGCCCACGATGGACCAGTCCATCGTCTGGGAGCTGTTCGGCAACTGCATCGAGGCGTCGGAGGTCCTGGACGTCGACGCCGACTTCCGAGCGAAGCTCCAGGACATGCGGTCGCGCCTGCTGCGCCCGCAGGTGGGGCGCCTGGGGCAGCTCCAGGAGTGGCGCCACGACTGGGACAGACGCGACGACCGCCACCGCCACGTCTCGCACCTCTACGGGCTCCATCCGGGCAGCGAGATCACGCCGCGGGGCACGCCGAAGCTGGCGGCCGGGGCGAAGCGGACGCTCGAGCTCCGCGGCGACGGCGGGACGGGCTGGTCGAAGGCGTGGAAGGTGAACTTCTGGGCGAGGCTGCTGGACGGCGACCACGCCCACAAGATGCTCGTGGAGCTGCTGGACAAGAGCACCTTGCCGAACCTGTTCGACACGCACCCGCCGTTCCAGATCGACGGCAACTTCGGCGGGACCAGCGGCATCGCCGAGATGCTCCTCCAGAGCCACTACCGCCCGGACCCCCGCGGGCCCTACGAGCTGCATCTGCTGGCCGCGATGCCGACGGCGTGGCAGCGCGGCAGCGTGCGCGGCCTTCGCGCCCGCGGCGGCTTCGAGGTCGATATGGCGTGGGAGGAGGGCAAGCTGACGGCCGCCAAGGTCCGCTCGAAGCTCGGCCGGCCCTGCCGCATCCGCTGTGCGGGAGTGAAACAGGTAACCGCGGCCGGCCAACCCGTGAAGCTCGACCGCCCCGAGCCCGACGTGGTCGTCTTCGACACCGCGCCCGGCACGGAGTACACCGTCAGGTAAGCTGCCCCCCGCGTCGGCGGACCGGTCCGCTCAGAAGCTCAGCGAGCGGCGGGCGAGGTCCTGGATGTCCCGGCCCCAGTAGACGATGGCCACGGCGAGGGCGAGCCAGACCGCGATGGTCAGCTCGAAGGGGCGGTCGCGGAGGATCAGGTCGGTGGGGTCGGCGTAGCGGCCGGTCATCGAGAGCATCGCGAAGCGGAAGACCCCGTAGACGACCAGGGGGAGGGTGTAGACGAGGTAGTTCGTGCCGATGCGTGCGACGGTCATGTCGCTGGCGCCGTAGAGCAGGAAGGCGACGACGGCCACGGCGGCCGAGAGGGTGATCAGGTGGGTCAGCAACTCGGGTCGGTAGCCGGCGAGGCTGGGTCGGTGGCGGTGGGCGTTGTCGGTCTCGCCGAGGGTGGCCAGCTCGTTGCAGCGTTTGCAGAAGCCCAGGAACAGGCAGAGGGTGAAGGTGCAGATGAACAGCCAGGGGCTGGGCTCGACGGGGATGGCGACGGCCCCGGCGACGGCCCGCAGGACGAACCCCAGCGCGATGCAGATGACGTCCAGGAGCATCTTGCGTTTGAGGTAGAACGTATACGCTGCCTGGAGCAGGACATACGCGCCCACGACGGCGAGGACGAGGCCGTTGACGGCTGCGGCGACGGCGAGGGCGGCGGCCAGGAGCAGCCCGGCCTCGATGGCGGCGGCCCGGAGGCTGACGCGTCCGGCGGCGAGGGGTCGGGTACGCTTGTCGGGGTGGAGGCGGTCGCGTTGGCGGTCGGCGATGTCGTTGACGACGTAGACGGCGCCGGCGGCCAGGCAGAACGCCGCGGCGGCCAGGGCGGCGGCCGCCCAGGCGCCGGCGTCGCCGATCCGCATGGCGAAGATCACCGGCATCAGCACAATGACGTTCTTGACCCAGTGCCTGGGCCGGGCGAGCTTGATGGCCGCGGTCAGAGGCATGGCATCCCTTTGTACGCACGAGACGCCCATCGGGGCGGCGGCGTCTCCTGCCGGACATATCGGCCAGATCCGCCCCGGGCGTGCAGCGTCCGTCGCGCGACGGAAGCGTCGCGGCGAGGGGGAGCTACGCGGTCTCGCCGAGGATGATCGCCAGGGCGTCGTCGAGGGTGTCGCAGGCGGCGTGGAGAAGCGGGCGCGTGCCGCTTGCGTGGATGTTCCCCCCGGCGAGGCCCAGACAGGCGACGCCGGCGAGGCGGACACTGACGACGCCCGCGCCGCTGTCCTCGATGGCGACGGCGCGGCGGTAGCTGGAGGGGGCCATGCCCAGGCCGACGCGGACCGTCTCAGCGTAGGGCCACGGGTGGGGCTTGGGCTCCAACTCGCCGAGTGTGCCCACCCGGCCTGGGCCTAAGCTCTGTCCGGCACAAATGATAGCGTCGTAGAAGTCGCGCGGGTCGCCCATATCGAGCTGGCGGAAGGCCGAGACGATCTCCGGCCAGGCCTTCTCCTCCAGGCCGCTGGTGACCAGCCCGATGCGGATGCCCCGGTCCTTGAGCGCCAGGAGGAACTCCTTGAGCCCGGCCGTGGGGCGGAAGGCGTCGGCGCGGCCTCTGCCGGCGAGGATCTCGGCCATCTCGTGGCGGGTGATGTCGAAGTAATGCCCGCGAGCGGCTTCGAGGTCGCCGGAAGGGAAATACTTGTCAATGCAGTACTTGAGGTGTTCGCTGAGCGAGTGCCCCGAGACGTGCGGCTCGTCGTCGGGCGCCAGGCGGAAGCCCTCCTCGCCCATCAGCCGGGCCATCGTCCGCTCGATGATCCACATCCAGAAGCCCTCGCTGCGCACGCTCGTGCCATCGAGGTCCATCAGCACCGCCTCGGCCGGCGGCTCGAAGGGGGCGACCCGCAGGGGATAGATGGCCGGGTGCCCCATCGCCGAGCGGACGTAGGCGAGGGTGTGCTCGTCGTGGACGATGAACTCGACCTTGCGGTCGCGGGTCAGGAGGACCCGCCGGACGCCGCCGACGCCGACGCGGTAGAGTCCGTCGCCGCCGACGTCGAGGCCAGTGAAATCCCCGGCATGCTCCTCAGCGATATTCCCGATCCCGGGCACCTGCATTCGTGATCTCCGCTTCGTGTAGTGGCCCGTCGTCCGTGGCCGGTGGCTGTGGACGCCTCCGGCGGCCGGGTGCCCATCGGAGGGTCCCGGGGGCCGGGCGGGGCCGCGACCGGTCGGGCCTCCGGCAGGTGACCGCCTGCCCGCCGCACGCTCCGGCCCGCACTGTGTCCACCCCGTGTCCACCGGGCACAGGGCGTGTACCGTGTCGCCGCCGTGGACACAGGCGTAAGTATTTGTAAGAACTTATTCGATATGTACTTACATGCAATTACTCCCGCGTGTGTCCATTGCCCGAGGGGTGGACAGAACGGACACACCGGGTCCGGTCGGCGTTGCCGGGGGTCAGTCCAGGACCACCCGCCAGGTGGCGATCTTCTTGGGGGCGAGGGCGACCTCCAGGCGGTCTCCACCGGCGGGTGTGGTCGGCTCGATTTCGCTCTCGTCCATCCGGCATCGGGCGGCGGAGGCGACCGGCCGCCCGAACGCCAGCGTCGCCGCCTGCTGCTCGGCGGTAGGGTTGAACAGCCGGACGATGAGCCCCTCGCCGTCCTCGGCCCGCTTGACGGCGGTCACGTGGAGGACGGTGTTGTCGAGCGTCAGCAGGCTCATCTCGCCGGGCAGGTGCCCCTGCCCGCGCCCGGTCATCGCCGCGCGGACGGGCACGTAGCCGAGGGCGGCTTCGGTGAGCAGCCCGGCGTCTTCCCAGGTGCCGGCGTGGGGGCAGATGCCGTAGCGGAAGCTCTGTCGGCCGGGGCACTGGATGCCCTCGTCGGGCAGTTCGGTCTGCTTCTCCTCGCTGACCATCAGCTTGATCCGGCAGGCCCGCAGGAGGGTCAGCGCGAGGGTGCGGTCGTCGTCCTCGAGTACCTCGTACTCGAAGAGCCCGTGGGGCAGGACGGCGAGCCCGTCGGTCCCGTCGGAGACGTCCGCGAAGCTCCGCAGCGGGTGCGTGCCGAACGCCCTCTCGACCCAGCCGGTGGAGTCGGGCACGGCGACGGGCCGGGCGACGACGTCGAAGTGGCTGTCGGCGTGGGAGACCTCGGCCGCGAGCCCCGTGGGCAGGCACGCTCGCAGGCGATGGTCGCGGGCGCGGTTGTCGACGGTCACCGTCACGTCCAGCGTCCGCGCTCCGGCGGCGAGGCGGTAGACCACCCGCACGGGCAGGTTGACCAGGCGGTCGCTGCGTCGCGTGCCGTCGTCGTAGTCGGCGGGGACGGCGAAGTCGTAGCGGGCCTCGACGGCGGCGACCAGCGGGCCGTCCTCGACGGCCGCCACGGACGCCGCGACGCCGCGGGAGGTGTGGACCGCGTCGTAGGTCGGCGGGACGTGCTTCCAGGCGCTGCCGCACTCGCCCTCGTCGCGGAGGGCGTTGAGCCCGCGGTAGGTCCGCCCGGTGGCCTTGCAGGTCAGGTCGACGGTCCCGTCGCCTCGGACCTCGGCGTGGAGGTGCTCGTTGGCCATCGCGGTCGGCCCGGTCAGCAGCGACGCGGCGGGCGCGGGCCTCAGCTCGTCGCTCTCGGGCTCGATGCGGTAGGTGCGGTAGCCGAGGGCGGGCAGGCTGGAGAGCCTGGCGTAGAAGCGTACGCGGTTGGATTCGAGGATTCGCGGCACGTCCCAGATGCTGTCGACGAAGCTGCTGGAGGCCTCGGCGGAGACGGGCTGGCGGGGCGGGTCGGCGTCGGCGTCGCTGGTCAGCCTTGCCGCCGGGGCGGGGCGGTCGGCGGGCAGCTCCAGGTCGACCAGGGTCACGGCGTCGCGCTCGACGGGCAGGGGGTTGTAGACGACGAGCTGCATCGCGTCGGCGGGCAGGTCGCCCGGCTCGAGGTTGCGGGCGACGTGGGCCATCGCGTCCTCGACGGCGACGTCGCCGAGGTCGGCCGCCTTGCGGTAGCGGTAGCTCATGTCGCGGCAGACGGCGTCGGGGGCGCATCCGCCGTTGGCGTCGTGGGTGTGGTTGCTCAGCAGGTATCGCCATCCGAGGTGGAGGTACCGCGTGGCGGGCTCGGCCCCGGTGGCGACGGCGAGTGCGTCCAGCGGCTCGCCGAGGTATGCCAGGCGGACGGTGGCGTCGAAGTCCTGCTGCTTGAGGTAGGTCCGGGCGCTGACGGTCCCGGGCAGCAGGTGCGTCCACATGCCCTCCTTGAGGTACGCCCGCCGTTCGCCGGTCAGGACGGGCATCGCGTCGCGGTCGAGGTGCTTCTCGGCCTCGGCCCAGAAGCCGGCGAGGTCCGTGTGCTCGAACGCGTAGCGGTCGCCCAGCAGCTCGCGTGCGTCGTCGAGGATTCGCGTCTCCAGCGGGTGGGCGACGGAGATGTCGTGCCCGTGCATGGCCAGGAAGACCGGCGTGGTGAAGTGGGGGCCCTCGCGGGCGATCATGTCCTCGACGGCCTGCTTCAGCCGCGTCCTGTCGTAGTCGGTCGCGGGCGCGAGCAGCTCGAAGGCGAGGTCCTCGCCGGCCAGCCCGTCGGCGACGCGGAAGGGCACCTCGTCGCGCTCCCCCCAGGTGTAGTCCTTCTCGAACACCCGCCCGACGGTGACGGGGCGATGGACCTGGTAGTACCAGTTGTACCGCGCGTAGAGGGCGAAGCGGCTGGCGAGCATCCGCGTGCCGTCGGGTGCTTCCCAGACGTACTCGGCGTCGGCCTCGTGGTGGCTGATCCCGCGATAGAACATCATGTAGCGAAGGCCGAAGTCGGCGAAGACCTGCGGGAGCTGGCCTGTCTGGCCCCAACTGGAGGGCGTGTAGGCCACGGGGCCGACCTTCCCGCCGAGGGCCTCGACCGCCCGCCGCCCGAAGAGGAGGTTCCGCACGAGGGCCTCGTGGCCGATGCTGAACTCCTCGGCAAGCGTGTAGTAGGGCCCGGCGACGAGGCGCCCGTCGGCGAGCAGCCTGCGGACCTGCTCGGCGCGTTCGGGGCGTACGGCGAGGTAGTCCTCCAGCAGGATGCTGTGCCCGTCGAGCGTGAAGGAGTGGTAGCGGTCGTCGCGATCGAGGATGTCGAGCGTGACGTCCATCATGGTGACCAGTCGCCGGCGGGTCTTCTCGAAGGACCTGCGGAACTCGCGGTCCCAATGGGTATTGCTGACGACCAGCACCTTTCGGATGTGGGAGGCATCGGGTCTCACGTGCGGCTCCATGGGGGCGGCGGCGTTGGCGTCGGCGGTCAGGCCTCGATGTCCTCGTCGGGCAGGAAGAGGCGGCGAGGGGTCTCGAAGAGGACCTCCCGGGCGGCGTCGATGGCCTGGGACTCGCTGAGGAAGCCCCACTCGATCTTCTCGGCCAGGACGTTTGCGAGCACGCGCTGGGTGGTCCGGACGCGGGCGAAGATCCAGTCGATGCAGTATCCGTCGCTGAAGAACCCGCAGAGGCGCGTGGTGGGGACGGTCTCCAGCCGGCGGTGCCACGCCCGGTGCATCACCGAGGGGTAGAACGTGTTCCACCAGTACCCGCCGAGGGAGATGTTGGCGTAGCCCTGGCAGAGCGAGCACCAGATGGGCTCGTCGGTCTCGAAGCCGGTGAGGATGTTGAAGTGCAGGTCGGGGAACTCGCCGAGCAGCCGCCCGAAGCCGCTGGCCAGCGGGGCGTCGGCGCGGCACTGCGGGTGGAGGTAGCCCGGCGTGAGGAACTGCGTGCCGTAGCAGAGCTGGAGCGTCGAGGTCTTCCCGCGGATCGCCTCGCAGACGGCGCGCAGCATGGCGGCCTCCAGCAGGCGGGCGCCCCGGCGGTCCGGCTCGTTGCCCGCGGCGGCATCGGCCAGCAGGGCGTCGATCGCCGGGTCCGGCACCGGGCGGAAGTCGATCTCCGAGGAGATCCACGAGACCAGGGCGTGCTTGTCCGAGAAGTCGAAGCCGCCGTAGAAGTCCGCCGCCACCTGCTTCAGCTCGGCCAGGCTGGTCACGTCCGAGCCGAGCTCGTCCCGCATCTCCTCCAGGCGCCTGGGCCAGGTGTGAAACTCCCGGATGCCGCTGGTGATGTTCTCCTCGACGGTGAAGCGGATCCCGCCGTCGCTCTCGCCTTCGCCCAGCGGGGGCACCTCGATGCGGCTGGAAAGGATGCGGCGGAGGTTGAGCCGCTCGCGGACGCTCTCGGCGAAGCCCGCCCGGGCCGTCTCGCGCTCGAAGGCCTGGCGGAGACGGGGCAGGGAGTCGGCGGTGATCGGCTCGGCGAAGCCGTAAAGCTCGCGGAGGATGGTCCGCAGCCCCCAGCCGAAGGACAGCCGCTCGATGGCGTCCCAGTGGGGCATGGACTCGTCGAAGAGCTTCTCCAGCCGCTCGGGTCCGCGGTCGTGGCGGTTGGCGAAGAGTGTCTCCTCGCTCATCCCGGCGGCGCGGAGGGGGTAGGTGAGCATGTGGTAGAACACCACGGCGTTCAGCGACCGGGCGGCGAGGTGGTCGCGCGCCATGTGGGAATGGACGTCGATGACGGGCAGGTTGCAGATGGCGTCGTACAACTCGTCGCGCAGCATGGGGCTCTCCTTTTCGCCGCCCGCCGGGGGGCGGTGGAGTGACTGTAGACCGACGGTCCGCGCACCTCAAGCCCGAAGCGGCCGGAGCTTGCATCCTCACCCCCCCGATGCTACGGTTCCCGCCGACGGTACCGAACCTATGGAAACCTTGCTGCTGATCTTCCTGTTCGCCCTCGGCGCGTGCGTCGGGAGCTTCCTGAACGTGGTGATCCACCGATTGCCGCGTGGGGAGAGCATCGTCTTCCCGGGCAGCCATTGCCCGGCCTGCGGGCGGGCGATCCGGTGGTACGACAACATCCCGCTGCTGAGCTGGCTGGTCCTCCGCGGGCGCTGCCGCGACTGCAAGGCGTCGATCAGCCCCCGCTACCTCGCCGTCGAGGCCGCCACGGCCGTGCTGGTCGCCGGCCTGTTCCTGTGGTTTTACGTGCTCGACCTTCGCAGCGGGACGGGCACGTTCCTGGACACCTGGCCGGCGTACGCGGCCCACGCGGGCCTGTTCTGCGCGCTGCTGGCCAGTTCGCTCGTGGATATCGAGAGCTGGCTGATCCCGCTTGAGGTCTGCTGGGTGGCGACGCTGCTGGGCCTGGTCTGTGCGACGGCGGACCCGCCGGGCGCGGGGCTGCTGCCTCGCGTCTCCCCGGAGACCGGCGCGGCGTGCGTGGGGGCGGTCGCGGGCCTGGCACTGGCGATGCTGCTGGTGCACTATGGCTATCTCCAGCGGAGCTTCCTGGACGCCGAGGACCGCCCGCTGCTGAGCCCGCCGGAAGACGGCGAGGGCGACGGGGCCGCGTCTGCCCGCGAGGCCGAGAGCGTCGGCTTCACCAGCGCCCACGGCGTCAACCCGCGGGGGGAGATCCTCCGCGAGGTCGCGTTCCTGGCCCCCGCGGCAGTGCTGGCCGTTGCCGCGGCGGTGGCGGTCTCGCGGTGGCAGCCGGTGCGGGAGGCGTGGCTGTCGCTGCTGGCGCCCGGCGCCCCGGCGGCTCGCCACCTCAACGGCCTGCTGGCGGCGCTGTGCGGGTACCTCGTGGGCGGGCTGTGGATCTGGGGCGTGCGGATCGGCGGGACGCTCGCGTTCGGGCGCGAGGCCATGGGACTCGGCGACGTGCACATCCTCGCCGCCGTCGGGGCCGTCTGCGGGTGGATCGTCCCGTCGATGGCGTTCTTCCTGGCGGCCTTCCTCGGCCTGGCCTGGGCGGTCGCCGTCTTCCTGTTCCGCCGCCAGAGGGAGCTGCCCTACGGGCCCTGGCTGGCCGGCGGGGGCCTGCTGGCCGTGCTGTTCCACGACCGGCTGCTCGGCTTGCTCGGGCCGTACATGGACGCGCTGCGTATCCTTTTCGGTGAAGGGAGCGGGCTATGAGCATCCTCAAGGCATACTTCTACGTGGTCATCGGCGGGCTGGCGGTCGTGGCCGGGGTGGCGTTCACGGCCCTTCAGTGGGGCACGCACAGCCGCTTCTCAGCCTTCGGGCCGGAGATGCGAATGCGGACGGCGTACTTCGTGGTGCTGTGTGCGGTCGGGGGGATGGTGGTCTACTGGATGGTTCGCCTGCTGGTCCGGGGTGCGGCGATCTTGATCGAGGAGCGCCGCCGGGAGCGGCGCATCCTCTCGAAGGCGCGGAAGGAAGGCGGGGGATAGCGGCGGCCGTGCGTCCACGCCGCCCGGAAAAGCGGTGCATCGATACTGGCCGCCGGCGACCGTGCGGACTATAATTCGTCCGCTTGCTTTCGCGCGAGATCTTCGCAGAGAAGGAGAGACTGATGACCTGGACACGTCGCGGCGGAATCATCTCGGTGTTGCTTGCCCTGTCGGCCCTGGGCTGCGGGTGCTGTGAGAACGAGAAGCAGCAGATCGAGTACCTCACCCAGCAGAACCAGGAGTTGACCGGCAAGAACGGCGACCTCCGCAGCCAGTTGGCCGAGTGCCGCACGCGCGAGTCGCAGCTCATGGCCCAGATGGAGTCGAAGGACCTGGCGATGACCGCCCTGCGCACGGAGAACGAGGAGCTCAAGCAGCGCCTCTCCGGCGGGGCGACCGCCCCGGTGCCGACCCCCGGCGGCGGCACGGCCGAGACGACCGTCTACACCGAGACGGTCGGCAGCGACATCCTGTTCGCGTCGGGCAAGGCTTCGCTGAGCGCGAAGGGCAAGGCGAGGCTGGACCGTACGATCTCCACGCTGCGGAGCCAGTACCCCGGCCTGGGGGTGCGGGTGTACGGCTATACCGACAGCGACCCGATCAAGCATTCCCGCAAGCTGTGGCAGGACAACCTGGACCTGTCGGCCAACCGGGCGATGGCGGTGACTCGCTACCTTCGGAGCAAGGGCATCGACGCCGAGCGGATCGAGACCGTCGCAATGGGTGCGACGAACTTCGTCGCCACCAACGCATCGAAGACGGGCAAAGCCAAGAACCGCCGGGTGGTCATCAAAGTCGTCAGGAAGTAGCGAGGCCCGAGGGGGCGTCACGCGGCGACCCGAGCCGCCCGTCCGTCGGCGACGGCGAACGGCTCGTCTGCGGGGGGCGTGTCCCGGCGCCGCCCGGAAGGGTCCCATGATCGCGATCATCGACTACGACATCGGCAATCTCCGCAGCGTCCAGAAGGCCCTCCAGCGCGCCGGCGGGGACGCCCGGCTGATCACCACGCCGGCGGAGCTGGCAAAGGCCGACAAGGTTGTCCTGCCCGGCGTGGCCGCGTTCGGCGACGCCATCGCCGAGCTCCGCCAGCTCGCCTTGGTCGAGCCCCTCCGCGACGCCGTGGCCGCGGGCATGCCCTACCTGGGCTTCTGCCTGGGCCTCCAGATGCT
Source organism: uncultured Planctomycetaceae bacterium (assembly GCA_964385465.1). Taxonomy (GTDB): domain Bacteria; phylum Planctomycetota; class Phycisphaerae; order SM23-33; family SM23-33; genus CAYLPJ01. The sequence goes on along the minus strand of CAYLPJ010000067.1, from coordinate 3,489 downwards.
CTTCGACGTCTCCTTCGAGAACGGCGAGCACCGCGGGCTCGGGCTCATACCGGGCCGCGTCGTGCGATTCGACTTCACCAGCTCGACCGTGCACGACGACGCGCAGCGGCTCAGCGTGCCGCACATGGGCTGGAACCAGGTCCGCATCCGGCGCCGCGGTGCCATGCTCCAGGGCCTCGACGACGGCGACTACGTCTACTTCGCCCACAGCTACCACGTCGTGCCCGACGACGCCGCCGTCGTGGCCACGACGACCGAGTACGGCATCGAGTTCGTCTCGGCCGTGTGGAAAGACAACATCTTCGCCACCCAGTTCCACCCCGAGAAGAGCCAGGCCGTCGGGCTGCGGCTGCTCGAGAACTTCGTGAGGCTTTGAAGGATGGAGATCCTCCCCGCGATCGACCTTCGCGACGGCCGGGTGGTCCGCCTCAGCCAGGGCGACTACGACCGCCAGACGACCTACCGCGACGATCCCGTCGAGGTCGCGCGGGAGTTCGTCGCCGCCGGGGCGCGGTGGATCCACATGGTCGATCTCGACGCCGCCCGCAGCGGCGTGGGCGCGAACCTCGACAGCGTCCGCGCCGTCGCCGACACCGTCGACGCCCGCATCGAGCTCGGCGGTGGGGCCAGGGACCGCGGGAGCGTCGAGAGGATGTTCGCCGCCGGCGCCGACCGCGTGGTCGTCGGCTCGGCGGCCATGAAGAACTGGCCGTGGTTCGAGGAGCTGGCCGCCTCCGGCGATCTTGCCGGGCGGCTGGCGCTGGGCCTGGACGCCCGCGGCGGGCGCGTGGCGGCCGAGGGGTGGACCGAGCAGCTTGACGTGACGGCCCTGGAGCTGGCGCGTCGCGTCAGCGGTTGGGCGCTGGGTGCGATCGTGTACACGGACATCGCCCGGGACGGGATGCTGACGGGCGTGAACGTGGAGGCGACGGCGGAGATCGTCGCGGCGACGGACGTGCCGGTGATCGCCTCGGGGGGCGTCGGCTCGCTGGAGGACGTGCGGCGGTGCCGGCAGGCCGGGTGTTCCGGCGCGATCATCGGCCGGGCGTACTACGAAGGCACGGTGGACCTGGCCGAGGCGGTGAGAATTGCCTCGTCGGGCGGTTAATCGATTCTTGACTTTTGACGAAAAATGGGTTCCCTTACCGCTCCGCCTTGCGTATAAGGGAGAGAGGGAGGGGTAACCTTATTCTCTGCCTCGCACGTTGGGGTCTCGGCGGACTCGGTGCTGGCAGGTTTCGTGGTGGGGTATTCTAAGGAAGGTGTCTGCAATGAACCAACGGTCCGCAACGACGGACGACCAGACGCGGCAAGGCCGGTCCAAGGGCCAAGGACAGTCCAAGGGCCAAGGCCAGGAGAAACAGACGTCCATAGGCTCGGGCGTGCTGGAGATTACGGAGAAGGGGTACGGGTTCTTGCGCCAGGCGCGGAACAACTACCGCGCCACGCCGGGCGACATCTTCGTCGGCAAGGATTTCATCCGCCACGGCGGGCTGCGCACGGGCCTGCACATCGAGGGGCGGGTTCTGCCCCCGACGAAGAAGAAGGGCGGGCCGAAGCTCGACACCATCACGAAGGTCAACGGCAAGCCGGCGGAGGAGTACACCGACATCGTTCCCTTCGAGGAACTCATCGTGGTGGACCCCCACCCGATGATGAAGCTCGAGACCGAAGGCGGGCCGATGGAGATGCGCGTGCTGGACCTCATCTGCCCGGTGGGCAAGGGCCAGCGCGGGCTGATCGTCGCGCCGCCGCGGTCGGGCAAGACCATCCTGCTCCAGCAGATTGCCAACGCCGTCAGCGCCAACAACCCCGAGTGCTACCTGTTCATCCTGCTCGTCGACGAGCGGCCCGAGGAGGTCACCGACTTCCGCCGCAAATGCCCCGAGGCCGAGGTCGTCGCCTCCAACAACGACCAGGAAGTCTCCAGCCACATCCGCGCCGCCGAGTTCACCATCGAACGCGCCAAGCGCATGGCCGAGTTCGGCCAGGACGTGGTGATCCTCCTGGACAGCCTCACCCGGCTGGGGCGGGCGTACAACCGGTCGATCGAGGGCTCCGGGCGGACGATGACCGGCGGCGTGGACATCCGCGCCCTCGAGACGCCCAAGCGCCAGTTCGGCGCCGCGCGGAAGGTCGAGGGCGGCGGAAGCCTGACCATGCTCGCCACCGCGCTGATCGAGACCGGCAGCCGGATGGACGACCTCATCTTCGAGGAGTTCAAGGGCACCGGCAACATGGAGCTGCAGCTCGACCGGAAGCTGGCCGAGCGGCGCATCTGGCCGGCGATCTCGATCCCCAAGAGCGGCACGCGAAAAGAAGAGCTGCTGGTGGCCCCGTGGAAGCTGCCGAAGATCCACGTGCTTCGCCGCACGCTCAGCAGCCTCAGCGTGGAAGAGGAAATGCCCTCGCTGCTGCGGGCCCTGGAACGCTGGCCCAGCAACGAGGAATTCCTCCGCAGCCTCGAGGGCGCCGGCAACCGCTGACGGTCGCACTCCGGGCCAGGCCCGCGCATTGCGGTGCGTGGGGCCCCCGGAGGACCGACGGTTCCGCACCGGGAAAGCCCGGGGGTTCGCTTCCGGAGAGCCCCGGGCTTTGCAGCCGGACATGCGGCGTGACGTACCCCCGACACGGTCCTTGACCGAGGGTGTGCGCAGACATCGGGCCGATCCTCGGCGGAAGGACCGGCCCGACGGTTGCTGCCATGCGGTCTGGCTTCGGTGATCTAGAGGATCGCGTCCTTGGCGGCCTTGGCGATCCGAAACTTCAGCGCCTTCTTGGCCTTGATCTTGATCTTCTCGCCCGTGGCGGGGTTGCGGCCCCAGCGGGCCTTGCGGGACACGACCACGAGCTTGCCCAGCCCCGGGATCGTGAAGCCCTTCTTCGCTTCCTTGTACGCGAGGCTCACCAGCGCTTCCACCACGCAGGTGACCTCCTTCTTCGACAGGTCGCAGGTCTCGGCCAACTTGGCCATGATCTGGGCCTTGGTCATCGCTTTCGCTTTGGCCATGCGTTCGCTCCTTCTTCTCGGTGTTGACCGAAAACGACTTACCAGACGCCTTGACCGACGGGCCGACAGACATCCATGACGCGTCCCGCCGACTCGCGCGGGCCTGCTCCGCCGCCTGACCCGCGCAAACCCATACTGCGCCATGCCTTTCACCATGGTCAAGACCAAAAGAATCATTTCGGCCAATAAAATCAGGGCTCGCGGAAACGCCATGCACGTTTCGCCCCGCAATGACGGGCCGAAATCGACCCGACCGAAGGGCGATTTCCCCCCGGAGTGCCCGGATCAATCCGTTTCCGGGCCACGCGCGGGGTTGTCTCGGGCCCCAGAACGAGTATCATCTACGGAATAGGCCGGAGAGGTGACCGAGCGGCTGAAGGTGCGGCACTGGAAATGCCGTGTGCCCTTTTGGGTACCGCGGGTTCGAATCCCGCCCTCTCCGTGGATCACGAAACGCCCGTATGGCCGAATGCATGCGG
>CAYLPJ010000066.1:0-30512 GCA_964385465.1 uncultured Planctomycetaceae bacterium | reverse complement strand
GCTACCGCGTGCGGATCGTCATGCCCGAGGGGATGAGCGAGGAGCGAAAGAAGCTCATCCGCGCCCTCGGGGCCGAGTTGGAGCTCACCCCCGACGCCGAATCGCTGCCCGGGTCGGTCGAGAAGGTCCGCCAGATCGCCGCCGGGGACCCGAACGTCTTCGTCCCTCAGCAGTTCGAGAACCCCGACAACCCCCGCTGCCACTACGAGCGCACGGCCGTGGAGCTGTGGCGCCAGATGAGCGGGAAGATCGACTGCTTCGTCGCCGGCGTCGGCAGCGGCGGGACGCTCCAGGGAGTGGGCAAGTTCCTCAAGGAGCACCGGCCGGGCGTCAAGCTCGTCGCGGTCGAGCCGAAGAACGTCTCCGCCCTGCTGGGCCACGAGCCCGGCCTGCACCAGATCCAGGGCATCGGCGACGGGTTCGTCCCGGCCGTGCTCGACGTGGCGATGGTCGACGACGTCCTCGAGGTGACCGACGAGGACGCCATCGAGACCACCCGCGAGCTGGGGCGCAGCAGCGGGCTGCTGGTGGGGATCAGCTCCGGGGCGAACGTCTGGGCGGCCAGGCAGGTGGCCGCCAGCGTCGGCGGGAACGTCGCCACGATCCTGCCCGACCGAGCCGAGCGATACTTCTCGACGGCCCTGCTGTGATGCGCCCGCCCGAAAAGACCATGCCGGAGGATCGGCCATGACACGAACGCAGTTCCCGCTGGCGATCTGCCTGCTGCTCTCCGCGGCCGCGGCGCACGCCGCCGAGAGGCCCGAGCGGGAGAAGCTCGGCCGGGAGGTCAAGCTCCGCATCGTGGTGGACAAGGTGATGCAGAAGCACGCCGACTGGGTGACCGAGGAGTGGATGATCCGCGCCTCGGCCGAGGCGGGCTTCAACGTCTACTCCCCGCGGCAGGGCGGGGAGGACGCCAACGCCGTGCGGCGCGTCACGCGATGGTGCGGGGCCCACGGCATCTACCACCTGCCGTGGATGCGAGGCACCCGCCGGGCCCCGGCCGGGACGCCGGAGGCCGAGAGGCTCGTCTGGGCCGACGGCACGGTATCCAAACTCTACAGCCCCAACGCCGACGGGCTGTGGGAGTGGATGGGCCGCCGCATCGTCGGCTATGCCAAACTGGCGGCCGGCGACGAGACCCTCCTCGGCGTGTTCCTGGACTACGAGAACTACGAGCCGACAGGCAAGCCCAACGGCTACGCCCTCTCCTACGACATGGGCATCCTGCGGCGATTCGCCGCCGAGCGGGATGTCGATCTGCCCGCCGACCTCCCCCCCGCCGAGCGAAAGGCCTGGCTGGGCGAAGCCGGGCTCCACGACGCGTTCGAGGCCTTCCAGGTCTCCCACTGGCGCACGCGCTGCCGCGCCCTCCGCCAGGCCGTCGACCGCCACGCGCCGGGCTTCCGCTTCTGCGTCTACCCCGCACCCGGGACGAAGCTGATGACCGAGGCGATCTACCCCGAATGGGCCGCCGGGCGGGCCCCGCTGATCCTCGCCGATGCGACGACCTACGGGCGGCCCCCCTTCATGCCCCTGCCGGCCGCGCTGGCCTACAACCGCCGCAAGCTCCTCGAACGTCGCAAAGTGCCCCGGCAGGCGGGCATCCGGTTCGCCTACGCCGGCGGGATCGACCCGGCCGTCCGCGGGGCCGACCCGGAGTTCAGCGGCAAGAACGCGGTGATGATCAGCCAGGCCACGGACGGCTACTGGATCTTCTACGAGGGCCCCACCTATACCCGGGAGGACCACCGCCGCTACTGGAAGTGGTTCGCTCGCGCCAACCGGGCCATCGCGGCCGGGAACTGGGCCTTCCAGCACGAGCCCCGGGAGTCCCCGCGGGAGTGGAACTTCCAGTTGTGGAAGCGCCTTTCGGGGTTCCGCCCGGGCGCGGTCCGCGGCCCGGCCGAGACGGCGACAAGGCCCGGGGGCGAGCCCGTTCTGCTGCGTGGCGAGAACCTGCTGCTGATCGCGGCCGAGAAGGGCCGCCGCGTCGCCGTCACCCTTGGCAACGTGCCCATCGCCGACTATGACAACGTCCTGCTGTGGACGCTGCGCGACCCGTCGCGGAAGCTGCTGGGGACGGGCAAGGTCCCGATGAAGCGGGCCGGCGAGGTCGGCTTCACGCCGGAGGCCGACGGCACGTACATGCTGGCGGTCTCGGCCGGGAGGTGCGCGTATGTCGTCGCCGGGGCCGACGCCGCCGTGGGCGTTTACGCCGGCCCGCGCAGGCCCCTGGCCGCCATCCGCGGGGCGAAACGGCTGTGGTTCCACGTCCCGCCCGGGACGAAGCGGTTCGCCGTCGGCGCCGAGGGCCGGGGGCGCGAGACGGTGCGCGTGGAGGTCTACGACGCCGGCGGCACCCGCGTCGCCGCCGGGGAGACCACCCCGGATCAAGAGACGGTCACGGTGCCCGTCACGGTCGACGGACGCGAGGGCGGCACGTGGTCGCTGGCAATGACGCGGGCTGAGACGGGCACGCTGGAGGATGCGTCGGTGGCGCTGTCGGGGCTGGCGGCGCCGGTGCTGTCGCTGACGCCGGAGACGGCCTGGCGTCCGGCCGACTGAGCGAGCCATGGACTTCACCCAGCGGGAATATGCGAGGCTGTGCGAGGCGATTGCCGCCAGCGGCTACCGTACGGCGACGTTCGCGGACTTCATCGCCCGCGACCGCCTGGACCTGCACGACCGCGTGCTGGTGCTGCGCCACGACGTGGACCGCCGCCCGCGCCGGGCGCGGGAGCTGGCGGAGATCGAGCGGCGATTCGGGCTCCTCGCCAGCTACTACTTCCGCATGCCCGCCTCGTGGGAGCCGCGGATCATCCGCGAGGTCGCCGCGATGGGCCACGAGGTGGGCCTGCATTACGAGTGCCTCGACCGCGCCCGCGGAGACCACGACGCCGCCGGGCGGCTGCTGGCCGAGCAACTGGCGCAGTTCCGCGAGCTGGCGCCGGTGAGGACGGTCAGCATGCACGGCAACCCCGCAACACGGTTCGACAACCGCGACATGTGGCAGCATTGCCGCCTGGGGGACTTCGGGCTCACCGGCGAGGTGTACCTTTCGGCCGACTTCGAGCGGGCCATGTACTACTCCGACACGGGGCGGACGTGGCTCGACGGGCGGTTCAACGTCAAGGACGTCATCCCCGCCGGCAAGGCGGCCGTCACCGACAAGCCGCCGCTGAAGACCACCGGCGACCTCATCCGCCTGATCGGCCGCGACAGCCGCAACCTCTACCTGCTGATCCACCCCGAGCGGTGGCCCGCGGGGGCGTTCGGCTGGGCGCGGTCCTTCGCCGCCGACTGGACGCTGAACCTCGCCAAGGTCGCCTACAAGCTGCTGCGGAGGGTGCGGGCATGAGGATCGTGCTGGTCATGAGCGAGGCCAGCCTGTGGAAGCCCGGCTATGTCGCCGGCGTGATCGAGCGGCTGGGCGAGGAGCATCCCGTCGTCGCCGCCGTGCTGACCAGCTTCCGCCCGCGAAAGGCCAGCCGCCGCAAGCACCTCCGCCGCTACCTGACCATGCTCGGGCCGTGGGCGTTCGTCCGCCTCGGAGCCCGCGAGGCCTGGCACGGGCTGCTGGACCGCATCGACCGCGCCGTCCGCCTGCCGAAACCGCACTCGATCGCCGGCGTCTGCCGGCGCCACGACATCCCCGTCCTCCGCACACGCAACGCCAACGACCCCCGGACGATCGCCTGGATCCGCCGGATGGAGCCGGACGTGCTGCTCAGCAGCGGCAACCAGATCTTCGGCCGCGAGCTGCTGGCGGCCGCGAGCAAGGCCTGCCTGAACCGCCACACCTCGCTGCTGCCGTCCTACGGGGGCATCTACCCGATCTTCTGGTGCATGCTCCACGGGGAGCGGGAGGTCGGCGTCTCGGTGCACACGATGACCGAGCAGATCGACCGCGGGGTGGTCCTGGCACAGCGTTCGGTGCCCATCGGCGAGGGCGATACGTTCTTCTCGCTGTACGCCCGCTGCTTCCGGCTGAGCGTGGACGCGACGGTCGAGGCCGTCGGAAAGGTCGCCCGCGACGACTACAGCCCCGTCGGCGGGGACCGCGAGGCATCCTACTACAGTTACCCCGCCGCCGACGACGTCCGCGCGTTCCGCCGCAAGGGCCTGCGGATGATGTAGACCCACCCCCGCCCGAACGCCGATCAGAGTTCCTTGATGCTGCGCAGCTTGGGCGGGTTCTTGTCCGACTTGATCTCCGCGATGATCTTGCCGAGCACTGCCGCGTGAGGCCGGAGCATCCTGGCTTCCCTGTGTTGCAGCAGTTGCTGGTGGAGTTCGGCCAGCCGGGGCAGGAGGGGCCTGGCGGCGCCGCGGTAGCGTTCCAGGGCTTTCAGGCAGCCCATGATTCTCCGGTTCTTGCCCCATCGTTCGAGGTCCATGATGTCGATGCATACCGGCATGGCCTCGGCGATGTGATGCTTCGCCAGAAGCGCGAGTCCCTTCAGGCGGATGCCGTCGGCGAACATGATTCCGCTCGGCGACCGCTCGACGATCGCCTCGAAGATCGCCGGCAGGAGCGGTTTGAGCTGGTCAAAGGAGAGATTGTCGTACACGGTGGCGATCGAGCCCCGCGCCCTGCCGTCCTGGTTTTGCAGCCCGGCACGGATCGCCTTGTAGAGCAGTTGACGGTCCACGCCCTCGAGCGACTTGCCCAGCAGCCCCCCCTTGTTGAACAGGGAGAAGCAGAGGTATCGCTGCTCCATCTTCCGCGGGTCGTTCTCGAGGTCGCCGCCCTTGGCGAGCCGCTCCAGCATTTCAGGTACGGCGGCCTTCGCCGGCTCGCCGATGCCCGGCATCGCCTGGGCCGAGAGGATTCGCAGCCAGAGGTCGTCGGAGCGGAACGCCTTCAGCAGGGCAGGCACGGCCGGGGTGCCGCGCCCCTTCTGGAGTCGGATCGCCCGGCAGGCGCCGTAGCGCGTGTAGGCATCCCCGGCGTCGAGCATGGCGATGAGCTTGTCCATCACGTCGTCTTTGCGACGGCCGAGCGCTTCGGCTGCACGCTGCCGGACGACCGGCGACCAGTTGCTCAGCCGGCCGATGAGCTGGTCGGTGGTCAGCGCGTCGTAGAAGCTGGTGCGGTCTCTCCTGGTCCAGCCCCGGCCGTCGTCGATGATGCTCTTTGCCTCGGCCATGCTGACCTGGGGGACGTGGTCTTCCCCCTTGCCCGTCAGGTGGATCTTCTTGAGGGGCATCGCGTAGGCCAGGAGATACCCGCCGGTGCAGTCCCAGCCGCTGTACTTGTCGGTACGGGGTTTGGGGTGCCCCTGGTGGGGGAATTTCCCGTCCCATTGTCGGGCGAGGTCGAAGTACCACGCCCCGAACTCGTGCATCCACGCCCCGGTCGCGTTGGGCCCGGACTGGGCCACGCCGGGGATCGCCCACAGGATGCAGCAGAAGTTGCCCGTGTGCCCGTAGTCCCGCGGGTTGCCGTGGGACGCGATCGCCATCCGCGAGAAGTACTCCCCCGCCTTGCCGTCGCCCAGCAGGTTGAACATCACCGAGGCCATGCCGTTCTTGCCGTTGTCCTCGTGCGTCTGAATCCACGGGGCATGGTCGCCGTAGGGCACGCTGCCCTTGCCGGCATAGAAACGGAGCAGCCGCGCGCTGCGCTCGATGGCGCGCGACACGACGCCGGCGTTGACGCCCGCCCTGCGCGCCAGGATCAGCGAGATCGTCAGCGGAAGGCCCGGGGCGTTCATCATGCCGTACCCGCCCACACGCCCGTCGGGCCCGGCGAAGCGGTGGCCCCAGGAACCGACAATGCTCTGGCCGTTGGCGGCCTCCAGCGCCAGCCGCCGCAGGCCCGGCATGACCGACTCGTCGCCGGTGGCCATCTTGTACTCGGCCAGCAGCGCGATCACGTACCCGTAGTACCACGTATGAAAGCCGCCACAGGAGAACTCGGCCGCCCATCGAGCTTCCTTCTTGACCAGCGGCAGGTACTGGGGATCGCCGCCTGCCAGCAGCGCCAGGGCGTTGAGCGAGCGCGGGATCGCGTTCTCCCGGTAGCCTGGTCGGGAGATTCGCCTGGCCAGTGCCTTGCAGCCCAGTTCGAGAATGCGCCCGGACTTCGGGCAGTTGTAGGGAGCCGTCGCGCTGTAGGTGCCCAGCACGGGCAGCATCACGATGACCGTCTCTGTCTTGCCCGCCCGCCAGCGGATCAGCGACAGCTTCCCGCCGCCGGCCTCGGCCTCGGCCGCCGTCAGCGCCTTGCCGAACTCCGTCCGCGGGTCGTAGGAAAACGCCTTGCCGCCGACGCCGAGGATCACGTCGCCAACCGCGATGATTCCATCCGCGGGCGAGCCCTTGGCCACCTTCGTGATGCAGATCTGCCGCGCGTCGGCCGTGGACATCTGGCTGGTGTACATCCATCCGCGAAGCCCCGTGGCGCCCAGGTTCCAGTCGTGGTTCGCCCCATCGGGGATCTCGCCGCCCTTGGTGAAATCGGGGTTGGGCATGTCCTTGCCGGGCCGAGCCGCCAGGCCGGGCGGCGTCGGGAGCAAAGGAAGCACGAGGATCGCGATTCCGGCAAACCGATGGATGCGTGATTTCATCGTGAGCCCTCCATTTGCTGGTTCTCTGCGGGAGTCTCCATCACCTTGATTATCCACCGCCCGAGTGAATTTCGCCATGCCCAAACTCGTTCCGTCGTGCCGGAAGCTTCGCCGGTGCATCGCAAGGCGCTTCGGAGGCCTTCAACGAGGTCGACGACAATCCAGGTATGCCCTTGGTATCGGACGGAGGTCACTTTCGCGTGTCGCTTGGCAGTCCGGGCAACGGGGTGGCTGTGTCGGATGGCTTGGGAACCATGGCGCGGATCTTCTCGATCGCCCGCGCGTAGTCCGGATCATCAATCACGTTCGTCCATTCGCGAGGATCTTTGGTCGTATCATAGAATTCCTCCTGCCCTTCCCTGTAGCGGATATACCGCCCCGTTTCGTTGCGGATGCTGATGTAGGGATACCACGGCGCGCGCTTGCTCGTCAGCCCGGTGATCGCCGTGCTCTTCCACTCGGCCTTCTGGTCCTTGAGCAGGGGCACGAGCGAACGTCCGTCGAGGTAGGCCGGGGGCTCCAGGCCGCACAGCTCCGCCAGCGTCGGGTAGATGTCGAGCAGCGACACGAAGCGTCGGCAGACAGCCCCGTTGGCGGGCGTCACGCCGGGCGCTCGGAGCATCAGCAGGCAATGCGTGGCCTCCTCCCAGAGCGTTGCCTTCTGCCAGTGATGCTTCTCGCCCAAGTGGAAGCCATGGTCCGTCAGGAACACCACGATGGTGTTGTCCCGATAGGGGCTGTTCTCGAGGGCGTCGAGCACGCGGCCGATCTGGGCGTCCGCGTAGGCCGTCGTGGCCAGATAGCCACGGATGGCCTCCTTGTGCAGGCCATGGCCGATCACCGCATCGACGTACTTGCCCTTGCGTGCGGTCAGCGCGCGGCCGAGGGGCGGCACATCGCTCAGATCACCGGCGAGGATTGCAGGGGTGGTCACTTCGTCCAGGGGGAACATATCGAAGTACTTCCTGGGCACATACCAGGGCATGTGCGGGTTGAAGAGGCCGCAGGCGATGAAGAAGGGCTTGTCGTGTCTCTTCTGGAGTTGCTTGATCGCGTTGCTGGCGTTCAGCGTGTCATTCATCTCCTCTTCAGCGAGGTGTATGGGGCCCCAGTCCTGTTCTCCCCTGCCCACGGGAGTGAGGGGAGCGCCCGGCGGGGCCGGATCGCGCCTGTGGCCGATCCTGTGGTCCCAGTGCTGTCTTTGGTCCCAGCCGTGTGTGATCTTCCCGTATGATGCGGTGGTGTAGCCGGCTCTCTTGAAGAAGCCCGCCAACGACAGGGCGTTCTTGAGCGGCTTGCTTGTGCCGGCTCCCGGTGTGTTGTGGTAGTGCCCCGACTTCCAGGGGGCCACTCCCGAGAAGAAAGCGGTTCGCGAGGGAGAACACACCGGGGCCGCGCTGTAGGCGCGCTCGAAGCTGACTCCGCTGCCGGCGAATCTCGTCAGGTTCGGAGCCACGACCTTCCCGGCATAGCGAATGCGGTCCCCCAGCAGCCAACTGTTCAGATCATCCGAAACCAGAAACAACACATTCATCGGCTGATGTGACGTGTCACCACGCCCGCCGCCGTCGGCCTTCTCCGATTCGACGGCGTCGCCTTCGGCCGCGGCGGCAAGGGCGCCGCGGGAGAACAGGGCGATGGCTGCGGTCAGCGTTCCCATCTTCCGGAGGAATCCGCGACGGGAACAGCAACGGCGAGAGGCTTCCGCAATCGAGATTCTCATCGTGTTTCGACCTCTCGACCGTGATCTTCCGGATGCTCTTCGGCCAACGACCGCCGCCGGGCTCCCCGGCGATTCTACCGCCGGTCGCAGGACCCGCAAGCACACTCCCTCCGCTCGCGTGGAGGGCTGCCCGGCACCCCGTCGGCCGGGGTTTCGTCCTCAGCATCCCGCGTTGAGGTTCCCCCGCGGGGAACCTGGATCAGAGCAGCCGGATTCCGGCCGCGGCGCAGCGGTCGACGGTTTCCTTCGGCCAGAGGCCGACCTGGACCTCGCCGATATGGGCGCGGCGGAGGAGGAGCATGGCCAGCCGGCTCTGGCCGATGCCTCCGCCGATGGTCTGGGGCAGGGCGCCGTCCAGCAGCAGCTTGTGCCAGGGCATCTCGGCCCGCTCGGGGCAGGCGCGGATGTCGAGCTGCCTTCGCATCGTATCGGCGTCCACGCGGATGCCCATGGACGACAGCTCGAAGGGCACGCCGAGGACCGGGTTCCAGACGAAGATGTCGCCGTTGAGGCCCTTGGTCTCGGGGCCGGTGGGGGTGGTCCAGTCGTCGTAGTCCGGCGCCCGCCCGTCGTGGATGCCGCCGTCGGGCAGCTCCCCGCCGATGCCGATGAAGAACACCGCCCCGTGCTCGCGGGCGGCCTCGGCCTCGCGCCGGCGGGGGGGCAGCTCCGGGAACCGCCGGGCGAGCTCCTCGGTGTGGACGAAGGCGATCTCGTCTGGCAGGGCCGGGGGCAGGTCCTCGTGGACGTCGGCGAGCTCGGCCTCGGTGTCCTTGACGGCGGCGTAGATGTCGCGGACGACGCCCTTGAGCGTCTCCAGCGTGCGATCCTCGGGGCGGATGACGCGCTCCCAGTCCCACTGGTCGACGTAGATCGAGTGGAGGTTGTCCAGGGACTCCTCGTCCGGGCGGAGGGCGTTCATGTCCGTGTAGATGCCCTCGCCGACCTCGAAGCCGTACGTGTACAGCGCCAGCCGCTTCCACTTCGCCAGCGAGTGGACGATCTGGCATTCGGCGTCGCCGTCGGCCTTGACGCGAAAGCTCACCGGCCTTTCGGTGCCGTTGAGGTTGTCCTGGATCCCGCTGTCGGCCCGGACGAACAGCGGCGCGGTGATCCGCCGCAGGCCGAGCCGCTCGGCCAGCCGCGCCTCGAAGTGATCCTTGAGGAACTTGATCGCCTCCTCGGTCTCGCAGACCCCCATCGCTGCCCGGTATCCGTCGGGAATGATCGTCTCCACGGTTGCTCTCCAGTGTTGGATTGGCCGCCTTCGCATCGCCGCTCGCACGCCCGGCGGGGCGGGCATTGTGCGCCACCGCGCCTGTGCGTGCAACCGCGCGAATGCTGGGAAACGGCGGCCGGCTGTGGTATGAGGGCGGGCACGATGGATGAGTTGAGCCGGTACAATCGGCAGCGGTGGGACGCGCTGGCCGAGGCGGGCGTGGCGTACTCCCGCCCGTGGCTGGACCTCGACGCCGACGCGGCGCGGGCGAAGGTCGATCCCGAGGGCGTTCTGGGCGACCCGGCGGGGATGGACGTGCTCTGCCTGGCCGGCGGGGGCGGGCAGCAGTCGGCCGCCTTCGCCCTGCTCGGGGCCAACGTCACCGTGCTGGACTTCTCGCGGGTGCAGCTCCAACGGGACCGGGAGGCGGCGGGACATTACGGCAAGGCCGTCCGCACGCTGGCCGGGGACATGCGGGACCTGTCGGCCTTGGCGGACGCGAGCTTCGACGTCGTCTGGCATGCCCATTCGCTGGGGTTCGTGCCTCGGGCGTCGGAGGTCTACGACGGCGTCGCCCGCGTGCTCCGCCCGGGCGGGCTGTACCGGCTGAGCTGCTGGAACCCGCTCATCCAGGGCGCCGACGAGCGGTGGACGGGCGAGGGCTACATGCTGGCCGGGCCCTACGAGGAAGGCGCCCCGGCCGACATGCCCGACCCGCACTGGGACATTCATCCCCCCGGCGGCGAGCCGGTCCGCGTGGCCGGCCCGCGGGAGTTCCGCCACCCCCTGACGGCCGTGACGTGCGGGCTGACCGACCGCGGCTTCGTGCTGCTGCACGTCTCGGAGCATTCCGACGACGCGGACCCGTCTGCCCGGCCGGGCACGTGGGGGCACTTCTCTGCCTTCGTGCCGACCTGGCTGGTGGTCTGGGCCCGATTGGACAGCCCACAGCCGCAGCCGCCCGATGGAGTCCCCCGACCATGACCGACCGCGACGACCGCCCGAACATCCTCCTGCTCTTCGCCGACCAGCAGCGGCACGACACGATCGGCGCCGCCGGGTTCCCCTGGATGCGGACGCCCAACCTCGACCGCCTGGCCGAGACCGGCTGCGTGTTCCCCAACGCCTACTCGCCGAACCCGATCTGCGTGCCCGCCCGCCACTGCCTGCTGACCGGCACGACCGGTCGCCATCACGGGTTCTGGAACAACGGCGGGCCGTACATCGCCGACGACGGCCTGCCCACGCTGCCCCGGGTGCTCTCCGACGCGGGCTACTACACCGCCGCGGTGGGCAAGATGCACTTCCGCCCCGCCCGCCGGCACCACGGCTACCTCGACATGCACCTGATGGAGGAGATCCCCGCCCACTTCGTCGACGACGCCTACTGCCGATACCTCCACGCCAACGGCTACGGCGAGCTGCGGTGCATCCACGGCGTCAGGCCCTACGTCTACCACCTGCCGCAGGAGTCGCTCGTGCCCTTCGAGCATCACGGCACGAGCTTCGTCGCGACGCGGACGATCGAGGTCCTCGAGGCCGCCCGAGGCCGGCCGTTCTTCCTCATGGCCGGGTGGATCAAGCCGCACCCGCCGTGGAACGTCCCGGCCGACTGGCAGGACGCGTACGCCGGCGCGGACCTTCCCGAGCCGATCCCGATCTCGCGGGAGGCGCCGTACTACGCCGGCGAGAGCGCGTGGTACGGGGATGCGGACTCGCCCGAGCACCGCCGCGCCATCCGCGAGGCCTACTACTCCTGCGTGTCGATGATCGACTTCAACGTCGGGCGGATCCTGGACTACCTCGAGAGTACCGGACAGCTCGACAACACGCTGGTGATCTACACGTCCGACCACGGGGAGATGCTCCAGGACAAGGGCTTCTACCAGAAGGCCGTGCCCTTCGAGAGCGCCTCCCGCGTGCCCTTCCTGGTCCGCTGGCCCCGGCGCGTCGAGGCCGGGTCGCGCGACGAACGGTTCGTCGACCTGATGGATGTCTTGCCCACCGCGCTGGACGCCGCCGGGATCGACCTGGCCGACAAGCCTTGCCGCGAGGGCTACGAGCTGGCCGGCGGGTCCGTGCTGCCCGGCGGGGACAGCGGACGCGACCGGTCCGAGCAGTTCGTTTCCTTCGGCATCGGGCGCAGCCGGTGGATCATGCTCCGCGACGAGCGCACCAAGTACGTGCACTTCTACAACGGCGGGATCGAGCACCTCTACGACCTCCAGGCCGATCCGCAGGAACTGAGCAACCTTCTCGCCGGCGAGGGCGCCCCCCACGGAGAGGCAGATCGCGTCCGGCGGGAGTTCCGCCGCCGGTGCATCGAGCACGAGGCCCGCTGGGGCCCGCCGGAGCAGGTCGCCGACGGGGATTTCGCGAGCTTCGATTACGAGCCGCCGGCGCCCGAGCGGGGCCCGAACAAGTACCCCGACTGGGCGAACCGCCAGTTCCCGAAGTTCGCCGGCAGCGGCCAGGCCGAGGCCGCCCGCGTCGCCGGCGAGACCGCCGGCGCCATGGCCCGCCACGGCGACCCGAACGTCATCCGCGACGCCGCCCCCGACGCCGCGTGGATCGAGGACTGGTGGCAGCAGTTCCACGAGTACGGCGCCACCGAAGCGATGCGCGACGACCTCCTGCCGTGAGAACGCCGACGCCGTCGTCTTGCTTCCGCGCTATGCGGCTTGCCGTCTGCTTGCGGTTCGCTGCCGGGGAGCCGGCTCTCCCCGTCCCCAACGCATGAAGGCCGGGGGCCGCCGCGGCCGATGAAGGTACCGGCGGTCGCGCTATGCGCGGCCGTGCGGAACGTGGTATGCTGGCAGTGCCGGCGACGGGAGCCGATGCTATGGGCGAGACGACACAGGACACGCAGAAGCGGACACTCCGGCTGAAGTCCTTGAAGGTCACGAACTTCAAGGCCCTTGACGAGTTGGAGCTGGAGTTCCCCGCGCCCCGGATGCCCATCGACCACGACGTCACCGTCATCGGCAGCGCCAACGGCGTCGGCAAGACCTCCGTGCTGGAGGCGATCGCGTTGATGACGTTGGGCAGCATCTTGGATGCGTTCTGCGCTGCTTCGCTTGATATGTTCCTGAGGGCCAAGGGGGAGTACAGGATGGACTTGCCGAATATGCTCATCCGTGCAGGGCGCTCCAGTGCGATTATCGAGGGCGGATTCGACTACGAGGAACGTGAACGCCACGTGACTCTTCATGTGAATCAAGGGAGCTTTGTCAGAGGGGGATCTCTCGTGAAGATATCGGAATTGGATCAGTGGGCACCGCCGGCGGAGACCTCGACACAGGAACAGATTCGGGGACGATTCAACTCCCTGTTGGGCATCAGCACCGAACCCCTGATCCTGCCCCCGCTGCTCTATTTCCACAGTTACAGGAAGGTCCGGGAGGGCAATCCGAGCCTGGGGGACGTGATCGGCTCGGAGAACGGAGGGTCGTCGCGGACGCCGAGCATCGACACCTTCAAGCGGACGCTGCTGTACTCGCTGATTGGCCGGGCTGGGCTGATGGAGGACGTGGGCGAGGAGCAGGCCGGCGAGGCCCTTGCGGTGCTCGGAGACCTGCTCGACGAGTACGCCGACGCCCGGATCGCGAAGCTGCGCTCGCCGTCCGAGAGCGCCTTGGAGTTCCGCGTCTCGGTCCGGGGCGGCGGGCCGTTTCCCTTCGACGCTCTCAGCTCCGGCCAGAAGGAGATGATCTCCACGCTGTTCCTCATCTGGCACAGCACGCGCGAGGGGCCGGGGATCATCCTCATCGACGAGCCGGAACTGCACCTCAACGCCGAGTGGCACGGCCTGTTCTTCCGGAAGATCATGCAGCTTGTGAAGGACCGCAACTGCCAAGTCATCGCGGCCACGCACTCCGAGGACGTCTTCGCGTCGGTCGAGGATTACCAAAGGGTCGTGCTGCATCCGAACCGGGGATAGGGGATGGCCACGACGATCCGCGGAGTGCACCCCAGCGACGTTCGCCCGGTAGCCAGGCACCGGCTCTTCGTGGAGGGCGCGGCTGGCGACGGGCTCGACCCGACGGTCCTGCGGCTCCTGACCCGCGATCTGGCGGTGAGAGTGGAGCCGCTCGGTCCGTCTTACTACGTCAAGAGCGCGGCCGAGGCGCTGCGTGCCTCGCATCCCACGTGCTTCTTCCTGGTGGATCGGGACCACCGGGGGGACGAGGAGGTCGAGGCGACCTGGCGTGACTTCCCGCAGGCGGACACGAGCAACTTGCTCATCTGGCGGCGGCGGGAGTTGGAGAACTACTTCATCCTTCCGGACTACCTCGCTCGCAGCCAATACCGGACCTGCGAACGGTGCGAGTTGAGCGACGAAATCGCCGCCGAGTGCAGGCGACGTGTCTTCCTCGACGCGGCCAATCTCGTGATCGTCCAGGTTCGCGAGGAGTCGAAGAGGAACTGGGTCCGCGCCTTCAAGAAGACAGACGGGTTCGAGACGAAGGAGGCCGCGCTTTCGAAATTGCTTGCGCTGCCCGCCTTTGCGGACGCGCCGGGTGAGCTCGCCGAGCGGGTCGCCCCCGGCGGTCTCACCGACCGATTCGAGGGCGTCGTCCAGAGCATGTTGGGTGGAGAGGAAGAGCCCGCACACGGAACGGGACGCTGGATGGCCATGGTCAGCGGCAAGGCCGTGCTTCCTTCGCTCATCAGCCGCTGCTTCCGCGTCGTCGACAACACCGGTAAGGTCTTGCAGGGGCCGGCGGCGGTGCGCGAGGTGGTCCGGGGTCTGCTCGCCGGGCCCCTCCCCGAGCAGCCGGAGGACTTCCGCCGGCTCCACGAACTGCTGCGGGTGCGGATCGAGCGGGGCGGGTACCATGGGGGCGGTGAGAGCGACGGCGAGGCCAGGGAGCGAACATGATTGTCGGCGTGCCGCGGGAAGTGAAGGATGATGAGTACCGGGTGGCGATGCTGCCGGTGGGGGTCGAACTGCTGGTCGGCGACGGGCACACGGTGCTCGTCGAGGCCGGGGCCGGCGGGGGCTGCGGGTTCGGCGACGACGAGTACGCCGCCGTCGGGGCCGAACTGGTCGAGGGCCCGGCGGACGTCTACGCCCGCGCGGAGATGGTCGTCAAGGTCAAGGAGCCCCAGCCGGCGGAGATCGCGATGCTTCGCGAGGGGCAGGTGGTCTTCTGCTACTTCCACTTCGCGGCCTCGCGGGAGCTGACCGCGGGCTGCCTGGACGCCGGCATTGTCGCGGTGGCCTACGAGACGCTCGCCGACCCCGCCGGGCGGCTGCCGCTGCTGACGCCCATGAGCGAGGTGGCC
Source organism: uncultured Planctomycetaceae bacterium (assembly GCA_964385465.1). Lineage (GTDB taxonomy): Bacteria > Planctomycetota > Phycisphaerae > SM23-33 > SM23-33 > CAYLPJ01. Next base: position 15,706 of record CAYLPJ010000066.1, on the reverse strand, counting down.
GGGAAGATGTCCATCCAGGAGGGCGCGAAGTACCTGGAGCGCCCGATGATGGGCCGGGGGATCCTCCTGGGCGGCGTGCCCGGCGTCCCGCCGGCGGACGTGCTGGTCCTCGGCGGCGGGGTGGTGGGCACGAACGCCGCCCGCGTGGCCGCCGGCCTTGGCGCGAACGTGACCATCATGGACGTCGATCTCGACCGCCTGCGCCGCCTCGCCGAGGTCATGCCCGCCAACGTGACGACGGTCTACAGCGACCCGCACGCCGTCGCCGAGTGCCTCCCGCGGGCGGACCTGGTCGTCGGCGCGGTGCTCGTCCCCGGCGGGCGGGCGCCCCGGCTGGTCCGCCGCGACCATCTCGCCGCCATGAAGCCCGGCGCGGTCATCGTGGACGTCTGCATCGACCAGGGCGGCTGCGTCGAGACCGCACGCCCCACAACGCACCACGAGCCCACCTACGTCGTCGACGGCGTCGTGCACTACTGCGTGGCCAACATGCCCGGGGCCGTCGGGCGGACCTCCAGCAAGGCGCTCTGCAACGCCACGCTGCCCGTCGCCCGAACGCTCGCACGCCTCGGCGCCGACGCCTTCGCCGCCGAGTCCCCCGGCTACGCGCTGGCGGTGAACATGCGAGGCGGCAAGCTGACCAATCCCGCCGTCGCGGCCACGTTCGACGACCTGCCCTCCGAGCCCCCGGCCCCGTAAGGACCCCGACCGCCATGACCGACACGCCCCCGACCGCCGTTCCGCGCCACCAGCGGCCCGCCTCGCGGCTCCGCCGCTTCCTCTTCGGCGCGCCGTACTACCCCGAGCACTGGTCCGCTGCCGACCGCGCCGACGACGCCGACCGCATGGCCGACGCCGGCGTGAACGCCGTCCGCATGGCCGAGTTCGCCTGGGACCGCATCGAGCCCGCGCCCGGGCGGTTCGACTTCGCCCTCTTCGACGAGACCATCGCCGCCCTCGGCGAGCGCGACATCGACACGATCCTCTGCACGCCCACCGCCACCCCGCCGCGATGGCTGACGGCCGAGCACCCCGAGTGGATGCGCGTCGACGAGGACGGGCGGGGGATGGAGCACGGCACGCGGCAGCACTGCTGCACGACGAACCCCGGCTTCCGCGCCGAGTCCGTGCGGATCACCCGCGCGATGGCCGAGCACTACGCCGACAACCCCCGCGTGATCGGCTGGCAGACCGACAACGAGTTCTACTGCCACTTCAGCCTGTGCTTCTGCGAGGCGTGCGCGGCGGGGTTCCGGGCGTGGCTGGCCGAGCGGTACGGCACGGTCGAGGCGCTGAACGCCGCGTGGGGCAACGCGTTCTGGGCCCTGACGTACGACGCGTTCGAGCAGGTTCCCCTGCCGTACCCCAACAGCCGCCCGGCCTACCCGAACCCCTCGCACGAACTGGACTACGTCCGCTTCCTCGGCGACGCCGTCGCCGAGTTCCAGCGCCAGCAGGTGGCCGCCCTCCGCGCCGCCCGCGACGACTGGTGGATCACGCACAACGGCATCTTCGCCCACGTCGACACGTGGCGGTTCGCCGAGGACCTGGACTTCCTCTCCGTGGACGTCTATCCCGGCTTCGCCGCGGAGAACCCGACCTGGCCCGCCCTGCTCAACGAGAAGTGCCGCGCCGTCACCGGCGGGTACATCGTCCCCGAGCAGCAGGCCGGCGCCGGCGGGCAGAAGCCGTACATCCATCGCACGCCCGGCCCCGGGCGGATGCGGCTGTGGGCGTATCAGTCCATCGCCCATGGCGCCGACGGGATGCTGCACTTCCGCTGGCGAACCTGCCGGTTCGGGGCGGAGGAATACTGGAACGGCGTGCTGGACCACGACAACCGCCCCCGCCGCCGCTACGAGGAGTTCGCCCGCGAGGGCGCCGAGCTGAAGCGCCTCGGCGGGCGGCTGCTGCACAGCGTGCTGGACGTCCGCGCCGGCGTGCTCATCGAGACCGACCAGGACGAGGCCGCCGCGACCATGCCCCTGGGCCTGCCCCGGCCCACCGACCAGGCCGCCGAGGCCTACGCCGACCTGTGGCGCCGCCACCTGCCCTGCGGGCTCATCCACGCCGCCGACGCGCTGGACGGGCTGAAGCTGCTGATCCTGCCGTCGCTGCCGCTGATGGACGAGGACCTCGCCGGGCGCCTCGCGGCCTTCGTCCGCGGCGGCGGGGTGCTGGCGGTCACCGCGAGGTCAGCCATCCGCGACCGCTGCAACCGCGTGATCCCCGACACGCCCCCGGGCCTGCTGGCCGGGCTCTGCGGGGTGCGGGTCGAGGAATTCGGTCGCCTCGACCCCGGCGAGCTGGCGATGAACCTCGGCGGCTCGTCCGTGCCCTCGGGATGCGGCTACGAGGTGCTCGCCCCGGAGGGCGCGGAGGCGCTGGCGACGTGGCAGGCCCCGGCGGATGGGGCGCCCCACGCCGCCGCCGGCGCCCCGGCCGTGACGATCCGACGCGAGGGCGCCGGCGCGGCGGTCTACGTGGGAACGTACCTTTCACCCGACAACGCGGGCGCGTTGCTGGGCGCGGCCCTGGGCGAGACGGACATCCCCCCGCTGGCCGACACCGCGTGCGACGTGGAGGTCACCCGCCGCCGCGCCGCCGACGGGCGGACGCTGACGTTCGCGCTGAACCACGCCGCCGCGCGGCGGACCGTTCGCGGCCTGCCGGCCGGGACGGACCTGCTGGCGGACGCCCCGTGCGACGGGACGGTCGAGCTGGGCCCGTGGGAGGTCGCGATCATCGAGGCGACGTAGCGCGGGGGCAGCGCCGACGGTTTTCGAGTAGTCCCGGGGGGTGCAGCCGGTGGGGCTGGGCGGATCTCGGGGCTCCTGGCTGCGTTCGGCCGTTGCGGCCCGCGACGTCTGCTGACGCTCATGCGCCGCGCGGGCCTCCCCGCGGATTGACACCGATGCCGGACGCGCTCGGGCGCGTCAGTCCTGCGGGGGGGCGTCGCCCCGGCCCTGTTCCTTCAGGGCGTACGGCAGGGCGGCGGGGTCGAGGCCCTCGGCGTTCGCAAGGGAACGAACGGCTCGGCGTATCTGGGGCAGAGCCCCCGCGATGTCTGGCGCCGCCGCTTCGCAGCAGGCGTGCAACTGCTCCAACAAGGCCTGGGTCGCCTCGGAGTTCGCGCCGGTGCTGCGTATCACCTCCGCGCCGGCGTCGACCAGCAGCGCCAGCGCCGCGACCGCCATGTCGGGGTGCGGCACCTCGCCGTGCGTGAAGCACCACCGGCGAGTATCGGATACCAGTTCCTCGGCCAGCTTCCGCAGGCTCGCGCCCATCTCTTCGATCTGATTCAGATGCTCCTGCCACGTTTCGCAGTCGTCCCGATCGGGGCAGATACGGCAGCGCCGCGGGTCGAGTCGGTCGGTCTCGACCGCGGGCTCGCCGACGTCCTCCTCGTCCCATTCGCTGTCGTGGATGACCTGTGCGTTGTCGAATTCCGGGAGCCACTCCTCTTCGCCCACCTCCACCATGTAGTCCACGTCCTCGCGGGCAAGGAACTCCTCGACCGTGCAGCCGACCAGGCGGTCCCTCAGATCGCTCATCGGGCCGACCCAGTGGAGCTTGCCGTCCTCAACCCCGAAGTCCGAGACGTCCGCGGCGTCCACGTCCTCGAGCCCGCCGAGCAGGGCGGCCCAGCGGTCGGTCTCCTCGGGCACGCGGAAGCCGTTGTCCCGCGCGAAGCGGATGCCACCCGTCACCAGCCGACGGGCCTCGGCGACGTCGCAGGGGATGAAGTGCATCTGCATGCCGGCCTCGGCGTCCTCGATCACCGGCCGGAAGTCTTCGCCGTGGAACTCCCGCCGGCCCCAGGCGTCCTTGAGCCCGGCGCACCAGAGGTCGATGAAGAAGTTCGCCAGCATCGGCGGTCTGTCGGGCACGGCCGCCATGACGAACAGGACCGCCTGCCCCCGCTCGCGCCAGTCCTCGTTGACCACGCACCGGGCGACCTTGCCGTGCTCCAGCACCCGCTGGAACGGGCTCTGGTTCTTCAGCCGGATCGTCTGCTTCCGCTTGGCCTTGCGCTTCAGCCGCCGACGTTCCTTCTTCGTCTTCCGTGCCATGGTCGGCCTCCTTGCCGAGTGCGTCGCTGTCCTGGCGGTTACTCCGCGCCGATCGGCACGCGGTCGCGGCGCCAGGGGCGGAGGATGCCCTTGCTGTCCAGGTACGCCTCGCAGCGGGTCATCATGCCCGCGTCGTTGGCGTGGCTGTCGAACTGGAGGCTCAGGAAGGGCTTGCCCGACGCCTCCCGGATGAAGTGCTTGATGAACGAATCCGGCCCGCACTTGAAGTTCGTGATGTAGATGATGTGCAGGTTCTCGTGGCGGCCGACGAGCTTGGCGGCCGCGAGGATCTTCTGCCCGAGGCTCCAGTACATGGCGGGGTTGACGTCGCGGACGTCGACGTCGTCGACGCCGAGGGCATCGAGCGGCAGGACGTTGACGCCGTAGGACTCGCGGAGCTTCTGTGCGACCGAGAGGTTCATGCCCGCGTCGTGGACGTTGTAGGGCCTGCCGACGAGGACAATCGCGGTCTCGCCGGCCCGCATGAGCGTGTCCATCGCGTTGCGTCCGGCGGCGAGCACGCCGTCCTGGAAGGCCCGTTGGGCGGCGTAGGCGGCGCGGACGGCGCGGGCGACGTCGCGGCGGCGGTGGCCCATCGAGCCAAAGAAGCCCGCCAGCTCGCGGGTGACCGTGGCGGGGCCCTCGCGGAAGTGGACCGTCGGCGTCAGCAGCCGCCCGGCGGCGTGCTGGAGCCCCGGCGCCTGGCGGCAGACGTAGGGCAGCGTCTGGTGCCACGGGCACAGGTGGCTCTCGGTGTGCAGCCACCGCGTCTCCAGCGAGATGGTGTTGGGCAGGAGGATGTGGTCGAGGTCGCGTTCGGCCAGCCTGGCCACGTGCCCGTGGGCGGCGATGATGGGGAAGCAGGGCTCGGCGACGACGGTGTCGAGCCCGGCCTGGACGATCCGCTTGTTGGTCGCCTCGCCGAGTTCCGTGCGGTAGCCGAGGTGGGTCAGCAGCGTTCGCCAGAAGGGCAGCGAATCGTAGGCGAACATGGTCAGCGGGATGCCGACCGACGGCGCCCCGTCGGGGACCGGCGGGAGGTTCGTCTCGTCCAGCAGCAGCTCGGTGCGGGCGGCGAAAAGGTCCGCGATGGCCGGCTTGCGGGCGGTCTTCGCCCGCTTGCGGAAGCGGTCCGAGCACTTGTCGCCCCAGTAGGTCTTCTCGCCCTCGACGGTGAATTCCTGGATCTGGCAGGCGTTCGAGCAACCCTTGCAGGTGAACTCCCGCAGCGTGTAGTCCACCTTCGAGAGGTCATACCCGCGGAATCGCGACGCGGCCGGGGCGGCGGGGGGCTCGTCGGCGCCGGCGGCGCCGACGGGGACGTACTCGCCGACTTCCTTGCCGCCCGGGCGCCGAGGCGGCGGGGCCGAGAGCATCTTGTCCCGCGCCAGCAGCGCCGCGCCGATCGCCCCGATCACGCCGTTGTGCGGCGGGACGATGATCTCCTTGCCGCACACCGCCGAGAACGCCGCGGCCACCGAGTCGTTGTAGGCCGTGCCCCCCTGGAAGAAGATGCAGTCCCCGATCGGCCGGCCGCGAACGACGCGGTTGATGTAGTTGTAGACCACCGAGTACGCCAGGCCTGCGACGAGGTCGCGTTTCTCGGCCCCCCGGAGCAGGTAGCTGTTGACGTCGCGTTCCATGAAGACGGTGCACCGCTCGCCGAGGCGGATGGGCGCATCGCTGGTCAGGGCCAGGTCGGCGAACTCGCCCTTGATGGCGATCTCCAGCTCCTCGGCTCGTTCCTCGAGGAAGCTGCCCGTGCCGGCGGCGCAGGCGTCGTTCATGGTGAAGTCCACCACCACGCCTTCCTGGAGCGAGATGTACTTGGAGTCCTGCCCGCCGATCTCGAAGATCGTGTCGGGCACGCGCCCGCCGAGCAGCTTCTGCCCCACGTAGGTCGCGCCGGTCTTGTGGGCGGTGATCTCGTCGTTGATCGTGTCGGCGCCGATCAGCTCGCCGACCAGCTCCCGCCCCGAGCCGGTCGTCCCCGCGCCGCGAATCCGAAGCCGCGCGCCCCACTCCCGCTCGATCTCGCGCAGCGCGTCGGAGACGACCTCGATGGGCCGGCCCTGCGTGCGCGTGTAGATCTCCGTGACAACCCGCCCCTCGTCGTCGATCGCGACCAGGTTCGTCGAGACGCTGCCGATGTCCACGCCCAGCCAGGCGTCCAGGGACTCCTCGCCGTAGCTGTCCTCGAACGCCTCGGCGCGGTCGCGGAGGAGGACCACGTTCTCCGTGCTCAGCGGCGCGGCCGTGGGGAAGCCCTGGCCCTCGCCGCGGCCGGCCTCGGACAGCTCGACGAGGACGGCGGGGTCCAGGCCGTCGGGCACGGCGGCGGCCGCGGCGGCGGCGCCGACGGCGAGCACGTGGGCGAACCGCGGGGGGATGGCGAAGTCGCCATCGTCGAGCTCGAAGGTCTCCCGCAGGGCCCGCGCGACGGCGTCGTTGGCGGCCAGGCCGCCGAGGAAGACCACCGGCGCCTCGACGGGGTGGGAGCGGACCACGGCGGTGCGGAAGTTCCGCGCCACGGCGGTGCACAGGCCCAGGAGGACCTCGGCGGGGCTGTAGCCCTTCTGCTGGGCGTGGATCATGTCGCTCTTGGCGAAGACGCTGCACCGTCCGGCGATCTGGGCGGTCCGTTCGGCGGCCAGGCAGATCCCGCCGATCTCCTCGACGTCGTACCGCAGCCGCCCGGCCTGCTGGTCGATGAAGCTGCCCGTGCCGGCGGCGCAGTCGCCGTTGGTCGCGTAGTCCACGATGCCGTAGCTGCCGTCGTCGTTGTCGGCCAGGCGGAGGTACTTGCTGGTCTCCCCGCCCATCTCGAAGACCGTCCGCGCCGCCACGCCCGCCGCCGACAGCCCCGCCGCGACGGCCTTGAACTCGTTCACCGTCGCCGCGCCGACGCGTTCGGCGAAAACCTTCGCCCCGCTGCCGGTCACGCACAGCCCGGCCAGACCCTCGGCGCCGAGGGCATCGAGGATGTCCAGCAGCATCTGCGCCCCGGCCGCGACGGGCCGGCCGCGGATGCGGCGGTACTCGCTGACGAACAGGCGCCGGGCCGCCCCGTCGCCCGGGAACGGCTCGAGCCCGGCCCGGCCGCGGGCGACCTCTGCCGGCGGCTCCGAGAAGAGCACTCCGGCCGTGATGCTGACGGCCCCGATGTCGATTCCAACGCGATAGCTCATTGCGGCTGCACTCCAACCGGTCATGCGGCGCGGACCTGGCGCGCCCGCTTCTGCATTCGGCCCCGATGCGAACGAGGGCCAAGTTCAGTACTATACAGGCCGTTCGGCCGATGCCGACCGGAAATCTTCCGCGCCCCGCAGCCCGCTGCCGCGAAGGAGCCCCCGAGATGCCCCGTCACGCCGCACGCCTGGCCCTGCTCTGTTTGGCCGCTGCCGCCTCCGCGGCCGAGCCGCCGACCATGCCGATGCCCATTCCCCATCCGCACGCCGCCCGCACGCGGTGGCAGGCGAAGACGGTCCACGCCTCGCGCGTCGTGGCCGACATGGAGAGCCTCGACCGCTGGAAGCTCTCGACGTGGGCCCAGGGCAAGGGCGACATCGCCCTGACCGGCGAGCGCAGTCGCGACGGCTCGCACAGCCTGCGGTTCCGCAGCCGCACCGTCGGCGAGAAGCCCAGCCCCGGCGGCGGCGTGTTCGGCTCGACGGCGGCGGTGCGGGCCTTCGACGGCGAGGACTGGAGCGACTACAACCGCCTGGCGTTCTGGGTTCGACCGGATCTGCCCGGGCATCACGCGATCTCCCTGATGGTCCGCCTGACCAACCGCCGGCGCGGCCCCGCGCGGGTGACCCACCACGTCCTGCTGGAGGACCGCCGGTGGAACCGCGTGGTCTGGGAGATCCCCGACATCGCACGCGACGAGGTGACCGCCGTGGCGTTCACCTACGTGATGAACGGGCGCGAGGCCGGCGCCGCCGAGACGGCCACCTTCGATATCGACCGCCTGGAACTCCAGCGCGTGGACGCCGACCCGTACGAGGGCTGGGGCGTCTGGCCCGGGCGGATCGCGCTGTGCCACACCGGCTACCGCCCGGGGGCGCCGAAGGTCGCCCTGGTCGGCGGCCCGCCGGCCGGGACGTTCGCCGTCGAGAACGCCGCGGGCAAGGCGGTGCTGACCGGCGAGGTCCGCCGGCGCCCCGTCCCGGCGGGGCAGGGCGAGCTCGGCGTGATGGACTTCAGCGAGCTCGCCGAGCCGGGGACCTACCGCCTCGGCGTCGGCGGGCTGCGGAGCAGGCCCTTCCGCGTGGCCGAGGACATCTGGGAGCGGACGATCTGGAAGGCGGTCAACTTCTTCTACGTCGAACGGTGCGGCGCCGCCGTGCCGGGCGTGCACGACGTCTGCCACGCCGACTTCCGGTGCGAGCACGGGGGCAGGACGATCGTCATCAACGGCGGATGGCACGACGCGGGCGACCTGTCGCAGGGGCTGATCAACACCTCCGAGGCGACCTACGCGATGTTCGAGCTCGCCGCCGGCCTCGCCGCCCGCTCCGGCGACGCGGCCCTGGTCGACCGGCTCATCGAGGAGGCCTGCTGGGGTCTTCAGTGGGTGCTCAAGACCAGCTTCCGCGACGGCTGGCGCGTCGAGTGGGGCACGCACAGGTTCTGGACGAACAACAGGATCGGCGACGTCGACGACGTGATGGCCAAGCCCCGGCGCAGCCCGCCCGCGAGCTTCTACGCCGCCGCGGCCGAGGCCAGGGCGTATCGCACGCTCAAGGCCCGCCGCTCCCGCCTGGCCGCCCGCGCCCTGGAGATGGCCCGCGAGGACTGGGCGTTCGGGAGGGAGGGATTCGACGCCGGGAAGCCCGAGGACCTCGTGGTCGAGCACGTCGGCCTGGCCGTGCTGGCGTCCCTGGAGCTCTACCACGCCACGGGTGAGGCTGCCTATGGCGACACGGCCCGGAAGTGGGCCGAGCTGCTGCTGGCCAGCCAGCAGCGCCAGGTGGACCCCGCGCTCGATCGGCCGATCACCGGCTGGTTCCACCGCACCACGCGGCGCCGCCGGGCGATGCAGTACGCCCACCGCGGGCACGAGCAGGCGCCGGTGGTGGCCCTGGCGGGGCTGTGCGAGGCGTTCCCCGACGACGCGAAGTGGATCGACTGGTACGCCGCCGTGGCGCTGCATTCGACGTTCTACCAGCAGGAGATGGCGAAGCTGACGGCGCCGTGGTCGCTGCTGCCCAACTCGCTGCACCGCCACCGCCCCCGGCCGGACGCCGACCGCCGGGAGGCGGACCGGCAGGAGCAGATCGCCAACGGCTTCGACGTCGGGGGCCGGTGGCGGGTGCGGGTGTTCGCCGTGCACCCGCGGCGCAGCTTCCGGGGCAACTACGGCACGGTGCTGTCGCAGGCCAAGGCCGTCGCGGCGGCGGGGCGGCTGCGCCGGCGGGCGGACCTGCTGGACCTCGCCCGCCGGCAGCTTCAGTGGGTCGTCGGGCTCAACCCGTTCTGCCAGAGCACCATGGTCGGCGAGGGATACGACTTCGCCCCGCAGTACACCGCACGGTCCGGCGAGATCGTCGGATCCCTGCCGGTGGGAATGAAGAGCTTCGGCAACCGCGACCTGCCCTACTGGCCCGTGACGAACGTCTGGAACTACAAGGAGGTCTGGGTGCACCCGGTCTCGCGGTGGCTGTGGCTGATGTGCGACCTGCACGCCGCCCCGGCCGCCGGGGGCGTCGCCGTCGAGGCCGGGCGCGAGGGGGACACGGTGACCGTCACCGCCCGCCCGCCGGCGGGGACGAAGGCCCTCGAGCTGCGCGCGTTCAACCTGAAGGTGCCGCCCGCCCGCCGCGTGGCCGGGCCGGCCGGCGGCAAGGGGAGCGTCGTCTGGCGGTGCGAGGTGGCCGAGCCCGGCACGCCCTGGGTGGCCGTGGTCGTTCCCGACGGGCAGGTGGCCCGGCGCGGCGAGGCGGTCGGCCCCTGAGCGGTCTCAGCCGCATTCCGGTTGGTTCTCGGGCGTTCCCGCCCTGTCTCTTGCCGTGTAAAAGCCCACGGCTTCAGCCGTGGGTTCATTGCGGTGCGCCCTGAGAACTCGATGGCGCCCCCGGCCGATGACCGATGGCCTTCGACGGCGCCAGCCTGCCACGATCGGCATCGTGGGCAGGCGCCGGCGAATGAAATGGGTCTTTGGCCCGTGGCGTCAGCGAACGCATCGGGTTCACGTCCGGATACGGCCCCACGGCTGAAGCCGTGGGCTGTTACGCAACCGGGCATGCACGAGAACCAAGTGGGACACGTCTCCGATACGTTCGTTGCGGTTCCTGCGCCGGACGCGGCTGGTCCGACAAGGCGGCCGAAGCAGGCGATGCCGTTGCATCGCCGATGCAGACCAACGCGGCCAGGCGGGGCGGGGCAGGGCGGGGACCGGCAGGAACGCAGCATACCCTATCTGAGGCCGGTTACTCGACGGGCGCAAAAAGAAGGCCTCCACGCTGTGCCGGTCGAGACCACGGAAGAAGAACCCATTATGTCAGGTGGGGAACCGCCGCACGCCGTGGCGTGCTTGGACGTCCGCTCCCCAATAATGGGGGTATCGGTTCTTTTCAACTAGGTCACGTATCGAACACGGCAGAGGCTTCTTCTTTTCGGAGCATTGTATCACCGAATGTATCGGCCGCGAAGCCGCAAATCTTGAGGCGCGGGCGGCGGAAACGGCCCATAGATGTCGCATGGGCAATGTAAGATATATCCAGCCCGGCGCAAGTCAAAGGGTGTCAATGTGCTGTGCGCGTCGGGCCGCGGGGGGGCGTGTCGGGGATTCGCTGTCGCGCATTCCCGGGCTTCCCGCCGAAGGGCGGAAAAGGCCCCGCGTCAGGCCCGCAACTCGGCGTTGAGCCCCGCTCGCAGGGCCGTGAGCACCGCGTCGACCTGCTCGTCGACCTCCTCGCCGCGGAGCGTCCGGTCCGGGCAGCGGTAGGTCAGGCTGACGGTGACGCTCTTTCGGCCGGCGGGGACGGGCTTGCCGCGGTACGTCGTCACGTAGCCGACGTCCTCCCGCAGCGGCTGGTCGACCTTCGCGACGGCGTCGGCGAGCTGCTGCCAGGTGACCGGCTCGTCGACGATGACCGACAGGTCCCGCTCGACGGCGGGGAACTTCGCCACCGGCTCGTACGTTCGCAGCAGCTCGGCCCTGGCCACCAGCGGCGCCAGCCGCAGCGCGCCGGCCGAGACGGGCTTCTCCAGGCCGTAGTGGTCCCGCACGCGCTCGCTGATCCGCCCGATGCTGCCGGCCGGCTCGCCGTCCAGGAGGACCTCCGCCGCCATGCCGTCGGCCAGGTGCGGCGCCGCGGCGGGGCGGACCGTCAGCTCGGCGTGCGGCGCGACGCCCTCGACGAGGGCCTCGACCGCCCCGCGCAGCCGCGCCAGGTCCCCCGTGGTGACCAGGCCGACCTCGACGTACTCCTTCGGCAGGTGCCCGGCCGGGTCGCCGGGGAAGCAGCCGGCCAGCTCGAACAGCTCCACGTCGTGGTTGCCCACGTCCTGGTTGGTCTTGCACGCCCGCAGCAGGCTGGGCACGAGGGTCGGGCGCAGGATGTTGTTCGTCCGCCGGTTCAGCTCGTCGACGGCCACCAGCTTGCCCTCGTGGAACAGCTCGGCCTCGTCGCGGTCGACGAAGGAGAAGGTGATGGCCTCGTCGAACCCTGCGGCGGCGAGGCGTTCGCAGACGAGCCTCCGGATGCGGGTCTCGAGCGCCTCGGGCGCGACGCGATGGGCGACGCGGTCGGCGACGGGGATGCTGTCGTAGCCCTCGACGCGAGCGACCTCCTCGATGAGGTCCACCTCGCGCTGGAGGTCGCTTCGGTAGGGCGGGATGGTGCAGACGATCCGCCCGTCCTCGTCGGCGGGCTCGAGCCCCAGGCGGGCGAGGATCTCCTTCTGCCGCTCGGGCGCGACGGCCATGCCCAGCAGCGCGTCGCAGCGCCGCGGGCGGAGGGCCACGGTCCGCGGCTGGAACGGCTCGGCCCAGACGTCCACCATCCCCCCGGCCAGCTCGCCGCCGGCGAGCTCCAGGATGAGCTGGCAGGCGCGCAGGCCGGCTTCCTCGACGGCCACCGGGTCCACGCCGCGCTCGAAGCGGTAGTTGCTCTCGCTCATCAACTGGAGCTTGCGGCTGGTCCGGCGGATGCTCAGCGGGTCGAAGCGGGCGGCCTCGATGAGCACGTTGGCCGTGCCCTCGGAAACCTCCGTGTCCAGCCCGCCCATCACGCCGGCGATGGCGACGGGGCGGGAGGCATCGGCGATGACGAGCATGGACTCGTCCAGCTCGCAGGTGGTCTCGTCGATGCTGATGAGCTTCTCGCCGGCGGCGGCGCGGCGGACGACGATCCGCCGCCCGTCGAGCTTGTCGAAGTCGAAGCCGTGCAGCGGCTGGGAGTACTCCATCAGGATGTAGTTGGTCACGTCGACGACGTTGTTGATGCTCCGCAGCCCGGTCGCCTCCAGCCGCTCGATCAGCCACGCCGGGCTCGGGCCCACCGTGACGTTGCGGATCACCCGCGCGCTGTAGCGGGGGCACAGCTCGGGCTCGCGGACCTCCACCGAGGTCAGCTCACCCGCGTCGCCGGCCGTCGGCAGCTCGGGAATACGCGGCGGACGGAAGTCCGCGCCCAGCACGGCTGCCACCTCGCGGGCGACGCCGAGATGCCCGAGGCAGTCGCCCCGGTTGCTGGTAACTTCCACGTCGAGCACGATGTCCGTGTCGGTCTCGATGATCTCTTCCACGGGCAGGCCGATCTGCTTGAGCAGCTCTTCCAACTCGGGGACGGGGATCGAGACGTCCACGTAATCCGTCAGCCAGTTCAGCGAGATCCTCATGGGTCCACCTGTCAGGGTCGGTCAATGCACAGAAGGGGCATGGTATCGCAAAGTCCCCGCCTGTCAAAGCATTTGGCCGACCGCGCGGGGGATCGTAGGTTTGGGGAGGACGGAGAACGACGGGCAGACTGCGGCTGCACGGGAAGGGAGGGCGAGCATGCCCCCAGACGGTCTGAAACGTATCATGCTGGCGGCGATCTGCGCGCTGGCGGCGGCGGGGCGCACCGCGCCGGCGGGCGAGGCCGACCCGAAGGTCCGCCTGCTTGTCGAGCAGCTCGCGACCGGCCCGACCGGTCGGAGAATCGCCGCCGCCGAGGCGCTCGGACGCATGGGCCCCGAGGCCCGGTCGGCCGTGCCCGGGCTGCTCGAGGCGCTGGCCCGGCCGGGGCCCGGCGGCCGGGCTGGCAGGCTCGGCACCGCTGCCGGGCGGGCACTGTGGGCGATCCGACCGGACGCCCTCACGCGCGTGCTGGAGCGCAGCGATGCCGCCGCCAGCCTTCACGCCGTCACGGCCATCGGGGGGCGGACCGGGCCCCGCGCCGTCAGGGCGCTTCGCCTGGGGATGCTGGACCACAACGACGCCGTGCGTCGGGCGGCCGTCGAGGCGATGGGCAAGACGGCCGCCGCCGGCGGGACGCTGCCGGCGCTGGCGCGCCGCCGGCTGCTCAAGGCCGTCGAGGACGGCGATTCCGCCGTCCGCGCCGCCGCCGTGGCGGCGCTGGGCAAGCTCGGCGGGCCCGGCGGCGTCGAGGCGCTGGCCGAGGTCGTCCGCGGCGGGACGCACACGGACGTACGCCTCGCAGGGCTCAAGGTCCTCGCCAGTCGCCGCGGCGGGAAGGCCCGCCGGTTGCTCTCGGCCGCCGCGAACGACCGCGACCGCAACGTTGCCGAAGCGGCGCGGAAGCTGCTTCAGGCGAAGGATGCGCCCGAGCCGACCAAGGCCGTGATCGACAACGCGGCCGTCAAGAGGCTGACCTCGGGGGGCAAGCCGGGCGGCGGGAACCTGAGCATCATCAGCGTGTCGCGTCCGGCGGCGAACTTCGCGGCCCCGAAAGCCGGAGCTCCGGGGACGCGGGGCCGCAAGGGCGACTCACTGCCGGACCTGGACGGGTTGGACTTCTCGAAGCTGAACCTCCGCGGCCTGGACCTCTCGAAGCTGGAGGCCCTCGGCGAGCAGGACCTCAAGAGCCTGCCGGGCCTCAAGGCCAGCGGTCTGATGGACAGCAAACCCGACGCCGAGCAGCGCAAGCTCCTGGAGAGCGCCCGCGACCTGCTCCAGGACCCCACCGTCCGTGAGATGCTCCAGAAGTTCCTCCTGGAGCCCCGACAGGGGCGGTAGCGTTCCGCCGGCGCGGGCCGCGCGGGCATTCCGCCGATCGCCGTTCGACGCCTGCGCCGTGTAGCCGGCCGCCGCTCTCGAAGGAACGCCGCCTGGACCGCTCCCTCCAGGCGCCGCGTCGCGCCCCGTGGCGTGCGGCGGCCGGGGCAGCGGTTCTCTTCGCCGATGCGGGGCGCAGACACAGTGGGGGCGGGGGGCAAGCCCGGCATCGCGACTGAGGCGGCGGGCTGTCACATATCAGCTTGCCCGGCTGTGACCTGTGCACCCTCGGGGCGGCCGGGGGGCATCGAGGGGCTGGCGGCTACTCGTCGTCTCCGTCGGCGGCCTCGCTGACGGCGCGGAAGTAGGCCTCGACCTGCTCGCGGTACTCGGGGGAGACTTTCCTGGCACGCTCCTCGTAGAGCTTGCGGAGCTCGTCCTTGGACAGGTCCTCGCCGCCGCGGCCGTCGACGTCGCCCCCGGCGCCGCGCCCGGCCTGGCGGCGGTCGCTGCCGGGGATGACCGCCCCGTCGACGGTCTGGCCCGGGCGCTCGGTCCGCTCCCGCATGGCACGGACCTGCCCGATCCGCCGGCGGTACTTCTCCACGAAGGCCGCGAACTGGTCCCGCGTCATGCCCAGGTCTTTCAGCAGGCCCTCGTCCACCGTGCCGTCGCGGAGATCGCGGCCGGCCTCGTCGATGACGCGGCCGATGGCCTCGATGCTCTCGCCCTGCCGCCCGGCCTCCAGGGGCCCGTCGGGCTCGTCGACGTCGCCGCGTCGGTCGGATGAGCCGCTAAGCGGGTCCCCTCCGGCCATGCCGCTATGGACCCCGCCGGCCCCACTCGTCCCGCCGCCGCCCTGACCTTGACCGCCCGCGCCCTGGCCTTGGCCTGAGCCCTGCCCACCGGCACCTTGCCCCTGACCGCCCGCGCCCTGACCTTGGCCTGCGCCCTGCCCACCGGCACCTTGCCCCTGGCCGCCCGCGCCCTGACCTTGTCCCCCCGCACCTTGTCCTTGACCACCGGCACCCTGCCCCTGGCCGCCGGCGCCTTGACCTTGACCGCCCGCGCCCTGGCCTTGGCCGGCGCCCTGCCCACCGGCACCTTGCCCCTGGCCTGCGCCCTGCTGGCCGGCGCCTTGGGCGCCGCCTTGTTGACCGGCGCCTTGGGCGCCGCCCTGTTGGCCGCCGCCTTGGGCGCCACCCTGCTGCCCGGCGCCTTGGGGGCCGCCCTGTTGCCCGCCGCCTTGGGCGCCGCCCTGCTGCCCGCCGCCTTGGGCGCCGCCCTGCTGCCCGCCGCCTTGGGCTCCGCCTTGCTGGCCGGCGCCTTGGGCTCCGCCTTGTTGACCGGCGCCTTGCTGGCCGCCTTGCTGGCCGCCGCCTTGGGCTCCCCCTTGTTGCCCGGCGCCTTGCGCGCCGCCCTGCTGCCCCCCGCCTTGGGCGCCGCCTTGCTGGCCGGCGCCTTGGGC
>CAYLPJ010000065.1:0-31834 GCA_964385465.1 uncultured Planctomycetaceae bacterium | reverse complement strand
TAGACTGACGAATGGAGCCGCGCTTTCATATCTTCACTCCACAGGGCGCGACGCGTGATCTGGAGGGCGACGGCCGGGGCGGCGTGCTTCTTCGCCGGGGGGGGTGCTTACACAGCGGGTTCGTCGCGGCAAGCGCGGCAGCGTCGGAGGCGACGCGGCCCCCCGGGTTCCGTCGAAGCGGCGCGCCGGCGTTCGCACTCCACAGGGCGCGACGCGTGATCTGGAGGGCGCCGGCCGGGGGGGGTGTGTTTGCTCGCCGACGGGGGGTGCTTACACAGCGGGCTCGTCGCGGCGCGGCGGGGCGGTCAGTCGTCGTCGTCGCTGTCGATGTCCGAGTCGGTTTCGAGGTAGTCGAGGTATTCCAGGTCGGTGCCGCTGTCGAGGTGGTCGTAAATGGATCGGTCGGCGGCGGCGTCCCGGGCCTCGCGGCGGCGGCGCTCGCGGCGTTGGGCGAGCAGGATGTAGACGGTGAGAAAGGCAATGATGCCAACGGCGCAGACCACCAGCCGGAAGAAGCTCTGCCAGTCGTCGGACGTCAATCCGATGAAGTCGTACATACCGGAATCCTCTCGCCTTCAGCGCGTTCGGCCTCTCCTGTCCGGACCGCTCCGGCATTCCCCTCGGCAAGGAGTCCGGGGAGCATTGGCTGCGGCCACGGCGCACGTGCGGCCGGGCCTGTCCGGAAGGCGCCGGTCGGCGGGTCGTTTCCGTCTTCCTGTTGGTGTTTGCCGTCTGTCTGCTTTCGCCGCCACTTGGGACCGGCTGTTTCGCCGCGCGGCGGCGGTCGCACGGCCCCCCTCGGCGGACGTTCCCTTGTCCCGTTGCCGCCGGGGGCCGATAATGGGGGGCATGGTCCGCTGTCCCGTCCACCCCTCACCGAGGAGGCCGTTCGATGATTCCGTCCCCACGTGTCGCCCTGGCCGTCGCACCGGCCCTGACGCTTGCTCTCGCCGCCCTCGCGGGCGCCGCCGACGCCCCCGCCGGCCCGGCCGGGAAGACCGTCCGCCTGCTGACGATCGGCAACAGCTTCGCCAACAACGCCCTGCGGTACCTGCCGCAGATCGTCGAGGCATCCGGCAACGAGTTGATCGTCGGAAGGGCCAACCTCGGCGGCTGCACGTTCAAGCGGCACTGGGATCACGCGGCGAAATATCTCGCCGACCCGAAGGACAAGGCCGGCCGGCCGTACCGCGGCAAGAGCCTGGTGGAGATGCTGGAGCTGAAGGCGTGGGATTACGTGACGGTCCAGCAGGTAAGCTGGCAGAGCCACGACCTCTCGACGTACGAGCCGTATGCGAGCAAGCTCGTGGCCCTGGTCCGCAAGCACGCCCCGCAGGCGAAGGTGCTGATCCACCAGATCTGGGCGTATCGCGTCGACGACCCGCGGTTCGTCCCGGCCAACAAGGGCAAGCAGCCGCACACGCACAAGGTGATGTACGAGCAGGTCCGCAAGGCTTACCACGCGATGGCGAGGAAGCTCGATCTGGGCATCCTGCCCAGCGGCGACGCGATGTACCTCGCCGACACCGACGCGACGTGGGGCTACAAGCCCGACCCCGCCTTCGATCCGAAAGAGGCCGAGCACCCGGCGCTGCCGGACCAGTCGCACTCGCTTCACGTCGGCTACCGCTGGAGGAAGGGGAAAGGGGGCACGTACAGGCTGGGCATGGACGGCCACCACGCCAACCGCAACGGCGAGTACCTGCTGGGCTGCGTGTGGTTCGAGGTCCTTTACGGCCTGGACGTGACCGACAACACGTACGTGCCCAAGGGCATGGCCCCGGCGTACGCGGCGTTCCTCCGCAAGACCGCCCACAAGGCCGTAACCGAGCTGCGGGCGGAGGTCGAGGGAAAGTAGGCCCTTCAAGCTGACCGAGGACTGCAAGCTCGCGCCGCGCCGGGTGCTTGCGGGAAAGGCGGGCAAGTGATGGTGCGTCAGCGATCTGCGAACATCTGGCGGGGGGCCGTCGGACTGATGGTGCTGGCGGCCGGGCTGTGGGCGGAGCCGGCCGGGGCGGTTCCCGAGCCGGCCAGGGAGGACCCGCGCTACGCGCTGGGGTACGTGGTGGTCACGCACTATCCGGGCGTTCGGGCCGACGGGACGGGGGACTCCACGGCCGGGATTCAGGCGGCCATACGGGACGCCTACGCCGGCGGGAAGGCGGTGCTTTTCCCGCCCGGGGTGTATGTCGTCAGCGACACGCTGAAGTGCTACGAGTGGAACTTCTGGCATGCCGAGCACCCCAAGGGCCCGCGTGCCCGCAACCCGGACCGGCGGAACCACGTGCTGCTCGGCTCGGCCCGGGGGAGCAAACGTCCGCTGATCCGCCTCCGGTCGGGCGCCGCGGGGTTCGGCGACGCGTCGCGCCCGCGCCCGATCCTCGCCTTCCGCGTGTTCAGCGCGGTCAACGCCCGGGGCAACAGGCCGGTCGAGCCGAACGACCCTCTTCTGGGCGTTCCGCCGAACTTCCGCGACCAGCCGAACGTGCTGTTTCACTCGGGGCTTCGCGGCCTCGACGTGGACTGCGGGGGCAACCGCGGGGCGGTGGGCGTCGCCTTCCGGGCCGCCCAGGATTCCGCCATCCGGGACGTGAAGGTCCTCGCCACCGGCGCCGAGGCAGGCTTTCGAGGCATCCCGGGGCGCAACGGCGGGGCGATGAACATCGAGGTCGAGGGCGGGCGATACGGGCTGGACCTCGTCGACGGCGGGCTGGCCGGGACGATCGCCGTCGGCCTCCGCCTGGCCAACCAGGTCGAGCGGGCCATCCGCACCCGCGACTTCTGCCCGCTGACCGTCGTGGGGTTCCACATCGTCAAGGCCCGCGGCCCGGTGGTCCGCCTGGAAGCTCCGTACCGCGGCATGGCGGTGGGCACGCTGTGCATGGTCGACGGCATCATCGAGCTGCCCGGCGGGGGGCTGGCGATCGACAACAGCCCGGCCGGCAAGACGCTGTACCTGCGCGACGTCCACGTCCGCGGCGCCGGCGAGCTGGTCCGCAGCGGCACCCGCCCGGCGATCCGCGGCTGCGGCGGCTGGGCCCGCATCCGCGAGTACGCCTGCACCGATCAGCGCGTCCCGAAGGGCCCGGCGCCCTACAGGAAAGGGGACCGGCAGTTCCGCATGTGGAGCCTGATCGACGGCGAGCTCGGGCGCGAGCCCGAGCCGATCGCGTCGGTCGATCGGGACGCCGACCCGCCGCCGGACGACCTGCTCGACCGGCACGTCTGGAAGGAGCGCCTCGTCTGCGAGGGGGGCGACGCCAAGGCGTGCGTGGTGACGGCCGACCGCTTCGGGGCCGTCGCCGACGACGGCAAGGACGACCGCCCCGCCATCCAGGCCGCCATCGACGCCGCCGGGCGCGCCGGTCACGGCCGAGTGTTCCTGCCCGCCGGGACGTACGACATCGCCGACACGCTGGAGTTGGGGCCTTCGACGTGCCTCTTCGGCGTGGGGCGGCTTATCTCGACCGTTCGCGGCCACGAAAGCTGGCTGCCGACCGCGGGCGAGCCCACGCTGGTGCGGACCGCCAGCGACCCGAACGCGCGCACGACGCTGGCGTTTCTCACGCTGTCGGCACGGACGCGGGGCGGGGGGCTCAACGAGGCCGGCGCCCACGCGGCCGACCGGTTCAACCACCTCCACTGGCGGGCCGGGCGGCATTCGGTCATCGCGGGGGTCAACCTGACCAAGGACTGGGTTCGCGAGGTCCATGCCAACGCGCACGACTACGTGAAGGTCAGCGGCGCGGGCGGGGGGCGGTTCTACTTCCTGGCGCCTTCGTGGCGGCGGTTCGGCGGGCACCCGGACTCGAGGGCGCTTCGCGTGACGGGCACGTCGCAGCCGCTGTCGATCTACGGGCTGAACCTGGAGTTCGTCGCGAGGGCCCCCCGTGCGACGCCCGGGAGCAACATCGAGATGACCGACGCGGCGAACGTTCGCATCTACAGCGTCAAGCGGGAGATGCCCACGCCCACGATGATCCTCCGCGATTGCCGCAACGTCGCGCTTCTCGGGCACGGGCGGCAATGCAGCGCGCCGTTCGCCGGCTCGGGAGGGCACCTTCAGGTCCTCGGCAGGTCGGATGGGATCACCATCGCCCCGGTCGTCTTCGACAGCACGCACGGCCCCAGCGGCGAGCCGACCCTCCGCGAGGCGATCACCGGTGGGCCGGCGGCGGAGGTGCTCTACCCGGAGGGCCTGTCCGTCTACAAGCGCGGCCGGCTGGACGACGCGGCCATGCGTCGCTGAGCGGGCGTGCTTCTGGGATGCGCCGGGACGGTCAAGTCGTGGGCATCGCGAACGCGCGGACGGACCTGTGGCGCAGCAGGAGCATGTCGAAGAGGTTCAGGACGTCCCAGGCCGGGCGGATGTCGGCCAGGAGGTCGGCGTCGGGCACGTCCCGGCCGAGGCGTGCGCGGACGTTCTCGAGGATCTCGCCGACGGTGGCCCGGTCGTCGACGTGGTCGAGGAAGGCCTGTGCTTCGGGGTTGGTGGGGAAGGGGATCTTCGAGCCCTGGTGCTCGAAGGTAACCGTCCTGCCGCCTCCGCGACGGAAGACGTTGCCCAGCATGGTCGCGGCGTCCTTTCGCAGGGGCACCAGCGGGTTGCCCGGCAGGAAGAAGGGGACGTTGTCGAGGTCCTCGAGCCGGGCGATGCGGTCGCCCGCGGGTGCGGCGTAGAAGTCCTGCTTGGCGCGGCAGCCCCAGAGCAGTTCGCCGACGGCCTCTCGCTGGCGGCGGGGCAGACGCCGGACGCGGTCGCGCGCGGGGCCCTCGGGCAGGCGGTACTCCGGGTGCAGGCGGACACGCTCGGCGCCCGTGAAGGTCACCAGCCGCAGGCCCGCCGAGGCCACGAAGTCGTAGACCTCCCCCACGGTGTACGCCCGGTCGCAGGAATGGAGGAACATGTCGTAGATGCCGGCGTCGCCGTAGAGCTCGGGGTCCTTGAACCACTCGGCGCAGTGACTGTACCAGTTGGTGCTCGGCAGGGCGCCCATCACCTCCCGCGCCACCGCCAGCCGGGCCGGGTCGTCCGTCTCCCCGGCGTGGATTCGCCGCAGCAGGTCCTGCATCTGGTACACGGCGGTCCGCCCGTAGCGGCCGTAGAGCATGATCCCCATCACGCCGTCGTCCTTGAGTACCGCTTTCAGGGCGGCCAGGCCGGCTTGGGGGTCGTCGAGGTGGTGCAGGACGCCGATGCAGTTGATGTAGTCGAAGGCGGGCAGGCCCATCTCCGGCAGGTCCAGCAGGGAGGCGTGATGCCAGACGATGTTGCCCAGCCCCCGTACGCGGGCCCGTTTGCGGGCGACCTCCCGGGAGGCCTCGCTGATGTCCACGTAGTGGACCTCCGCGTCGGTGCCCCGAAGCTGCCAGGCCAGGTGGATCAGCGAATCGCCCGTGCCCCCGCCGGCGACCAGTGCGCGAAAGCCGTTACAGAACGTCTGCCGACCGGCGAAGCCGTAGTGGTTCAGCACGCTCAGCGCGTCGAAGTGCGTGCGGAGCAGGCGCTTCTTCTCGTCGGCCGGGTCGCGCGGTGGGTACGGATACCCCTCGTACTGCCTCCGCACGTCACCGGTAAGGGCAACCGCCGTGTCGCTCATGGGCCTCTCGCTCCCTCGGCCCGTCCCGGGCGGGCCTGCCGAATCGTCGGTTACCCCCTCTATCGGACTGCCCCCCCGCGAAGAATTCGCGGAATTCGGAGGATTCCCCCGCCCCGCGGCTCCCCGCGGCGCCGCGGGCAGCCTGCTGGAGCTGTCCCCGGCAGTGGGTTGGTGGGGGTGAAGTTCGTGAGGAAAACTGCTTTACTCGGCGGGGGCGGGTCGCTAAGATATGTCGGTTTCCCGGTGCGCTTTGGAGCGTGGATCCGGTAGAATGGATGTTTGTGACGGATTTCACATGAGCTGTTCGACCGAGAAAGCAACATCGACGCCGTCGTGCGGGGGATGCTCCCACTGCGGCAGCGACCATTCCTGCGGCGCATCCGCCGAAGGGACCCTCGTCGGCTGGCGGATGAGTTTCGCGGCCGTCGCGGTGTTCCTGCTGCCGCTGGCGCTCGCCGCGACCGGGGCCGTCGTCGCCGGCGCGCATCCGACGTGGCAATTCGCCGGGGCGATGATCGGCCTGGCCGTCGGCGTTGCGGCCGGACTCGTGCTCGCAAGGTTCGTCCGCCGGCAAAGGGAGGCCGCCGAATGAGTGCCCCCGCCTCGGCCGCACCTGGTAAGGATACCTTTCCTCGCGGCATTCATCCGCCTGAAGGCAAGGAGTTTGCGGAAAACGCCGCGATCAGCGTCCTGCCCAACCCCGCCAAGGTCACCATCCCGCTGCTGCAGCATCTCGGCAAGCCGGCCGAGCCGGTCGTCAAGATCAAGCAGCAGGTCGCCTTCGGCGAGATGCTCGCCGAGGCCAACGGCTTCATCTCCGCGGCCGTGCACGCCAGCATCGCCGGCAAGACGGGCAAGCAGACGTCGGTGACGCTCCCCAACGGCCGACACGTGCCGGCGATCCCCATCGCCGCCGGCGAGGACGACGCGTTCGTCTCCGGCGAGGCGCTGCTGGCGGAGGTTTACGGCGGGGACTGGCCGACGGACGTCGGCGAGTGGGAGGGCAAGCAGATCGCCGACGCGGTGGCCGAAGCGGGCATCGTCGGCCACGGCGGGGCGGCATTTCCCACGCACGTGAAGCTGCTGACCAACGAGAAGAAGCCGATCGACACGCTGCTGGTCAACGGCTGCGAGTGCGAGCCGTATCTCACCGCAGACACGCGTCTTATGATGGAATACCCTTCGCCGATGGTCACGGGCGCCCTGCTGGCGGCCCGCGCCAACGGCGCCGAGCGGGTCGTCGTGGTCATCGAGGACAACAAGCCCGAGGCCATCGAGGCGGTCCGCACCGCGGCGGGCGGGACCGGCATCGAGGTTGCCGTCGCCAGGACCAAGTACCCCCAGGGCGGGGAGAAGCAGGCGATCCAGGCGGTTCTCGGCCGGGCCGTGCCCAACGGCGGGCTGCCGCTGGACGTCGGCGTGGTGGTGATCAACGTGGCGACGGCTGCGGCGGTGGCCCGCGCGGTGGTCCGGGGCAAGCCGTTGACCCACCGGGTCATGTCGGTGACGGGCCCGGGGGTCGCCGAGCCGAAGAACGTGCTGGCCCCGGTGGGGGTCAGCTACGGCGAGGTGATCGACTTCTGCGGCGGGCTGACAGATGACGCCGCTCGCGTGATCGCCGGCGGGCCGATGATGGGCTTCGCCCTCGGCGATCTCGCCGTGCCGGTCACCAAGGGCACCAGCGGCGTGACGGTGCTGACCGAGGCGGAGGTCGCCAGGGGCCGCGAGACCGCCTGCATCCGCTGCGGCAACTGCGTGGACGTCTGCCCGATGAACCTGGTGCCGACGAAGATCGCCCTGGCCAGCAAGAACCGCGACTGGGACCTCGCCCGGCAGTACTACATCGACGCGTGCATGGAATGCGGCTGCTGCGCCTACACCTGCCCGGCTGCGATCCCGCTGGTGCAGCTCATCCGCATGGGCAAGGCGGAAATCCCTCGGGGATAGCCGCGGGCAAGGCAGTGGCCGGTCAGGACAGCACCCGGCGGCCGGTCGGAGAAGACACAAGGGCCGGCGGTTGACAAGGAGCGACGGAAACGACGATGGCGGAAGGGAAAGGACAGACCGACGCGGGTGACGGCGGGAAGGCGCCGGTGTTTCACGTCGCGCCGTCGCCGCACCTGTTCCATACGAAGCTGACGACCCGGCGGCTGATGGTCGACGTGCTGATCGGCCTGGCGCCGGTGGTCGTCGCGGCGCTGATCGTGTTCCGCGGCTATGCCGCGATGCAGATCGCGATCTGCGTTGTCGCCTGCCTGGCGGCCGAGGGGCTCTTCTCGGTCATGCGCGGGCGGATGCCCCACCTCGGCGACTGCTCCGCCGCGGTCACCGGACTGATCCTCGCGCTGTCCATGCCCGGCACGAGCCCGTGGTACGTCAGCGTCCTCGGCAGCTTCGCCGCCATCGGCCTGGGCAAGACCATCTTCGGCGGGCTCGGACAGAACATCTTCAACCCCGCCATGGTCGGGCGGGCGTTCGTCCTGCTCGCCTTCGCCGGGGCCATGGGCGCCAGCGCCTACGTCGTGGGCCAGGACGCCGCCTGGGCCGACGCGGTCACGCAGGCCACACCCCTGACGGCCGCCAAGGCGGGCGGCGAGATCGCACCCCTGGGCGCGCTGCTGCTGGGCAACACCAACGGCTCGCTGGGCGAGACCAGTGCCCTGGCCTGCCTGCTGGGCGGGGCCTGGCTGCTGATCCGCCGGACGATCTCGTGGCATATCCCCGCCGGCGTGCTCGGCGCGGTGGTCGTCATCGGCGGGCTGATGCACCTTTTCGGCGCGCCGGCCTTCACGGCCGTCCATCACCTGCTGGGCGGGGCGCTGCTGTTCGGGGCGTTCTTCATCGCCACCGACCTGGTGACCAGCCCGGTAACGGCGTCGGGCAAGGTGATCTTCGGCGCCGGCGTCGGCGCGCTGGTGATGCTGCTGCGGACGCTGAGCAACTATCCCGAGGGCGTGATGTTCGCCGTGCTGCTGATGAACGCCGTCACCCCGCTGATCAACCGCTGGACGATCCCTCGCCCGCTGGGCGAGCCGGCCGGCGGCGAGGCCGAGGGGGGTGCGGCGTGAAGATCGGCTACCTCAAGCAGGCCTGGCTGGTGCTGACGCTCGCGCTGGGCTTCGGCGGGGCCCTGGCGGGCGTGGAGGTCTGGCTGCGCCCGCGGATCGAGGCCAACAAGCTCGAGGCGACCATCAAGCGGATCCCCAAGCTGGTCGACGGCGCGAGCGCGTCGGTCAGCGCCCAGTTCCGCCCGGAGATGGTGACCGTCGGCGAGGGCGCTGCCAGGACGACGTACGAGGTCTTCTGGGCGATCAGCGAAGACGCCCAGCAGATGGGCTGGGTCGTGCACGCCTCGGGCAAAGGCTTCGCCGACACCATCGAGCTGCTGATCGGCCTGGACCCGTCGGCCGAGGAGATCCTCGGCGTGAGCATCCTGGACCAGAAGGAGACGCCGGGGCTGGGCAACGAGATCGCGGACGTGGGCACGCCCAAGGACAAGGGTTTCCTGTGGCAGTTCTACCATTACGGCTTCCGCGCGGATGAGCCGCTGGTGGTGACGACCGCCTCGCCGAAGATAACCGAGGGCAACCGCGTCAAGGCGGTGACGGGGGCGACGATCTCGTCGAAGGCCGTCGCGGAGATCCTCAACGACGCCCTCAGCAAGGAGCTGCGGCGCAAGCTCTCCGCGGCCCGCGGGCGCGGGCCCGTCCGCCGCGACGCCCCGGCCGAGCTCGAGAAGGAGGTCCCCTAGCCCATGCCCGACGCCGGCCCGACACCGATGGAACGGTTCATCCAGGGCATCCTGCCGGAGAACCCCGTCTACCGCCAGCTCCTGGGCATGTGCCCGACCCTGGCGGTGACCAACGGCCTGAAGGAAGCGACCACCATGTCGGCGGCCGTGCTGTTCGTGCTGTTCTGCGCGAACACGATCACCAGCCTGATCCGCGGGCTGCTCAAGCCGCACCTTCGCATCCTGGTCTTCACGCTGACGATCGCGACGTTCGTGACCATCGCCGACCGCGTGCTGGCGGCGTTCATGATGGAGATGAGCCAGTCGCTCGGCCCCTACGTGCCGCTGATCATCGTCAACTGCCTGATCATCTGCCGCTGCGAGGTCTGCGCCAGCAAGCAGTCGGTGCCGACGGCGATGGCCGACGCGGTGGGCCAGTCGATCGGCTTCGCGCTGGCGCTGGCGAGCATCGCGGCGGTCCGCGAGCTGCTGGGCGGCGGGACGCTGTTCGGCGCGGAGGTCCTGCCTGAATGGCTCTGGCCGCGCTGGGGCATCATGCTCCTGCCCCCGGGGGCGTTCCTTACCCTCGGGCTGCTGCTGGGGTTGGTGAACTACCTCTCCGCACGCGCCGCCGGGCGAAAGCCGCTGTCCACCACCTGACGGAGACGACCGAAGACGCATGGAATACCTCGGCGAACTCATCCTGATTGCGATCGGTGCGGCGATCATCAACAACTTCGTCCTGCACTACTTCGTGGGCATCTGCCCGTTCCTCGGCGTCTCCCGCCGGGTGGACATGGCCTTCGGGATGGGCTGCGCGGTGACCTTCGTCATCACCATCGCGGCGCTGCTGAGCTGGACGGTCACCTACTTCATCCTCCGCGAGGGCGCGCCGCTGACGACCTGGATCGTCCGCGCCGTCACCGGCGACGCGGGCGCGACGCTCGACCTGACCATCCTCAGCTACATCGTGTACATCTTCGTGATCGCCTCGTCGGTGCAGCTCGTCGAGATGTACGTCCGCAAGTTCCACCCGCCGCTGTACAAGTCCTTCGGCGTGTTCCTGCCGCTGATCACCACCAACTGCGCGATCCTCTTCGCCTGCCTGGAGATCATGAAGCACGTCACCGACCCCAAGCTCGTCTGGAGCCTGGACAAGGCGCTCGTGCTGGCGATCTTCGGCGGCGTGGGCTTCACGCTGGCCATCGTCGTCATGGCCGGCATCCGCGAGGAACTGGACCTCTGCGACGTGCCGGCCCCGCTGAAGGGCGCCGGGATCACCCTGATCGTCGCGGGCATCCTGGCCATGGCGTTCCTGGGCTTCTCCGGCATCGACGACAGCCTCAAGAAGGCCCTGACCCCCGCCGACCAGCCTCCCGCCGCCACACAGCCGGCGGGGGACACCGCCTCCGGCGTCCCGGCCGCCGCGGGCGCCGGCCGGAAAACACTCGCCGGTACGCATACGTACAGACAACCATGACTGCTCTGATCATCATCCTGGCCGCCGCGACGATGCTCGTGCTGGCGGTGTTCATGGCCTACATCCTCGGCTGGGCCAACGAGGCCTTCCACGTGGAGGTCGACCCCCGCGTCGAGCAGGTCGACGAGGCCCTCCCCGGAGCCAACTGCGGCGGCTGCGGCTATGTAGGCTGCTCGGAGTACGCCGAGGCCGTCGTCGCCGGAAACGCCCCGCCCGACAAGTGCCCCGTCGGCGGCTCGGCCTGCGCCAAGGCCATCGCCGACATCCTCGGCCTCGAGCTCACCGAGAGCTACCCCATCCGCCCGGTCGTCCACTGTGGGGCCACCTACGAAGACCGCCTCAAACGCAACGAGTACCGCGACGGGGAGCGGACCTGTGCGGCCGCGAACCTCGTCGCCGGCGTCCAGGGCTGCACGTACGGCTGCCTGGGCTTCGGCGACTGCGAGGCCTCGTGCAACTACGACGCGATCCACGTGATCGACGGGCTGGCGACGGTGGACTACGCCAAGTGTGTCGGCTGCGGCGCGTGCGAGCGGGCGTGCCCGCGGCACATCATCTCGATGGTGCCCTTCAAGGCCGAGCGGATGCTCGTCGTCTCGTGCAGCAACCAGGACTTCGGCAAGGACGTCAAGGCCGTCTGCAAGGTCGGCTGCATCGGCTGCAAGGCGTGCGAGCGGTTCGGGAAGGTCTTCACCGTCGAGGACAACATCTCGCGGATCAACTACGAGGCGTACGACCCCGAGCACCCCGACCAGGTCGCCAAGGCCGTCGAGAAGTGCCCCGCCAAGCGCCTCCAGTACGTGGGCATCCCCAGCCGGCGGGACCTCGACGCCACCGCCGACGACGAGCTGCCCGCCGTCGTCGAGGCCCACCCCGAGACCACCGTGGACAAGACCGAGTTCCGGGGGTAGCACACTCCGATCCTTCTGGCGGCCCCGCCCGACGCGACGTAGAATAGCACCCAACGCGGTTCGGGGAGGTCAGCAATGCGCCGAGAGGCGGCGGCGATCTTCATCCTTCGCCACGTGCTGCCGCGAGTGGCGGTGGCGTATGTGCTCATCGTGTGCGGCATGCATTGGCTGAACCGGCATCTCGTCTTTCACCCCCAGGCCGAACTGGAGGCCACACCCGCCGCGGCGAACCTGCCGTACGAGGACGTGTGGCTGACCGCCGCCGACGGCGTGAAGCTCCACGCCTGGTACATCCCCGCCGACGCCGGGCCCGCCGGGGAGGGCGCCCGCGCCGCCGACGACCCGCCGCGGGCCGTCGTGCTGTTCTGCCACGGCAATGCCGGGAACATCTCCCACCGCCTGCCCACCATGACGCTGCACCACGGCTTCGGCGCGGACGTCTTCATCTTCGACTACCGCGGCTACGGGCGGAGCGAGGGAAGGCCCGACGAGGAGGGCACCTACCGGGATGCCGAGGCGGCGTTCGACTGGCTCATCCGCGGGCGCGGCGTCCCCGCGGGGCGGATCGTCGTCCACGGCCGGTCGCTCGGCGGGGCGGTGGCGGCGCACCTGGCGACGACCCGCAAGCCCGGGGGCCTGATCGTCGAGGCGAGCTTCTCGGACATCACCGACCTGGGCGCCGAGATGTTCTGGTGGCTGCCGGTGCGGTGGCTGTCCCGCGTGGGCTACAAGACGGCGGAGTACCTCGAGGGCGTCGAGTGCCCGGTGATGGTCATCCACAGCCGCGAGGACGACATGATCCCGTTCCACCACGGCGAGCGGAACTTCGCCGCCGCCAACGAGCCGAAGCGGTTCCTCCCGATCCGGGGCCCGCATAACGGCGGGTTCTTGCTGTCCAGCGAGACCTACGACCCGGCGGTGGCCGGCTTCCTCCGCGACGTGCTGCGAGACCGTTGAACGCGCCGGACCGTTGTATCGAGAGTGAGGCCCGTGATGATGCGTTTTCTTCAGAGAAGTCCGAGACGCCGGCCGGCCTGGGCGGCCTGGCTGCTGCTGGCGTGTGTCGCTCCCGGTCTCGCCGGAGAGGAAGCCTTCTTCGGGTTCATGCCGCTGCCGGACCGGGACCCGGCCCGGCCGGCCGGGACGACGACGTTCTCCCGCGAGTTCAGCCCGTCGGGCAGCGCGTGGGACCCGGAGGCAAACGAGCGGGACGTGTTTCTGGCCCGCCTCCAGCACCGCCAGGGGCGGGCCCGCTCGTGGGACGTCCGCATCGGCCTCGGCGGGCAGATCTACTCCTTTCGCGGCCCGTTCGGCGAGTCGATCCCGCCGCAGACGCACCCGTGGATGCGCCGGGAGAAAGTCCGCAACATGTCCGTCTGGATAGACGAGGTCTGGCAGTCCGTGGCCGTGTGCTCGGCGAGGATGAACCACGACCGGCTCTATCGCCCGGGCGCGAGGCGGGCCCCGCAGAACCGCATCACCGCGATGGCCTACTTCATCCACCAGGCCGGCGTGTACCTGCGCGACCCGACGCTCGAGAAGCCCTACTACTCGCCGCTGCTGGCGTCGCACTGGGACGAGGCCCAGCGGACCTTCTCGACGGTCACCTGGGGCCAGCAGGCCAATCCGCCCAGCCTGCACCGCTCGAGCTCGCTGTTCTACACCCGCTACCGCGACTGTGGCGACGGCGTTCTGGAGGTGACACGGGGCCTGTACAACTTCGGGGAGGACACGCTCGACTACCTGAACACGCCTTGGGGCGGCGTGCGGACGTCGTCGCTGCCCCAGCAGTGGTACGTGGACGCCGACGGGAGGGCGATCCGCCAGCGGTGCAGATTCGGCAGGAATGGCATCGCCGCGGTGAGGGAGTCCGGCGGGTACTTCTACTGGGCGCAGGAGGGCGAGGATCCCAACCGCTTCGCGCTGGGGCTCGTCTTCGGCCGCGAGCGTCGCGCCGCCGGTCGCCCCGCGCGCCTGCGGTGGGGGTTCGCCGGGGCCAATCACCTCCGCGACTACTCCGTCTTCACCGTCAATGCCTGCCCCGAGGTCGAGCGGGGGGACTTCTTCCACTGGCGGAGCTACTTCGTGATCGGGCGACTGGCCCACGTGGTCCGGCGGTGCCGCGCTCTCGTTCCAGCCGCCGACCATGGGATGGTCTCACCCGGCGGGAAGCGGCAACCCGTGCCGGCGGACCCCGCCGCGCCCGACGGCGTGCCGCGGCTTGCCTGGCCGACCGCCCACTCGCTGCCGCTCGTGCTGATGCGAGACCGCCGTACCGGCCGGGAGTTCGCCTCCACCGACCTCTACGCCCTGACCGAGCGCGTTCCGTTCCCCAACCCGTACCCGGGAGGGCACCCCAAGCACGCCCGCTATGCCGACCGCGTGACCGTTCGGACCCATCGGACCACCGAGTACGTCCGACTGCTGGGCTTCGTCCGCGAGCCCGTCCCTATTCCCTCGGCGCCTCCGGCGGGGGGGTGACCAGCAGTTCCGCGAACCCATCCGTCCTATGGATGCGGTAGTCCTTCGGCCCGCCGACGACGAGCATGGCCTCGACGCCGCCGTTGGGGTCCAGGCGGTCCAGGCCCGCCGGGCCCAGG
The DNA here is from genome assembly GCA_964385465.1 of uncultured Planctomycetaceae bacterium. Taxonomy (GTDB): domain Bacteria; phylum Planctomycetota; class Phycisphaerae; order SM23-33; family SM23-33; genus CAYLPJ01. The sequence continues at coordinate 17,513 of CAYLPJ010000065.1, read as the reverse complement.
ACGCTCAGGGCCGTCGCCCACGCGTCGGCCTCGGCGGCCGTCGGGGCGACCACCGTCACCGACGGGGCGATTTCCACCGGCCGGGCGGTCCGGGGGTCGACGATGTGGCTGTACCGCCGCCCGCCGATCTCGCTGAACCGCATGTAATTGCCGCTGGTGCACACCGCGCCGGCGGAGACCTCCACCGTGCCGAAGTAGTTCGGGTCCTCCCCGGGCCTGGCCTTGATGAAGGGGTTGCGGATGGCGAGTACCCACGGCCGGGCCGCCGGCGATGGGCCGAAGCAGCGGATGTCGCCGCCGACGTCCACGAGCCCGCCGGCGACGTGGGCGTCCTGCATGGCCTCGACCGCCCGGTCGATCGCCCAGCCCTTGGCCACGCCGCCCAGCCCGATGCCCGCGCCGGCGACCGTCTTGCGCAGCCCACCGGCGTCGGCCGGCCACTTGTCCCACCCGCACAGCGCCCTCGCGGCCGCGAGGTCGGCGTCGGAGGGCAGGCGGTCCTGCCCGCCCGCCTCGGCCCAGAGGCGGAACACCGGCAGGCAGGTGGGGTCAAAGGCCCCGGCGGTCGGCACGTGCATCCGCCGGGCGAACGCGAGCACCTCCGCCAGCGGGGGGGAGAGCTGGGGCAGGGGCCCGGCGTCGGCGGCGTTGAGCTTCGACAGCTCCGACAGCTCGATGTAGGTGCTCATCCGCATCTCGGCCGCGCGGAGAGCCTCCTCCGCCGCGTCCAGGGCGGCGGGGACGTGCTCGCCGGGGCGGGCCTCGACCGCCACCAGCGTGCAGTGTGTGCCCATCACGCCCGGGGGATGCACCGTGTGGGAGACCAGGCGGGAGTCCGGCGCGGTCAGCACCCGCCAGGCCAGCGTGAGCACCACCGTGATGACGAACACCACGGCCAGGAAGCGGATCGTGCGGGCGCGGGAACTCATGGCCCGTCGGCGGGGGGATGGGAGGCCGTCACTGTCGTGTGCATCCCGCCGCGCGGCGTGAACCTGCCGGTGATCGTCATCCGTCGGGGGGCCAGCGCGGCGACGAGGTCGTCCAGGATGCGGTTGACCACGTCCTCGTAGAACACCCCCGTGTTGCGGTATCCCTGGAGGTAGAACTTGAGGCTCTTGAGCTCGACGCAGAGGCGGTCGGCGACGTACTCGACCTCGATGGTCCCGAAGTCCGGCTGGCCGGTCTTGGGACAGACGGACGTGAACTCCGGCGCCACGTGGCGGATCGCGTACGCCCGCCCCGGGCGCGGGTTGTCGAACGTCTCCAGGATGGTGCGGTCGGGTTCTTCCATGGTCCGTGGCCGGCCGTCAGTCGGTCAGCAGCCCGTGGCCCCAGCAGCCACGACGAGCAGCGGCTCGCGCGGGGCTTGCGGCGGCGTCCATGCCCGCTATGCTACCTCGCGGGCCCCCGCATTGGAAGGAGCGAGCCATGCCTCGGCGACCGTGTCTGACCGTCGGCGACGACGACTGCGACATCCGCGGGTTCACCAACACCCACATCCAGGCGGCGCTCGACCGCGTGTTCCTGCTGGGCGGCGGGGAGGTTGTTCTCTCGGCCGGGACGTTCGCCCTCGCCGACGCCGTCCACCTCCGCGCGGGCGTGACGCTTCGCGGCCAGGGCGACGCCACCGTGCTGCGCAAGAACGACCGGAAGGCCAGCCGCATCACCGCGGTGCTGGGCTACGGGCACACCGATCTCCACGTGGCCGAGCCGGACGCCTTCGAGCTCGGCGAGGGCGTCCTCCTGCGGGACGAGAAGGCCTACGGCTTCTACCAGACCTGCTCGACGCTCGTCGGGCGCGAGGGCGACGTGTGGCAGGTCAGCCGGGCGCACCGCCACGACTACCGCCCGGCCGACGAGGCCGTCGCCGAGACGCTCTTCCCGATGGTCAGCGCGTACGACGTCGCCGACGCCGGCGTGGCGGACCTTGCGATCGACGGGAACGCGGAGGGCAACCCGGTGCGGATGGGCGGCTGCCGGGGCGGGGGCGTGTTCGCGATGCGGTCGGACCGCCTGCGGCTCGGCGGCGTGACCGTCCGCAACGCCAACACCGAGGGGATCGGCTTTCAGACGTGCGACGACGTGGATATCGCCGATTGCGTCGTGACCGACTGCGCCGGCAACGGCTTTCACCCGGGCAGCGGGTCGAACCGGTTCCACATCCGCGGCTGTACCGCCCGCCGCTGCGGCGCCAGCGGGCTGTTCTACTGCCTCCGCGTGCGGGACTCGCTGCTGGAGGATTGCACTTTCGAGGCCAACGCCGGCCACGGGGTGAGCACCGGCGGGCGGGACAGCGGCAACGTCAACCGCGGGCTGGCGATCCGCGACAACGGCGGGTGCGGCTTCTTCTTCCGCGGCCCGGGCGGGCCCGACGCCCCGGACCGCAACGTCATCGAGGGCTGCACGTTCGCGGGAAACGCCGCCGGCGAGGGCGAGGCGGAGATCCTCGTCCAGGGCGCCGTCGCCGGAACGCGGATCGTGGGCAACACGTTCCAGCCGCGCGAGGGCGTCCCCGCCGTGCGCCTCGCCGAAGACGTCCGCGACTGCCACCTCGCCGACAACGCCCCGCCCGACGCCGTCGTCGACGACCGGCGAGGCAAACGCCCATAGCACTGCCCGCGCACGTGGCCTGCGCATCGGCGGGGCGGTAGAATCCGGACATGGAGCCGCGTGAGCTTGCCCTCCGCGGGGCCGCCTATCGCCCCTTGCGCTCGACGCTCGCGGCGTGGGCGTGCAGCCATTCCTCGAGGTTGGTGTAGCCGTCGGCGTCGTCGTCGGCGTGGGGAGCGGCGGGGATGTCCAGCGTGCGGCGGGTGGGGGGCAGGTCGGGCCAGCCTCCCACGTCGGACTGGCTGGCGATGACCTTGCCCGTCCGCTGCCGAACCGACCGGATCACGCGGGCGTCCACCGGGTCCCGCTCGGCCGGGCGGGCGCCGGCGCGGGCAAGGACCCACTCGCGGACTTCCCCGCCGGGGCGGATGGTCAGGCCCGGCACGGCGACCGGCGGCTCGGCCGCCCGCGACCGCTGCGGGTGGATCGTCTCGCCGCACCAGCTCGTGAAGATCTTCGTGTACGGGCGGTTGGGGTCCTGCCCGGCGCGGCGCTGCATCGCCCACAGGTCGGGCACGTGCTCGGTGACGAGCTTCCCTTCCTTGTTCGTGTACATCGCCACGCAGTCGGCGAGGTGGATCTTCCCGACGGGCCCGTTGCGGGCGATCACGCGGACAAGCACCGGCGTGCGGTCGATCACGTTGCCGACCGCGCTGACGAGGCTCGGCCCCCCGCGGCTGCCCCGGCGGGGGCTGTTGCTGAACGTCATCGCGATCCCCGGCGGGCGGGCGGTGTTGTAGATCAGGTTGTTGGCCACGACGATCTTCGTCCCCTGCGCCGCGGCCGGGCAGCGGTCTTTCTGGTGGGCGAAGAGGTTGCCGATCACCGCGACGTACTGCCCCTCCATCTGCTCGTCGGGGACGACGCGGTCGCCCGGGCCCTGGTTGAGGATCAGCAGGCTCTTGGAGTGCTGGCCCTTGTGGTGGGCGTCGCTGCTGAGCGCCTCGGAGAAGATGTTGTGCCGGAACGTCACGTCCCGTGCCCTGGACTGGACGTTCTCGTCGGTCGCCCAACTGAACGAGCAGTGGTCGATCACGATGCGCCGCCCGGAGACCTTCATGCAGTCCCGCTCGGACCACTGCGTCCAGCCGGCCTTGTTCTTCACCGGGCGCGTCGGGTCCCGCAGGTCCCCCACGCGGATGCGGATGTGCTGGAGCAGCACATCGTGCGTGCCGATCCCCAACTCGCAGCCGACAAGCGTGATCCCCGGCGACGGCGCCGTCTGCCCCGCCACCGTGCAGTAGGGGTGGCGGATCTGGAGATGGCCCATCGGCCGAAAGTCGATGTTCCCGCCGACCTCGAAGACCACCACCCGCGGCCCCTCGGCCTCCAGCGCCGCCCGCAGCGAGCCGGGCCCGGCCGGGTTGAGCGTCGTCACCTTGATGATCCGCGTGTTCGCCTCGTCGAGGTGGCGCCCGCTGCCGGCCGGCGTGTCCATTCCGAACCCCGCCGCGCCGGGAATGACCGGCATCGCCCCGCCGGCGGACGGCAGGGGGCCATGCACGGACGCCCAGATCGCCAGGAGGCAGACAACGGGTGCCCCGGCGGGCCCGCTCGCGAAGCCGCATCCGCGTTCGGTCTCCTCCATCGCCGCTAACCCTCCTGAAGGGTGTCTGTGTTCGGTGTCGCCCGCCGGCCGTCCCAGTCGTAGACGTCGGCCCGGCCGTCGGGGTCGATGCGGACGAAGTTGGCGATCTGCCTGGCCCAGCAGCCGGCGTTGAGGTACCAGTCGCCCAGCCGCCCCGGGTGATGTGTATGCCCGACGACGAGCACGTCGTAATGGCCTCGTTCGTGGTGGGCACGGTAGCGGCGGAGCATCTCGGCGGCGCGGCTGGGCTTCTGGGCCGGCGTGAGCTGCCGCCCCGGTGCGCTGCTGCCTCCGCGCATCCGCCACAGCCAGGTCGTCAGCCAGTGCCATACGCCCAGCAGCCTCTCCCCGAGCCACTCCAGGCGGGACTCGATCAGCTTCCCGCCGGCCAGACGCGGCGAGCCGTTGTGCTCCTCGAAGATCCCCGCGAAGATCGACAGGATCCGCCCCCAGCTCGGGGCCGGGCTGGCGTTGAAGGGATCGACCTCGTGGCCGTGCATCAACCGGAACGTCTTTCCGCCGATACGCCGCTCGTAGGGCGGGCTTGCGCCGGGGCGGCCGGGCTTGGGTGTCACGTCGAGCATGGCGTCGAAGAAGTCGTGGCGGAGCAGCCCCGTACCGACGAAGCCGGCGAGGTCGCTGTCGTGGTTGCCCAGGATGTACACCGCACCCATCCGCCCGAGGCGGTCGAGCAGCTCGCGGTTGTGCGCGATGACGTCGCCGACCGGCGCCTGCCAGAACTCCAGCAGATCGCCGAGGATGATCAGCTCGCCCCCCGCGGCCTCGACGTGATCGAGGAACGCCGTCAGCCGGTCCGGGCGCTCGCTGCCCGGGCAGCCGAAGTTGTCCCTCGGCCCGCCGTCGCCGATGTGCAGGTCGCTGATGATAAAGACAGGCTTGTCGTCCGCCATGATCCGCCTCGTACCGCACCCCCGAGAACCTGCCACGAGGTTCCGCTTTCCCGCGGTCGATTGCAAGGGCATTCGTCCGGGACGGCCCGGACTTCACCGGCGCCGGCGCCAGCCGCCGCCCACGGGGCGGGAGAAGGCGGGATGGGGCGGGTGGAAGCGGCCCGGCCTCCTCGCGGACCGTCGCGCTCGTCGCGTTCGACGGGCCGTGCGCTCTCTCGTCCACTTCCCGCGGTTGGGGCGATGTCGCACGTGCCCTGCCGATCACGCAGGCCGCGGCTCCCGGTTGAGCATGACCGTCGAGACGCTATAGTGGAGGCGACAGGGACCTGCCCATGATATGGACGCGGCTGACGGCGGCGATCGCGGCGCTGGGGATGGCGGTCGCCGGCTGCGCAGTGGGCGCCGGGGCCCACCGTGCTGCCCGACGCTCCGGCTACGCCGCCGCGGCAGTCCCGGCCGGGCCGACCGGCGCAGCGGCGGCGGCCGACGCGAACCTCCCGTCCCGGCCGCAGTTGGGGGATTACCTCGCCGCGGCGCTGGCGGACAGCCCGCCGTTGCGGTCGGCGTTCCATCGGTACAGGTCATCGGTGGAGGCGGTCGTCCCGGCCGGGGCGCTGCCGGATCCCCGGCTGACCTACGCCTACTACATCCGCGAGGTGGAGACCCGGGTGGGGCCCCAGCGGCAGAGCTTCATGCTGGCCCAGACGATTCCCGGGCTGGGGAAGCTCCATCATCGTTCGACCGCCGCCGAGGCCGAGGCCCGGGCGGCGTGGCACCGCTTCGAGGCGGCGAGGCTGGGGCTGATCTACCGCGTGACCGACGCGTTCCTGGAGTACCATTTCCTGGCCCGCTCGACCGAGATCACCGACGAGAACCTTCGCCTGCTGCGGGCGCTGGAGCGAGTGCTGCTGGCCCGTTACCGGGCGGCCGCCGCCGAGAGGCCCGATCTGATTCGCCTCCAGGTGGAGATCGGCAAGCTGGAGGATCGCCTGCGGTCGCAGCGTGCCCTGCGCGGGCCGCTGAGCCGCGCCCTGGCCGAGGCGGCCAACCTCCCCGAGCGGTCCGGGCCGCTACCGTGGCCGACGGCGCCGCCCCGGCGGCCGGCGGCGTTCACCGACGCCGACCTCGCCGCCCGCCTGGCCCGGACCAGCCCGGAACTGAAGGCCCTGCTGGCGGAGGTCGACGCCGCCGAGCAGAGGATTCGCCTGGCCCGCGCCGAGGCCATGCCGGACGTGACCGTCGGCGTGAAGGTCATCGACACCCGCGACCGCATCGGGCCCGCCAGCCCGCACGACGACGGGCGGGACCCGGTGATCGTCTCGGCGGGGATGAACCTGCCGATCTGGCGTGAGAAGATCGCGGCCGGCGTTCGTGCGGCCCGCCACCGCCGGCGTGCGGCGTCGAGCCGCCGGGCCGAGCGGCTCAACGACCTCCAGGCGGAAGTGAAGCTGACGGCGTACCGGTTCCGGGACGCCGAGCGCAAGGCGGAGCTGTACGACCGCGTGCTGGCGCCCAAGGCGCGAGAGGCCCTGCGGGTGGCGCAGGCGGCGTTCCAGGCGGGGAAGGTCGGCTTCGCGGACCTGATCGATGCCCAGCGCGTCCTGCTGGAGTTCCAGCTCGCCCGCGAGCGCGCCGAGGTCGACCGCGCGCGGGAGCTGGCGCGCCTGGAGATGCTTGTCGGCGGGGCGGTCGGGCAGCCGCCGGCCGAGGGGCCCCCGGCGACGCGCCCCACGACACGGCCCGCGACGCCGGCGACCACGCGCCCCGCCCGTCCGTAGGCAGTCCCGGTCTTTCGCCGAGCGCCCGGTCCGGGCGGCGGACGGCTCTACAATGATGCGGGCGCGATCCAGCAAGGCCCCGGGAGACCGATCGGATGCCCGAGAGCAGCCCATCCCGGAACGAGTCGCCGCGAGAGAGGCAGGGGGCTATGCGCCTGCTCGAGCGAGGCAGCACGCTGCTGGCGGCGGTTGTCGTGGCGTTCGTCCTGGGCTTCGGTCTGCACTGGCTGCTGGCCCCGGCGGGCTCCCCGTCGCCGGCAACGCAGCCGGCGGCGGCCGGCGCCGAGGCGCCCCCGGAGACGCGGTGGACGTGCTCGATGCACCCGCAGGTGGACCTGCCGGAGCCGGGCAAGTGCCCGATCTGCTCGATGGAGCTGATCCCCCGCGCCGCCGCCGGGCCGGGGGCCGTCGAGGCGGTCAGCTTCGGCCCGCGCGCCCGGACGCTGATGCAACTGGAAACCGCGCCGGTGGAGCGGCGGTTCGTCACCGCCGAGGTCCGGATGCCGGGCACGGTGGACTACGACGAGACCCGCACCGCCACCGTCAGCGCCTGGGTCGGCGGGAGGCTGGACCGGCTGTACGTGGACTACACGGGCATGGCGGTCCGGGCCGGGGACCACATGGCCGAGCTCTACAGCCCCGAGCTGATCGGGGCCCAGGAGGAGCTGATCCAGGCCTTCGAGGCGGTTTCCAGACTTCGTCCGGACGACCCGAACCTCGTCCGCGAATCGGCGGTCGCCACGGCCCGCGCAGCCCGGGAGAAGCTTCGCCTGCTGGGCGTGACGGCCGAGCAGATCGGCGAGATCATCGCCGCCGGCGAGCCGCGTGATCGGCTGACGCTGCACGCGCCCATCGGCGGGATCGTGATCCGCAAACACGCCAACGCGGGGGACTACGTCAAGACCGGCGAACCGATCTACACGCTGGCCAACCTCTCGCAGGTCTGGGTCCGCCTCGACGCCTACGAGTCCGACCTGGTCTGGCTTCGCCTGGGCCAGCGGGTGGCCTTCGCCGCCGAGGCGTATCCCGGCGAGCAGTTCGACGGGCGGATCAGCTTCATCTCGCCGATCGTCGAGGAGCGGACGCGGACGGTCAAGCTCCGCGTGACGGCCGAGAACGCCGACGGGCGCCTCAAACCCGGCCTGTACGTCCGCGCCGTCGTGCGGGCGGAGGTGGCCGCCGGGGGCAAGGTCATCGACACCGCCCTGGCCGACAAGTGGCTTTGCCCGATGCACCCGGGGGTGGTCAAGCCCTCCCCGGGCTCTTGCGATATCTGCGGCATGCCCCTGGAGCCGGCCGAGGCGCTGGGCTACGTCGGCGTCGACCGCGAGACGGCGCCCAAGCCCCTGGTCGTGCCGGCGTCGGCGGTGCTCCAGACCGGCCGGCGGGCCGTAGCGTACGTCGAGCGCCCCGATCGCGACCCGGGCCGGTCCGCCTATGTCCCCCGGCAGGTCACCCTCGGGCCCCGTGCGGGGGACTACTACCTCGTCCGCGCCGGCCTGGCCGAGGGAGAGCAGGTCGTCACCCGCGGGAATTTCAAGATCGACAGCGAACGCCAGCTCCGCGGGCTGACCAGCATGATGAACCCCCCGCCGGCGACCCAACCGGTCGAGGGGGCGCCGGCGACGCCCCTTCTCGTCGAGCTCGACCGCCAGGGGTCGGCCTTCCGCGAGGGGTTGGCGAAGGTCTTCGACGCCTACCTCGCCGTCGCGTCCGCCCTCGCCGGCGACGACGCCAACGCCGCACGCGCCGCCGCCGACCGCGGGGCCGAGGCCCTCGCCGGGGTGGACGCCTCGGCCCTGCCCGACGGCGCGGGCGAGGTGTGGGGCAAGGCCGCCGCCGACCTCGCCCAACTGCTGACCTCCGCGGCCGGGGGCGAGGACATCCAGGCCGTCCGTGCCGCGTTTCAGCCGCTCAGCCGACGGGTGGAGATCGTGGCCAGGCACTTCGGCCCGCCGGGAGGTCGGGCGCTGTACGTGATGCACTGCCCGATGGCGTTCAGCAATCGCGGCGCGAGCTGGCTCCAGGCCGAAGAGGAGCTCCGCAACCCCTACTTCGGCGCGAGCATGCTCCGCTGCGGCAGCGTCGAGGAGACCATCGCCCCGCCGGCGTCCGCGCCGTGACCGCCTCCGCCCACCGGGACCACACCGCGACATGAGCGACTACCCGCAGATTCCGGAGCAGCAAGGCGTTCTCGGGCGGGTGCTGCGCTGGGTGCTGACCCACAAGCTCGTCGTCGGCGTTCTGCTGGTGTTCCTGGTCGGCGCGGGGCTGGCCACCGCGCCGTTCGATTGGGACCTCGGCCCGATGCCCCGCGCACGCGTCGCCGTCGACGCCATCCCCGACATCGGCGAAAACCAGCAGATCGTCGTCACCGACTGGCCCGGCCACTCCCCTCGCGACGTCGACGACCAGATCTCCCTGCCCCTGACCGCGGCGCTGCTGGGGCTCAAGGACGTCAAGACCGTCCGCAGTTCGTCGATGTACGGCGCGTCGTTCGTGTACGTGATCTTCGGCGAGGGCTCGGAGTTCTACGAGTCCCGCACGCGGCTGCTGGAGAAGCTCTCGTCGCTTCCGCCGGGGACGGTCCCGCCGGACGTGCGCCCCACCTTGGGCCCGGACGCGACGGCGCTGGGGCAGATCTACTGGTACACGCTGGAGGGCGCCGACCGCCAGGGCCGGCCCACCGGCGGGTGGGACCTCGAGCAGCTCCGCACGATTCAGGACACGGTGGTCAAGTACGCCCTGGCGGCCGTCGAGGGCGTCGCGGAGGTCGCCTCGGTCGGCGGGTACGTGCGGGAGTACCACGTCGAGCTCGATCCCGACGCCATGCGTGCGCGCGGGATCGCCCTGCCGCAGGTCACCGCGGCGATCCGCGAGGCGAACCTGGACGTCAGCGCCCGGACGGTGGAGCTGAACCGCGTGGAGTACTTCGTCCGCGGCGTGGGCCTGCTGAAGCGCATCGAGGACCTCGAGGGCGCCGTCGTGGCCCCCGGCGCCGACGGCGGGGCGCCGGTGCTTTTGCGGCAGATCGCGTCGGTCACCCTGGGCCCGGCCAGGCGGCGGGGGGCGCTGGACCGCCGGGGGGTCGAGGCCGTCGGGGGCGTGGTGGTCGCCCGTCACGGGGCCAACCCGATGCGGGTCATCCAGGGCGTCCGCCGGGCCGTGGCCGAGCTCGAGCCGTCCCTGCCCCGCAAGGTGCTCATCGACTTCGCCCGCGCGGAGCGCGACGACGTGGTCGCCTACGCCCGCGCCCGGGGCTTCGAGGCCTACCGCGACGGGCGGATCGACCAGCGCGCCTGGCTGGACCACCTGACCGCGGTCGACCCGGACGACCGCCCCGGCTGGGCGACGGTCAGCCGGCTGACGCTCGTGCCTTTCTACGACCGCACGAAACTGATCGACGAGACGCTGGGCACGCTGGAAGACGCCCTGACGCTGGAGGTGCTGGTGACGCTGCTGGTGGTGATCGTCATGGTCGCTCACCTTCGCGGCAGCCTGCTGATCGGCTCGATGCTGCCGCTGGCGGTGCTGATCTGCTTCATCGCCATGCGCCTCTTCGACGTCGACGCCAACATCGTCGCCCTCTCGGGGATCGCCATCGCCATCGGCACGATCGTGGACATGGGCATCGTGCTCTGCGAGAGCATCCTGCGGGAACTGGACGCCGCGCCGCCCGACGTGCCCCGCCTGGAGGTCGTCCACCGCGCGGCCAGCGAGGTCGGCGGGGCCGTGCTCACCGCCGTGGCCACCACCGTCGTCAGCTTCCTGCCCGTGTTCACCATGGTCGGGCAGGAGGGCAAGCTCTTCCGCCCGCTGGCGTTCACCAAGACCTTCGCCCTGATCGCCTCGGTGCTGGTGGCCTTGCTGGTGCTGCCCCCGGCGGCGCAGTTGATCTTCCGCCGCAGCCGACGCCCCGACCGGCTGCGACGCGCGATGCGCTGGGTGGCCTACGCCGTGCTCGTCGCGGGCGTCGGGCTGCTGCTGACCCGGCTGTGGGAACCGCTGGGGCCCCGGCGCGGGGTCGTGCGCAACACGGTCTTCGTCGGCGGGCTCGTCGCCTCGCTGCTGATCCTCTTCCGCCTCTTCCAATGGGGCTACCCGTGGATCCTGGCCTGGTGCCTGCGGCACAAGGCGCTGTTCCTGAGCCTCCCGGCCGTGCTGGTGGTGCTCGCGCTGGCGGTCTGGCTGGGCTTCGCGACGGTCTTCGCCCCGGTCCGCGGCGCCGCCGAGGCTGTCGGGCTCGGCGACCGGCTGAAGCGCAGCCGCTTCTGGGCGGGCGGGACGGACGCCTTCCCGGGCCTCGGGCGGGAGTTCATGCCCCGCCTGGACGAGGGCTCGTTCCTCTGGATGCCCACGATCAGCGTGCACGGCTCGATCGCCGAGGCCCTCGACGTGCTCAGCCACCAGGACCGGGCGTTCGCGGCCATCCCGGAAGTCGAGACCGTTGTCGGGAAGATCGGACGGGTGGACTCGGCCCTGGACCCGGCGCCGCTGTCGATGATCGAGACGGTGATCGCCTACCGCCCGGAGTACCGCACGGACCCCAACGGGCGGCGCGTGCGGCAGTGGCGGGATCACATCCGCTCGCCGGACGACATCTGGCAGGAGATCGTCCGGGCCGGTCGGTTCCCCGGCAGCACGTCGGCGCCGAAGCTCCAGCCGATCGAGACCCGCCTGGTGATGCTCCAGACGGGGATGACCGCGAAGATGGGCGTGAAGATCCGCGGGGAGGACCTCGAGGATATCGAGGCCGCGGGCATCGCCATCGAGGCCGCCCTCCGCGAGATGACCGACGTCGTCCAGCCGGGCACGGTCAACGCCGAGCGGATCGTGGGCAAGCCGTACCTGGTCATGGACGTCCACGAGCCCGAGGCGCAGCGGCGGCTCCAGCAGCATGGCCTTCGGGCGGCCGGCGTGCTGCGGACCGTCCAGGCCGCCGTGGGCGGGCGGATCGTCACCTACACCGTCGAGGGGCGACAGCGCACCGCCGTGCGCGTCCAGTACCAGCGCGAGCTCCGCGACGAGATCGAGGCCATGCGACGCGTCCTCGTGCCCACGCCCCGCGGCCCCCAGGTGCCGCTGGGCGAACTCGTGGACGTCCGGTACGTCCGCGGTCCGCAGATGATCCGCAGCGAAAACACCTTCAAGGTCGGCTACGTGACCTTCGGCGGCCGGGAGGGACTCGCCGAGGTCGAGGTCGTTCGCGCGGCGAGGGAAGGCCTGGCCCGACGCGTCGCCGACGGGCGCCTGGTTCTGCCCGGCGGCGTGGGCTACGAATTCGCCGGCGCCTGGGAGGCCGAAGTCCGCGCCTCGCGGACCCTCGCGTTCATCCTCCCCGTCGCGGGGCTGATCATCTTCCTGCTGCTCTACCTCCAGTTCCAGTCCGTGCTCAATACCGCCATCGTCTTCCTCGGCGTGATCGTCGCCTTCTCCGGGGGTTTCCTCCTGATCTGGCTCTACGGGCGACCGGAGTTCCTCGACGTCGACGTGCTCGGACGCTCGCTGCGCGACGTCTTCCAACTCCGCCCGATCAACCTCTCCGTGGCCGTGTGGGTCGGGTTCCTGGCGCTGTTCGGCATTGCCACCGACGACGGGGTCGTCATGGCCACCTACCTGGAGCAGAGCTTCCGTCGGCGCCGCCCCGAACGCACCGCGGACATCCGCCGGGCGGTGGTGGCGGCCGGGACCCGACGCGTACGGCCCTGCCTGATGACCACGGCCACGACGCTGCTGGCGCTGCTGCCGGTGCTGACCAGCACGGGCCGGGGCAGCGACATCATGATCCCGATGGCGATCCCATCCTTCGGCGGCATGGCGGTGGAGGTGCTGACCATGCTCGTCGTCCCCGTTCTGTACTGCATGCTCCGTGAGCGAGCCGCGAAAGAGTAACACGCTCGCACCCGCTTGCCGTACAATGCCGCGGACCTCGAACACGGGAGAATCGCCATGGCACGGACGTGCATCGCTCGGGTCGGACTCGGACTGCTCCTCGCCGCCGCCCTCGGCGCCGCCGGAGGGTGCAGCGCCCTCGACGCGCTGGGCCTGGCCAGGCCCTCGGCGCGGCTGGCCGGCGTGGGCCTCGACGACATCAACCTCCAGGACGCCACGCTCCGCTTCGACGTCGAGGTGACCAACCCCTACTCCGTGCCGCTGCCGCTGGCGAACGTCGATTACGGCCTGGCCAGCCGGGGCAAGAGCTTCCTCTCCGGCGAGGCGCCCCTTCAGGGCACCGTCCCGGCGATGGGCAAGCGCACCGTCGCCCTGCCGGCCAGGATCGTCTTCGGCGACCTCCTCGCCGCCCTCGAGGGCGTTAAGCTCGGCTCGGTCGTGCCCTACAAGGCCGATCTCGGGCTCAGCGTGGACGCCCCCGCCGCCGGGACGCTCCGCCTGCCGATGAGCAAGGAGGGCTCCCTGCCCGTGCCCGCGCCGCCGAAGGTCGCCGTCGAGCAGATCACGTGGGACAAGCTGACGCTCGATTCCGCCGACGGGATCGTCAAGCTCCGCGTGGTGAACACCAACGAGTGGGCGGCCGAGCTGGCGAAGATGGCCTACGGCCTGAGCCTCGGCGGGACGGAGGTCGCCCGCAGCAGCATCGCCAGGCCGGTCTCCTTCGCGGCCGGGGGGGGCGAGGGCGTCGTCGAGATCCCCATTTCGCTGTCGCCTCGGAAGCTCGGGATGGCGGCGTTCCAGGTGCTGACCGGCGGAGGCGCGGAGTACAAGCTGAACGGCAGCATGGACTTGTCCACCCCGTTCGGTCCCATGAGCCTGCCGATCTCCCGCACCGGGCAGACGGAGCTCAAGCGCTGACACGCCTGCCGGCGGCGGGGGCGGGCGCCTGGCAGATACGGCACAGCCCCCGCAGCCGAGCAGGGGGGCCGCGAGGGCTGTGCCCAGTGTACGGTCTGCCACACCGTCAGGCGAAGGGCCTTCGGGCGGGTTGAGCGGGCCCGCCCGGCATCTCTCCGAGGGAACCGTACGATTCGGTCTTGTCGGGGGCCACTTCGAGAGCGGCGTGGAATGCCATTGACCGCCGCGGCGCCAGCGGATACACTCCGGATACCGGAAAGCAGACGTCAGCCCGGACGGTGCGATATCCCGCGAAGGCGGGAACGGCGCAGAAACAGGGCCGGGCACGCCCTGGCAGTTGGCGCGTGCCACGATTCACAGCGCGGCCGGTTCATCCCGACAGCCGGAAGCCCCCTCGGCCGCGCAGCCGCAGGAGTGTGCTATGCTCACCGTCACCAGTGTTGCCGCGGACATCCTCGCCATGCCGTTCATCGGGTGGTCCGTGGGATGGCAGGAAATCCTCGTCATCGTCGTGATCGTCCTGATCCTCTTCGGCGGTCGGAAGATCCCCGAACTCGCCCGCGGCATTGGCCGGGGAATGCGCGAGTTCAAGCGGGAGATCCGGGGCGTCCGTGAGGACTTCGAGGAGGCGGTCAACGAGGAAGAGGACGAAGAGCCCAAGCCGCGGAAGAAGAAGCGTCGCAAGAAGAAGCCCGCCGAGGACGAGGACGAGCATCTCGCCGAATCGGGCGAGCAGGCCGAGGAAGGCCCTGCCGACGCCGAGGCCGAGAAGGCCTGAGCGGCGGTCTACCGAACGGACTTCAACCGGCCCCGGCGGCGGCAGACGCCTCGGGGCCGGTTCGCTGCGCGAAGCCTCTCCCCGGCACCCCCCCCCGGCGCCGCTGCCCATCTCCGCCCACCGATCGCGGGAGCCGCGCCGCTTCGCAGCCGCCAACAGCGCCCCGCGGGCGCCTCATGCCCGCTCCTGCTCCTCCGCCGCCAGTTGCGCCTGGTAGGCCGCCTCTTCCCGCCGACGCGGGCGCTCGACCATGAAGTACGCCATGATCACGCCCAACTCGTACAGCAGCCACATCGGCAAGGCCAGGGCCGCCTGGTCCAGCGGGCTGGGAGACGTGCAGAACGCCGCCACGATGAACATCACCACGATCACGTAACGGCGGTACTTGTGCAGCGTGTGGACGGTCACCAGCCCCATCTTCGCCAGCAGCAGCACCGCGATCGGCGTCTGGAAGCACAGCCCGAAGACGATCATCATGTTCGTCATGAACGTGATGTGGTTCTTCAGCGTGATCATGAACTTCACGCCCATGACCTGGGTCGAGAAGTAGTGGAAGAACTTCAGGATCGGGTGGGAGACCACCAGCAGGAAGAACAGGGCCCCGCCGATGAACAGTGCGGCCGAGAAGGGCACGGCCCATCGCACGTAGCGCTTTTCCTCCTCGTACAGCCCCGCGGCGATGAACAGCCAGGCCTGCGTGAACAGCCATGGCGAGGCGATGATGATCCCGATGTACAGGGAGATGCGGAGGTACATGGAGAAGGGGTCCACGACGGCCGTGGTGATCAGCCCGCTGTCGCCGGTGGTGACGTCCTTCAGCGGCGCGCTGAGGATGGCGATGATCTTCGGGCTCAGCGCCAGGGCTACGGCGACCCCGCCCGCCAGGCCCAACGCGGCGAGGATCAGCCGCTTGCGGAGCTCCTCGAGGTGCTCGATCAGCGTCATCTTCTCCTGGCCGTCGTCCTCTTCCTCTTCCTCCTCGAAGTCCTCCCAGTCCTCCTCCTCGTATTCGTCGTATTCGTAGTCCTCGTAGTCTTCCCACTCGTCGTCCCACTCGTCTTCGTGCTCGCCGTCGAACTGCTCGTCCTGCCAGTCCTCGTCGCCGTAGTCGTACTCGGCCTCGTCGTAGCCGGGGTAGGTCTCGTCGAACTGGTCCTCGGCGTCGCCGGTCTCGGCAAGGGCGTAGTCGTCCCCGGCCCGCTGCTCGCCGGCTGCGTCCTCGTCGGACGGCTCCTCGCCCGGTGATGCCGGGTCCGGCAAGTCCTCGCCCGAGGCATCGGCAGACTCGAGTTCCTCGGCCCCGGTGGCGGGGTCGGCGGGCCCGCCGGACGCGTCGTCGCGAGGTCCCTGTGCGGCCGGGGCTTCGTCCCCGGCCCGTTCGGGCGCATCCGCCGAGTCCCCTCGCGGGTCGCTGGCGGCCTCGTCGCGCGGGGATTTGGGAGCGTCGGAATCGTCCCGAGGGGCGTCCGGGTCGCTCGGGGTATTGTCATGAGGGGGCTGGCTCATCGAGCGTGGCGTCTCCGCTGCGTAACTTCCGTTGAAGTATACCATAACCACCGCGGGAGTCGAGTGGGGCGGCGCGGCTGACAAATCCTCCAGATTTGCCGCCATCCGTCCGATAACCCTAAGGAGGCCCGTGGGCCCTGCCGGCCTGGCCGGCGACGGCTCCGTTCGAACCTACAGGTGTTTGTATGACCAAGCGAACGCTGACATTGAGCAAAGGCGGACACCAGTACGTCTTCCGATATGCACCCGGCTGGGAAGACGACATCGTCGACGCCGTCATGGAACTGGCCGAAGACCCCGCTACCCCGCTGGACTGGCTGGACGCCGCCACCCTGAGCTTTCAGGTGACCCAGCACGCCGCGGCGGACTGCGCCGACGCCCTCAGGCCCACCGAGGCCAGCGACGCCGGAGCACTGTAGCAGCGCCCGCCGGCGGCGAGGACCATGCCACCGGCTGCGCCGGCCAGGGAAGGCCATGACACAACTCCCCGTCCTCCAGAGGTTCCTCGACCACCTCGACGCCGAGCGGAATTTCTCGGCCCACACCATCCGCTCCTACGCCGCGGACCTCCTCCAGTTCTGCCGCTATCTCGCCGCCGAACCGGACGGCGAGCTGACGGCCGACGACCTGCCACCCGCCGACGATCTCCAGCCCGGCCGACTCCGCCGGGCCATCCTCGCCGCCCGCCCGATGGACATTCGCGGCTACCTGGCAATGATGCGCAACAGCGGCTACTCCCGCGCGACGGTCGCCCGTAAGCTTGCTTCCTTGCGTAGTTTCTATCGATTTCTGGTGCGGATCGGCGCGGTGGACGCCTCGCCGGTCAGCGTTGTCCGCACGCCGAGGCAGACCCGCCGGCTGCCCAAATGCCTGGACATCGAGCAGGTCGACGCCCTCCTGGCCGCCCCGGACACCTCCACGCTGCTGGGCGCGCGGGACAAGGCCATCCTCGAGACGATCTACTCGGCGGGGCTGCGGATCGGTGAGCTGGTCTCGCTGAACATCGAGGACCTCGACGAGTTCGCCGAGGCGCTGCGCATCCGCGGCAAGGGGCGGAAGGAGCGGCTGGTGCCGCTGGGCGGCAAGGCGGTGGAGGCCATCGCGGCGTACCTGGACATGCGGTCCGGGGCGGGCCGGCGTCCCGGCGGGGCGCTGTTCGTCAACCGCTTCGGGGGGCGGATCTCGGCCCGCTCGATCCGCCGCAAACTCGACAAGTATCTCCGGGAAAGCGGCATAGCCGTGCACGTCAGCCCGCACATGCTGCGTCATAGTTTTGCGACGCACATGCTCAACGCGGGGGCGGACCTGCGGAGCGTCCAGGAGATGCTTGGCCACGCAAACCTTTCTACCACTCAGATTTATACTCACCTCACCACGCGGCGTCTCAAGGAGGTCTACGACGCCGCCCACCCTCTGGCCGGGAAGGAAGCCTCCTGAAGGCTCGCGTCGGGAGGGGGGGCGCAGAAAAACCGCGTAAGTGCGCGACATTTTATAGTTGCGCCAGGTAACCCCTTATTATAGCATGACTTATC
>CAYLPJ010000064.1:0-33335 GCA_964385465.1 uncultured Planctomycetaceae bacterium | reverse complement strand
GTAACAAGGTAGCCGTAGGGGAACCTGCGGCTGGATCACCTCCTTTCTAGAGGATCATCTAGACACGAGGCAGAGCGATCTGCCCGTGACCGGTCAGCACAACCTCGTCCCTCATACCGAGGGATACACGTGCGGCGACGCACGAACAAGACGGCACCACTGTTTACCTATACATCGAAAGCCCCGCGACCCGGTGTCAAGCCGGACGCGGGGTTTTCCATGCGCCCCGGGACCGGCCACGCCACCCCACGCGACGCCCAACCCGCTGTTGACGACAGGCCCCCCTGCGGGTACCTTCTCCGGACAACGCGAAAGGGAGACACCATGAGCCGTCACGCAGAGATCTGGCTGACCGTCAACTGCACCAAGCCCATCCACGACGTCCTGCTCAATCGCGGCATCGCCGCCGGAAACGAGTACCGCTTCGACCGCGTCGCATGGAAGGTCATCGTCACCCGAACCGCCGATACGTTCCTCGAAGCACTACGCCGCGCCGTCGAGAACCGCCTCACCGACGCCGTCGACGACCTCGAATGCTCCTGGCGTATGGCCCTCGGCGACGACGAGCTGCTCCTGGTACCCCCCGCCGCCGGCAGCGGCGAGGACATGGCCGTCCTGCGAGAGGTCATGGACTTCCTCCGCGACCTCCTCTACCAGCGAAAGTTCGTCGGGACGACACTCCGAGCCGTCCTGACCGCCGTCATCGAACGCCGCCTCGAAGAGCCCATCCGCCGAGGCGAGGCCGACCTCGACGCCCTCGTCGACGAGGTCGTCGAGAAGCTCGACGCCATGGACCTCGACACCGAGGGCCTCGGCGCCGAGCAGCCCGCCGCCGGTACGGTCCCGCCCGCGGACGTCCCGGCCCCCGCCGCCCCCGCCGAACAGGCCGTCGAAAACGAACCCGCCGACGAGCCGGACGACGAGGCCGACGACGAGGATTCCTGACCCCCCCGCCGTCTACGCGCCCCCGGCCGCCAGCTCCCGGGCGACGGCGAGCGACTTCTTGACCTGCTCGCGGATGGGCAGCTCGTAGGGGCACTTGGCTTCGCAAGCCCCGCAGTCGACGCACTCGGGGACCTTCTCCAGCACGGCCTTGCCCGGCCCGGCGAGGACCTTCTCCCGAGACAGCCGACGGACCATGCCCTCGAAGACCATCGCCGTCTGCACCGGCACGCCCTGCGGGCACGGCATGCAGTAGCCGCAGCGCCGGCAGAACACCTTGCCCAGGCGAGTCGCGATCGCCTCCGCGCGGGCCTTGTCGTCCCCTTCCAGCACCGCGCCGGACTCCACCAGCGCGGCAATCTGCTCGATCTCCCCCGGCCGCTCGATCCCCGGGATCGCCACCACGTCCGGGTAGCCGTTGAGGTACTTGAACGCCAGCTCCGCGTCGTCGTACTGCCCGCCGCACAGCGGCTTCATCACGATGAACCCCACGTCCAGCCGGCGGCACTTGGGGATCAGCGCCTCGGCCGGCTCGGACGTGACCAGGTTGAACGGGAACTGGAGCGTCTCGAACGCCGCCTCGTCGGCCAGCTCCATCGCAAGGTCCAGGCTGTGGCTGGTCACGCCGACATGCGCCACCCACCCGCGTTCGCGGGCGGTCAGCACCCCCTCCAGGGCCCCCCCGCCGCCGCGCATCTGCTCCCACTGCTCCCGCCGGGACACGCCGTGAAGCTGGTACAGATCGATGCAATCCACGCCCATCTCCGACCGGGCGCGATCGATGTCCGCCAGGATGCCCTCCGCCGTGCGCTGGCCGCTCTTGCTCGCCAGCACCAGCCCGTCACGCCGCCCCGCGATCGCCTTGCCGATCTTCCGCTGGCTGTCGGCGTACCCGGCCGCGGTGTCGAGGAACGTCACGCCGAGATCCAGCGCCCGGTGGATCGCCGCGACGGCCTCGTCGTCCGGCACCCGCATGATCGGGATCCCCCCGAACCCCACGGCCGAGACCTCCAGCCCGCTCCTGCCCAGCGTCACCTTGCGCATCGCACGATCTCCCTTGTCAACCTGGCCGACCTACGCGAGCCGCCACTGTACCGCCGCCCCGCGCCGCGGGCAACCTCCGCCGGCCGCGGGCCGCCGGCCCGACCGTCGCTTGTGGCCGCGCGGAACGGGTTGTAGACTCAGAAACAGTCAGGATCGCGAACGCCCGGATGCCCGGGCCACGATGGTCGCCGCCCACCCCGTCGATTGGGATCAGACACCATGACCCGACGCACCGTCACGCCGTTTCGGCCGATCTATCCGACGCCCGCGGGGCTGATCACCTCCGCCGACGCCGACGGGCGGGCCAACGTCATCACGCTGGGGGAGGTGCACAACCTGAGCATCTCCAAGCCCGTGATCGTGGGGATCGCCATCGCCAGGCCCCGCCACTCCCACGGGCTGATCCGCGACGGCGGGGAGTTCGTGGTCAACCTTCCCACGGCCGACATGCTGGAGAAGGTCGACCGCTGCGGGACCACCAGCGGGCGGGAGGTGGACAAGTTCGCGGCTTTCGGGCTCACCGCCGTGGCGGCCGAGCGGGTCCGCCCGCCGCTGATCGCCGAGTGCCCGGTCAACCTGGAATGCAGGCTGCTGGACGTGCAGGAATGGGGGGACCACGACCTGTTCGTCGGCGAGGTCCTCGTCGAGCACGTCGCCGAGTCCGCCCTCGACGACGCCGGGCGCGTCCGCGTCGACCGCCTCGACGTGCTCTGTTACGTCCACGGCGAGTACTGGTCGCTCGGTCGGCGGCTGGGCACGCACGGCTTCACCCGCCAAAGCGGGGGCCGGTAAGCCCGCGGCCCGTGGCCCGTCGGACAACGTCCCCGCCGCGCGCAACCCGGGGACCGTCCTTCCCGCCGCCGGCTGCCGTCTGCAGGCTGCCGGCCGCCGCCCGGGCACCTACGTCCGGCGGCGGCGGAGCAGGCCGACGGCGCCGAGGCCCAGCAGCACCATGGCCGAGGGCTCGGGCAGGTGGCTGTAGAGCTGGTCATCCTGCCACGCGCCGGTATCGTCGAGCTGGGCGAGGACATGGTTGAGGCAGTTGACGTCGTTGAGGAAGAGCCCCTCGTCCAGGCGAAGCTCCAGCCCGTCGCCGAAGGCCACGTCGAACTTCGAGGCCATCGCCGGGTCGGCGGACACGCCGGTCAGCGGGTCGATCACGAGCCCGAAGTGCAGCAACGTGGTCACCGTCCGCCCGTCGTCGGGGTGGTCCTCGTAGATCGTCCCCTCGACCAGGCCGCCCTCGTCAAAGACCAGGTTGACGGTCATCGTTGCCGAGGGCGGGTTCGTCGGGTCGGCCGGCGCGGCGTCGTAGAACATGAGGTTCAGCCCGGTCACGCCGGCGTAGGAGGTCGGCGAGCCGGCGGGCAGGAAGGCGTTGTCGCTCCCGTCATCGACCGGATCGACGCTGACGCCGATGAAGCGGTCGGCACCGTCGGCGGCCAGGTACAGCGTGTCGATGTCCAGCCCCGAGCCGTAGTAGTCTTCGGCGGACTCATCGCCCGTAGCGCTGACCGTGCCATCGGCCTCGACCAGCCAGGTATCCGGCGCGGCACATTCGTAAGCGTCGTTGGAGTCGATGGTCCCGTTCATCTCGACCATAGCGGCCGATCCGGCGGATGCCCACAGCGTGCAGAGGGACAGCGCAGAAAGGACAAAGAGCGTACGTCGCATGGCATTTCCTCGCTTGTTCGCCCACAGCACGAGCTTGCGGGCGATTGTCGGGCCCCGGCGAGCAACGAGCACGAGCAGTCGAGCGGCCGGGACACCACCTCACTTGTGCGTGGGAGTATACCCCCATGCGGGCATTTTGTCAACAGGCTGCGCGCCACGACGGCGAGTTCCTCCGTGAGACGCTTGCCGCGCCCGTGTATAATCGATCGGCGAGGATGACCCACAGGCCTTCAAAGCCGAACGCCCCGCGGGGGCTGCCCGCGATCGCCGCTGCCGCAGCGGTGCTGGCGACGGCCTGCGCCGCCTGCGCCGCCGACGGGCGGGCCTCGCCGGCGACCAGGCCGCCGAAGACCTACGCGATCGTCTTCGACTTCCACTGCGCCGCCGACAAGGAGTTCGGCAAGAAGCTGGCCAACGCCGTCCGCATGCGGCTGGCAAGGCACAAGGAGATGGAGGTCATCGACCGCCTGACCACCGCGGAGATCTCGCCTCCCCTGCCGGCCTCCACCGACGCCAACGCCCTCGCCGAACGGATGCGGGATCAGCTCGCGCTGAACCTGGCGGTGTACGGCACGGCCGTGCGCAACGGCCACAACGTCCGCCTCGACGCCCGGGGGATCGACCTCCGCGGCGAGGCGCCCGACCTGTGGCGCAAGACGCTGCACGTCAACACCGAACGGTTCGCCGCGGAGATCAGCAAGGCGGTCATCGAACGCATGACCGGCCGCGACGAGTGGGTGCCCCCCCAGTACGGCGACGAGCCCGAGCCGGAGACCTTCGGCCCGGCGCTGAACGTCAACGGCAGCTTCGACGCCGGGCGGAAGGGCTGGCAGCGGCCGGACAACGTCGCGACGTTCATCGAGCCCGAGCCCGGGCGGGGCGGGATCCTGCGCGTGCGGACGAACCTGGACCGCTGGCCGTACCTGGAGTACATCCGGGCGATCCGGATGGGCAAGGCGGACCCGTCGAACCCGCCGGAGATCAAGACCAAGGGCGGCTACAGTTGCCTGGGCGGCATGGAGGGGGTGCACTTCAAGAGCGACTGGATCGACGCCAACGCCGGGCAGCGATACTGGCTCCTGGCGGACTTTCACAAGGCCGGGGGCACGCCGAAGGTGTTCCTCAAGGGCTTCAAGACCACCGAGCACGCCCTGGACGGCCTGCCCGAGAGCGCCCTGGCGAAGATGAACCTCACCCCCGAGCGGTTCGCCGAGCTGCCCGAGGCCCGGCGGAAGGAGCTCATCTCGGCCGCCCGCAAGCGCCACCCGAAGCTGTTCCTGCGGGAGTGCTACCGGTGGTACCTCAACTGCCGGGGCAAGTCCGGGCAGTGGGACCACCTCTCGGCCCCCTGCCCGCCGCGCGGCGGGCTGCCGGACGACGTCGAGGTCCTCCAGATCCAGGTCTACTCCTACTGGCCCCCGGGCACGTACAAGTGGGACAATATCTTCCTTTACAAGGACCCCCGGCAGAAGGGCCCGCTGGAGGAAGTCAAGCCGCGCACGCCGAATTTCGGCAAGACCAGCGACGTCGTGGAGAAGCAGCGTTGAGGCGTCGGGTGTTGCTGGGCGGCGGCCAGGAAGGGCCCCGGGCGCGGCGGATTCCCGTCGGCGCCAGGCTCTCCCCGCTGCCCGATGCCTGATGCCCGACAGCGCTCGCCCCAAGCCGCCCAACCAACCAGCAATGCACAGGGAAACCAGCATGTGGACGAAACGATACGGTCAGACGGGAAAGGACATCTCCGCCATATCCTTCGGCGGGATGCGGTTCCGCAATCCATCGGACATCGACGCGGCCGCCGAGGTGGTGGTGCACGCCTACAACAAGGGCATCAACTACTTCGACACCGCGCCCGCCTACTGCGGCGACCACAGTGAAGACATCATGGGCGCGGCCTTCAAGCAGATGGAGCCGGGCACGTTCCACGCCTCCAGCAAGTGCATGGCCGCCGACGGCGACGAGTTCCGCAGGAGCCTCGAGCGCACGCTCAAGCGCCTCGGCCTGGAGCGCATCGGCTTCTTCCACATCTGGTGCCTCGTCCGCCCGGAGCAGTGGAAGCAGCGCCAGGACGGCGGCGCCGTCGCCGCGGCCGTCAGGGCCAAGGAGGAAGGGCTCGTCGAGCACGTGGTGGTCTCCAGCCACCTCCCGGGCGATGAATTGACCCCTGTGCTTGAGGAGGGCCCGTTCGAGGGCGTCACGCTGGGCTACTGCGCGATCAACTTCCCCTGCCGCGAATCCGCCGTGCGCCTCGCCGGGCAGCTCGGCATCGGCGTGGTGGCCATGAACCCCCTCGGCGGCGGGGTCATCCCCCGTCACGCCGACCGCTTCGGCTTCCTCCGCGGGCAGAACGATCCGTCCGTCGTGGCCGCGGCGCTGCGGTTCGTGGTCTCCCAGCCGCAGATCACCACCGCCCTGGTGGGCTTCACGACCACGGACCACGTCGACGAGGCCTGCGCCGCCGTCGAGAACTTCCAGCCCTACGCCCCGGACCACGCCGACGCCATGCGGGAGAAGATCCTCGACCGCTTCGACGGCTTCTGCACCGGCTGCGGCTACTGCCTGCCCTGCCCCAACGACGTGCCCATCCCCGAGATGATGGATGCCTACAACATGCGCATCCTCCAGGGCGAGGACCCCAAGCACGTGCTCAACCGCCTCAAGTGGCATTGGAACGTCCCGCCGGACCTCGCCGCCGAGTGCACCCAGTGCGGCGCCTGCCTCGAGCGGTGCACCCAGCACCTGCCGATTCCCGACCGCCTCGGCGAGATCGCCGCACTCGCACCCGCCAAGGATTAGCCCGCACCCCGAAGGAGCCCTCCCATGGCCGAGACCTCCGACACCACACTTCAGAGAAGCTCGCCCACCCCGGCGGCCTCCGACCGGCGAAACCTGCACAACGTCCTCGTCGCCTGCCTCGCCGACGGTCGCCTCGACGACGACGAGAAACGCCACATCGCCGAGCTGCGGGACAAGCTCGGCTTCGACAGCGAGGAGTTCTCCCACATGGTCTCCCAGGTCGCCGACGGCGGCCGGTCCGTCGCCCTGCCCACCAAGCCCGTCGAGGCCGAGGAGGCCCTGCTGGGGCTGATCGAGGCCGCCCTGGCCGACGGGCAGATCGCCGACAGCGAGCGCCGACTGCTCGAGAGGGTCGCCGATCACATCCACCTCCCCCCGGGCCGCCTCGACGGCCTCATCGACCAGGCCCGCGGCGGCGAGGACGTCGACGACTTCCGCCTCGCACGCGAGAAGGAAGAGATCTACCGCCACTTCGCCGAGTGGGACGACGCCACCCGGCGCGAGAAGATCGCCGCCCTGGCCGGCCTCGGCCGCACGGCCGTGCGGGCGCTCGTGCAGATCCTCGAGAGCTACCGCAAACCCGACGGCATGGACACCGCCCTGCCTCTCAAGACGCTCATCGCCCGCCAGCTCGGGCAGATCGGCGACAGCCGCAGCGTCTACTACCTCGCCCAGCACGTCAACATCGGCGACACCGACGAGGAGATCAGCGACGTCAACCTCCGCGGCGCCGCCGCCGAGGCCGTCGGCAGGATCGCCGGCCAGGACTTCCCCCCCAACCAACAGGGCATCGAGGCCCTCCGCGAATGGTGGGACGCCGAAGGCCGACTCCAGTACGACTACCTGCTCTACTGAGCCCGGGCCGACACCGGGCAGGCTTCGACGCCGGCGTGGACGTCGGGCCGGACCGGGGCGTCGCGGGCCGGGCCGGGCCGGGCGGGCCCGGACCTCGCGGCATGCGAAGGCCCCCTCAAGACCGGAGAGCATCCAGGATGATTGCCGAAGCATGGATCCCGTTCGTCGTGTTCGGCGGCTTCGCTGCCGCGTTCGGGTTGATCGCGCTGATCGCGTGGCAGATGCGGCGAAAGCGCCGACGCGAGCTGGGCGAGCAGGCCGATCGGCTGGGCCTGGCGTTCGACCCGGAGAAGGACGAGGGCCTGGCCGTGCCCTTCCAAAACTTCGGCTGCTTCCAGACCGGGCGGTCGCGTGCGGCCTACAACCGCATGGCGGGCGAGTGGAACGGCCGGCCCTGCGTGATGTTCGACTACCGCTACACGACGGGGCACGGCAAGAACCGGCGGACGAACCGGGTCTCGGCGGTGATGCTGGACACCGGGCGTCCGCTGGTCCCGGTGGCGGTCCGCCGGGAGCACTGGTTCGACCGGGTGAAGGCGTGGTTCGGCTACGAGGACATCGACTTCGACGAGGACCCGGAGTTCAGCAAGGCCTGCCACGTCTCCTCCCCGCAGCCGGAGGCGGCCCGCGCGGCCCTGGGCGCCGACCTGCGGGACATCCTGCGGACCGGCCCGGACTACCGCGTGGAGACGCACGGCACGCGAGTGGTGGTCTGCTCCCGGCGCCGGCTCAAGCCGGCGGACTTCGCCGTCGCGGCCGAGTACGCCGAGACCATCCTCGCCCTCCTGCCGCCCTCGCAGCCTCCCCCCCCGCCGCGATGAGGAACGCGGCGCCCGCTAGGTCAGCGGCGCCAGGAGGGTAACGACGGTGCCTTCGCCGGGGTCGGACTCGATGGTCATCTCCCCGCCGAGCTGGGCGAGGCGTTCGCGGATGCTGAAGAGCCCGAAGGTGGTCTCCTCGGGGGCGCGGTCCTCCACGGCCTCGGGGTCGAAGCCCTTGCCCTGGTCGGCGACGACCGCCCGGACGCGATCGCCGTCCCGCCGGAGGATCACCTCGGCCTCCTCGGCGCCGGAGTGCTTGATCGCGTTGAGCAGCAGTTCCCGGACGCACTCGAAGAGCAGGTAGCGAACGTCCTCGGCCGCGGGCTCGGCGTCCTCGTCGGCGTGCACGCGCACGGCGAAGGGGGCCTTCTCGCCGAGGTCGGAGGCCAGCCACCGCAGGCCGTCGACGAGCCCGGATTCCCACAGCACCGGCGGGCTGAGCTCGACGGCGAGGCTTCGCGAGGCGGCGAGGGCCTGGCGGAGCACGTCATCGGCGGCGCGAAGCTGGTCGCGCAGGCGGTCGCCGTCGTTTTCGGCCTCGCCGGCCTCGAGCTGCATGCGGGCGGCGACGAGGAGCTGTTGGATGTGGTCGTGCAGGACGGCGGCGATGCGCTTGCGTTCGCGGAGCTCGGCCCGGTTGAGTTTCCCGGCCAGCGCACGGAGCTGGTCGGCCTGGCGGCAGACCTCGGCGGTACGACGGGCAACGCGGCGCTCCAGGTCGTCGTTGAGCTTGCGGAGCTGCTCCTCGGCCCGTTTCCGGTCGGTGATGTCGTAGTTGACGCCCACGGCCCGGGGCGGCTGGCCGTTGCCGTCGTTGTGCACCTCTCCGTGGGCGACCAGCCAGCGGGTCTGCCCGTCCTCGCGGATGACGCGGAACTCCCGGGTGTACTCTCCCCCCTCGGCGTGCCACCGGGCGATACTCTCGCGGACGCGTTCGCGGTCCTCGGGATGGACGTACTGGAAGAACGTCTCTCCGGTGACCGGCTCGTCGGGGTCGTGGCCGAGCAGGTCGTGCATGGTGCGGGACCAGAAGACCTCCCCATCCTCGAGGTCGCGGTGCCACAGCCCGACCTTCCCGCCCTCCAGGGCCAGGCGCAGGCGCTCGCGGTTCTCGGCCAGTTGCCGCTCCATCTCGCGAAGGCGCAGCACCAGCACGCCCTGCTTGCCGACCACCGCGTCGACCTGGGCGTCCCTGAGCGCTTCCAGGACGGACTCGGCCTGGTCAAGACGGGTTCGTACGTCGTCTCTGTCCTCCGGCATGTTGGATCTATTCCCTGGGCAATCGCAGGGCCGTAAGGACGCGCCGGCGGTCGCTTAGATTTCCGACCACCATCACGGCCGGACCCGGCTCGAGCACCAGCAGCGTGGGTGTTACGAGAATGCTATGCTCGGTGGCGGCGGCGTAGTCCTCCAAAACGTCGACGGTTTCGATATCGCACTGACCGGGGAGGTCCTCCTCGCACAAGTTGGCGAGGTTCTTCCGGGCAATGCGGGAGTTGGCCTCTTCGCCGGCGACGAAGAGAATCATGCGGTAGCTCACCGGCCCCTCGGCCGGGGGATTGGCGGCTTGGGGCTGTGTCATGGCCGTCCCCCCTTTCCGGTCGGGGCCTGGTCGCCTTCGGCGGCGTCGAGGAACTCGATGCCGCGGTCGGTAACGGCATACGGGTGGTAGGCCATCGAGTGTTTCGCCCCGCGGGACTTGACCACCAGCAGCCTGCGGCTCAGGCGGGTCCCGTCGTCTTGGTACGACATCGCCACCAGCGTATCGACAAGGGAGGAGATGTTCATGCCCGTGATGCGCAGGATGTCCGCGGCCTCGCCGACCTGGTTGATGTACAGGCAGGTGATGCCCTGCTGCCGACAGGCGGTGAGCAGGCGAACGCAGAAGTCGAAGGCGGCCCCGCGAGAGCCCATGCGCTCGCAGGCGGAGATGGCGTCGACGATGAGATGTCGGGGCTCAAAGGTCTCGATCCGACGCAGGATCTCCACCAGGTGTTCCTCGATCCCGCGGGATTCCGGGATGGTTGTCAGGAACTCGAGCGTCTTGTCGTCTACGTGCCCCGCAAGATCGATGCCCACACCGGCCATACCCCGGACAACTGTCGGGGCGGCCTCTTCCAGGCCGACGTACAGGACCTTCTCGCCGCGCCGGCAGGCGGCCTGGGCGAACAGGCAGGCGAGGGTGGTTTTTCCCACGCCGGCGGGCCCGGCCAGGACGATGCAGGAGCCTCGCAGATAGCCTCCCCCGAGGCGCCGGTCGAAGGCCTCGCTGCCACTGGAGACATGCTCGCCGTCGGCCTCGCGATCCAGGGTGGCCACGGCCAGCGGCAGCAGCACCATCCCGTCGCCCGAGAGCACGAACGGGTGCTCGTTGCCCAGAAACCGCGAGCCGCGGTACTTGACGACCTTCAGCCGCCGGGTGCGGACCTGCTCGTGCATCCGCTGGTCGAGCAGCAGGACGCAGTCGGCCATGTAGTCCAGGAAGGGGTAGACCTGCCGCGGTCCGGGCCCGGCCTTGACGGTCAGCAGCGCGGTCAGCCCGCGTTGGCGGAGCCAGTCGTGGAAGACGTAGAGTTCCTCGCGTTCCTTCTCGGGATCGCCGAAGACGCGCATGAGCACGTCGATGGCGTCGATGACGACGAAGCCGGCGTCGATCTCGCGGGTGTGCCCGTCGAGGATGGCCAGCATGCCCTGGATGTCGAACTGCCCGGAACGAACCGCGCCGTGGGGCACGGCGGCATGGACGACCCGCAGCATGCCGGCGGCTTCCAGGGCGCCCAGGTCCATCCCCATCGACGCGGCGTTGGCGCGGAGATCCTCGGCGGATTCCTCGAAGGAGAGAAACACGCCGGGCGAGCCGGCCTCGGCGCCGCGGAAGAGGAACTCCATCGTCAGGACCGTCTTGCCCGCCCCGGGGCCGCCGCAGACCACCGTCGTCCGCCCCATGGGCAGCCCGCCGTCGAGGATGATGTCCAACCCGGCGACGCCGGTCGCCACTTTCCGAAGCGGCGCGCCGACTGACGTTGCCGCATAGTTGGAGCCCGGATCGTCCGGCATACACATCTCCGTTCGCCTGGCATCGGGAACCGGTTGTTCGCGTTTCCGAGTCTACAAGCACACGCCCCGCCGTCAAGCACCACTCGGACGCGGTTTTCCGTGCTTGCCACCATCCACCCCCCGTGGGTACCGTGCCAGCGGCGGCTGGGTTCGGGGCCGCGGCAGGTGCCGTCGGGGTCGGCAGTCCGGCCCGTGCGGCGGGGCCGTTCGTTGGTCGACAGCCGGGGAATGCGGGACGTACATCTCGGGGAGGACTCACCATGATGGCTGCAACGTTCGCTCTGGCAACCCGGGCGATGGCGGCGCTGTGCTGCGCCGCGCCCGCCGACGCCGATCCCAACGCACAGTTCCAGTCCCTCTTCGGCGAGGACCTCCGGCGCGTCCGGGCCACGCGAGCGGTCGAGGACGACCTGGCCCTGGCCGAACGCATGCTCGCCTCGGCCGACAACGCCTTCGACGCCCCCGCCCTGCGCGCCGTGCTGCTGCGCAACGCCTACGCCACGGCGGCGCGCTGCCCGGGCGGCTGCGCCACGGCCGTGCGCGCGATGAAGGCCCTGATCGCATCGCACCCGAAGCTCCGGTGCGAGTGCGAGCGGTCGATCGTGTCGGCCTACCGGCGGAGCTACCGCGGCGCCCGCGGCTCGGCGCGGATCGGGGCCTGCCGATCGCTGGTCAACAGCCTGCTGACCACCGCCGAGCGGATCCTCGCCCGCGACGGCGACGACGCCGAGGCCCTGGCCTACTACCGGGAGGCCGCCCAGCTCGCGCGGGCCAGCGGCTGGAAGCAGGCCGGGGAGATCCAGCAGACCATCGTGGAGGTCACCGCCGCCATCCGGGCCGACCGCCGCGCCGCCACGCTCGCCGAAAAACTCCGCGCCGACCCCGACAACGCCTACACCGCCCGCGCCCTGCTGATGCTCCACCTGACCGCCCGGGACGACCCGGCCGCGGCGGAGAAGCTGCTGGACCGCATCGAGCCCGACGAGCAGCTTCGCAGCTACCTTCCCCTGGCCTGTCGGCGGTGGCCGGAACTGAACAAGGACCAGTGCCTCGAGCTCGCCCGTTGGTACGAGCGCCTGGCCGGCGGGGTCCGCGGGCCGGCACGGACGGCCATGCTCGGGCGGACCGTCGCGTACTACCGGGCCTACCTGACCTTCCACGGCCGATCGGACGCCGACGCGGTGGCGGTGCGGCTGAAGGTCGGCAAACTGGACCGCCAGCTCCGCGGGGAGCGGGCCGGCGGGTTCACCCCCCCGCCGGAGGGGCTCAGCGAGGAGCTTCTGGCCTGGACGGCCGAGCGGGACAAACTCCGCGGCGAGGCCCTGGTAGCGGCGCTGCAGACGAAGATCGCCGAGGTCCACGGGCGGGACATCAACCTCCACGAGGCCAAGTTCGACGACGACAACCAGCTACGGTACCTGGACTTCCACGAGGGCAACTCGCTGCGGAACCTGGCGCCGCTGTACGGCCTGCCTCTGGAGGAGCTGAAGATCCGGCGCACGGCCGTGACGAGCCTGGAGGCCCTGACGGGCATGCCGCTTCGGCGATTGTGCGCGTCGGTCTGCGACGACCTGACGAGCCTCCGCGGCCTGGAGGAGGCGAAGATCGAGTATCTGGATCTCGCCGGCTCAGGCGTCACGAACCTCCTGCCGCTGAAGGGCATGACGACGCTGCGGGACATTCGGCTCAGCAACTGCAAGCGGCTCAAGAGCTTGCGCGGGCTGGAGGGCATCCCGCTCAGGGTCCTCGACTGCCACTGGTGCAGCCTGCTGGAGGACATCGAGCCGATCCGCGGCGCGCCGCTGGAGGAGGCGGTCTTCGGCAGCATGCCGCTTCTGAAGACCATCGCCGGCCTGGAGGGCATGCCGCTGCGGAAGCTGATCCTCTCGGGGACGAAGATCACGACGATCGAGCCCCTGCGGGGCATGAAGCTTCGGGAGTTGAGCCTCTCCTCCTGCCGCGGGGTCCGGGACCTGAGCCCGCTGGAGGGCATGCCGCTGGAGAAGCTCAGCCTCTCCGGCATGCCCCTGCGAGACCTCGACGCCCTCCGCGGCCTGCCCATCAAGGAACTCCAACTGGACAACTGCACCTTCCTCCGCAGCCTCGCCGGGGCCGAGGAACTGCCCCTGACCACGCTGAGCCTCCGCGACACCGCCTTCGCCAACGCCCGCCACGCCGAGGCGCTGAAGAAGCGGATCCCCACGCTGAAGGAGGTCCGCTACTGACAGCCGGACAACCGGTGCGCATGCCAGGCGAACCGATAAAGCGAGCCATTGCCGTTCGCTCTGGGCAATTTCCTAGTTTTCCAGTTATGGACGTATTTCCGTTTCCCGTTGTGTCGAAACGACTTGGCTCAGGATTGGGTCGCATATCCGGGAGGAATGGGAAAAGCGGTAGTTGACGGATACTCTCCGCAGACGTACTCTGGGCTTTAGTCAGGTTCCTTGGGAGAGGCCCATGGGTTGGAAGCCAGCCCCCCTCATCGCGGCGGTCATCTACGCGGTTTTCGGCACGGCCTGGATCCTCGCCTCCGATTCGGTCGTCGGCTGGCTGTTCCCCGCCGCCGAGAGCATCACCCACGCCCAGACGATCAAGGGTCTGGCCTACGTGGCGGTGACGGCCGTGCTGGTCTACGCGCTGGTGGCCATGGGCCGCCGCGGCAGCGAGAAGGGCCACCAATGGTATCGTCGGCTCTTCGAGCTGACGCCCGACGCCGCGTTCGTCACCGGTGAGGACGGGCGGTTCGTGGACGCCAACGCCACGGCCATCGAGCGGTACGGCTACAGCCGCGAGGAGCTCCTGGAGATGGGGCCTGCGGACCTGTCCCCGGCGGACCTCCGCGACGAGGTGCCCGCCAGGCTCCGCGAGACGATGGGCAAGCCCATGCGGTTCGAGTGGCGGCACGTCACGAAGGACGGGCGGGAGCTTACCGTCGAGGTCGCCGCCACGCCGGTGCAGCCCGACGGGCGGCGCATGGCCCTCAGCCTCGTCCGCGACGTCACCGAGGAGCGGCACCTCCAGCGGCAACTGATCGAGGCCCGCAAGATGGACGCCGTCGGACGGCTGGCCGGCGGGATCGCACACGACTTCAACAACATGCTCCAGACCATCCTGGGCTACACGGACCTCGCCCTGACCGACCTCGGCGAGGCGCATCCCCAGGCGGCGCAACTGCGGGAGATTCGCGCCGCGGCCGAGCGGTCCGCCGAGCTCACCCGCCAGCTTCTCGCCTTCGCCCGCAAGCAGACCGTCTCGCCGGTCCCCCTGGAGCTCAACGAGGCCGTCGGGGGCCTGCTGACCATGCTCCAGCGGCTCATCGGCGAGGACATCGACCTGCTCTGGCAGCCCTGCCGGGAGAGCCCGCGCGTCGAGATGGACCCGGCCCAGTTGGACCAGGTGCTCGCCAACCTGGTGGTCAACGCCCGCGACGCGATCTGCGACAACGGTCGCGTGACCATCGAGACGGCCCTGAAGACCTTCGACGACGCGTACTGTCGCACCCACGCCGGCTTCAAGCCCGGGCGCCACGCCATGCTGGCCGTCAGCGACGACGGGGAGGGCATGGACGGCGAGACCGTCCAGCAGGTCTTCGAGCCGTTCTTCTCCACCAGGGGCGACGGCGAGGGCGCGGGGCTGGGGCTGGCGACGGTGTACGGCATCGTCCGCCAGAACGACGGCTTCGTCAACGTCTACAGCGAGCCCGGCGAGGGGACCACCTTCCGCATCTATCTGCCCGTCCTCGAGGCCGAAGTCCCCCGCGACGCCGAGGGCGCCGACTCGGAAACGCCCCGCCCCGCCGCCGGCGGCGAGACCGTCCTGCTCGTCGAGGACGAACCCGCCCTCCTGAAGCTCGCCAAGGCGCTGCTGACGAAGCTCGGCTACCGCGTCCTGGCCGCCTCCCGGCCAAGCGAAGCGCTCCGCCTGGCCGAGGAGCACGGCGACGAAATCGACATGCTGCTCACCGACGTCGTCATGCCCGAAATGAGCGGGCGAATGCTCTGGGAGCGGCTCAAGCAGGACCGCCCGGACCTGCCCTGCCTGTTCATGTCGGGCTACACGGCCAACGTGATCGCCCATCACAACGTGCTGGACGAGGGCATCCACTTCCTGGCCAAGCCGTTCAGCCCCGCCGAGCTGGCCGGGAAGCTCCGCGACGTCCTCGCCGAAGGCTGAGCTCGCCGTCTCCTTGCAATCGCCGCCCCCGGCCGGTAGGCTGCGCACCGCTCGTTCGGACGTGTTGATCCCGATGCAAGGAGCCCCTCGATGAAGAGCGTTCGCTTTGGCCTGATCGGACTCGGTGTCGTCGGCTGGCGCCACGTGAAGACCTTCCAGTCCTCCCGCAGCCGGGACTTCTCGCTGACCGCGGCCGCCGAGGTCAACCCCGCCACGGCCGAGGCCGCACGCCAGCGGCTGGACGTGCCCGTCTTCGACAGCGTCCAGGAGCTGTTCGACTCGGACCTCTGCGACGCCGTGCTGATCGCCTCGCCGCACTGCTGGCACCCGGTGCTGGCCATCCAGGCGGCGCGGGCGGGGCTGCACGTGCTCAGCGAAAAGCCCCTGGCCGTCAGCGTCGGCCCGGCGCGGGCGATGGTCGACGCCTGCCGGGACAACGGCGTGGCCCTCGGCGCGATGCTCCAGGACCGCACGCTGGCGATCAACGCCACGATGAAGCGGATGATCGAGTCCGGGCGGCTGGGGCGGGTCCACCGCATCAGCCAGGTCTGCACCCGGTGGTACCGCACGCAGGCCTACTACGACAGCGGCGCGTGGCGTGGCACGTGGGACGGCGAGGGCGGGGGCATTCTCATCAACCAGGCCTGCCACGCCCTCGACGTCTTCCAGTGGCTGGCGGGGATGCCCGAGAAGGTCATGTGCTCGCTGACCACGCGGATCCACGACATCGAGGTCGAGAACACCGCCGAGGCGCTCTTCCAGTACGCCGACGGGCACATGGGGCACTTCTACGTCTCCACCGCCCACGAGCCCGGACTCGACTTCATCGAGATCTTCGGCGACAAGGGCACGCTGGTCGCACGGGACGGTAAGCTCCGCCTGGCCAAGCTCGCCAAGCCGCTGACCGACCACATCGTCTCCTGCAAGATCGCCGAGGCCGACCTGGCCACCATCGACGCGACCTGGACCGACGTGAAGCTCCCCAAGGACCCCGGCGGGACGCACAAGAAGGTCATCGCCGCCTTCGCCAGACACCTCCTGCAAGGCACGGAAATGATCGCCGGCGGCGAGGAGGCGGTCCACGAACTGGAGCTGTCCAACGCCATGTACCTCGCCGGCTACAAGAACAAGGTCGTCGACCTGCCCGTCGACGCCGCCGAGATCGACCGCCTGCTGGCCAGGCTCCAGCGCGAGCGGTCCACCGGCAAGGGCCAGGACCAGCGAGACAAGGCCGCCAAGGCGATGAAGAAACTCCTCAGCTGAGCGGTCCGGCGCACACACACCAACGAGCTTACGCAAGACCGCTTCGCGGCCTGGGAACATCGGGACGGTTCCATTTTCCGGGCCGCCGCTTCGCGGCAGACTTGTCCGGGAAATGGAACCGTCCCGATGTTCAGTATGTCAGCGTCATCCGCACCTCAAGGGCCTCGCCGCTGCGGAACCGGAACGTCCGCTCGCCTTCCCGCCGGCCGTCGGACGGGTCGATGGCCACGCGGTCGATCACGTACCGCCGATCGCCCGCCTTCTCCTTCCGCGTCGCCTTCCGCCACGTGAAGCGCACCGCCACGCCCTTGCCGTCGGCGTCGCGCAGGCGGACGGCCCGCGACGGCTCCTCGCCGGTCTGCCGCTTCAGCCACGCATCGAGCCCCGCCGGCTCGACGTGCGCCCGCCCCGGCCGCTCGCCGCCGACGTGGCGGGCCACCACGCGGACCTCGACCCCGCCGTCGGAACCGATCGCGTAGGCCTTCGTCTTCCCGCGGTGCCTGCGCCCCTCGGCGGCGGGGAAGCGGAACCGGCAGCTCCGCCAGCGCGGCGGGTCGTAGCCCCCGGCCCGTCGCCACGCGCGGACGTAGTCGATGCGGTAGGTCGCCGGCAGGCGGTTCGGGTCGGGCAGGCCGAACCACCGGGGCATCGTCTCGCTGTCGAAGTTCAGCGTCAGCGGCTGGTGCCAGTGCGTGTTGGCAATCGTCCGCACGCAGTTGCCGTCGATGTAGAACGCGATCTCGTCCACGTCCCACCGCAACGCGTAGACGTGCCATTCGTCCGCCAGGCGGTACGGCGTCGCGATCGCCTTCGAGCGGCTCCAGTGCCTGTCCGGGTAGGCCGGCGTGTGGAAGACGTGCACGTTCGTGTGCATCAGCCGCTCGTGCTCGGGATGCCGCGCCCCCATCTCGAACACGTCGATCTCCGTCCACTCCTCCGGCGTGTTGTCGTAGAACCAGAACGAGCTGCTGCCGCGGGAGTCCATCGGGCGGGCGCGGACCTCGTAGTAGCCGTACCGGGCCAACGCCTTGCTCTGCACCGCCGCGGCCGTGAAGGTGTGGTAGCCCTTCGGAACGCCCTCGAGCGTCTCGGCGCGCATGGTGAGCTGAAGCTGCCCGTCGCCAACGCGGACGTTGTGGCGGGCGAAGAACCCCGGCCGGCGACCCTTCCAGCCGGGGTTGTGATCGTGCCACTTGTTCGCGTCGAGAGTCGGACCGTCGAACTCGTCGGTCAGCGCCGGCAGCGGGACCCACCGGCCCGCATCCCCCGGCGGCTCGGCCGCGGACGGTGACGCCAAAGCCGGGAGCACGAAAGCAAACGCCGCAGCGGCGAGAGTTCGCATACGGTGACCTTTCCTCTGCGGCCGCGGGATGCACGGCCTGCGGTGTCCGTTCCCCTTCTGCAACGTCCGCGGCAGCGGGGTGTTTCCCCCCTGCCGGCGGCGCGGTACCATCCCGCCGAACGACGCGAGCCCCCCGGGAGACCGCCCATGCCGCCGCTGAACCGCCAATGCAGGCTCCGCTTCGTCCTGGCCGCCTTCGCCGCGGCAGGGATCGCTTCCCCCGCCCCGGCGGCCGACGTCGCCGAGCGCGTGGACTTCTACCGCGACGGGCCCGCCGGAGAGCGGAGCGTGTCCGTGTGGAACATGGCCCGGGCCCGGCGCCCCGGCGGCGTGACCGACGACGGCAGGCACCTGTGGCTCAACGAGGACTGGAACGCCCGCCCCTGGGCCGGCATGACCGTACGAGGAAGCGAAGCCCTGCGCCTCACCGACGACTGGATGAAACGCGGATTCGTGCGGTTCGCGGTCAACGCCACGGTCACCCGCTACGGCCAGCCGGCCGGGCACCTGGAACTCCAGGTCAAGCCCGGGGTGTCCGGCGGGGAATACCAACGCGTGCGATCCGGTCACATCGACCGCGGCCGCGGGCTGGACCAGGACGCCCGGAGCTGGCAGGAGGTGCTGATCCCCCTGAGCTACTGGACGGGCCTCGAGCCCGGCGACACGGTCACCGGCCTGAGCATCCAGTGCGTCCGCAAGCCGGAGCTGGCGTTCGGGCTCGACGAGATCGCCCTGGTCCGCTTCGACGAGCTGCCCGACTGGCTCCGGGCCGCCCGGTCGCGGGAGGTACGCCAGCCGGACGTGGCCTGGCCGGCGTACGACGAGCTGCCGCCCGCCATGCGGGCCGACGCCGCCCCGCCGGAGGTCCGCGACGGGCGGTTCGTCGATCCCGACGGCAAGCGGGTGTTCCTGCTGAGCCCCTACACCCGCGAGGACGCCCGCCTGGACCTGTGGGGCTCGACCGAGCCCGAACGCCGGCCCGAGCCGCACGGGCTCTTCGATCCCGACCGCCACGGGTGGATCTACCTCGACCTGCTCACCGGCGAGGCCCTCTCCCGGCTGGGGTTCAACTGCCTGTCCGTCTCGATGCCGCCGACGCCCTTCTGGGACCGCGTCGGCTTCGAGGGGCGAAGCTCCGCCGACCCGGACAGGCTCGGCGAGCTCGTCCAGCGCGTCGGCGTCCCCTTCCACGTCGATTGCGTCTGCTTTCCCTGGACGCTCGGCCGGCCCGCGGAGGCGGGGGCCGTTCCCGGCGACGCCCTCACCCGGGGCCGACACCACTGGACGCCCTACCGGATCATCGGCCCGGGGCGCAAGCTGTGGCTGGACCTCTGGCGGCTCTACGCCCGCCGCTACGCCGACGCCAACGCGTCCGTGGCCACCTTCGAGCTGTTCAACGAGCCGGCCTACCTGCCGACGACCGACGACCACCGCGAGGAGTTCGAGACCTGGCTCCGCCGCCGCTACGAGACGCTCGACCGGCTTAACGCGACGTGGGGGACCTCGATGGCGTCCTGGCGCGAGGCGGCCGGCTTCCGCGCCGCCGCCGGCCGCCCGAGCCTGCCCAACCAGTACTTCGACTACGACGAGTACCTCGCCGGGCGGTTCGCCGAATTGGTGGCCCGCGGCGTCGCGGCCGTGGAAGACATCCTGCCCCGCGCGCTGGTGGGCGTGCAGACCATGGGCGGCTACGCGATGGGGCCGAAGGAGGCGATCTGGAAGCACCGGCTTGTCCGCCACGAGACGGTCGTCCTCACGCCCACCGGCGGGGGAAGCTGGACCAGCGGCAGCGGGGCGCGCGAGCGGCCGGCCTCGGCCCTGGCGGCCCCGATAGCCCCGGCGCCGCTGGAGAACGACCTGCTGCTGGCGCTGGCCGGCGAGAAGATGATCCTCGACAACGAGCTCTACCTCGAGGGCCAGAGCCGCCGGGACACCGCACGGACGCTGTGGAAGCACCTGATCTGCGGCATGGACGGGGCCACCGTGTTCGCCTGGAGCAAGCGCGGCTGGGCGTGGTGGAAGGGCCGCGACGCCCTCGAAGTCGAGGCCGACAAGTACCCCTACTCCTCCCTGATCCCCCTGGCGCGGCGGACCGACGCGCTGCGCGGCATCCACGACTTCGCCCGCGCCGCCGGGCCCCTCGCCGACCTCCTGCTGCCCAAGCCCTGGGGGCCCCGCCAGAGGATCGCATTCCTCTACGACTGGGCCGACGCACGCCGACGCACGCTCGAGCCCCACAGGCTCGACAAACGGGGGGCCTACTTCGCCGCCCTCAAGTACACCCACTGGAACCTCGCCGTCGTCGGATCCGACGCGGCCATCGAGCGCGGAGGCCTCGACGGGTTCGACGTCGCCATTCTGGCAGGCACAGCCCACGCCGAGAGGAAGCTCCCGGCCACTCTCAGGCGGTTCGTGAACGCCGGCGGCGCGCTCGTCGTCGGCGAGGATACCTTCGACCGCGACCTCTACGGCCGCCCGCTGGATACGCGGGGCCTGCTCGGCTGCGACGTCGCCCCCCCCGCCGGCGAGCCGGCCGGGGACATCGCGGTCCCCGCAGACCTCGCCGCGCCGCTGCTGCCGGGCACCGTCACCGCGTCGCGGCCGTCACGGAAGGTGGCCCTCGGCGACGCGAATGCCCTGCTGACCGACGCCCGCGGCGCGCCCGTGCTGACGCGCCACGCGATCGGCAGAGGGGCGGTGTACTACCAGGCCGCCGACGTGATCGGCTATCCGCTGGCGAAGCTGCTCGCCGCCGCCCTGCGCGACGCGGCCGCGCGGCGGGGCGAGGACGCCGTCCCCGCGTCCTGGCGGGCGGCGGAGGTCACCGACGCCGACGGCGGGCTGGCCACCAACGTGCTGCTCTCCCGCCGTTCGTACCCCCAGCGAGGCCATCACGCCCTGTTGCTGATGAACATGGACGAGTACGCCAAGGACATCCGCATCCGGCTGGTCGTCCCCCCCGGCCGGTGGAGCGCCGCCGAGCACATCCGCCGCGATCCCATCGACGGCGGAGACGGCAAGACCGCCACCGCGGCGGACCTGGCCGAACGCGGCCTGGGGCTCAAGCTCCCCCCCCGCGCGCCGGCCGCCGTCATCCTCCGCCGCGCGGACTGACCGCCTGCCGTCGGCCCGGGGGCCGCCTGCGGCTGCGTCATCGCACCTTGTAGCAGATCGCCATGCCGTCGCGCTTCGCGTCGGAGGCGCGGACGACGACCATCTCGTAGTCCTTGCTCTCCCGCATGAAGTCCAGGAAGTCCTTCATCGGGCGGGCCGAGCGGATGGCGTTGTCGGCCACGATGACCGCGCCCGGCTTGAGCTTCTTCTCGACGAGCTTGAAGTAGCGGAAGTAATCTCGTTTGACTGCGTCGAGGAAGAGGAAGTCGAACTCCCCCTCCAGCGTGGGCAGCGTCTTGAGGGCGTCGCCTTCCACGACGGTGACGGTCTTGTCCAGTTTCGTCCTTGCGATGTTCGCGCGGGCGGCCTTGACCAGCCGCGGGCTGATCTCCAGCGTGAACAGGTGCCCGCCGGTCCGCTCGAAGCCGATGCCCATGTTCACCGCCCCGAACCCCGCCTCGGTGCCGACCTCGATACCCCGCCTGGCGTTCCGCGCCTGGATCAGGATCCGCAGCAGCAGCGCATCGTCCGGCGTCGTCGCCAGCCCCGTCCGCCGGAACTCATCCAGGAACTCCTCCCGCATCTCCGCCACGGACGGCCCGTCGTCGGCGCTGCGCACCACAACGGCCCCGACCACGATGCCCGCCGCCAGCACGCCACAGATCATCCACTTCCGGCTCATCGGTTTCTCCTCTTCTCAGCAGGGATACACGGGACGCACAAGGTTCGAACAACTGTAGGCCGCCAGGACCGCGGGGGCTCCGCTGCTCCCGTTCCACAGCCTCCCGTCCCATGCCTCCTCTGCATCCCTGTCACTCTCTGTGAGAGCTCGTGTACGAGCTCCTTCGCGCTCATTCCCGCGGCCGCTCACTGCATCACCGGAGGTCCTCGACGGCCTCCTGGAGCTTGAGGATCTGCCGGGCGACAAGCCAGCGGTACGCGTCGAACTGGCCCGGTTCCCAGAGGCCGTCATACTTGTACTTCTCCTGCACGTCGACGGCGTCCCAGACGGCTTGCAGCTCCGCGGCCGCCACGTCGGCCCGTTCGTCGAGGCCCAGCTCGCGAGCGCGGTCGATCCACCGCGTCAGGGTGGTGACGTATCTGTAGTCGTCGATGCCCTCGCGGTACGCCTCCCACAGAACGCAGGGAATGGGCGCGCCGTCGTCCCCGGTGCGGTTGAAGAAGTCCATCGCCGAGCCGTCGAGATAGTTCAGCGGATCCCCGATCACCGCCTGGTAGATCCACGGGGTCAACGCCTTGAAGCCGCTGCGCCACAGGCCGAAACCGTACGTCATCCGCGCGCCCGCCGCGGGAGTGTGGTCGTTCTCCCCGGCCACGTGATTGGGATAGCACCAGTATTCGATCCCCTTCTTCGCGTCGGCGAGAACCTGCTCGCGGGGCACGCTGAACGGCTGGCAGCACCACACGTCGACGTGCGGCCGCATCGGGGCGAACGCCTCGTGAGCCGGGTCGGCCGTGACGTACGTTCGGACGCCCGCCACGCGTCGGATGGCCTTGAGCGTCTCGACCATCAGCCGCACGGCCGCGGGGTGCCGCCCGGGCTCGTCGATGGGGTAGTACAGCAGCTCCGGCCACTGTCGCCGCCGCCGCTCCTTCTCGATCGTCCGCACCAGGCGCGTGATGTCGTCAAAGAAGCCCTTGGGGGGCAGCCTCTTCACCAGCCGCAGGTGCGAGCCCATGGGCTCCTTCATGTGCCTGCGCCAGGCGGCGGACGTGGGGATGTGGCAGATGATCGGCTTGTCCAGCCCGTGCCGCCGCGCCAAGTCGATCTTGCGGCCGAAGTGGTCGAAGTCCATCAGCCACTTCCCGCCGTCGCTCATCCGCCCCCACACGCCGCCGACCCACGCGTTCAGCCCGTGCCGGGCCATGTCCCGGAACTCGCACTCGGCCTTGCGCGTCCACCATCTTCTGGAGAACTCGTCGGGCGCCCGCCTGGCACGGTCGTACGGGTGTCTGTAATATGTACCGTAGACAAGGGACCGGTCCTTCTGTAGTTTGATCGGCAGGACGCGCAGCTCGACGGGAATCCGGACGGCCGCCGAGGCGGGCCCGCCGCCGGTGATCGCCACATGTCCCCTGTACGTGCCCGGCATGGCCGTCTCCGGCACGCTGACGTTCACCCAGTACCTTCGCGACGTCCCTTCGCCGGGGCCCTGTTCCCGGGAATCCCCGCAATTCCAGAGCAGGTCCGGCGCACGGTAGTATGTGCCGTACGTTCTGTAGTTCGGGCGCACGTGCATGGCCCGGACCCGGTACGCCTGCTCGGGCCGAATCCGGATGTGCGCCCCGCCGGGGCCGTCCAGCCCGCCGGCCCCGAAGTGAAGGGAAGGCAGGTCGGCGAGCGCGTGAATGCTGATGGTGAGAGGCTCGTCCTCGCCGGGGCAGGCGAAGATGCGCAATACCCCGGGGTTCATCTCGTCCCGGCCGGGAATGTCGTTCGGCCAGACCGGCTGGACCCACGGGCGGGCGAAGACGGCGAACCCGCGCTTGCGGTCCTCCGCGCCGGCCTGGAATGCGCCTCCCGGCGGCGGGGGCAGCTCGGGCGGCTGCTCCTTCCACTTCGCCAGCACGTCCGGCGGCAGCAGCTTCGCCTCGCGGTCGAGGGCCTCGATCTCCGGCCGGGCCGCCTCCCACTTCGCCTCCGGAACGACTGCCAGCGCACAGAGGTTCCAGCGGCTGCGCGTTCGGACGGGCAGTGCCAGGACATCCCCCTCCACGTCCCGCCGGGCGGAGTATGTCCGGGCGGCGTAGCGACCGGAGACGTTGATATCCGCGATCCCGTTCGGAAAAGGCAGGCGGATGTTCCATACCTGGTACCCGGAGCCCCCCGCACTGCCGGTGAGATACCACAAGCGGTATCTGCCGGCCGGGACGCGGATGCGCAGCTCGGCGCTCTCCCTGCCGACCACGCAATCCTGGCGGATGTCGGTGGTGTAGATCGGCGGGGGGCGCTTGTAGCCGCGGGTGCGGCTCATGGCCCATTCGCGGGGGACGGGGTTGTTGCGGCCGGCGAGGCCGTTGGCGTCCGCCCAGCCGGCGCGGACGCCGGGGCCCCACCTGGTCTTGTGCGTCACGCGAAGCCAGCCCGGGCGGACCGGCGAGCTCTCCGTGCCGAAGTCGATCCGGACGATGCCGTCGCTGCCGTCGGCCGGGGGGCCGGCCGGGGCGGCGTCGGCGTCCGCGGCGGCCAGGCAGCACAGCAGGCAGGCGAGGGCGGCGTTCACCCGGCACCCTCCTGCCAGGGGCTCTCGACGACGCGGAACGCCGCGGCCTTGCGGCGGGCGGCAGCCTCGGGGAAGGCCACCACCCGATACCGCCCGGGCGCGAGCTTCGCGTCGGAGAGGTCCAGGCGGAGCCGGTGCACGCCGCGGAGCAGCTTGACCGTCCGGGTGTGAACGGTCTTGTCGTCGCGGCGGACGGCCAGCGGAACATCCGCCGCCTTCTCGCT
The DNA here is from genome assembly GCA_964385465.1 of uncultured Planctomycetaceae bacterium. Classification (GTDB taxonomy): domain Bacteria; phylum Planctomycetota; class Phycisphaerae; order SM23-33; family SM23-33; genus CAYLPJ01. The sequence continues at coordinate 8,788 of CAYLPJ010000064.1, read as the reverse complement.
CGGCGGCCCGACGGCCTCGACGCGCAGCACCAAGGCCGGGCGGTCCTGGTAGACGATCCGCGTGCGGGCCTCGATGCCCGCGACGCCGAACTCCGCCGCCCGCACCAGCCGGAAGCCCCCGACGCGGAAGTCGAGCGTCTCGCCGTGACGGTAGTCGCTTTCGGAGATGTTCAGCCCCAGCCGCGCGACCTCCGCGACGCGCCGGATCTCGCGAACGGGGATCGCCACCCGCACCCACTTGCCCAGGCGGATCTCCTCCAGGTTCCGCCGGTACACGTGCGGCTTGGCCGGGCAGTGAACCTGGAGGCTCAGGACCTTCTTCGGCGGCTTCTCCCGCGTCATTCTCGCGTGAATGTCGAACTCGAAGCGCTCGTACGCCCCCCACTCCTTCTCCCCGGGCTTGAGGTTCAGGTACATTCGCGGCCAGCCGATCGGGTAGGCCTTCTCCCCGCCGTGATGATCCACGGGGATGTGCATGTGCAGCGTCGGCCTGCCCTCCGCGGTGAGCTTGCGTTCGGCGGAGACGGTACACTCCGCCGGCCCCCACCGGTTCGGGTCGGCCAGCCCGTCGAGCCACAGCACCTCGTCGGTCCCCACGCGGACGGTCTTGGGCTCCGCCCCGCCCGCGGCCGCGACGAACGCCGCCCCCGCCGCCAGAATCCACCACGCGCGATGCCGCATCGCCGGTCTCCTCTGCACGCCTATGGTGCCGCGCCCTGCACCCCGCTACTGCTCTCGAACCGTCTCGTCCACGTAGGGGTGTTTGAAGTCGATCGGGTTGCCGTGGCGCTGGAGGATGATCGTTCCCTCGGGCTTGGCGCCCTTCAGCGGGGCCTTGTCGATGACCGTCACGCCGTTGACCTCGCAGGTGACCTTGTCGTCGGCGACGGTGATGACGAACGTGTTCCATTCCCCCACCGGCTTGTCGGCGTTGGTGCTGGGCGTGTAGACCTTCGTCTCCTCGGGCGTCTTGGCGCCCTTGCGGAGCGACCACATCTCCCCGCTGCCCATCGCCCAGGTCCAGATGTTCATCTGGTACCGCCCCGAGCCGCGGACGAACACGCCGCTGTCGCCGGGGACCACCAGCCGCCAGTCCACCTTGAAGCGGAAGTCGCCGTACTTCTTCTCCGTCGGCAGCGACGGCCCCTTGCCGTCGAACGCCATCATCCCGTCGCGGGCGACCCAGTGCTCCTCGTACTTCGCCCCGTGCTGCCAGTGCGTGAAGTCCTTGCCGTTGAACAGGCTCTTCCAGCCCGCCACGGCCGGCAGGGGCTTCTCGGGCGCCGGCGGCTTCGTGCCCGGCTGCGGGGCGGCCTCGGCGGGCAGGTCCCCCAGCGCGAACTGCACGCCGGCCAGCAGGTGGGCCAGGAACGCCTTGTTGCTGTACGTCGCCTCGCTGTGGCCGAGCGTCGTCGCAAAGACCCGCCCGTCGCCGGCGGGCTTGACCCAGCTTACCGGGTAGTCCCCGTCGGCGCGGTAGGCGGTCTGGCTGGGCGGGGCGGCGTCGAGCTTGACGCTGGCCAGCACGCGGACGGCCTCGCGGCTGTACGGGGCGCCCACGCGGTAGATGTCGTCGGCGATCCGCAACGTCTTCTCGCCCAGCGCCGCGGCCACCGGGTGGCCGGGATCGTCGATCCGCAGCGTGGACGTCTGGTGGGCATGCCACGCGTGCCCGGCGTGCGTCCCGCCGACGAGCTCGTTGTACTCCGCCCAGCCGACCGCCTCGGCCAGGGCCACGTGCACGGCCACCAGGCCCTTGCCCCCGCGGACGAACTCGACCAGCGCCTTCCGCCGGCTGGCGAGGCGCTGGTGGGCGTTGTCGTTCATGGCGAACAGGCGGCCTTCGAGGTAGGCGTTGGCGATGACGACGGCGTCGAAGGCCTCGAGGCGGTCCGGCTCGAAATGCCGCGCGTCGTCGGTCACGACCGCCTCGAACGCCCCCGTCTTCCGCCCCATGGCCGCGACGGCCCGCCCGCAGTGCCGCGACGACCGATGGGCCGTGTACCACACGCCGTCACGCTTGCGCACGAGGCGGTCGCGGCCCTCGACGAATACCAGCACCCGCCGGCCGGCCTTGCCCTTCGCCGGCGCCGCCGCCGGCACGGCGGAGGCGATCTTCGACACCTCCGCGTCCGCAAGCAGCGCATCGGCCTCGGCCGCGTAACCGACCCCGCCGGCCGAAAGTGCAGTGAGAAACGCGAGGAAGAGAAGAGATCGAGCGTTCATGGTGATTCCTTTCCGCTGGTGCGCAGCGCACGCCGAACCGCGGCGGTCGTGTCGTAACGATAGGTGAAACACGGTCCCGGGTATCGGGTGTCAGGTATTGGGCGCAGCGTCCACGTCGACGAAGGCGGCAGACCGGCCCGGCCAGCCCGCCCCCGCGGCCGGGGCAGTGGCGACTGTTGGCTGCCGGGGGGCGTTCGGCAGCGGCTTACGTATCCGACAGGAACGCCTTGGAGCGGGTCTTCTGGAGCTCGATGTCGGCCTGGCGGTTCTCGAAGATCGCGTGGGACAGCTCGATGAGCTCCCTGGCCTCGTCCGGCGTCAGCGTGCCCACGCAGACCATGTCCTGAGGGCGGAGCGTGGCCCAGACGAACGCCAGGCCGACCAGCGGGTGCAGGCGCCCGGCGGCGAGGGGTTTGATGACGATCACCGGCCTGGCGGCGTTGTGAATGGCCCGCCAGACCCAGTCCACCTCGATCTGCATCAGGAAGCCGGAGGCGTTGTAGATCTGGATGTAGGTCGCCACGTCCAGCCCGCTCTTGTCGGCGTAGCCGATCGTCTCGGGCATGTGCGTCGAGAGCCCGGGGATCATGCCGGCCTCGCGGATCAGCTCGCAATAGCGGTCCATGTGGCGGATCGTGCCCGTCCGGCGGTCCACCAGGGCGTCGGTCGTGCACTGGTGCGGCAGGAAGATCTCGCTGCCGATGGCGGCGTTGGCGTCGATCAGCCGGCGGTTGGCGTCGAACGCGGCCTGGTCGTCGCCGGTCTCCATGCTCACCAGCGAGAGCTTCATCACGTGCCGGCCCGTGCGCTGCTCGGTCTCCTTGATGGCGTCCAGCAGCAGGTCGCGGTCGTGGGCGACGCCGTAGACCAGGTCGATCCCCTCGCGGACGAACACCTCCATGGTGTCGGCGACGCGCTGGACGGTCTGGTACTCCTTGACGAATTTGCTGCGGGCGGTGGTCTGGTGGCAAAAGCCCATGAACCAGTTGATGCCGATCAGCATCCGCGGGACGGAGAGGCCTTCGATCTGCGTGCGGGGGAACTCGGCCATGATGATACCTTTCGCCTGAGAACGTCCGACGGCGCGCCGCACGCCGCCGGTTCCATTGTATCGGCAGGACCGGGGGCCTTGCACGAACCGCCCCGGCCGGTAGACTCGCATTTCAGAGGTGAGCCCATGACGCATCTTGCCCTGGCGCTGTCCGTCCACGTCACCGTGCTTGCAGGAGGCCCGTCCACCATGCCCGCATTCTCGATCGACGCCGACTACCCCGGCGGAAACATCGTCATCGAGCGGATCGACGGCAACGACGTGCATCTCCAGCCCGACCTCCGCGACACCAAGGGCTGGTGGTTCTACTGGAACTTCCGCGTCCGCCGCGCCGGCGGGCGAACGCTGCGGTTCCACTTCGCCGGGCGGGACCCGATCGGCACGCGAGGCCCGGCCGTCAGCACAGACGGCGGGCGGACGTGGGCCTACCTCGGCCGAAAGGTCGTCCGCAAGCGCAAGGGCGGCGTCTGGTTCGACTACGCCTTCCCGGCCGGCGGCAAGGCGGCGCGGTTCGCGTTCGGCATCCCGTACCTCCAGGCGGACCTCGACCGTTGGCTGAAGCGCCACCGTGGCAGCGAGCACCTGGCCGTCCGCGAGCTCTGCCGGACCCGTGCCGGGAGGACCGCCCGACGGCTGCACGTCGGGCGGCTGACCGACCGCCCGGACGCACGCGTCCTGCTCACCGCCCGCCACCACGCCTGCGAGAGCCTTGCCGGCTACGTCCTGGAGGGCGCCCTGGAGGCCGTGCTGGCCGACACCGACGACGGGCGGTGGCTCCGCGAGCACGCGGAGATCCTCGCCGTGCCCTTCGTGGACAAGGACGGCGTCGAGGCCGGCGACCAGGGCAAGAACCGCAAGCCCCGCGACCACAACCGCGACTACATCGGCAAGAGCGTCCACCCGACGACGGCGGCGGTCCGCAAGCTGATCCCCAAGTGGTCCGGCGGGCGGCTTCGCGTGGCCATCGACCTGCACTGCCCGCACATCCGCGGCGCGAACAACGAGCGGATCTACCTGGTGGGCAGCCCGGACTCGGCCATCGCGGCCGAGCAGGTCGCCTTCGCGAAGGTGCTGGCCCGGGGGGCGAGAGGCCGGCTTGAGTTCAAGCCCGACGACCTCCTGCCGTTCGGGACGGCGTGGAACAAGCACAGCAGCTACAGCGCGGGCAAGAGCTTCGCCCGCTGGGCCGGCGGGCTCAAGGGCGTGCGGATGGCGACCACCATCGAGTTCCCCTACGCCAACATCCGCCGCCAGACCGTCACCGCCGACGCCGCCCGCGCCTTCGGCGCCGACCTGACGGCCGCCCTGCGAGCCTATCTCGACCCGGACAAGCCGAACGGCGGCTAGCGGCAGGATGTCATCCCCGCCGAAGGCGCCGACGTGGCAACGCCGCGGGCGTATCTCGATGCGAAGGGATTGAGTACGGGGATACACGCAATCCTGTTCGGCCCGCACATTGCATCACGGGGGTGTTGCTGGTGCAAGGACAGGTCATGGGAGCCTGCAGAGGGAGTGACGGTAGGCTGCGTGGGGAGGGTTGGCCGCGATGAGCCCATGACGGACGCGACCGCCGATCTGGACCGACGGGCCCGCAGGGCTCAGGCGCCGGATTCGGATGCCTACGGCTTCAGCCGGCTCACGTGGCGGTGCAGTTCCGCTTCGTCCGCCCACGCGGCCGGTCGGGGCGACCCGCTGGCCGAGGGCGACTGGCTGGCCGATCGCACGGCCGGGTGGGTATGCACGTGGGGCGAGTTCCTGGCCCGGTCGGACGGCGACGCGGCCGAGCAATTCCGCCGCCACGAGTCCACCGGCCGCCCTCTCGGCGACAAGGGCTTCCTGGAACGCATCGGCGCAATCCTCGGCCGCGACCTCGTCCCCAAGAAGCCCGGCCGCAAGCCAAAGGCGGAGAAATAGGTTGTGTGTCCCCCGCCCCCGTGTGTCCCCCGCCCCCGATTTCGCAGCGTCCTGCCGGCCTGACACAAAATCGGGGGAAATCTCGTAAATCTCGCACACGCGCGCAACGGTCATTGACGGATTGCCCATGTGGCGGTAGAATTTCGGACATTGAAGCGTGCTCCGCCTCCGCCCGGGAGCGTACGGAGGCGACCGCTCAAGAAGGCGGGGCGATCTCGCTCGTTCGTGCCCACTTCTCAGGCCTCCCCGGCCGAGTTCCCGCAACGAGTCGCGTATCCGACGTCGGGTTGCGTGCGCCATGGGGGCGCGGCGCGTCGGGGCGGCAAGCACTTGAGGGTTCTCTCGGGAGGCGCCCAGCCGGGGCCGCCGCAGCCAGGCGGCGTCACGGGATCCGAAACGAGTCCGCCCGCCCGGAGAGCCCGGAGGTAGGGACGATGGCACGGATCAGGACATGGGTGGTTGGCGTGATCGTATGCGCGGCCGCGGCCGGCAACCCCGCATGGGGTGGGGGCCTCGTTATCAACTCCGGCTTCGAGTCGGGCGACCCCGAGCCTTCCTGGCCGACGGCGCCAGGAGTATGGGGCGGTGACCAGGTTACGGCTGTTGGGCCGACGAGCGGGATCTCGCCGCTGGAAGGCCAGAACATGGCGCGGTTCACGTACTCGCACTGCCATATGAATGACGACGGCGTGCAGTCGCAGATCGTGCAGATGATCGACCTGGCGCCCGTCGCGGGGATGATCGCCGAAGGCAACGCCACGGCGGACATCAGCGCGTTCGTCAACCGGCTGCAACTTGACTCGCAGACGGACACGGGGTTCTTGCTGATGTTCTTCGCGTGGAGCGGAACTCCCTCCGACCTGAACGACCTTCGGGTCGCCGAGGCGTGGCTGGGCAAGGACTTCCTCTCCGCCGACGAAGACCTCGATACGTGGGAGGAACTGAGCTTGTCGGACATCCCCCTGCCGCCCGGCACGGACTACGCCGCGGTGGAGATCGGGGCCGAGGAGAACATCTACAACGACGACATCACGACCGGCGAGGAGTTCGACGGCCACTTCGCCGACGCCGTCAGCGTGACCGTCACCCCCGAGCCGGCCACCCTGGGCCTTCTCGCCCTGGCCGGCCTGGGCCTGCTACGGAAACGCCGATAACGGCCTGAAATACGAAAATACGGAAACACCGGAAACACGGGAAACACGGGGGGCACACAACCTATTTCTCCGAAATAGGTTGTGTGATCCCCGATTGCTCTCGCCGGAAGCTAACGGGGACGCTCAAGAAACCGAGTTTCGATGGCGAAACCGATGTGCCGATCAGGCATATCCGGGTCCTGTATGCTTTGCCGAATGCCAAGTATGATAGCTGCTTGTCCAATATCACGACGGCACCGTACGAGTTCTTCTGCCGCTATGGCTCGCTGGGCAGTCACAACCCGCCGGGGTTCTGGGAGTTCCTGAGCAAAATGATCCCCGGGGCCCAGTTCTACACCTGCCCGAAGGAAACCTAAGGGCCTGTCCCAGGGTCTCGCCGGGATGTAACGCTTTCCCTTGAAGCGATTTACTCGCCCCGAGAAGCGGGGCTAGCCGATGAAGGACAGCATGGATACGATGTAGGTAGTGAGGACGTAAGACGTGGGTTGCAGCACGACACATACGAACGGCGAGCAACGGACTCCCGGGCAGTTGCCCCAGGGGTGGGGTGAGCCCGCGCCCACGCTGTGCGGCGGGGTGTGCTGCGGCAGTGACATGATTCGTGCACGCAGGGAGGCAGGCCCATGGCTCGCGTAGCAGTCCAACCTGAGCTCCTTCGCTGGGCCCGGGAACGGGTCGGGCGGCGAGTCGATGAGTTCGGCCAGAAGTTCCGTAAGCTCGCCGAGTGGGAACGGGGCGACGTTCAGCCCACGCTCAAGCAGTTGGAGGACTTCGCCGCCGCGACGCACGTGCCCTTCGGCTACTTCTTCCTGCCCGAGCCGCCCGAAGAGCATATCCCCATCCCCGACCTGCGGACCATCCGCGACGAGGAGATAAGCCACCCCAGCCCGGACCTGCTGGACACGATCCACGCCATGCAGCGGCGCCAGGCCTGGCTCCGCGAGGAGCTTGTCGAGTGCGAGGCAGACCCGATGGATTTCGTCGGTAGCGCCAGCCTGACCGATGACCCGCAGGGTGTTGGCCGCGAGATGCGGCGGATCGCCAACCTGGACGACGGTTGGGCATCTGGCGTACGCACGTGGCAGGAGGCGATCGGCCACCTGCGGCGGACCATCGAGGAACTGGGCGTGATGGCCGTTGTCAACGGCGTGGTCGGCAACAACACCCACCGCAAGCTGGACGTGGAGGAGTTTCGCGGCTTCGCCCTGAGCGATGAGTACGCCCCGCTGATCTTCGTCAACGGGGCCGACGCGAAGTCCGCCCAGATGTTCACCCTCGCTCACGAACTGGCCCACATCTGGCTGGGGCAAAGCGCCCTGAGCGATATCGGTTTGGTCAGCAGGCCGTCCCAGGATGTCGAGGTCTGGTGCAATCGTGCGTCCGCGGAGTTTGTTGTACCTGAACGCGAGCTGCGGGCGATCTGGCCTGATGTGCGACACGAAGACTCCCCGTTTGAGACGCTTGCGAGGCGGTTCAAGGTCAGCCCCATCGTGGCCGGCCGACGGGCGATGGACCTCCGCCTGGTCAGCCGCGAGGACTTCTTCGCGTTCTACCACGAGTACATCGCACGCGAGCGTAACCGGCGTTCCGCATCCGGCGGCGGGGACTTCTACAACAACCAGAACACGCGGGTCGGCGAGCGGTTCGCCCTGCATGTGATCCGAGCGGCCAAGAGTGGCCGGGTGACCTTCAAGGAGGCGTACAGCCTGACCGGGCTGCGAGGGGGAGCATTCCAGGAGTACGCCAACCGATTGGGGGTCGCCCTGCCATGAGTGATGACAATGTGTTTGTACTCGACTCTGACGTGTTCATCGCGGCCAAGAACGCCTACTACGCCTTCGCGATCTGCCCGGGGTTCTGGGACAGCCTGATCCATCATTCGCAGACGGGACGGGTCTGCAGCATCGACCGTGTCCGGGGCGAGCTGCTTGCGGCCCGGAAGACGGAAGACCTCGTAGTGTGGGTCAAGAATGCCGTTCCGGATGATTTCTTCCAAGACACCGATGGCGAGGACGTGGTCAACGCCTACACCCAGGTGATGCTCTGGGTGCAGCGGAACACGCAGTACGTCGACCAGGCCAAGGCGAAATTCGCCACGGAAGCCGATGGTTGGCTGGTCGCGTACGCAATGGTCCGGGGCGTCACGGTGGTCACCAACGAGCAGCCCCGTCCGCAAGCACGTAACCGCATCCTACTGCCCGACGTCTGCACGCAGTTCAACGTGAGCTACAAGGACACGTTCGCGATGCTCCACGAGTTGGCCGTCCGGTACGAGTGGAGGGCTCCCGTCTGATGCCGGTCGACCATAGGGAAAAGGCCTTCGAGACGGCCATCGAGGAGCATCTGACGACCGAGGGCGGATACGCCAAGGGCGACGGCGACGGGTTCGAGAGGTATTGTCAATAGCTGTGGATGACGGGATCGCCTTCACGCGGCGAGTTCC
>CAYLPJ010000063.1:0-33888 GCA_964385465.1 uncultured Planctomycetaceae bacterium | reverse complement strand
ACCTCAAGCCGCCGAACATCAGTTGGGGCCTGATCTTCCCGCTGGCGTGGACGGGGATGTTCTTCATCCGCTCCGGGGCGGGACTGGACAGCGTGCCCGCGTTGCTGCCGGGGGTGATCGCCGTGTCGGTGCTGTTCGGCACGACGAGCCTGCTGTCGGTCACCGTCACGTTCGAGAAAAAGGGCCGATCCTTTGAGCGGCTGCTGCTCGCCCCGATCCCGTTGGAACTTCTGATGGTGGCCAAGACCGGCGGCGCGATCCTGTTCGGCATCGCCAACGCCTTCGTGCCGATCATCTTCGCGGCGTTTCTGATGGACCTCTCGGCGGTCAACTGGGCGACGCTCGTCCCCGCCATCGTTCTCATTGCGATCAGCTCGACGTTCCTGGGCCTGTTCATCGCCGTGTCGGTCAGCGAGGTCTTCGAGGCCCAGACCTTCTCGAACTTCTTCCGCTTCCCGATGCTGTTCCTGTGCGGGCTGTTCTTCCCCATCGAGCAGTTGCCCGTCTGGCTTCGGCCGCTGAGCTACGCGCTGCCCCTGACCTATGGTGCCGACGTGCTGCACGGATCGATCCACCGCCTGCCGCACCTGCCGCTTCTGCTGGACTTCGGCCTGCTGCTGGCGTTCTGCGCGGTGCTGTTCGCCCTGAGTTTGCGGAACATCCGGCGGAAGTGGATCTCGTAGAGGCGTGCGAATGAGGAGCCGGGACCATCAGCAGCCGAATGCCGAGGCAACCGGCGTTCCGGCTTCCTCTGAAGGACTATGCGGCGTCCAGCGAGAAATTCTTTTCAAAGCCCCTTGACGCGGCAGCCCGAGCCGCATATGGCAGGCGACATTGCTGGGGCCCCAAGATATGGGGCCAACAGGGAAGGCCGTGTGAATCGGCCGCGGACGCGCCGCTGTGACCGGTGACGACCGCCGCAATAAGCCACTGTCGGGCTGTGGATGCCCGATGGGAAGGTGCGGCGGAAGGTTTTCAGCGTTGAGTTCGACTGGAACGTTTCCCGAAGCATTGTTCGGGATGGCGGAAGGTCGGACTTGGCGATGAATGAATCCGGAAGCCAGAATACCTGCCTGCAACCAGCTTGGTCTGGCTCTCGCGAATGGGCCGTCCGGTTCCACTTGGTTTCGGCCAATCGACCCCGGGCGCTCGCACTGGCGAGAACCGGGGCTTTTTGTTGGCCGCTCGCGCTTGGCGGCGACTTGCTTCTTCTTGAAGAATCCGTCGCTTCCGCGCGATCCTCCTCCATCAATCCCCGCCATGCTGCCGACGGTTCGGTTTGCGCCCTGACCGATCCGCCCAGAGCCGGGCTCGCGGCGACTGGTCCTGTGGGACCGCCAGACACGTCGCGGGCGCTGCGCACCTCGCGTTTCAGGGCAATCGACAGGGAGGTCGATGATGACGACCGTTGAAAGCGCTGTTGCTGTTTCGTTGCCACAGACTCAAACCGCGTTCACTTCGATTCGCAAGCGGGACGGGCGGGTCGTCCCGTTCGACGCGGGGCGGATCACCCAGGCTCTTGTCAAAGCCGGCCAGGCGACCGGCGAGTGTGACGCCTCGGTCGCTGCGACGTTGACCCGTCGCGTGCTGGCGCTGGCCCAGATGCTTGATGGCACGCCGCAACCCACCGTGGAGGGTATTCAGGACCTGGTGGAAGATGTCCTGCTGGCCAGCCCGTTCAAGCGGACCGCCAAGGCGTACATCCTCTACCGCGATCAGCATGCCCGCCTTCGCGAGGTCGTCAACGCCAGCCGCCTTGAACTGGTCGACAGCTACCTGAAGAAGCTGGACTGGCAAGTCAGCGAGAACAGCAACATGGCCTACTCGCTCCAGGGACTGAACAATTACCTCTCCAGCGAACTGAGCAAGACCTACTGGCTGAACCGAATCTACACCCCCGAGATACGTCAGGCCCATTCTAAGGGCGATATCCACATCCACGACTTGGGGCAACTGTCGGTTTACTGCGTCGGTTGGGATCTGCAGGACTTGCTGCGCTGCGGGTTCCGTGGCGCGGCCGGCAAGGCCGAAAGCCGCCCGGCGAAGCACTTCCGCACGGCGCTGGGGCAGATCGTCAACTTCTTCTATACCCTTCAGGGCGAGGCTGCCGGCGCACAGGCCCTTTCGAGTTTCGATACGCTGCTGGCCCCGTTCATACGCCATGATGCCTTGGGGTACAAGGAAGTCAAGCAGGCCATCCAGGAGTTCGTGTTCAACCTGAACGTGCCGACGCGGGTGGGCTTCCAAGCCCCATTTACCAACGTGACGCTGGACCTACATCCTGCCGTAACGCTGGCGAACGAGCCCGTCATCATCGGCGGCGCGATGCAGAACACAACCTACGGGGAATACCAAGCCGAGATGGACCTGCTAAACCGCGCATTTCTTGAGGTGCTGACGGAGGGGGATGCGAAGGGACGGGTGTTTACGTTCCCGATCCCGACGTACAGCATCACGGCCGAGTTCGATTGGGACTCGCCCAACATGGAGATGCTCTGGAAGGTCACCGCGAAATACGGGATCCCCTACTTCGCCAACTTCGTCAACTCCGAGATGTCGCCGGAGGACACGCGGTCCATGTGCTGCCGGCTTCGGCTGGACCTACGAAAGCTGGAGCGTCGTGGTGGCGGCTTGTTCGGGGCCAATCCGCTGACGGGTTCCATCGGCGTCGTAACCATCAACATGCCGCGGCTGGGGCACTTGGCGACCGATGAGACCGACTTCCTTCAGCGGCTAGACCGTCTGATGGAGATCGCTCGCACCAGTTTGGAGACCAAGCGGACCGCGCTGGAGCAGTTCACCGAAGCCAACCTCTATCCATATACACGGTATTACCTGCGAAACATCAAGTGCCGTCTTGGCCGCTACTGGGCGAGCCACTTTTCCACGATCGGCCTGGTGGGAATGAACGAGGCGTGCTTGAACTTGCTGGGGTGCGACATCGGCAGCGAGAAAGGCAGGGCGTTTGCCGCGCAGGTGCTAGATCACATGCGAGACCGGCTGCAGGAGTTCCAAGAGCAGACGGGCAACTTCTACAACCTCGAGGCAACCCCCGCCGAGGGAGCCGCGTACCGACTGGCCCGGCTGGACCATCGCCTCCACCCTGAAATGAATGCTGAAGATGTTAATGCGGATCGTGAAGGCGTTCCGCTCTACAGCAACTCCACGCAGTTACCCGTGAACTACTCCCACGACATCCTTAACGTGCTTGATCTCCAGGACGAACTGCAATCACGCTATACGGGCGGAACGGTGATGCACGTCTTTCTCGGAGAAGCCGTTGCCGACCCGCTGGCGGTGCGCGAGTTCGTCAAGATGGTCTGCACGAACTACCGCCTGCCGTACTTCACCGTCTCGCCGACGTTCTCGGTCTGTCCCGAGCACGGCTATCTGAGGGGCGAGCAGGCGACTTGCCCCACCTGCGGAAGCCGGACCGAGGTGTACTCCCGCGTCGTGGGCTACCTTCGGCCGGTGGAGCAGTGGAACGATGGTAAGCAGGCCGAGTTCGGCCTTCGCAGCAGCTATCGGATCGAGGAGGCGTCATGATCATCGGCGGTTTTGAACCCCTGACATTGAGCGACTACCCCGGCGAAATCGCGGCCGTCGTCTTCACGCAGGGTTGCAACTTCCGATGCCCGTTCTGCCACAACGGCTTGCTTTTGTCGATTGCGCCTCAGGACAGACCGTCGTGGAATGAGCATGAGGTGTTGGAGATGCTCGCTCGCCAACGAGGGAAACTCGGAGGCGTCGTGATCTCCGGCGGAGAGCCCACGCTTCAGGGTGACCTGTCGTCATTCATTCGACGCGTTCGCGCCATGGGGCTGAAGATCAAGCTCGACACCAACGGCAGCCGGCCCGAAGTGTTGCGCCGGCTGCTTCAGGAGGGGTTGCTTGACTATGTGGCGATGGACGTCAAGGCCCCCTGGCCGCTGTACCACCGGCTTGTAGGCACGGCCGTGGATACTGGAGCCATTGCCGAGAGCGTTCGCCTCATTGCCGGCAGCGGCGTCCGCCACGAGTTCCGAACGACCATGGTCGAAGAGCTTCTAGCGCCCGATGACGTGGCAGCCGTCGCGGCCATGATTCCCGCTGGCTCGACACACACACTACAGGAATTCCGGCCGGAGCTGGCGCTCCACCCGGCCCTGAGCGCACGAAAGGAAGTGATTGCATGAGCCTTTGCAGCGATAGCTGGATCGCGCGGATGGCGCGAAAACACGACATGATTTCCCCGTTCGTCGAGGCGCAGGTTCGCGAAGACGATGGCCGGAGACTGATCTCCTACGGACTGTCGAGCTACGGCTATGACATTCGCGTGTCCCGTCACTTCCGCATCTTTACGAACGTGTACGGTTGCGTGGTGGACCCCAAGGAGTTCAACACACGCAGTCTCGTGGAGATCGAAGACGAGGTATGCATCATTCCGCCCAACAGCTTTGCCCTGGCATTGAGCGTTGAGCGATTCCGGATTCCGCGAGACGTGCTGACGGTCTGCCTGGGCAAATCGACTTACGCCCGTTGCGGGATCATCGTGAACGTCACCCCGTTCGAGCCGGAGTGGGAGGGGCAGGCCGTTCTGGAGATATCCAACACCACGCCGTTGCCGGCCAAGGTCTATGCGAACGAGGGGATCGCCCAGGTGCTGTTCTTCCAGGGCGAAGCTCCTTGCGAGATCTCATACCGCGACCGCAACGGCAAGTATCAAGGTCAAGACAGTATTGTCCTGCCACGGGCGTGAGCATTCTTGGGATTGCAGGCGACCGGCAGACCGCAGGCATTGCGGCCGGCCAGCCGGGACAGGGAGTCATGAACAATGGCAGAAGTGGAACCCAAAGTGATGCTGGTGCGGCATACGAGCCTGCCCGGTGAGTTGATCGCGTCCGCCGCCAAGCTGTGCTATGCGCACAAGACGGACGGCCTTCTCGATCAGGACGCGGCAAAGGCCGACCCGTTCGTGCGGAAGCTGGCTGACATGGGCCACATGAGCCCTGTCGAACACGTCAGCTTCACGTTCTACATTGAAGGCGTCTCTCGCGCCATGACGCACCAACTGGTGCGGCACCGCATCGCCAGCTACTCGCAGCGCAGCCAGCGTTACGTGCGGCACAGCGATTTCGACTATGTCATTCCGCCGCGGCTCAAGGGCAAAAGCGTCCGCACGGACAACGGGGACATGCCTGCGGAAGACTACTATCGCCAGACGATGGACCTGATTGCCCAGCGATATCGTGCCATCAACGAAGCCTTGGGCGACAGCGGCGAATCCAGCAACGAGGACGCCCGCTACGTGCTTCCCAACGCCTGCGAAACGAAGATCATGGTCACGATGAACGCCCGCTCGCTGCTGCATTTCTTCGAGGAGCGGCTCTGCCAACGCGCTCAGTGGGAAATCCGGCAGGTGGCCGACGAGATGCTCAGCCTGGCCCGGGCGGCCTGCCCGGCCGTCTTCTCCAACGCCGGCCCGAAGTGCGTATCCGCAGGCAAGTGCCCCGAGGGCAAGATGACGTGCGGCAAACACGCGGAAATGCAGAAGCGATATGCATCGAGTGCGACCCCAGATGAAGAGCATACTAACGGTTCGTGATGTGCCTCGGATACCTGTTGCCGCCCCCATGAAGGCGATCCTGCGGCGGCTTCAGTTCCATGCGCGGACCACCATCGTGCCCAAGGCGCAGATGCAGGACATGGAAACGGTTGTCCATGCCGCTGTGGGGTTGTGCCAACCGCGCGGCCGATATGCCCTTACGGATGTGGCGGTGGAGAACGACGTGGTCTCCTGCTGCGGCATCGAACCCATGCAGTCAGCGTCGCTGGCAGCCTTGCTGGCCCGCAGTCGCCAAGCGGTAATTCTCGGTGTCACCGTCGGCGCGGCCGTGGTGGAACGTATCGGATCGCTGACGGAAGACCAGCGGTTTGTGGAGGCCGTGATTCATGACGCGGCCGCATCGGAGATGGCTGAGGCGGCGATGGAATACCTTCATAACTACGTCCGCCAAGAGCGCAGTCGGTTCGGGCAAGGGCTTACCCGGCGGTACAGCCCAGGCTATGGAGATTTCCCGTTGGCCTGCCAACATACACTGCACGAAGTGCTGCGCCTGCGAGAAATAGGCGTAGCCCTGTCGCCTCGGTGCATGCTGATCCCGGAAAAATCGACGCTGGCCATCGCCGGGATCGAGGTGAAGTCATGACGCCGAGGGAACTCAGCGAACGCCTCGCCGAGCGTGTACTGATTCTGGACGGCGCTACCGGGACGGAGCTTCAGCGTCGTGGCCTGCCGGCCGGGGCATGCCCCGAACTGTGGGCCGCGGAGAATCCGGACCAGGTGCAGCAGATGCACCAGAACTACTTCGCGGCGGGCTCCGACGCCGTTTACAGTTGCACGTTCGGGGCCAACCGCCTGAAGCTTCAGGAATATGGAGCCGGCCCGGAATCGGTATCGGCCCTGAATGAGCGGCTGGCGGCGGCCAGCCGAAAGATCACACCATCGGGCAAGCTGTTGGTGGGCGACATCGGGCCCACCGGCCACTTGGTCGCACCATTTGGGGAACTGCCCTTCGAGCAGGCCGTCGAGGTCTTTTCCGAGCAGATCGCCGGACTGGTCGCCGGCGGCGTCGACCTGCTGGTCATCGAGACGATGATGGACATCCAGGAGGCCCGTGCGGCACTGATCGCCGCGAAGGAAACCTGTGATCTGCCCGTCCTGGTCAGCATGACCTTTGACGAGGGCGGCCGGACATTGACGGGCACGCCGCCAGAGGCGGCTGTGGTGATCCTTCAATCGCTGGGAGCGTTCGCTGTGGGCTGCAACTGCTCCACCGGCCCCGAGGACATGGGGAAGGTGCTGGCGCGCATGCGGCCGGTGGCTCACGTGCCGCTACTGGCAAAGCCCAATGCCGGATTGCCCATCCTTCGTCAAGGGAAGACCCTCTTCAGCATGGATGCTCAGACGTTCGGCCAGAAGGCGGCTTCTCTCGTCGAGGCCGGGGCATCCATTCTCGGTGGATGCTGCGGCACCAGCGCCGACTATATCCGGGCACTGAAGCATCATGTGGGCGGCATCCAACGCCCCGCTCCCGCCGAAACGCAAGGACTTTGCCTGGCTTCGGCCCGTGCGCTGGTCTCGCCTGGGGCGGGCAAGCCCTTGACCGTGATTGGTGAACGCATCAATCCCACCGGCAAGAAGAAGCTTCAAAAGGCTCTGCTGGACCGCAACTACGCGGAGGTTCGCAAACTGGCGACAGAGCAGATCGCCGCCGGGGCGCAGCTTCTGGACGTCAATGCGGGAATGGGCGGCATTGACGAAACTGAGACGCTGCTGGAGATCGTTCGCACACTCAGCGCAACGGTCGATGCGCCATTGGTCCTGGATTCGTCCTCACCCGAAGCTCTGGCCGCTGCCCTGCGGGAGTACCCCGGCCGGGCAATGGTCAACTCGGTTTCCGCCGAGCAGAAGAAGCTTCGCGAGATCCTGCCGATTGCCGCTCGATATGGGGCAGCAATCCTCGTTTTGCCGCTGGACGATACAGGCGTCCCGGAAACCGCGGACGAGCGGGCCCGGAGGGTCGAGGAGATCGCCCGTCACGCGGAGTCGCTGGGCTGTCGGCGTTGCGATCTCGTCGTTGATGGCCTGGTGATGACGGTCTCAAGCTCGCCGGCGGCCGCGCGGTCTGCACTGGAGACGGTGGACTGGGCGTCGCACGAATTCGGCGTCAACACCGTGCTGGGGCTGTCCAACGTCTCCTTCGGCCTGCCGGAGAGACGGTGGCTGAACGCGACGTTCCTGGCAATGGCCGTGGCACGCGGGTTGACGATGGTCATCGCCAACCCCTGCGAGGCCACGTTTGCCGCCGTGCGTCGGGCATGCGACGCCCTCCAGGCCGGCGACCCAAACTGTCTGGCCTACATCGAGTTCTTCTCGCGACCGGCAGAGGAGGCTCCCGCACCCCGTAGCCCTGCTGACGCCTGCCGCCAAGCGGTGATCCGTGGCGACAGAGATGGAATCGCTGATCTGGTTCGGCAAGCTCTAGATGCCGGCTCACGACCTTATGCGCTGGTCGAGGAGCATCTCGTGCTGGCCATCATGGAGGTCGGCGAGCGTTTCGAGCGAAAAGAGTACTTCCTGCCGCAGTTGATGCTCTCGGCCGAGGCGATGCAGCGAGCGTTCGAATTACTTGAACCGCTGCTTGCGGAAACGGGCAGGGCCAAGGCCGGCAAGGTGGTGATCGCCACCGTTCAAGGCGACGTGCATGACATCGGCAAGAACATCGTCGCCCTGATGCTGCGGAACTATGGCTTCGACGTCATCGACCTGGGCAAGGATGTCCGGTGCGAGGAGATCATCCAGCGGGCCCGAGAGGCCGGCGCGGACATCATCGGGCTATCCGCCCTGATGACCACAACCATGACCGAAATGGGCAAGGTCATTCAGCAGGCCCGCGAAGAACGGCTTGGAGTCAAGTTCATGGTGGGCGGCGCTGTGGTGACGGATGACTACGCCAGGCAGATCGGTGCGGATGTGTACGCCCGGGACGCCGTCGCGGCCGCCAAGGCCGCTCGTGAACTCGTTGTCCATAAGAAAGACCGTTTGAATGCGAAAGGAGTTAGCGGTTGAGCACGAAGTCAGTACCCAAGAGAATGGGGCTCAGGGGCATGGTCCACGTCTACACGGGCGGAGGCAAGGGCAAGACGACGGCCGCGATCGGACTGGCCGTGCGAACCGCCGGGGCGGGCCAGCAGGTGTTCTTCGCCCAGTTCCTCAAGGGCCAGCCGACCAGCGAGCTTGCCATCCTGTCGCGCCTGTCGGATCACATTACCGTGCAACGCTTCGGCGGCAGCGGGTTCGTCAGGAACGGAGGCAACGCCTTCGATGCCGCCGTGGCCCAGCGCGGTATGCGAGCGGCCCGTCAGGCCATCCAGTCCAGTCGCTATCGGCTCGTTATCCTCGACGAAATCAATCTCGCCTTGGCCACGGGCTTGGTGGATGTGGACGAGGTTCTGGCGTTGGTCGAAGGCGCACGGCCCGGCACTACGCTCGTGCTGACCGGCCGGTATGCCCCGGAGCCGATCATCGACGCAGCCGACCTGGTTACGGAAATGCAGGAGATCAAGCACTACTACCACGCCGGCACCGGGGCCTGCGTCGGCATCGAGATGTAGCCGCTCTTTCCAATGGCCGATGCCGGTGGAGTTCGGTATCGTCGAGGTCTGTATCCTCGAGTTAGAAGGAGGCGTTCCATGCGAATGACAGGCGCTATGGCAGTTGTTGTTTCTGCTGCCTTCATGCTGTGTGGCTGCGGCCAGCCGGACCAGGGCAGCGTGATCTTCATCCACCCCGACGGGGCATCGTCAGCGACCTGGGCGGCCGCGCGGGCACTTCACGCCGGGCCTGACGGTGATCTGAACTGGGACAAGCTACCGGCCATCGCGGTCTATCGCGGGCACATGGCCGACAGCCTCACGGCGACCAGCAATGGCGGAGGCACCACGCACGCCTACGGCGTGAAGGTCGCTTCGGATGCCTATGGCGGGTCGGCGGGCGGCCAGCGCGGGCGTGATCTAGTCGATGACCAGAGCCGATCGCTCAGCGTGGCCAAGCAGGCCATCGCGGCCGGGTTGCCGGTGGGCGTCGTCCAGACCGGCACCAGCACCGAGCCGGGAACGGGCTGCTTTTTGGCGTCCGTCCAGACGAGGCAGGACCACGATGGCATCGCGGCCCAGCTTGTCGAAAGCGGGGCCGACGTGATGCTTGGCGGCGGCGAGAGATACTTCCTGCCGGAAGGGATGCAAGGTGTCTACGGCCCGGGCGTTCGCAAGGACGGGCGGGATCTGCTGGCCGAGGCCCGCCAGCGCGGCTATTCAGTCGTTCGTACAAGGCAGGAGTTGCTTGCGTTGCCGGCAGGCACGAAGAAGGTGCTGGGGCTGTTCGCGGCCGAGCACACGTTCAACGACAAGAGCGAGGAGGAACTCGCGGCCAAGGGGCTTCCGCTTTACGACCCCAGCGCGCCCACCGTTGCTGAGATGACCCAGGTCGCGCTGACCGTGCTGTCCGCCAGCGGCAGGCGGTTTCTGCTGGTCGTCGAGGAGGAAGGCACCGACAACTTCGGAAACAAGAACAACGCGGCGGGTGTTCTCGAAGCAGCCCGCCGAGCCGACGAGGCCTTCGGCGTCGCCCGCGAGTACCTGCGACGCAACCCGCGGACGCTCATCATGACGGCCGCTGACAGCGACGCCGGCGGCATGCGGCTGGTTGGCGTGCCGATCCGCACTTCCGCCGACATCCCGGCCACTATGCCGGCCCAGGACGAGAACGGCGCGCCGCAGGATGGGCGGGATGGCACGGGCACGGCCCCATTCATCGCCAAACCCGACCGCGCCGGCCTGACGATGCCTTTCTCCATCGTCTGGGCAGCGCGCGACGATGTATCAGGCGGCGTGCTGGTACGGGCGGAGGGAGTCAACAGCGACCAGGTGCGAGGTTCGTTCGACAACACACGGATTGCCGCGTTGATACGCCTGACGTTGTTCGGCCGGGAGTGAATCCAACAAGAGGGATGGGCGACTATTCCGCCTATAGCCACCGTCTCACGCGGGTGCGGTACCGTGCCCAGGCGTCGCCGAACGCCTGCTGCATGGCCCGTTCCTCCATCGGTATGAACACGACGGCCACCACGGCGATGAAGGCGATGGGAACGAACATCGGCGTCAGGCTTCCGCACAGCCCTGCCACACCGACGGCGATGGCGGCCATGCCGACGTACATCGGGTTGCGGCTCAAACGGAACGGCCCGGTCTCGACAAGCGTCGTGGGTTGCAGGTGCGGCTTGACGGTGGTCTGGTGCCGCTTGAAGAGCTGTTCGGCCCGGATATTCCAGACGATGCCGAAGGCGACGGGCAGCACTCCCAGCAGGTTCCACGGCCAGGGAATGACGCGGAGCACCGGCAGCAGGAAGTGCAATGCGACCATGGCCGCGATGGACACGGCCAACAAGGTCGGCGGCATGGGCCACTTCGGTTTCAGAAAGGCTCCGTCGGCGGCGGCTAAGCTTCGGCCTCGGGCGATTCGGGGGCATGGCTCTTACCGGCTCGACGCTGGAACAGGGCAACGAGCCCGGCGGCGAGAGCGGCGAGCAGGCCCGCGCCGGCGGCCCCGCCGGGGCATCCCGGCCGGCCGCAGCAGGGGCAGTTGCCCATGCCGATCAGCCCGAACAGCGCGGCCCACCAGAGGCCGAACCGAACCAGGACTCGCCATAGCTTACCCATTCCGCCGCCTTCGGCCAAGGGCGTCGGCCGGCCTGGCCGCATCGCCCGAGGCCAGCAGCTCGACCAACTCGTCGCGGTTTCCGGCATACGCCAGGGCCGTCTCCCTGGTGACGGTGCCGCGGCCCGCCAGTATAGCAAGGGACTGGTTCATCGTCCGCATGCCGAGCTCGTAGCTTG
This sequence comes from uncultured Planctomycetaceae bacterium, assembly GCA_964385465.1. GTDB lineage: Bacteria > Planctomycetota > Phycisphaerae > SM23-33 > SM23-33 > CAYLPJ01. The sequence continues at coordinate 22,452 of CAYLPJ010000063.1, read as the reverse complement.
TCTGCATGGTCATCAGGAGCTGGTGGCCCTTGTTTTCGCGGACCAGCGCCCGTACGGCCGGAGTGGCGACGAGGATCTCCGCGGCCAGGCTGCGTCCGTCGCCCTGGGCGTTGGGGATGAGTTTCTGGCAGATGATGAACGCCAGCGTGGTGGCCATCTGGATGCGAATCTGCGGCTGCCGGACGGCCGAAAAGGCGCTGACCACGCGGGAGATGGTTTGCGCAGCGTCTGAGGTGTGCAGTGTGGCAAACGTCACGTGGCCGGTCTCGGCGAGAGTCAGGGCGGTCTCCATCGTCTCGACGTCGCGCATCTCGCCGATCACGACGACGTCGGGGTCCTGTCGCAGCGACCGCCGCAGCGCCTCGGCGAAGCTGCCGGTGTCCTTGCCGAGCTCGCGCTGCGTGACGTAGGCCCGCTTGCTGGCGTGGACGTACTCGATGGGGTCCTCGATGGTGTGGATGTGCACGGGGCGCGTACGGTTGATTTCGTTGACCAGGCTGGCTATGGTCGTCGTCTTGCCCGATCCGGTCGCCCCCGTCACCAGGACGAGGCCCTGGTGCAGTCGGACGATCTGGCCGCAGATGCACTCGGGCAGGCCAAGGGCCTCAACGGCGAAGAACTCCGACGGCAGCATTCGCAGGGCCAGCGCCGGGCCGCCTTTCTCGATATAGGCGTTGATACGGATGCGATGGCCAGTTTCAAGGGACGTCGAACCGTCGTACTCCAGCGTACGGTTCAGTTCTTCCAGGCCGTCGTCGCCAAGCATCTCGCGGACGGCCTCGCGCAAGTCTTCCGCCAAGAGCGGCTCGGCGCCCTCGATGGGCACGAGGTCGCCGTGGACTCTCAAGATCGGCGGGTTGCCGGTCGCCAGATGCAGGTCCGAGGCGCCCCGCTCGACGGCCAGCCCGAGCAGGCGATGCACCTCCGTTCGCGGCGGCTTGGACGTGCTCATGGTGAGTCCCCCGCGGAGTTTTCTTCCGGGCCCGCGTTGCGGGGCACGATCCCGGGGATAATCACGCCGGGCGGCTGTGCCGTCGCGGAGTGGTCTCCCGGGTCCGCGTTACGAGGCAAGGCCTGCTTGTCCGCCTCCGCGAGGATGGTCTCAATCTCCAGGGCCATCGCGACGCATTCGGCCGATGGCTGCAACCTGCCGAACAGCCGGAATTGCGTGGCCGCGGCGCGGTACATCCGGGCAGCCTGGCGCGGCTTGTCCATCTCGAGGTACGCCTTGGCAAGGTTGGCGCAGCACGGCCCGGCCCATGCGCCCTGGCGCTGGTTCAGATCCAGGCGGGACAGGGCGACTTCCGACAGCGATTCGGCATGCTGCCAGGCGCTGAGGCGTGTCATCGCCTCGGCGGCGAGGGCCAGCCGGGCGCGGTCGTAGTCGTCGACAGGCTCGGTCGGCAGCGGGCTGACGGTCACGAGGGCCGCGGGGTGCTCCCTCAACGCCAGCAGGCACCGGGCGGCACCGAGGCAGGCGGCCCGCCTGGCGGCCTCGTTCGGCGGATCGGCCAGAAGCATCTTGTGCCCCAGCAGCGCCCGCTCCCAATGGCCCGCCCGTTCCAGGGCGGACACTTCGGCCGACGTGGGGGGGTGAGCCCATTCTTCGATGGTCAGTCGAGGTGTCGGCTGGGCGCAGCCGACAAAGCCACAAGCCACGCCGAGCCAGCACGCTGAAATCAGACGTCTCATTCATCGGTCTCCACGGCCCAGGTCCGGGCACTTCGACGGGCGCCCTCGAGCTTGCGGCGCAGGTCTTTGGCGGCCCCGGCGGGCAGGTTATGGAAATCGCCCCGGCCGATGCCGAGTTCGGGTAGGTCTCCGGCGGCGCTGGGGTGCAGGCTGATGCGTGTGAGCAGGTCCTCGCTGACCTTCTCGGTTTCTTCCGGGGCCAGAAGGATGAACGGGCGTATGAGCACCAGCAACTCGCTACGTCCCTTCTCCTTGATCGTCGTGCCGAAAAGCCAGCCGATGTGCGGGACGTCCATCAAACGAGGGATGCCGATCTTGCGGTCCTCCATGCTCTCGCGGACCAGCCCGCCGATGGCCGCGATCTGCCCGTCCTTGGCGATCACCGTTGTCGTCACGTTGCGCCGCGCGATGTCCTGCGACTGGAACGTCTGGCCCTCGAAGGTAAATATCTCACGGAGGTCGCCTGTGACCGACTCCTCCTGTGACAGACGGATTGTGGCCGTGCGGTCGGCGTGGATCGTCGGCGTGATGATCAGCGAGGTGCCGACGTTGCGGCGTTCCGTCGTCGGGTCGATGTCCGTGCGAACGAGGTTGCCATTTTCGTTGAACTGCGAGCGGACCTCCAACTCGGTCAGGATGGAGATCTCCTCGCCGATGAAGACGCGCGAGGCCTCGTTGTCCGCGACACACAGGTTCGGGGTCGCCAGGCCGGTCACCCGGCCCCTGTCGGCAAGCAATTGGATGCGGGCGAGTACGTTGTCGGTCACCGCACTCAGAACCAGCGCCCGAGGGTCGAGCTCCGTGCCTTGGGGGATCAGGCCGGTATCGGGTTTGGCGATCCGGGCGAAACTCGTACCCAGTCCTGTGCTATTGACGCCCGTGGATCGGCCGCCGGAGAAATCCCCCGCTTGGAAGAGCCAGTCCACGCCGTATCGCTCGTCATCGGTCAGACTGAGGTTCAGCACCTTGACCTCCAACAGCACCTGGGGCTTGGGCTTGTCCATCTCCCGCAGTACGGCGGCGACTTGCTCGAGCGAGGACGGGTCGGCCGAACGAAGCATCATGCGGTTCGTGCCCGCCAGGGAGGAGATGTACACAACTCCCGGCCGGGCGCCGAGGCGTGCGTCGGTCTGCGCGCCGGACTGGAGCAACTCGCGCGCGGCGAGGAGCTCGGCCTGGGTGAAGCTCCGCTCGGTCGCCTCTGTGGTCGGTTCTGCCGCCGCGTAGGGCGCGCCGCTTGTTCTGTCGCTTCGCCCCCCGGTCCGCCCATATCGGGAGTACTGGTCGCGGTCGTAGCGTGACGAAGAGTACCGGGAATCGGAGGACGTCGAGGTCGAGTCGTCTTTCAGCTCCTCGTTCCGCTCGGCGATCGCGTCCATGCGATCCAGGGCGCGCTCCATACGGTCGATCGCGTCACCCTCCTCGTCGTCGGGGCGGGACCAGGCCACGCGGCTGCGGAACAGCCGCTGGAGCGTGTCTCCGGCGTCGCGCGTGTCCAGGTATCGCAGCGAGATGACTTCGACCTTCTCCTCGGTCATCGCGTTGGTGCCGGCGCGGTACTCGTCAAGCGTCATGATGACCAGCAGCCCGGTCTTCTCGCGTTGGCGATACCACAGCTTGTGCGCGTCGCAGATGGCCCGAACAGCCTCCAGGACGGTCACGTTGCGGAGGTAGATGGTGACCTCCGTCGCCGCCGCGCTCTGACTGACGACGATGTTCGTGCCCGCCCCCCGTGAGAGCAGTTGCGTCAGGTCGCTCAGCGCCATCCGCTTGACATTCAGGGACTCGATGACGGGATCCGCCCAGGAACCGGCGGAGTCTTGGGCGGACGCAATGCCGGCCCACGCGATGATGGCCGACAGGATCGCCGTCGCCAGGAACGTTCGACGTGTCATCGCAGCACCCGCCTGTCTTCCGGCCGGGTACGAGGCGAAACTTCCACTTCGTCGGCCGTGATGCGATTGACGTAGATGTATAAGGGCTCGGCCGGCGTGGCGGGCCCTGCGGGGCGGCCGGCGGGCAGCACCTGCATGACGCTGCCCTCATTGACGAACGCGGCCTGTCCGCTGTCTGGTAGTCGGATCGCCGCGACCGGCTTGCCGCCCTTCATCACCAGAATGCCAAGCAGCCGGATGTCGGCCGGAAGGCTCACATTGGGCGAGGCGATGAACGCCGACTCCTCGGGCATGCGGTAGGAAAACGGGTTGGCCGGAGCCGACGTCGGCGCAGCGCCGGGGGCGGCCCTCGACGACGTGGCGGCGGGGTCCGTGTCAGGACTGGCGGCCGGCCTGGCCGTCGCAGGGGGCGGCGCGGGCGAGGGCGACGGCTCTGCGGTTGACAGGCTCGTCACGGCCAGCGTAAGCAGGGCCAGGCACACCCCAGCCCGCTTCGTCATCCCATGTTGCAGAAATCTACGGAGCATTCTCAATCCTTTCTCTGATCCGGCGTCAGCGGGCGCTCTTGGTCGCGGCCAGCATCGCCATGAAGAACCCGAAGTAAACAAACCCGACCATGCCGCCGACGACTACGAAGATCGCCGGCTCGACCATTTTCGCCAGCAGCTTGAGCCGGCGGTCGAGGCGGGCATCGCTGTCCTCGGCCGCCTGGAGCAGGGCATCGTCCACGCCGCCAGCGCGTTCACCGACGGCGACCAAGGCTTCGGCCAGCGGGCAGAGGCGCTTGAGGTCCGTCGCGGCCAGCCCGTCGGAGAGGCTTCGCCCCCGCCGCACCATCTCTCGTACGGTGCGGAGTTGGCGGCGGTAATGGCGGTTGCCCAACGTGCGTTCCACCAGGTCAAGCGAGCTGACGATGTCGATGCCGCTACGGATCAGCGTCCCCAGCGTTCGCGTCCACATCGCGTTGCTCGCGGCGCGGAGGGCCTTGCCGAGCAAAGGCGCCGACAGTATGGCGCGATCGATGGCCACGCCGGCGCGGTCCGTCCTGCGAAGCAGCCCGAACGCCACCGCCAACCCGACCGGTGCCAGCAACACGTACAGTCCGTAGTCGGTCATGAAGTGGCTCACATCGATCAGGGCTCGCGAGACCGCCGGGAGTTCCATCTTGGACTGCCGTTGGTGGATGAACTTCAGCACCTTGGGGAAGACCACCCAGACCATATAGGCCGCCACGCCGATCGCCCCGACGGTGACCAGGGCCGGGTAGGAAAACGCTTGAAGGATTTGCGAGCGGACCTCCCGCACGCGCCGCATCAGCCGCGCGGCGTGGCCCAGCATCTCGGCAACCGTGCCGTTGGCCTCGCCGACCGTCAACAGGCCCAGCGTCGTATGGTCCATGAACGGTGCCTCGGCTTCCAGACTTCGGCTGAGCGAAGACCCGCCCCGTACGCGCTCGGCGACGGCCCCAAGCACCCGCCCCAGTACTGCGGAGGCCTGGCCCTGAACGGCCTTGAGTGCCGTGAGGATGGGCACGCCCCCGACCAGCAGCGAACTCAACTGCCCCAGCATGACCTCGACTTGATTGCTGCGGATCAGCAGGGGCAGCAGGAGGCGGTGGAGTCCACCGGCTCGCGGGGCTCGCGCGGCCGTCCCCGCCGCCTCGTCCGCCTCCTGCAACGAGAGGATCATCAGCCCCTGGCGGCGAAGCAACGTGGCGGCGTCGGACATGGAGGCGGCCTCGACGACGCCCTCTCGTCGCCCATTGCCCTCCCGCGCGGTGTAACTGAACCTGGACATCAGTCGCCGTCCTCCTCGTACGTCACCCGGTTGACCTCCTCGACGGTCGTCAGCCCTTCGAGCACCTTCCGCGCACCGTCGGCGCGCAGGGTCGGCAACCCGCGCCGCCCGAATACTTCGTCCGAAATCGCCACCTCGTTGGCGCCGTCCAGCAGTAGCGAGCGGACGGCGCGGTCCACGGGAAGTACCTCGTAAAGCCCCACGCGTCCGGCGTAGCCGGTCTGTCCGCAGTACGAGCAGCCGGCCGCCACCGGGGCCGACACGTCCATCGAGGCATCCAGCCCCAGCCGGCGAAGCGCGTCCGGGCCGAGCGACTCGTGCCGCACGCAGTGCGGGCACGGGCGGCGGACCAGGCGCTGGGCGACGATCAGCAGCACGGCCGAGCCCAGGAGGAAGGGAGAGACGCCCATGTCCAGCAGGCGCGTCGTGACGTTGGCGGCGGAGTTGGCGTGGACGGTGGACAGCACGAGATGACCGGTGAGGGCGGCCTTGATGGCGATGTCGCAGCTCTCGCCGTCGCGGATTTCGCCGACCATGAGCACGTCCGGGTCGTGCCGCAGCGCGCTGCGGAGAGCCCGGGCGAAGCTGAGCCGCTCGCCCTCCGGGTCGGTTTCAATCTGGTTCACGCCCTCCAGCGGAACCTCCACGGGGTTCTCGATGCTGAGGATGTGCCGCGTACCGTCCTCCCGTAGCAGACGCAGCGAGGCGTAGAGCGTCGTCGTCTTCCCGCTGCCGGTCGGGCCGCACAACAGGACCACGCCCTGAGGCGTCGCCAGGGCGCGGCGGAACATCGACAGGTGCGCCTCGCACATGCCGAGGCTCTCGATGGTCGTCAGGTCCTCGTCGGCCGCGCCGCTGCCCAGCAGGCGGAGCGTGAGCTTCTCGCCGCGGATTGTGGGCACGGTTGCGACGCGCATGCTCAGGTTCTCTCCGGCAACGCGCATCGTCATCTGCCCGTCCTGGGGGATGCGGTGCTCGGCGATGTCTAGGCGGGCCTGGACCTTGACGGCGGAGATCAGTTCTTCGGCGACGTCACGGACCAGCGTGTGGTCGTCGCGCAGGATGCCGTCGACCCGGATGCGGACGCGGTACTCGTGCTCGGACGGGTTGATGTGAATGTCGGATGAGCGGCTCTGGAGGGCGGACGCGACGGCGTTCCGCAACACCGCCAGGGCCCCGCCGTCGTCGCCGGCCTCCTCGGGGTAGTAACGCCGCAGCGCGACGTCGACCGTCGCGGGATCGGCGACGGCCGCCAGGCGAACCGTCAGCCCGGTCCGTGCCTCCAACTGCACCAGCGTCGATTCCGGCGGCTCGCCGCGCGTGACGACCCACAGCGTCCCATTCTCCCGGCTGACGGGCAGCAGCCCGGCGCGGCGGGCGACGGCTGGCGGCACCATATCCAGCACGGCACGCGGCACGCTGATCCGCTTGAGGTCCAGGCGAGGCGTGGTCATTGGTCACCTCCCCGCACAAAGTAGAACGTCACGACGAACCGCAGCCCCAGCCGGCCTCGCTGATCCGGGCGCGGGCGGTCGCTCCGGGCCGCCGCAGTCGCGCCGTCCTTCGGATCGACGACCTCCTCGATGGCCACCGCATCCAGACGACAGGGCTTGCCGAAGCGATCCAGCGATTGCAGGAAGCCCTCAATCGCCGGGAACGGTCCGGCGGCGATGTACTCATACTGCGAGGCGCTCAGCGCCCCGGCCACCGGCTGGCGCGAGAGGTGTTTGCGGTTCCGCAAGTCCAGAGCGCTCTCGAAGAGCAAGGCATCAAAGGCGCCGACGACGGAAGCTTCGTCGCGGTCGTCCGGTACGGCGGCAGCCTGAACTGCGGCCCGGACCATTTCCTCGTGTGGTTCCATCGTGGCCGCGACGGCCTCGATCTTCATGCGAGCCTCCTGGAGTTCGTTGTCGCTCTCGGGCGCGGGCACGAAGGCCGGCACCTTCCCGGCTTGCAGCGACTTCTCCAGGCTCGCCCGCTTGTCTTGGCAGGGCTTGACCTTGTAGTGGATCACGCCATAGGCCATGCACAGAGAAACAGCCAGACCTAGCGCTACACGCATCAGCAGCGAGAGGCGGTCCCACTGCGCCGCAGCGCCGGTCTTGATGTTTTGCCACGCCTTCCGCACTGCTCTACCTCTCCACCGGGACAAGTCGGTAGCTGAAGACCCTCTCGCCTTCTTCGCCGGCCGCGCCGAGCGTGCCGGGCTCCAACCGGTAGCCGAGAGGCTGCATGGCCCCGGCGAGGGAATCGGCCAGCATCGCAACGCCTCGCGGCCAGAGGGTCTTGCCCTCGACCTCCATGCCCACCTCGACCTGGCGGATCGCTGAGATGCGGGTGTAGGGGGGCATGGAGGTCTTCAACACGTTCAGCAGTTCCAGCAGCGCCGGCGAGACGGACTTCATGTTCCTTAAGGCCGTGTGGACCGCCGTCAGGCCATTCCGGCGGCTGAGGATGCCCTCGTACGTCTTCGACGCCTCGGCCCTCGCCGAGACGAGAGTCTTCCAGTTTCGTTCTCGCTCCTGGACGGCCGCTAGGTCGTCCTTGGCGTGTTTCCACTGAAGCAACAAAGCCGCCGCGGCAACGAGGATGACGCCGATGCAGGCCCACGTCCCGATGCGGCGGGGATCCTTGACTCGCGGTGGCAGGCCCACCATCGCGCAGCCGTTGCCCGTGCCCACCGGCGGCGACCAGGCCACATGGCGAAGCATCCGAGGCGCGAAGTCCTCCATCGACTCGACGCGAAACTCGGCTGTCAGGCCCAGGGCCGTCCGCAAGGCCGATATGCGATCCTCGTCCAGCGGTGCCGTCGCGACGAGGTGGATCGGCATATCCGCCAGCAGGGCGAACGACCGCCGGGCCTGGGCTAGCCGCTCGGCCTCGCGCGCGGGGTCTTCCTGCCCCAGGGCGCCGAAGGCGAAGCCGCACACAAAGAAATCGCTGTGCTCGCCGCCGGGCACGGCGAGGAAGCTGGCGTGGCGCCGCAGGATCAGCAGCCGCTCCGCCGCCGCCTCGCGCCCGTGGCGCGCCAGGGCGACCAGCTCCAGCGGCCCGGCGCCCTCGAAACGCAGCCCATGTTCTTCGCAGTCGGCCGCGTAGCTCTCCAGCACGTCACGTTCGTAGCCGGCGACGAGCACGGTGCCTGGGCGGGCGGCGAGGCGGTACTGCTCGGCCGCGACGGCGCTGACCCGCAACAGGTGTGCCTCGGTGCCGATTTCGGGCGAGGCCTCGTAGGCGATGGCGGTGTGCGCTTCCTCGACGTCAAGGTCGTCGGGCAGGTCCATGCGCAGTGTGTGGACGTCCCTCGGCACGACCACCCGGACGCGCCGCGCCCCGCGCTGGGCGACCCATGCCAGCATCCCGTCGGGGAGCTGCCGTGAACTGGTGCCCGCGAACCGCTCGCTGTCCTGAGGCTGCCACTCCCTACCCGCATGACGAAGCACCATGGCCATCCATTGGCCGTCGATGAACAGGAGGATCGCCAGTGGCGTGCGATGCCGGGCCATGGGTCAGTCCAGCCTTTCCGTCAGGTAGACCGTCACGACGTTGCCGCCCGGCTTGAGGACGATGGTTTGCAGGCCGGACGACCAGCAGTTTGTCTGGGTGCTGTTGTGGATAAGCCCACCGTACACTAACAGTTTGCGCGTCCCTGCGGCCAACCCGGTGAAGCTGAACTCGCCACCGGAGAGATCGCTTTCATCCAAGTCAGTGCGGGCGATCTCCGCGCGCCCGTCGCCGTCGAAGCTTGGGTAGAACAGGACGCCCTTTACTTTGTTCATGAACTGACAATAGCCCGTCGTGCCGCCGCCGAGGTAGGTCCATACGACTTCATTCGGAGTCGCCTCGGTATCCCTGACGATGATCTCCTGGCCGGGCGCGGTTGCAGTGTCCCAAGCCGGGGTGGGTGTTCCCTCGCTGACTAGTTGCCCGCCGCCGCACACGAAGACGCGGCCACCTGAATGCACGTACACTTCGCCTTCTGCATAGGTCGTGCCTGCCGCGCCAGGAGTGTCCTCAATGACTACATTCTTCTCGGGCAATCCCCATACGGGGCTGCTCGCGTCGTCGCGTCGCCGGACGCGAACACGGACCGTCAGACTCGCGGTTGTCGTGGCCGAAAGGTCCTTACGATAGGTGTTGCCGCTCGCGTCGCCGGGATCCCGGCCCGCACTGCCCACGGCCTTGATTCCTTCGCCCGCGTTCGCGACCGTGCCGGCGGCGTCGTCACTGTAAAGCAGGAACGGGTTGCCGAACCCATCGAACAGCTTGTCCGAACCCATGAGAAGGTAGGGGCCGTGCCATCCCGCCGCCAGGTCGATGCTGATTCTGTCAGTGAAAGTCGCCCCGTCTAGAGTAGGCTCGTAGCCAGAGATCGGAGGCGCTTGACCGACATTCTGCACGTCGAACCACAGTTCCTTAAGCTCCTGACCTTCCGTGCCGCCGCCGTACACCTTGGGCAGTCGTCCCATGTCGCTAACGAAGCGACCGACCTCCAGGCCGTCCCCGGCGATGGCAGCCTGGATGTTGTCCAGGCGCTCGCGCGTGATGGTGGCGCGGCTGTTGTCGTCGAGATCATCGATGAACGTCAGCGTCATCCCGGCTAGGCCGGCTAGCAGCGCCAGGACGATCAGGACCTCGATGAGCGTCATGCCCCGTCGGGATGTCAGTACATGTCGCGGTGCGTTCATGCGTACCTCTCCCTATTCCACGTACGGACAGAGGCGCCATGCCGTGTCGTCCTTGCCGGCCGTCAGGCTGTCCAGGTCCAGCGTTCCCCCAACCGCCAATGTTGGAAGCGTGATGTCCAGGGAGCCGTTCGCGCCGACGCAGACCAGGAGGGTCTCACGGTAGACATAATCACCGGACGTGTTCTTGGGTGCGACGACCCGGTAGTAGTGACCGTCCGTGTCGGACGCGCTGAACGGATCCTCGATGACAGGAACCTCGACCCCGCCGGAATCCATGAGTTGGCCCGTGGAGTCCGCGTTGATCTTTCGCCTTCCCTCCTGCTGGGCATACGGCCCGCGCCAGCCCCGCTGGCGGTCGGCATCGAACTTGTCGAGCGTCCAGGGGGTTGTGCCGTAGTTGACCGGCCGCTCGAACAGAGCCACAAGGCCGTAGCGCCGCACCTGGGCCAGATCATCCTCGTCAAACACCGCATCGCGGTGCAGGCGCTGGAAGGCCTGCTGGATTGCGGCCAGGTCGTGCGACACGATCTGCTCCAACGATTCGACGCGCTTGACATCGAACAGGGGCAGCATGACCGCCGCCAGCGCCCCGAGCAGACCGATCACGATCAGCAGTTCGATCAGCGTAAAGCCGGGTTGTGCTCGATGGGGTCTCATTTGTGATCGTGCCCTTTGTGGTCGTGTCCGTGGTGATCCTGGTGATCGTGGCTGTGCGAGTAGGCGGCCGCGGCGATGTGGGGGCGCAGCCACTCATGCAGGGCCTCGTGCGTCTGGTAGCCCGCGCGGCGATCGGCGGGCTTGCCGCCAACGTAGAGGCGAGTATCCGGCACACCTTGCACCCCGGATTCGCGGGCGAGCGCCGGATGGGCGTCGACGTCGACGAGCACGACGGTCAGGGCCTGCGAGTGCTCGTCGGCCAGCTGATGCAGATGCGGCTTGAGCGGCTGGCAGTTGCCACACCATTCAGCCCCAAAGCTCACCAGCGCCACCGGGCTGCGGGCCAGCAGCGCATCAAGCTGTGCACCCTCGGCCAATTCCACCACCCGCTCGCTGGATTCGGCGTGCGGCGCCGTCGCCTGGAGGCGATGGTGAACGTAGACGATGACCGCGAAGACGGCCCCGGTGATGACGAGGATGCGCAGGGCGCGAAACGCGATGCTCTTGGAACCTTTCATCTTCAGCCGTCCCTCTCCTTCATTCATTCGCCGCCGGGTCCACCTCGCTCGCCCGATTCATTCGAGCCAGGCAGGCCGGACACGGATTCCCGGTGGCACAGCCGGTGCAGGGCTTGTCGCCATCGTGGGAGCAGGCGCGTTCGCGCTCGACGGCGGACGAAGAGCCGTCGTGGCAGTCGACCGGCCGGGCGCCGATCGATGTCGCACCCGCCGCTTCGGTGTTGCCGGTCGTGCCGCTGGTGAAAATGCCGGTAGTCACAGGGTTAACAGGTCCTTTCCTTTGCTGGTCCTAAGGAGACGATGGGTTACATGGGTCCCACGGTCTCGCAGAGAGAACAGGCGGGGGCGCCTGGGTTGGCACCCCCGCCGGAGTTCTCCAAGCCTCGCAGAACTACGGGTTCATCACGCCGCACTCGGGGCACGTCGTGCCGATGAGACGGGCGGGCGAACCGTCGTCATAGACCTTGAAGTAGGCCATGTAATAGGCGAAGCTGACCTCGTCGCCGCTGGCCGCAGCGGTCGGGATCGGGCACTTGCCTTCCAGGTCAATGCCGTATTCGACATTGCCCTTGGACCAGTCGTTGTTGTCGCCGGCGCCGGCGGCCCAGTCGGTGGTCGGGGCGATCCAGAGCACAACCACCGGGCCGGCCTTGCCTGCGTTCCAACTCGGACCGGCGGTGCCATCAGCCCAGTCGGAGATCAAGATGCCGTCGAACGTCATCTCGCTTCCGCTGTCGTCGTTCCAGGGGTTCGCGCCGGCGGCGGAAGCCGCAATCGCTACGTTCACGTCCGCGGCCACGGCGGTGCTGGTCAGACCGGTGCCCGAACAGATGCTCGTGATGCCAGCGGCGGTCAGTGAGGCCGCCTGGTTCGCGGTCAGGGAATGACGCGTGGTCGCGATGTCGGTCACCATGTGCTCGGTCTGAGCGGACGGGAGACCCTCCATGGCAGCAGAAGTGGCCATAACGCCCTGCAGCCCGTTGTGCATGTCGGCCGGGAACTTCCCGACGAGGTTGTTGTACTGCTTGAGGACCCGTACCGTGCCGGCCTGGTTGTAGTCGCAGACGTCACCGAGCGCCTCTTCGCGGTCGGCGGAGAGGCTCGGCAGAACCAGCGCCGTCAGCGCACCCAGAAGCCCGATCACGATCAGCAGCTCGATCAGTGTGAAACCCTTGTTTCCTCTTACGTTACGTTTCATGCTTCTTTTCCTTTGTTTTGGTCTGTTTTCACAGTTCTGCCCGTCCGTCGCCCTCCCGCAGGGCCTCAAGACGAGATTGTTTCTCTCTGTCGTTCGATTCATGCCGCCCGGGCCCCACGCCCGCGGCCACCACAACACACCCGATGTCCTACGTCTTTCTCGCACCTCCTTTCGCGTTGACGCCGTCCCCGTCCGCCTGTCTCGGTGCATTCGGTCTCGCGCCTTCGCGGGCAGCGGGGTCGTCCACCACGAACCGGTACTGCCTCCCGCAGTGGATGATCACTTCCTTCTGGCCGCGTTTGAGGATTCGCACATCCATCCGAAGCTCGCCGAACCCGTCGTGCTTCAGGAGCATGTGGTACAGCTCGTGGATCTTCCGCAGCACGGGATGGCTGTCGGCGCTCGTATCGCAGGCGTCGCTCTCACTATTTGGTTCTGATGATGCCATCATGGTTCCTATCCGACGGCGAGCGTTTCCTTGACGGGTCTCGTGCGGTGGATGTATGCGAGCATGTCGTCGATCTCCTGCTGTTTCTGCTGGAGCGCCTGCCGCAGACCCTCGCACTGATGCTCCAGGTGGACGCGCCGCATGTCAGCGCAGCCGGCCGACTCGCCGCGACTGCCGAGGCCCTGGAAGATCGCATGGACCACGAAGCTACCGATGCCGCGCTTCTGCTCGTCGTCCGAACGGAGCAGCGCCCAGGCCAGGCCCGCCTGCTCGCGGACCGTCACGGCGTCTTGGCCGGGGGTGAGTTCCGCCAGAAGCTCCTCAGCCTCCATCCCGGCCACGCGCGAGACGACGTCCTCATGGACGAGGTCCAGTTCCTCCGAGACCATCTGGGCGAACACGCCCTGATGATGGCAGGCCGAATGGGCCATCTGGAGCAGGTGCGCCGGGTTGCCCAGCTTGTGCCGGCAGCAGTGACCGATCATCGGCTCCAGCAGTTCCAGCAACTGACGGCCGTCCATGCCGTGGGCGAGCAGGACGCAGATGCTCAGACAATCCAGATCGCTGATGTTGCGTTTGGCGCTCTGGTTCTGTTGAGGGTGTTCGTGTTCCATGTCCTGCTTTTCCTATGGCCTACTTGTTCAGAATGAGCTTCCCACTCTTGGTGATCCGAAGCCGATAGGCCTCGCCGTTGTGGCGGATCTCGATCACGTCGTGGTCGCCGAACAGGTGCTCGGTGTCGATGACGCCGTGGGGAGCGATCTCCGGTTCGCGCCGCTTGTCGTACCGATCTGTACGGCGTTCGCTTTGCATCGTGGTCCTCATTCCGCCACGGCCAGGGCGGCTTCCCGGCCGTCCAGTTCCTCGCTCCGCGAGCCGGGCGACTCGACCGCTCGGCGGTCGTCGCGATTCCGCATTCGGATGTACCGCACGCATTGCTGAAGCCGGCCGTAGCCGAGCATCGTGCCGAGGATGAAGTCCTCCTCCGGCGTGTAGTCGCTCAGGCTGGCCTTGCCGATGGCCTCCACGACGGCCACGCACTCCTCAGCCCCGAAGAACACGTTGAGGTTGCCGTTGGACAGTTCGTGAATGACGAACGCGACACCTTCCCTGTCCAGCTTGGCCTCGACACAATCTCGCCGGGTCCCCGGCAGCGTGTGGAGCACGAGGCTTCGCAGGCCCTTGCGGTACTCGTACAGATGATGCAGGAACACCTTCACTCGACTACTCCTTGTGGGCCTCGGGGCTGCCTTGGCAACTGTCCGCCTCGCCGCATCCGCGGCAACCCGCGCAGCCGCTCTTGCCCGAGGCGCTGCGGTATAGGCCAAAGCCCACGCCGGCGGCGGCCAAGATGACGATTCCTATGGCGATGATCGTTTCCATCATTCATTCACTTCCTATGTCATCAGCGAGCCGACCTGGTAGACCGCCACGGTGACGATCCACGCCAACACCGTCAGCCCGCCCAGTTGGAACATCGCCCACTTCCACGAATTACTCTCGCGCTTCGTGATGGCGATGGTGGCCATGCACGGCGCGCTGATCAGGCAAAACAGCATGATGCAGAAGCCCTGCAGCGGCGTGTAGCTTGCCTGGAGCTTGTCCCGCAGCGGCACGGATTCCTCGTCCTCTTCCTCGCCCAGCGAGTAGACGATGCCCATCTGGGCGACGAAGACTTCCTTGGCGGCAAACGCTCCGACCATGGCCGTCGAGACCTTCCAGTCGAACCCGGCCGGCCGCAGGACCGGTTCAAGCCCGTGACCGACCCGGCCCATCAGGGATGCTTCCAGCGCCGCCTCGGCCTCGGCGTGGTCGATCTCCGCGAGCTGCTCTGCCCGGGCCTCGGCGCCCAGGTCAGCCTTCGCCTCGATGGTCGCGCGCTGCTGGGCGAACGCCTCGGCCTTGTCTTCCGGCAGGCCGGGCCATTGCTGCATCGCCCACAGCAGGATCGAGATGCCCAGGATGATCGTGCCGGCCTTCTTCAGGTAAGCCCCGCCACGGTTCCACATATGCAACCCCACGCTCTTGAGCGTCGGCATGCGGTACGGCGGCAGTTCCATCACAAAGGGTGGGGTCTCGCCGCGCAGGATCGTCGTCTTGAGCAGCTTGGCGCAGACCACCGCCAGGACGATGCCAATCACGTAAATGACCCACAGCATCGGTGCGTGCCAGACCTGCGGGAAGAACGCCGGGATGATCAGCGCGTAGATCGGCAGTCGCGCCCCGCAACTCATCAGCGGCACGACGAGCATCGTCACCAGCCGGTCGCGGCGGTTCTCCAGCGTCCGCGTGGCCATGATGGCCGGCACCGAACAGCCGAAGCCAATCAGCATCGGCACAAAGCTCTTGCCGTGCAGACCGATCTTGTGCATCAGCTTGTCCATCAGGAACGCCGCCCGGGCCATGTAGCCGCTGTCTTCCAGGATCGCGATGGCCAGGAACAGCAGCAGGATGTTCGGCAGGAACACCAACACCCCGCCGACGCCTCCGATAATGCCATCCACCAGCAGGCTTCGCAGCAGGCTCTCCGAGCCTTCCGCCCAGAGCCCGCCGACCGCGCCGCCAAGCCACTCAAAGCCGCCCTCGATCCAGCCCATCAGCGGGTCGCCGACGGTGAACGTCAGGTAGAACACCGCGTACATCATCGCCAGGAAGATCGGGATGCCCAACAGGCGATTGGTGACCACCGCGTCGATGCGGTCCGAGAGGCTGTGGCGGCTCTCGACGGTGCTGCGGACCGCCTCTTGGCAGGCCCCGGAGATGAACCCATACCGCCGGTCGGCGATGAGGGCCTCCGGGCTGTCGCCCAGCAGCGATTCCAGGCGTTGGGCCGCCTTGTCGGCCGCGTCGACCAGGCCGTTGTTGCCCAGGTGCTCGCGGACCTGCGTGTCGCCCTCCAGCAGCTTGATGGCCAGCCAACGACCCGGCGCGCCGTCCAGGACAATACCCGCCTGCTGAATGTGCTCTTCCAGCTTGGCGATCTCGGCCTCGATCTCCGGGCCGTAATCGATGCGACGCGGTGTGGGACGCTCCGGCCGGGACGCCATCTCGACGGCCGCATCGAGCAGTTCTGCTTTGCCGGTTCCTTTGTGCCCGACGGTGGGTATGATCGGCACGCCCAGCAGCTTGCTGAGAAGTTCCAGGTCAAACTCCAGTCCCCGCTGGCGGGCCACGTCGGACATGTTCAGCGCGAGAACCTGCGGCGCGCCCAGTTCCATGATCTGCACGGCCAGGTAGAGATTCCGCTCCAGATTGCCGGCGTCGAGGATGTCGATGACGACATCAGGCTTCTCGTGAATCAGGAAGTCGCGGGCAACCAGTTCTTCCGCCGAGTACGCCGTCAGGCTGTACGTGCCCGGCAGGTCGACCACGCGCAGCTTCGCGTCGCCGTGGCGGCACGCGCCTTCCTTCTTCTCCACCGTCACGCCCGGGTAGTTGCCCACGTGCTGCCGGCCGCCGGTCAGGGCGTTGAAGATCGTCGTCTTGCCGGAGTTGGGGTTCCCGGCCAGCGCGATCGTCAACTGCGTGCCTGCCCGGGCTTGGCCCTGGGTGGGTTCGCTATCTCGTACACGATTCGGCATGCCGAACATTCCTTCCAAAAAAAGAGACGCTGTCGCCTCGAAGCCTTCTATACCGCTCGCACCATGATCTTCGCGGCCATGCCGCGGCCGATCATCACCCGGCTGCCCAGCACGCTGAGCACCACCGGCCCGCCGCCGTCGGCGACGACCTCCACCGGCGTCCCGGGCGTCAGACCCATCGCGCACAGCCGACCCCGCAGGCCGTGCCCGCCGTCCACGCGGCTGACGCGAACGCTCTGGCCGACGCGAACGGATGTCAGGGGAACCAGGTTGTCCATGGTGGTTTGCCGCATGATTGCTAGATGGCCTTGACTTCGATGCGCTCGGCCTCTTCCTTGCGGAGCGTCAGGTGGTAGCCCTTGATCTTTACCTCGATGGGGTCGCCCAGCGGAGCCACGCGCTCCACCTCGACCAGCGTCCCGGCCGTCGCGCCCATATCCAGCAGCCGGCGGCGGATGCTGCCCGTCCCCGTGATCTTCACAATGGCAGCCTTGTCGCCCGGCTTCATCTCGGCGAGGCTGGCCTTTGTCTGCGTATCCGCAGCCTTGTCCATTGTTTTGCTCCTCACGTCATCCAGAACCAGTTCCACGCAGGTCTCGCAGTTGCCCGTCTGGCTGTCGTTGTCGCAGTAGTAGCCGAAGCCCTTGATCCACTTCGACCCACCACGCGGGCACCGCTCGACGAACTCGACGAACTCGACGAACCGCTCGAGAATCGCCTCGGGGATCGCGTGCTCCATCTTGCACGCGGCCGCGTCGGCGTCCTTGCGGTCGATGGCCAGCACCTTCACGAAGAAATCCCGCAACACCTCGTGCCGCCGGACCACATCCTCGGCCACGACCCGGCCTTTGTCGGTCAGCGTGATCACGTCGTAGGGCGCGTAGTTAATCAACTCGCGCTCGGCCAAAGCGTGCAGCGCCCCGGTCACCGACGACCGGCTGACCTTCAGCCGCTTGCCGATGTCCCTGGCCCGCGCGGCCGACTTCTTCTGCACGATCCGGAAGATTGCCTCGAGGTAGTCCTCCAAGCTCGCGCTGAGATCAATCTGAACAGAATCCGTCATCAGTCCTTGCCTCTCGATCAGGTTGTCACAACTGCCGCTTGACGGTGCCTTCTGCAGGCGCTATATTCACTGAGGCGCATAATGTACGGCGTGCCGAACATCCGGTCAAGCGCAATCTTGAAGATTTTTGGCTGACCAACCAGACCCCGTCGCTATGCCGGCAGGCTGGCGACAGTAGCTTTCGTTCAAGAAAGACCAGCTATTTGCAGTCAAGCGTGAATCGTTAGGATTTTCGCACACGATTTTTGACAAGTGGATATTCCTCAGGACAGGGGAACTGTTCGAGTTGGACAGGCGGACGGCACGTAGTCGCGTTCGTCAGTAAGGATGCGCCAACTGATGCGGCACACCTTGACGGCTACGGCAGTGACAATCGCCAGGTAGTGCAGGCCGGCCCGTCGCTTGCGGAGGTAGAACTCCCGCAGCGGGCCTTCCGTGCGGATGGCGATACTGGCCATGCCCCAAAGCGTCTGGCGAAGGAACGGGGAGCCGCGTTTTCCGATGCGTCGGCGAGGTGCCTCGTACTGGCCGGTCTGGAATACAACGCAATCCAGGCCGGCGAAGGCGACAAGTTGGTCTGGCGACGGGAAGTTGGTGATCGGGTCGGTCTCGCCGTAGAGGCTGACGGCCCGGATGGCGTTGGCGCCCGGCAACGTAAGCACATGCCGCGGCAGTTGATCGGCCAGGCCGGCGATGTCCGCTTCCAGTTGTTGCCGGATCGGTCGCAGGGCATCCAGCGTGGTCAAGAGCGTCTGAATGCCAAGCCGGGCGCCAGTCAGCCCTCGCCGCATGCCGACGGAGGTCTGGGCGGATTGCAGGATCTGCCGGGCCTTGGCATCTGCGAACTTGCCGTGGGAAGCCCGCCGGATGAGTTCGCTCATCGCTTCGGGCTCCATGGCCAACACGTCCGCCGGCGTGGGAGCAACGGCCAGGAGCTTTCGGCCGGTAGGGCTGAACGGGTCGGCGAAGAGTCCTTCGTATTCCGGCCAGACGGGCTGGAGCCGCGACCACAGCAGTTGCTTGATCCTCGATCCCTGGCGGATGAGGGAGTACCGCAGACGGGTCAGTTGCCGGCAGGTCATGGCCAGTTCGCCGGGGACCAGGGCCGGCCGATGTCCGTCATTCTTGATCAGGACGGCGATGTGACGGGCGTCGATGCGGTCGGTCTTGTTCTTGCGGATGCCCATAGCCGCCTGCTGGGCGGTCTGGATGGGATTGAGCACGGCGACGCGATAGCCTTGCCGGGTCAGGAAGTCGTGCAGGGCGTACCAGTAGTGCCCTGTGGCCTCCATGCCGATGAGAACCTTCGCCGGTCCGCCGAGCTGCTGGAGACGAGCCAGGATCAGTTGATATCCCTGGGCGTCATTGAGGAA
Source organism: uncultured Planctomycetaceae bacterium (assembly GCA_964385465.1). Classification (GTDB taxonomy): domain Bacteria; phylum Planctomycetota; class Phycisphaerae; order SM23-33; family SM23-33; genus CAYLPJ01. The sequence goes on along the minus strand of CAYLPJ010000063.1, from coordinate 3,542 downwards.
GGACTGGGAGCGGACCAGCGGCTTGCCCTCGGCGTCGATGACGCAGGCCACGTGCTTTTGCTTGCCGATGTCGATGCCGCAGAATCGTGTGGGTTTGGCTTTCATGGGTGTTTTCCTGTTTGCTTTCAATCGAGGGCTCCCGGCACGATCTCAGTCCGCAACCTCATTGGTGATCCGGGGCGTTCCCCGCACGGGGTCCCCAACCAGCTCATACGCGGCCTTCTGAGAAGGGCCAGGGCGCGGCAGTCTTTCGTACGAGGCCGAACCTCAAGGAGCGAATCGCCGCCTATGCCCTGATCGAATGTGTGTGCGAAGGTCAGGTCGGTTTGGTTGCCGTCAGCTTGGACAGTTGCCCGGCGAAGTCCGGCGGCTGGCCGTCCACCGGGAGCACCTGGTAGAAGCCGTTGGGCGACAGGATGCTGTAGGGCTGGAAGGCGATGAGGCCCATGCCGATCAGCCGGTCTTTGGCGACCTCGAACTGCTGGAAGTCCAGGCCGAGGCAATCGCAGATCTTCTCCTTGCGGTAGAAGCTCACGCCGTTGCGATCGGCGGCCAGGACCAGGAACAGATACAGGCTTTGATCCTGGTGCGTCATGACCGGCAAAAAGCCGCTGCGGAGCAGCCGGTGGTCGATCCATGCGAAGGATTTTTCGATCCGTCGCACGCGCTGGGGTTGCGGAAGGAAGTACTTTGGCATAGAACAGGGTCTCCGTAAGGGGCCGGCGGCCTGGGTGCTCGGCCAAGAGCAATTTGCCCAGGCTGTCGGCCCGTATGGTCCCCGCCCCTCGGCCCGCCCTTGTGCCCGACTCCAGCGAAAAGCGGTTTTTGAGAAGATTTTCGCACAAGGTCAGGCCCGAGTCGACGGGCTGCGCCCCCTGAGGAATATCCACGATGAAGGAAGAATAAGTGGAAGTATATCCACTGAGTGTGCCCGGCTTTGGGCAAGTAGAAGTCGAAGAAAAACCACGTGCAGGCATGAACTGCACTATATGAGGAGTTGCAAGTGGGACGCCTGACCTGCGGAGGAATCCTTGTCGCCTTGGCTGCGGCCATCGTCGGCTGCCAGCCATCGGCACCGGTTCAGATGGGTCATGACATCTTGCCGGCCCCGGAGAACGTGATCAGCGCCCAGCAGTTGGCGTATCGGCTGGGACTGACGGTCGATGCGGATAGCGGCGCTGTGGTCTCGTTGCGCAACGCCGTCAACTCCGTGACGCTGTTTCATGATCCCGGCGGTCAGGCCTACGTCAACGGCAAGGCCGTCGGGCCAAGAGGCGGTTTCGTGCGGATCAGGGGCGTCCTGTTCGTGCCGGCATCGCTTGAGGGGCATATACGAGCTACCCTGAAACCACTGCCTGTTGCCGTGAAACCTCCTCCGGTTAAAGGCCGTCGAATCGTCATCGACCCCGGTCACGGCGGCAAAGACCCCGGCGCGATCAGTCCGATCGGCCTGATGGAGAAGGACGTTGTCCTGCCGGTATCCCTCGAAATCGCCCGGCTGCTGCGCCAGGCCGGGCATGAGGTCATACTGACACGGCAGACGGACGTATTCCTTGGATTGGACGAGCGAGCCGAGATCGCCAATCGCCGCAACGCCGATCTGTTCGTCAGCATTCACGCCGACTCGGCCGCCAACCGTGATGCCCGGGGTTTCACCGTCTACGTCTGCCGGGGCGCTTCGGTGGATTCCCATGCCACCGCCAAAGCAGTCATCCGAAGCCTGGATTCCGGCAGCGGCCTGGACTGCCGAGGCGTCAGGACAGCAAACTACCGTGTCCTGGTTCAAACGCAGTGCCCGGCCATCCTGGTGGAGCTTGGGTATCTATCGAATCGGCAAGAAGCTATGATGCTTCGCCAGGACGCCGTACGGAAGAAGCTTGCCCGTTGCGTTGCCGAGGGTATCGATTCATTCCTCAGGCAGCCGTGATAGAAGACGGCAGGCTGCACCGGAATCGGCCATCTGGCCGATGAATGGCTGGGAGGATTGTATGGACAACTTCTGGTTCGCATTGGGACTGACTGCCTTCGCGGGCCTGTCGACAGGCATCGGCAGTGCCATCGCATTCTTCGCCAAGCGGACGAACTATCGCTTCCTGTCGGTCGCGACGGGGTTTTCCGCCGGCGTCATGCTCTATGTCTCGTTCGTGGAGATTCTGCCCAAGGCGGCCGAGAGCCTGGGCGTGTCCAACGGCGAGAGCGGCGGCAACTGGTGGGCGACCGTGGCCTTCTTCGGGGGAATCGTGCTGATCCTGGTGATTGACCGCCTGATTCCCTCGGCTGAGAATCCGCACGAGGTCCGCACGGGCGGGCAGATCGAGGCGGTACATGAGGGAGCTTCGCCGCAAGCGTTCCTGCATACCACGCCGGCCAAGCTCCACCGGATGGGGCTGTTCACCGCCCTGGCCATCGCCATCCACAACTTCCCGGAGGGGCTCGCGACTTTTCTCGCGGCGCTGGATGATCCTGCCCTGGGCATCGCCATCGCGGTGGCTATTGCGCTTCACAACATCCCCGAGGGCATCAGCGTCTCCGTGCCGATTTACTTCGCCACAGGCAACCGGCGCAGGGCCTTCACATACTCGCTGCTGTCGGGCCTGGCCGAGCCGGTGGGTGCTCTGCTGGGCTACCTGGCCCTGCGACCATTCCTCGGCCCCGGCGTCATGGGCGCTCTATTCGGGGGCGTGGGCGGCATCATGGTCTACATCTCGCTTGATGAACTGCTGCCGACCTCCCGTGCCTACGGCAAAGGCCACGATTCGCTCTACGGCCTGCTTGCCGGCATGGTCGTCATGGCCCTGAGCCTGCTGCTGCTTCAGTAGCATGACAGCCAATGCTAACTTGAAGCATTCTTCGGATTCAGGCCGGAACAGCAGCCAGAAACGCGAGTAGACGGATGGTCACAGCCCCGCTGGGCAAGTCGGCAATGGCGGACAAGAGGAGTCCGCCCAGGCTGCTGGCCCCGCTAAGGAGAACTGTCAGCAGTGACCTGCCCTACGAAGTCGGACTCCCTTCACAATTCCCGACCTTTTTTCACTTTCTGGCGACGAAAAGAAGTACACGGTTCCTTCCCGGACCTTGGCGCAAGAGACTGCAGCGGAACCAGCCGCACCCATAGGCAGAATTTGTTTGCGCTGTCCGGTTTTTTCGCGGGGGACCGCAGTGACGCAGTGCCAAAAGTGCCAGAAGCCTTCCGACGGGACCCTTTTGGCACTTTTGGCACTGCGCGCCCCCGGCCGTATGTTCATGGCGCAGGCTGGCAGCCTGACGGGCAATTCCCGACCTACGCAGGCGTACCCTGGCGTCGGCTGGGCAGCATTGACGGAGACCGGGACCGTTCGGGCAGAAGGATAGCGGGATCAGGCCGAAGAGCACCCCGGCCGGGGGCGGACCGGGGGGGGGGGTGGCAGGTTGACGCCGTCCTTAACGGGCGAGCTCAAACTTGCCCCGCGCCACCTTGCAGAAACGGGCGGCATCGCCTTTGGCGGCTATCTCGCGCGTCATTGCGGCGTAGATCGTCGCGGATGGCGTCTTGCCGGAAGTCT
>CAYLPJ010000062.1:0-34351 GCA_964385465.1 uncultured Planctomycetaceae bacterium | reverse complement strand
CGACGCCGCTTTTCTTCGCCGACGAGGCGCGCTTTCGCAGGGAGTTCGTCGCGGCGAGCGTGGCATCGTCGGGCGCGAAGGCGCCCCGCGCTTCCCGCGAAAGCGGCGTCGTTGCCGCCGCACTCCACAGGGCGCGTAGCGGGATCTGGAGGGCGCCGCCCGGGGCGGCGGTCCCTTCGCGGACGGGGGCGCCGACACTGGGTGTGTCGCGGGGAGCTTGCCTCGTCGGCAGTATGGCGATTGTCCCTGAAAACGCGGCATTTTTCCTGGAATCCTCCGCCCCCGCGAACCGACGAGCGATAGCGGACGTTTCTATGTATGGAGGGGACGAGAGACCCGCGCGCCGACCGCAGCGAAGGACCGAACGGACAAGGTGAAACCGCACACCGCGACACGTTGGACGATGGCGATTCTGGCGGGGGCGCTGTTGCATGTCGCGGCCGAGGGGGCCGAGGAGCCCTCCCTCACCAACGAGCAGGAGCTGGAGCTGCGGATGTTCTCGGCCCAGTTGGCCGACCCGTCCCGGTCGGCCAAGACCAAGGCGGAGGCGGCGGAGCTGCTGGTCTCGCGGGACTACCCGGCGGCGATCGAGACGGTCAAGCGGTTCCTTGCCGACTCGAGCAACCGCCCGGCGCAGGGGGCGCTGGCCGAGGCGATCGCCAAGCACGGTGCTGGCTCGCCGGAGTTCATCCCGCCGCTGCTGGCGATGCTCACCGGCCCCGAGCCGTCCGTCCGCCTGCCCGCCGCCCGGGCCCTGGTCACCTACAAGGAGCAGGGCGTCACCGGGAAGCTGATCGGCATCGCCCGGGACCCGCGGGCGGACAAGGCCGTTCGCCTTGTCGCCATCGCGGGGCTCCAGCGGGTGCTGGAGAAGCAGGGGATCGACGCGCTGGTCCGCCTGGTGGCCGACCCCGACGCCGCCATCAGCGAGGCGGCGGCCGAGTCGCTGGCGAAGCTGACGAACATCCGCGCCTTCGGGCGCGACGCCGCCCGCTGGCGGCGATGGTGGGCCAAGAGCAAGAACAAGCCCGCGACGGCCTGGCTGGGCGACCTCGCCGACAGCCTCGCCCGGGAGAAGGCGCGGTTGGAGGACGAGAACGCCCGCCTGCGCCGGCGCCTGGCGACGGCCATGATGGACACCTACGCCGCCACGCCCGCCGCACGGCAGGATGCGCTGCTGATGAGCTTCCTCAAGGACCCCCTCGCCGACGTTCGCCAGGTGGGGGTGGCGCTGGCCAACCGCCGCGTGACCGCCAACGGCGAGGTCTCCGACGAGCTGAAGGCCCACATCCGCGGCATGCTCAACGACGAGGACGCCGGCGTCCGGCGGACGGTCGCCCTGCTGGAGGCGACCTTCGGCGATCCCGACGCCCCGGCCGCCCTGCTGACCAGGCTCGAGATCGAGCAGGACCGCGAGGTCCAGCAGGCGCTGCTCAGCGCCCTCGGGCAGCTCCGCGAGCCCAGGGCCCTCGAACCGGTCCTGGAGAAGCTCGCCAGCGCCGACGACCGCGTCGCCGCCGCGGCCGCCTCGGCACTGGCCCGGCTGGCCGCCGCGAAGCCGCTGTCCGGCGACGTCCGCCAGCGGGCGGTCAAGACGCTGCTGGACCGCTACGCCGCCTTCGAGTCCGCCCCGGCCGCCAACGGCTCGGGCGCCGCACTCCGCGAGGCCGTCCTTACCGCCATGGGCATGGTCGGCGGCGACGCCTTCGTCCCCACGCTGCGGTCGGCGCTGTCCGCCGCGGCCGCGACCGTCCGCCTTGCCGCCGTCAAGGCCGTCGCGCAGTTGGGCAAGGCCGAGCTGTCGGACGCCCTCGTTCCCCTGGCGGCCGACGACGACCGGGGGGTCCGCCAAGCGGTCGTCGAGGCGTTGGGGGCGCTGAACGGCGCCAAGCACCTCGAGACGATCCTCCAGCGGAGCGACCCGGCGGCGGAGTCCGACGCGACGGTTCGCGAGAAGGCCTGGACGGTCGCCACGGGCGCGTTGGCCGGCGCCGACGCCGCCACGCTCGCCGAGGTGTGCAACATCCTCGATCAGCGACAGGCCCCGCCGGCGCGGCGCGTGCAGGTCGGGCAGATGCTGGTCCAGGCGCTCAAGGCCGCCCAAAGCCCCGACCTGCCCAACGCCCAGCGGACGCTCGCGGCGGCCCTGCTCGCCGCCTCCAGGCCCGCCGAGGCCGCGCCGCTGCTGGGGGAGGCCTACAGCCTCCTGGCCGCCGCCGACCACGAGGACGCTTCCGGCGTCTACCTCGAATGGGTCGACGCGCTGCTGCTGGCCAACGACCCGATGGTGCTCAAGGCCATGGCCGACCCCGCCCGGGCAGACACCTTCGACGAGGTCGTCGCACGCGTCCGCAAGCACCTCGACGGCCTCGTCGCCGACGGGCGCTTCGGCCCCGCCGCCCTCCTCGGGGCCGAGGTGCTGCGGCAGTTCGGCCGGCGGCTGGGCGAGGAGCCCCGCCGGGCCATCGCCGCGACCGTGGCGTCCGCCCGGACCCAACGGGCCGCCGCCGACCGGAAGCGAGTCGCCCAGTTGGTCGCCCAGCTCCAGGCCGCCGGCGCCGAGACCGCCAAGGCCGCCGCCGCCGAGCTGGAGGCCATGGGCGAGCGGGCCGTGCGGCCGCTGGTGCTGGAGCTGCGCGCCCTGGCCGAGAACGCCGCCGAGGAGGGCATGCAACGGGCCGTCCTGGACGTTCTGGCCCAGTTGGCGCCGAACCTCACCGGCTACGACCCCAAGGCACCCCGCACCGAGCGCCTCAGACGCATCGAGGCCTGGCTGCAAGCCCTTCAGCCGGACACCCCGCCGGCCACCGAACCGACGTAGCGACTCCACCCGCCTTGAAAGGAAGCCCCATGGTCCGTCGCCCGCTCGTTCCGCTGGTTCTCCTTGCCGCCGCCGCGGCCGCCCCCGCCGCGGAGGGCCCGACCTACGCCCCCGTCGAGGCGGCCCTGCTGAGGCCTCGCGGCGGGCTGGCGAACGTCCTGGCCCGCCTGGAGGCCGGCAAGGAGGTCCGCGTGGCGTACCTCGGTGGGTCGATCACGGCCCAGCGGGGCTGGCGGGTCAAGACGCTGGCGTGGTTCCGCGAGACCTGGCCGCAGGCGAAGATCGTCGAGATCAACGCCGCGATCGGGGGGACCGGCTCGGACCTGGGGGTCTTCCGCCTCCGACGCGACGCCCTTCGCCATCGGCCGCACCTGCTGTTCGTCGAGTTCGCCGTCAACGACGGCGGGCGGGACCCGCGGACCATCTGGCGGGCGATGGAGGGCATCGCCCGGCAGACGTGGGCACAGGACGCAAACACGGATATATGCTACGTTTACACCATCCACACGCGGGGGATGCCCAAGGACTACGCCCGGGGCGTCTGCCCGCGGTCGGCGTCGAGCATGGAGATGCTCGCCGAGCACTACGGCATCCCGTCGATCAACGTGGGCCTGCGGATCGTCCAGCTCCACGAAGCCGGTAAGCTCATTTACAAGCCGGAGTTGGACGCGAACACGGGCAAGCCGCTGCCGGTGCCCGAAGGCAAGATGTGCTTCGCCAACGACGATTGCCACCCCCGCGACGAAGGCCACGAGATCTACACCGACGTCATCACCGACGCGCTCGCCAGGCTTGCCGGCGTCGGCGAGCCCGGCCCGCACCGGATGCCCGAGCCCTTCGTCGCCGACCACTGGCAGGCGGCGAGGCTCGAGGAGATCACGGCGGACATGCTCTCCGATGGCTGGCGCAAGCTGCCGGATGACAAGGGGTTGGGTAAACGGTTCGGCAGCCGATTCCCGGCTCTCTGGCAGGCGGAGACCCCCGGTGAGAGCATCGCGTTCCGCTTTCGCGGGTCGCTGGTGCGGCTGTACGACCTCGTCGGCCCCGACGGCGGGCAGGCAGTGCTGACCGTCGACGGCAAGACGCGGGGGAAGCCGCGGCCAAGATTCGACAAGTACTGCACTTACCACCGGATCGCCGTGCTGTCCGTCGCCGCCGGGCTCGACCCGAACGAGGTCCACGACGTGAAGGTGACCATCCACCCCGAGCAGCCCGACCGCTCGGCCGTGCTGGACCGGGTCCGCGATCACCCGCGGTTCGACCCGAAGCGCTATGACGGGACGGTGCTCCGCGTCGGCGGCATCCTGCTGCTGGGCGAGCTGGTGCCCTCGGACCGATAGAGCGCAAAACGTAAGTTCATTTCGTTTTTCGCGAACGCATGGGGAGGCCGCTGCGTTCCATGGATGTCCGCCCGGCGACCGCCTCGGCCGGAGGAGCCCGTGTCCCGACTGTACACCCCCTCCGATGGTGGACAGAGGGTGTGCGATCGTAAACAATTGTTAAACATAGGGTTATATAACTAAGCCACCTCTGTGTCCCCTGTGTACAGGGGTGGACAGAACCGAGACATCTGCCCGCGGCGGGCCCGAGAGAAGGGAGTGTGACATGTCCAGGCTGAGTCGGTGTCCGAGTGTGGCGGGGGTGTGCGTGCTGGCGATGGTGCTGGCGACGCCGGCGTCCGCGGCTGCCCGGGCGGGGGAGGGCTCGACCTGGCCGACCCTTCACCGGGACTACCAGCGGAGCGGGCATACCGACGAGGTGGTCGAGGGCCCCTACGAGCGGACGTGGTACCGCGACTTCCACGACGAGATGATCGCCACCCGCTGCGAGGCGATCGTCGCCGGGGGCAAGTGCTTCGTGGGGACCTTCGCCGGGAACGTCTACGCCCTCGACGTCCGCGACGGCAAAACGCTGTGGACCTTCCGCGCCGCCGGACCGGTGGGGGCCTCGCCGTGCTGGCACGGGGGGAGGCTCTACGTCGGCTGCGACGAGGCCTTCGACGCCGGGCGGCTGGTCTGCCTCGACGCCGCCGACGGGTCGGTGGTCTGGGAGTACCGCACCGGCGGGGGGATCTGGGCGGCCCCGGCGTGCGTCGGCGGGCGGGTCTACGTCGGCGACCGCGCGGGCGTCTTCCACGCCGTCAACGCCGCCGACGGCAAGGCGGTCTGGACGCACGAGACCGGCGGCATGATCCTCAAGCCCGCCTCCTTCAGCCCCGACGGCGAGAGGATCATCCTCGGCAGCGAGGACATGCACGTCACCTGCCTCAGCCCGGCCGGGAAGGTCCTCTGGCGGTCCAGGAAGCTGCCCGGCCTGAGCCTTCGCGACCAGGGCGCGACGATCTGGCGGGGGCTGGCGATCGTCCGCACCAACCCGGCCGACGCGTTCCACAAGGTGCTCCGCCGCAACGGCGAGGTCCTCGAGGCGATCCAGCGTGCGCTCCCGGAGTCCGACGAGGACAAGGTGCTGCTGGATAAGTGGAACGACCTGCTGATGCACCCGACGCCGCGTCGGCGGAAGGCGGAGATCGAGGGGATCGTCGAGTACCTGCGCGAGCACCGCCACGACCGGTGCTTCTTCGCCTTCGACTTCCGCGACGGCAGCGAGCCGTGGATCGCCCCGGTCTTCTACACCGGCGGGCTGCACAACCCCCCGACCCCGCCGACGTTCGACCCCGAGACCGGCGAGCTGTACACGTTCTGGCGCTCCGCGCTGACGTACTACCTCCGCGGCGTGCGGCGGTACAACTCGCTCTGCCGCCTGGACCGCCGGACCGGGCGCCCGGACTTCGTGTACCCCGAACAGCGGCACGACGCGGGGCGGGCGTGGTACGGCATGCCGCTGATCGGCGACGAGACGCAGGCACTGAGCATGATGGGCCCGTGGCTGGTGGTCACCCACCAGGGGGACATCGGGGCCCTGCACACCGGGACCGAGAAGGTCATGCGGATCTGGAGGGGGCGGGACAGCTACGGAGGGATCTTCGGACCCAAGACCGTCGAGGGCGGCTTCCGCGGCGCCAAGAAGCTCGGCGCCGAGGGCTGGCTCGTCGGCATGCCGAACGAGTGGCACGGGCCGGACCGGGCCATCGTCGCCGTCGCCGAGGGGCGGCTGTTCTGGGTCGTCGGCTCGCAGGTGGTCTGCCTCGCCGGGCCGGACGTGCCCAAGGCGCCCTCCGGCGGGACCGAGCCGCCGCCGATCATCAAGCGCCGCACCTCCGCGACCGTCGGAGGCAATGTCGCCAGCCGCGGGGCCGGGCAGTTCGACGAGGGCGTCCCCGCGCCGACGGTTCCCCCGGCCGCCCTGGCGGCGATGATCTCGCCCCCGCCGGCCGAGCGGACCCACGCCGGCAGCGACCTCGCCCGTCGCCTCCGCGCCCGGCTGGACGCCGAAGTTGCCGAGCTCGTCGACGCCGGCCCGTGGGCGCCGCTGATCGTCGAGTTGGGGATCACCGGCGAGGAACGGCATTTCTGGCGGACCGCCGGGCAGATGCAGATCCTCGCTCTTGCCCTGCCCCACCTCTCCCCGCCCGTGCGGGCCAAGGCCGTCGAGCACCTCCGCGGGATGCTCGATGCCGGCTGCCCTCTGGCCGAGCCGACCTTCCCCGACGACGGCGCCCGCCGCGAGCCGTTCACGCTCGGGCCCGGCATGAAGGAGTTCGCCGTCGAGCGCATCCGCTACGACGCCGGGCTGGAAGACCTCTACGGCCTCTGGGCCGCCGGACACTACGCCGGGCTGTGGCAGCCCGTCCTCGCCCGCGCCGACGCCGTCGCCAAGCTCGTCGCCGATGCCCGCGACCTGCCGGGGAAGTTCGACCACGACGACCAGCAGAACGATGCCGCCGAGCACCTCAACCGGCAGATCGCCGGGGCCCTCGCCGCCGCCCGCATCCTCCGCCGGGCCGGAAAGCCCGATCCCGCCGCCGCGGCCGAGGAGCTGCTCGAAGGCTTGCTCGCCGTCCGCGTGCACCATGAGCTGGCCGACACCCGCCTGGTCCGCTCCAGCGGGCGGGGGATCCACGGGGCCAAGGTGCCTCGCTACGTCGGCCTCGTGCCCGAGCTGTCCGCCGCGCTGCACCGCCTGGCCGAGGCGCCGCTGAAGCGGAACGTCACGGCCCTGAGGACGGGCCTGCCGCTGTGGTACCAGGCGTGGGGCGAGCGGATGATCGGCGGGGAGAACTACATCTCGCCGCCGCACCTGTCGCGCGCGGTCTTCGCCGCCCTCGCCGACGGCCTCGCCGCCCGCCCGGCCACGCTCGCCGCCAGACTCGACCAGCCCTGGTGCCGGGCCGACCTCTACTACATCGAGAAACTCTCCGCTACACTACGCCGCGTGGACAGCGCGACGAGGCAAGGAGACTGACCCGATGACGAAAGATGCCGCCCCCGCCGCCGAACGCATCGTGCCCGAACTGCCGCCGGAGGGGCAGCGGCTGCGGCTGCTTATCGACACCGACGCCGGGACGGAGATCGACGACTCCTACGCCATCGCCCTGGCGCTGGCCTCGCCGGACCGGTTCGAGATCGAGGGGTTCGTCGCCACGCACTTCGCGACCAAGACCCTCGGGCGCGACGGGCCGGACTCCATCGAGCGGTCCGTCGAGGCCGTCGAGGCCGTGCTGGACGCCGCCGGGCAGGCCGGCAAGTACCCCGTCGTCCGCGGCGCCCACCCGATGCAGTACGCCGCCTGGCCCAGCGAGGGCGAGGGCGTGGACTTCATCCTCGACCGCGCCGGCGCCGCCTCGCCGGAGGACCCGCTGTGGGTCGTCGGCCTCGGGGCCGCGACGAACCTCGCCTCGGCGATCAGCAAGGACCCGTCGATTGCCCCCAAGGTGCGGTTCGTCTTCCACGCCCGCAGCCCGCGGAGTTGGCCCGAGCGATCCGAGCAGTACAACGTCAAGGGCGACGTGACGGCCGCCCGCACCCTCCTGGTCAGTCCCGCGCCGCTGGTGTGGTTCGACACGGGCACCAACCTCTGCCGCACCATGGACGAGACCGCCGAGAGGCTGGCTCCCCTCGGCGAGCTCGGCCGCTTCCTCCACGAGTTCCGCCACCGCCGCACGTGGTACGCCTCGCCGAGGAAGGGCTTCTTCGACCTGGCCGACATCGCCTGGATGATCCGGCCGGAGCTTTGCCGCGAAGAAGTCGTCGACGCCCCGACCATGGACCACCACCTGGCGTTCCACCACGACGGCGAGCACGGCCGCATGCGACGCGTCTACGAGATCGACAACGACCCCACGTGGGAGCTGCTCTACGAGCGCCTGGCGGCGTTTGCGGCGCGCGCCTGAGATTGGGGGCGGATGGGCTCAGCCGTTCGTCGCTTCGGCCTGGACGGCGGTGATGGCGGCGATGAAGGTGATGTCCTCGGCGCTGCATCCGCGGGAGAGGTCGTTGATCGGGCGGCCCAGGCCCAGCAGCAGCGGGCCCAGCGCCATGGCCCGCCCGAGGCGCTCGACGAGCTTGTAGGCGATGTTCCCGCAGGACAGGCAGGGGAAGACCAGCACGTTGGCGCCCCCGGCGACCTCGCTGCCGGGGGACTTCAGCTCGGCCACGGCGGGGATCAGCGCGGCGTCGGCCTGGAGCTCACCGTCGATCTTCATGTCCGGCCGGCGGGTCCGGGCCAGGCGGGTGGCCTCGACGACCTTGTCCACGTTGGCGTGCTTTGCCGAGCCCTTGGTGGAGAAGCTGAGCATGGCGACTCTGGGCTCGGCCTCCAGCAGGGCCAGGCAGGCCTGCCCGGCGTGGATGGCGATGTCGGCAAGCTGCTCGACGGTCGGCTCGGGGATGACGCCGGTATCGGCGAAGATGATCGCCCCGCCAACGCCCATCTCCGCCGCGACGGTCTGCATGATCGAGCAGCTCGATACGGTCTTGCACCCCGCCGCCGTGCCGACCGACCAGAGGCTGGATCGGATGGTCTCGGCGGTGGGGCAGACGCTTCCGGCGACCATGCCGTCGGCCCGCCCGTCGGCGACCATCTGCCCGCCGTAGTAGACGGGTCGGCGGAGGAGCTCGTCGGCCTTGTCGTGCGTCATGCCCTTGTGGGCGCGGCGTTCGGTAAGGCGCTGGATGTAGGCCTCTCGGGCGGGGTCGTTGCCGGGGCAGACGATTTCCACGTCGGCCAGGTCGATGTGCTGCTCGGCGGCTTGGGCGGCGATGCGGTCCGGCTCGCCCAGCAGCGTGACACGGGCGTATGTGCGGTTGGTGATCTGCCGGGCCGCCTCGAGGACCCGCGGGTCGTGGCTTTCGGGCAGGACGATGCGTCGGTCGGCCGCGACGGCGCGGGCGGCGATCTTCTCAACGACGGAACGGCTCATTAGTCTTTGCCTTCAGCACGGCTCGCAGCTAGGATGGCCCCTTTCCACGCTCGGGCGGGGAACGCCCGATGATACGCCCGGCCGGGGCGAGCTGTCGAGAGGAATATGGCACGGCGGCATTATCACTGGCTGGAGAAGGTGCAGGTCCAGGCGACGGCCGTCGCGGCATGCGTGGCGGGGTATTTCGTCGTCTGGCCGCTGGTGCGCCCGGTCGACCCGCAGGCGCCGGTGGCCTTCCTCGCCGGCGGGACGCCGATGGACGCCGTCCTGCTCGCCGTCGCCATGCTTGTCCTGGCCGCGCTGTGCTGCGTGCCCACCGTCACCGCCCGCCCGGCCGGGACCGTCGCCGCCATGCTACTGGGCCTCGGCGGCCTGAGCATCCACTCCGGGCCCATGCGCGTGTTGCTCTGGGCCCGCCAGCCGGCGATGCGGTCGCTGTTCCTGCGGATGGCCCTGGAACTGGTGGCGCTGACGGCGATGGCGGTCGCGGCCGTGCTGCTGGTGAGCCTGGTCCGCGGCGTGCTGACCCGGCTGGCCGGGCCGCTGGCCTACCGCGACCTGCTGGAGGAGCTGAGCGAGTCCGAACAGCGCGACATCCTCGCCGAGGCGACCGGCGAGCAGTTCAGCCCGACGTCGTTGACCGGCGGGGGGTTCTACCGGCTGATCCAGGAGCGCCTCGGCGCCCTGGAGGCCCGCCGCACCGGGCGGCGCGTCCCCGGCGGGGACATCCTTGGCCGCATGGGCCTGTGCCTGTTGACCGCCCTGGCCGCGGCGGTCGCGCTGGTGCTGCTGCTGGGCCGCTCCGACGAGCGAGGGCAGCTTCTCTTCGCGGCGCTGGGCGGCTGCTTCCTGGCGACGCTGATCGCCTACCACCTGTTCCCCACCCGTTCGCCGCTGCCGGCCTGGATCGCGCCGGTGCTGACGGGCCTGGGCCTCTATGTGCTGGCGTCGGTGGGCTCGATCCAGACCGGCTTCAACGCCTGGACCCACGTCGAGAGCGTCTACCGCGTCCTGCCGATCGACTGGCTGACGGCCGGCTGCGGCGGCGGGCTGCTGGGCTACTGGGTCGCCCAGCGCGGGCACGAATCGAAGTTCCTCGAGCAGTACAGCGAGACAGACCCCGAGCAAGAGCAAGGAGCATGAGACCATGGGCAAGGGCATGATCGGCGCGCAGTTGTTCACCTGCCGCGAGTTCACCAAGACCCTCGACGACGTCGCCGCGACCTTCGGCAAGATCGCCGAGATCGGCTATCCGTGCGTGCAGATTTCGGCCTTCGGGCCGGTGGACCCCGAGGGCGTGGGCAAGCTGCTGAAAGAGCACGACCTCATCTGCGCCATCACCCACATGGGCTGGAACGATTTTCTCACCGACCTGGACACCGTCATCGCCAAGCACAAGCTCTGGGGCTGCAAGCACACCGCCATCGGCGGGCTGGGCGGGGAGTACCGCAGCCTCGACGGCATCAAGCGGTTCGTCGACGAGCTCGGGCCCGTCGCCGAAAAGCTCGCCGCCGAGGGGCTGGACTTCTCCTACCACAACCACAACTGGGAGTTCGCACGCTTCGACTGCGGAAAGCCCTGGCTTCAGGCTCTGCTGGAGCTGGCCGGCCCGGACATCCTCAACGCCGAGATCGATACCTACTGGGTCCAGGCCGGCGGGGGCGACCCGGCCGCGTGGCTGACCCGCTGCACGGGGCGCTGCCCGGCGATCCACATCAAGGACATGGCCGTCAGCGAGGACCGGGAGATGCGGATGGCGGAGATCGGCGAGGGCAACCTGAACTGGCCGGCGATCTTCGACGCCGGCGATGCCGCGGGCGTGGACTTCTACCTCGTCGAGCAGGACAACACGTACGGCAAGGACCCGTTCGAGGCCCTGGCGGTCAGCTACCGCAACCTCCGCGCGATGGGGCGGTAGACGGGCTCCTGCGGCGCGGCGCACGGGCTCGGGAGCCCGTGGGTTCGGCGCACCGCCGACGGCGATACGGGCACATGTCTTCCCGGGCAGTCGGCTTGTGCGCCGTGGGAGTTCCCACGGCCCCACGAGCCGCCCCGCGCACGCTGGAGGAACCCGTCCGGCCCGATCGGTGAGTCTGGAACCTCGCGCCCCGGATCGTGTTACAATTGCGCCGACGAAGTAGGCATGAAATCCCTGCGCCACGACGGAGTGACGACATGATGAAGCGATCGGTTCGAGTGCTGGTGACCCTCGCGGCCCTGGCGGCCGCTGCGCCCGCCGCCGAGATCGTCATGAAGACCGACGCGTGGCCCGACCGTCGCGATTTCGGCAAGCTCGCCAAGCTCCTGTTCGGCCAGCACGGGCGGAACCTGCTGGCCCGCAAGGGCGTGAAGCTGTCGATCGAGGATGGCAGGATCAGCGGGCAGGAGTACCTCGCCGACGGCGACGCCGGGGCCTTCGCCGGGCACGGGCGCGTCAACGTCCAGGGCCGGCCGGCCGTGCTGACCTACTATCTCGGGGCGGCCAAGCCCATCCACCGCATCGGCGTGTTCACCTGCAACGGCGATCAGCGGGCCAACCAGGACTGGGAGGTCCGCCTCGCCGACAACAGCAAACACCCCGGCAAGAAGCCCGAGTTCGGCGACAAGCCGCTGGCCACCACCGGGCCGAAGGTGCTCGGCAACGACGGCGGGGGGTTCTACACGTACTTCGAGCGGGCGGACGGCAAGCCCATGGGCAAGGCGGACTGGGTGCAGTTCCGCATCTGGCAGACCTATCGCGTCTCCGCCGGTCACCCCGCCCGCAGCACCGACCCGACGAGTTGGACGGCCGTGATCGAGCTGGAGGTCTTCGGCGATCCCAAGGACGTCAAGAAGACCCCGCCGGAGGTCCTCGCCCGCCGCAAGGCCCGCCGCAAGGCCCTCTCGGATGCCCCCGGCAAGCCCGAGTTCGACAAGAAGCCCACCTGGCAGGAGACCGTGGTTGCCGCACGCGAGGCGATCCTGGAGTGGGAGTGCACGGTGGACGCCCTGGCCGCCCCGGCCGCCGGGGTCGAGGTCGGGCCGTGGCACACCCTCGGGGCGCTGGACGCCGACGATCCCGCCATCCGCCAGCTCGAACGCACGCGGAAGCTCGACCTGGCCGAGCCGCTGGTGATCGAGGGCAAGGGGAAGGACAAGGGCGAGAAACGCACGCTCACCTGGACGCCGCGGAAGGACATCGCCGACGGTGAGCTGCTGGACGTGGCCGGCAAGCTGAACGCCAGGCCCGGACAGGCCGTCGTGCTCTGCCGCTCGCTGCGCATGGACCGGCCATTCGGGCGGCGGCGCGAGTTCGCCTTCGGCGTGGGCCTGGCCGACGGGCGGATGAAGGTCCTCGGCGGCCGGTCGTCCATGCGGGCGCCGCGCGATACCGGGCCCGTGCGGCCCAACCAGGTCACCTGGCAGCTCCGCGAAGGCCCGGGCCGCTACCACGTGCTGGCGGTCCTCCCGGCCGACGAGAAGGGCCGATGCAGGATGTGGTTCATGCCGCAAGTGCCCACCCAGCGCCCCGGCGCGGGCAACCAGGGCGCCCGCGCTGGCCGGCGGAGGAGCATCTTCAACCGCGTCGAAGACCACTTCCCCGACCCCGTCAGCCGCATGCAGATGGGCTGGGAGCGCGAGGACAGCATCTGGAACCGCGAGATCAAGGGCCAGATGGCCCGGCGGACGTACCTCATGTGCGACTGGCAGCCGGGCGAGCAGCCGCTGTTCCTCATCGGCCAGTACAACCGCTATGCCGACCGCCGGCTCGCCGACGCCCGCCGCGAGGCCGAGCGCATGGAACCCGCCATCCGCCGCCGCGTCGGGCCCTGGCTGGACGCGTTCGAGAACCGCCCGCCCGGCGAGACCGTCGCCGACGCCCGCGCGCGGTACTACGCCATCGCCTCCGTCCAGCGCGCCATGGCCGAGCATCACGGCATCCTCTCGATGCGCCTGGCCGTCGAGGACCAGCAGGCGACGTTCGATGCCGACGAGTACCCCAAGGCCGGCGAGTTCCTCGCGCGCATCGATGCGCTCGACAAGGCCATGGCGAAGCTCTGGCCGCGGGTGCTCGACGCCAAGGACGGCGCGATGGAGGAGCTCGCCGACCTGGCGCGGAAAGCCGACGACGAGGGCGGGGAGATCCTCCTGGCCAACCCGCTGCTGGCGAAGATGCCGGGCCTGCTTCTCGGCCGCGGGGGCCCGGGGTTCTCGTCGAACTGGGGCGGGGCGAACAATCTCGGCGGCGAGATCGTCAAGCTGTCCCCGGTCCGCCCGGAGGGAGAGTTCAGCACCGTTTACAAGGGCGGGCGCGTCAGCGACATGGACTTGAGCTTCGACGCCAAGAAGCTGCTGTTCTGCGACGGGCGGCACATTCACGAGATCGGGGTCGACGGCGCCGGCTATCGGCAGATCACGAAGCAGACGGACGAGCACGTCAAGCACTACGACGCCTGCCGGCTGCCCAGCGGGAAGATCGTCTTCGTCTCCACCGCCTGCGAGCAGGCCGTCCCCTGCACCGGCGGCTGGCACGTGGGCAACCTGCACGTGATCGACGCTGACGGCACGAACCAGCGGCGCCTCACCTACGACCAGGACCACGACTGGAACCCCGCCGTCCTGCCCAACGGGCAGGTGATCTACACCCGTTGGGAGTACACCGACACGCCGCACTACTTCACCCGCCTGCTGTTCACGATGAACCCCGACGGGACGGCCCAGATGGAATACTACGGCAGCAACTCCTACTGGCCGAACGCGATGTACTGGCCCCGGTCGATCCCCGGCTTCCCCACGCGGGTCGTGTGCATCGTCTCGGGGCACCATGGCGTCTCCCGCACCGGGCAGATGGTCATCCTCGACACCGCCCGGGGCCGACACGAGGCCGATGGCGTCATCCAGCGGATCGGCGAGCGGGGGCGCAGGGTCGAGCCGGTCATCATCGACGGGCTGGTCAAGGACTGGTGGCCGCGGTTCGCCTACCCCTGGCCGCTCGCCGAGCCGAAGACCCACCGCGGGGCCGGCAAGTACTTCCTGGCCAACTGCCGCATGAACGATCGCAGCGGATGGTGCGTGGCGCTCGTGGACGTCTACGACAACATCACGCCGCTTGTCGAGGGCCATTACGCCTGTCCGATCCCGCTGTGGCCGCGGCGCAAGCCCCCGGCGATCCCGCCGCGCGTGGACCTCTCCCGTGACGACGCGCTGGTGTACATGACCGACGTCTACATGGGAGGCGGCCTGGCCGGCTTCCCCAAGGGCACGGTCAAGGCCCTGCGGATCGGCGCGCACGTCTACCGCTACGGCGGCAACGGCGACACGCGGGCGGCCACCTTCGAGGGCGGCTGGGACGTCAAGCGCATCCTCGGCACCGTGCCGGTCGAGCCCGACGGCTCGGCATACTTCCGCGTGCCGTGCAACACGCCGGTGTTCGTCCAGCCGCTGGACGAGCAGGGCCGGGCGCTCCAGACCATGCGGAGCTGGTTCACCGCCATGCCCGGGGAGGTCCTCTCCTGCGTGGGCTGCCACGAGCGGCAGAGCACGACCCCGCCGACGCTCGCCGGGGCCGCCGCCGCCCGCAAGCCCTCGGAGATCGCCCCCTGGTTCGGGCCGGTCCGGGGCTTCAGCTTCGACCGGGAGGTCCAGCCCGTGCTGGACCGCAAGTGCGTCGGCTGCCACGACGGCTCGCAGGGCTCGCGCCCGGACTTCCGCGCCAAGCGCCTGCACAAGAACCCCTCGGACCGGTACAGCCCGGCCTACATGGCCCTGGCGCCGTACGTCCGCCGCGCCGGCTACGAGGCCGACTACCACCTGCCCAAGCCCGCCGAGTGGAACGCCGAGACCAGCCCGCTCGTGCAGATGCTGCTCAAGGGCCACCACAACGTCCGGCTCAGCGGCGAGCAGTGGCGGCGGCTGTACGCGTGGATCGACTTCAACGTCCCCTACGCCGCCAACTGGCGGGACAGCCACCGCCCGCCCGACGACGACCAGGTCGCACGCCGCACCAAGTACATGAAGCTCTACGCCGGCATCGATTACCGCGACGAGAAGCCCCACCCGCTGCCGCAGATCGGCAAGTACCAGCCGCCCGAACCCGCGCCCGAGGCGCCCGCGCCGCTGGCACTCGACGGCTGGCCCCTCGACGACGACGGGGCCGCCCGCCGCCGGGCCGCCGCCGGCCTCGAGCCGCTGGCCCTCGACCTCGGCGACGGCGTGACGATGCGCGTCGTTCCCGTCCCCGGCGGGCGGTTCGTCATGGGCGACGCCAACGGCACGCCCGACGAGCACGCCGAGTGCGTCGTGGACGTGCCCGGGCCCTTCCTGCTCGGCGCCGCCGAGGTCACCAACCGCCAGTACGCCCAGTTCGACCCAGACCACGACAGCGCCTACATGGACGCCCGCGGCAAGGACCGCTTCACGCGAGGCTACCCCGTGAACGAGCCCAACCAACCGGTCATCCGCGTGAGCTGGTACCAGGCGATGGCGTTCTGCCGATGGCTGACCCGACGCACCGGGCGGGAGGTCCGCCTGCCCACCGAGGCCGAGTGGGAGTACGCCTGCCGGGCCGGCACGGCCACGCCGTGGTCGTTCGGGGCCGGGACCGACGGGCTCTCGGACGTCGCCAATGTCGCCGACCGCACGCTCAGCCGCTGGGCGTGGGGCCGCGTCGAAGGCTCCTACTCCGACGGGGCGCGGTTCTCGGTCGCCTCCGGGCGCTACCCCCCGAACCGCTGGGGCCTGAGCGACATGCACGGCAACGTGGCCGAGTGGACGCTCAGCGACTACTGCGCGTACCCCTACGACGCCGGCGACGGGCGCAATGCCCCGCCCACCGCCGACAACGCCCGGACGGTCCGCAAGGTCGTCCGCGGCGGGTCGTGGAACGACAAGTTCGACCAGTGCCGCTCGGGGGCGCGCTGGCGCTACGCCCCGCACCAGCCGGTCTATAACGTCGGCTTCCGCGTGCTCGTCTCGCCGCGAAAGCTCGTCAAGCGGTGACGGCAACGGCGTATTGACACGCCCGACCGGAGCGGTATGATCGTCCCCGACGGGCACTTCTGGGAACACCAAGGAAGGATATCATGCGAACCGCATTCCTGACGTGCATGCTGGCGGCGGCAGTCCTGATCGGCTGCAACCAGCAGCAGGGGCCGCAGACCACCGACGTCGCACCCGGCCCGGGCAGCGATCTGCAACCCCTCGAGCCGCCCGGCGGCGACACGGCCGCCTACCCGCCCGGGGACCCGATGGGCAGCGACTTCCCTGCCGAGCCGGTGAACGTGAGCCCGCCCACGCCGATGGGCGCCGAGCCCGCCCCGGCCGCGACCGGCGCCGGGCGAGCCGGCGACCAGCCGATCGTCGCCCGCCCCGTCCAGCCGCAGCCGACGAACACGTACACGGTGCAGCGCGGCGACACGCTGTGGCGCATCGCGGTGAAGACCTACGGCGACGGGCAGCGCTGGCGGGACATCCTGGCGGCCAATCCGGGCATCAAGCCGACGGACCTCCGCGTCGGTCAGAAGCTGATCCTCCCGGAGTAGCGGCCCGGGCGCCGGCGGGGCGGGTGGCCCCGGCGGCGAGGCCCTTTCATGACCAGGCGCGGCGGCAGCGATGGCCCAGGCCCGCGATGAGATCGATCTCGGCACCGAGGTCCGCTATGTCAAGGGCGTCGGCCCCGCGCGGGCCGACCAGCTCGCCCGGCTGGGCATCGAGACGGTCGAGGACCTGCTGACCCACTTCCCCCGGCGGTTCGACCTGCGCCCGCAGGCCCGGCCGATCGCCTCGCTGAATGAGGGGCTGGACAACGCCACCGTCGCCGGGCGCGTCGCGGACGTCCGCGAGAACGCCTTCGGGCGGACGCCCTGGCTGGGCTGCACCCTCACCGACGAGACCGGCAGCGTCGCCGTCCGCTGGTTCCACGGGGGCTACCTCCGCGGGCGCATCCGCCCGGACATGCAGCTCGCCGTCAGCGGGGCCGTGACGGCCTACCGGGGCAAGCTCCAGTTCGTCAACCCGCGGTTCCAGGTCATCTGGGACCCCGAGAACACCGACCTGGACACCGACGAGCTCCTGCCCGTCTACCCCGCGGGAGGCAAGCTCACCAGCCCGATGATCGGACGCATCGTCGCCAACGTTCTGCCCCATGCGCGGCGGCTGATCCCGCGCTGGTTCGACGACGAGTGGCTGGAGAAGCGAGGGCTCATGCCCCGCCCCAACGCCGTCGCCGCCATGCACCGCCCGGAGGACCGCGACCAGTGGTCCGCCGCCCGGCGCCGGCTGGCCTACGATGAGTGCCTGCTGATGCAGCTCGGCATCGCGCTGATGCGGGCCCGGCAGGTCAGCCGCCCCGCGCATCCGCTGGCCTGCACCGAGGAGATTGACGCCCGCATCCGCGCGCGGTTCCCGTTCGACCTGACCGCCGCCCAGGATCGCGCGGTGGGCGAGATCACCGCCGACCTCGCCCGCGAGCGGCCGATGAACCGCCTGCTCCAGGGCGACGTGGGCTCGGGAAAGACGGTGGTGGCGCTGTACGCGGCGCTGGTGGCGGTGGCGCGTCGCCGGCAGGCGGCGATCATGGCGCCGACGGAGATCCTCGCCGCCCAGCACTACCGCAAGGTCTGCGACTACCTCGAAGGCAGCCGCGTGCGGGTCGGCCTGCTGGTCGGCGGGCAGAAGCTCGCCGAGCGGGCCGAGACCCTCCAGCGCCTGGCCGACGGTGAGATCGACCTGATCGTCGGCACGCATGCGCTGCTGACCGAGGGCGTGCGCTTCCGCCGGCTGGGGCTGGTGGTCGTCGACGAGCAGCACAAGTTTGGCGTCCGCCAGCGGACGGCCTTCCGCGGAAAGGGCTACGCGCCGCACTACCTGGTCATGACCGCCACGCCGATCCCCCGGACGCTGGCGCTGACGGTCTTCGGCGACCTGGACACCACGGTCATCGACGAACTGCCCCCCGGGCGGGGGCAGACGTTGACGCGGTGCGAGTCCCAGGAGCGGATGGACGAGGTCATCGAGGCCGTCCGCGGGTTGGTCGCCGCCGGCCGGCAGGCGTACTTCATCTACCCGCTGGTGACGCCCTCGCCGGAGCTGGAACTGACCGCCGCCGCCGAGGCCGCCGAACAGCTCCGCGACGGGCCCCTCGGCGAGTTCGGCGTGGGGCTGATCCACGGGCAGATGCCGCGCGGGGAGAAGGAGTCCGCCATGCGGGCGTTCGCCGCCGGCGACGTCGGCGTGCTGGCCTCGTCGGTGGTCGTCGAGGTCGGCGTGGACGTGCCCAACGCCAACGTGATGGTGGTCATGCACGCCGAGCGGTTCGGCCTCGCCCAGCTCCACCAGCTCCGCGGGCGGATCGGGCGCGGGGCCGACGACGCGGTGTGTATCCTCGTCGCCTCCCCGGGCAACCCCGTCGCACGCCGGCGGCTGGAGGTGCTCGAGGAGACCACCGACGGCTTCCGCATCGCCGAGGAGGACCTGCGCCTGCGCGGGCCCGGGGAGATCTTCGGCACCCGCCAGCACGGCCTGCCCGAGCTGAAGGTCGCAGACCTCGTCGAGGACTTCGAGCTGCTGCGACTGGCACGGCGGGACGCGACCGCCATCGTCGACGAGGACCCCGGCCTCTCCGCGCCGCACCGCCAGAACCTCCGCCGCGAGGTCATCCGCGCCTACGCCGGGAAGCTCGATCTCCTCGCCGGAGCGTGACCGCCTGCCCACCGTTGCCCCCGCCGCCGTCCCGAGGGTATCATCTCCCCAACCGGCCGGAGGGCGCCGCGGCATGTCGCCGCGATGTCGTTCCGCTGCCGCCATCCGAGGTGACAAACCGTGTTGACGAAAGCCACCCGCGCAGCGACGCTCCCGCTGCTCCTGCTCGCCGCCGCCGCACCCGCGGCCGAGAACCTCCTGCCGCAGGGCGTCTTCCAGCCCGGGCCGCGGAAGCTGCCCAAGGGCTGGCGGCCGGACAAGAACTGGATGGCCTCCCGCTTCAAGCTGCTGACCGAAGAAGGCGAGCGGTTCCTGCGCGTCTCGGAGTCCCCGGCGCGGCTGGTGGGGCGGTCGGACCTTCCCGATGGCGTCAAGCGGGTGACGCTGGCGGTGCGGGCGCGGCTGGACGGCTTCCAGCAGGGCGAGAAGCCCTGGGACGTGCCCACCGTCACGCTGCGGTTCGTGGGTACCGACGGCACCGAGGGCAAGAGCGAGTGGAAGGACGTGCTGAAGTTCCGCGAGGACCACGACTGGGCCGTCGCCGAGCACACGATGCCCGTCCCCGACGCCGCGGCGGCCGTCGACGTCGAGATCAGCTACAAGGGAAAGTCCGGGCGGTTCGACGTCGCGTGGGTCATCGTTTACGACGCCGCCAAGCCCCGCCCCGAGCCGACCCCGAGCGAGATCCCCGAGGCGACCATCCCCGCCGCGAAACCCGGGCCAAAGCCCAAACCCCGCCCGGCCGCCAAGGCCCCGGCGAAGGTCAAGCCCTCCGCCGGGGTGGTGGACGCGGTGCTGCTGGACGGTTTCGAGGGCGAGCTCGGCCGGATGCCGGAGGGCTGGCGGGCCGCCGGGAAGGACAAGCGGGGGGGCTTTGTCCTCGCCGAGGCCGACGGCAAGCGCGTGGCGCGATCGACGAGATCGCCGGCGCTGATCCGCACGGACGTCATGCTGCCCGGCCCGACGCCGATGACCGTCACGTTCCGCGCCCGCGTGCGCGAACTCGACGGTGTCCCCGCGGACAAGCTGCCCAACGTCAGCCTCGCCTACGCCGCCATCGGCGGGATCGAGTCCGGCTACGCCAAGGGGTGGCAGCCGGACGCCGGGGACGCCGGCAAGTGGGTATCCGTCCGCCGCGAGCTCGACGGGGGGGGCAGCAACACGCGCCGCCTGCGCCTCATCCTCGCCTGCCCCGCCGGCGGGGTGCTGGAAGTCGCCGAGCCGAAAGTCGTCGCCCACTTCGCACCGGCCGGGCAGGCTGAGCCCGCCGGCGGCGAGGATCCGATGTTCGGCCCGAGCGAGAAGCGCCGCGAGGTGGACCCGTCGCGGATCACCGGGCCGGAGATCGACGAGTCGGCGGTGAAGGTCACGCTGCACGTCAACCCCGCCAGCCCGCGCGCCAGCGACCTGAACCCCGGCACGGACCCGGACCGGCCCATGCGGACGATCCAGTCGGCGCTGAACCGCTTCCGGGACCACCACGCGGCCTTTACCGGGCCCGTGCGGGTGCTGCTCTGGCCCGGCGTGTACCGCCTGACCGATGCGCTGGAGATCGACAACTACATGTGGGCCACGCGGAAGCAGCTCCTGGTGATCGAGGGCAAGAAGCCCGGGGAGGTGGTTATCAGCGGCTCGGTGACCGAAGGGTTCGAGCCGCAGACGTGGGAACTGGTCGACGCCGAGCGGAAGATCTACCGCCACGACTGGCACCACGACTGGGGGCTGGTCAACCGCGGCTACTACACGACGGCGCACATCGTCACGCACCGGCGCGAGCTGGTGGCGGTGAACGGCAAGCTGCTGCGGCCGCGGATCCTGGAGCGGTACACGTACGTGGACAAGCGGGGGCGGGTGTACAACGACGTGGGCCTGCTCGTCGCCGAGGGCAAGCCCAAGGGCAAGCCGGGCTACACGTACATGGGCTTCGCGGGCGTCGAGGCGCTGGAGCCCGGGCAGTTCGGCGTCGCCGAACTGGGCCCCGGCGACGGCCGGTACCAAGGCCACGAGCACGACCATCCCGACAGCCTCTTCCTCCGCCTGCCCGAGGGCGTGGACAAGCTCGAGGGCGCGACGGTCGAGGTCGGCTTCGCCCCCACGCTGCTGCGGTCGCGGAACAAGTGGCGGCTGGTGTTGCGGAACCTCATCTTCCGCCACGCGGCCTCGTGGTACCTGAACTACTTCGACACTGCGGCGGTGGACATCGGCTACGACCCGCTGGTGAGCGGTCACGTGTACGACCTGAAGCTCCAGCCGAAGGACGTGGTGATCGAGGACTGCGTCTTCGAGGACAATCTCGGCACGGGGCTCAAGACGCGGGCGCTGGACGGTTTCGCCATCCGCCGCTGCACGATCCGCAACAACGGCTGCGAGGGCTTCGCGCTGGGCCACGCCCGCAACGGGATCGTCGAGGACGTGGAGGTCACCGGCAACAACCGCGTCGGGCACCTCGGCGGGCTCAAGGCGACCCCGCACGGCGGGGGGGGGATCAACCTCTCGGCCATGGACGTGTTGTTCCGCAACGTCCGCAGCCATCACAACCACGGCGCGGGGCTGCGGGGCGACGTGATCGCGACGAACCTGATCTTCGAGAACTGCGATTTCAACTACAACCAGAAGCGGGGGCACTGGCACGAGATCTCATGGGGGCCGATCCTGCTGAAAAACTGCCGGCTGATCGGCAACGACGGGATGGGCTTCTTCCTGCTGAACGTCCACGACGTGACGCTCGACGGCTGCATCGTGGCCGACAACACCGGCCCGCAGTTCGGCTTCAACCACTCGGACGTTCGCGAGAGCCCGCCGAGCTTCGAGGCCTCCCTGGGCGGCCACGGCGGGGTGGCGAACCAACGCTCGACGGGCTTCGTGCTCCGCAACTGCACGGTGGTGACGCGGCGCGGGGCGGACTCGCGTATGGTCGAGCGGATCAGCGCCAGCGCCCCGCTGTACCGGCAGTTCGTCCGCGAGGAATTCCGCGGCGAGAACAACACGTACTGGAACCCCGACGCGACGGATGTCTTCGACGTGACGGGGGCCTGGCACAACCGGAAGTTCGTGGGCTTCGCCGCCTGGCAGGCGGCTACCGGCTCGGAGAAGACTTCCCGCTGGGCCAAGCCCGACATCGACATCCCCGCCGAGTAACGCAAGCCGCCACCGCAACCGCAGCCCCAACACAGCGCGGCGCGTCGCCGCGGTGCCGTGTTGATCGGCCAACCAATGGAGAACACCACGTGCACCTGACCCATGCCGCCGCTCTTGCGCTTCTGGTCGCCTTCGTCACCCTCGCCGGCTGCGCCCAGCCGCCGGCCGAGATCGTCTTCCCCGGCAAGCAGTGGCAGACGGCCACGCCGGCCTCGCAGGGCCTGGAGGCCGGCAAGGTCGCCGAGGCCGTCGCGTTCGTCCGCTCGGTGGTCGGCAAGACCGGGACGAGCGAGATGATGATCGTCCGCAACGGCTACGTCGTCTGGCAGGGGGAGAACGTCGATCACGTGCAGTTGATCTGGTCCTGCACGAAGTCCTTTACCAGCACGTGCTTCGGCCTGCTGTGGGACGACGGGCTCGTCGAGCCGGGCGAGCTCGCCTGGAAGCGCTGGCCGGAAATGAAGGCCCTCTATCCCGAGGTCACCTTCCGCCAGCTCGGCACGTTCACCAGCGGCTACGCGCGGGCCGAGGGCGGTACGTCGCTGGAGCTGGCCCCGCCGCTGTATCAGCCGGGAGAGAAGTTCCGCTACTCCCGCGAGCCGGACCTGATGGCCGCGATCCTCACCAGGTCGGCCGGGCGGTCGCTGAAGGACCTGTTCCTCGAGCGCATCGGGCACAAGATCGGCATGGACGGCGACGAGTTCGTCTGGGGCGTGCAGACCACCGCGGGCGGGGTGGAGATCAACGGCGGGACGGGCCGGCCGGAAAGCGGCGTGCGGACCAGCGCCCGCCACTTCGCGCGGTTCGGGTGGCTATACTGTTGCGGCGGCGAATGGAACGGCGAGCGGCTGATCAGCCGTCGGTATATCGACTTCGCCACCGTCCCTCGCGTGGGCGGCGACGTGCCTCCCTACGACCCGAACGCGTGGTACGTCCGCCTGCCGGGAAACTACGGCTTCAACTGGTGGACCAACGGCCCGGACCCCGAGGGCGTGCCCCACTGGCCCAGCGCCCCGCGGCGGACCTTCGCCGCCCAGGGCAACAAGAACAACATCTGCTTCATCGTACCGGAGTGGCGGATGGTCATCGTCCGCATGGGCGGAGACAGAATCATCGACATGTCTCTCTACGACCGCATGTTCGAGCTGCTCAGACAGGCCGGCGCCGACCGCTGACCGGCCGAGACAAGGAGACCCACGATGCGCGCGACAATCCTGGCCGTGACGATTCTGGCGATCACGCCGCTGGCATTCGGGGACGACGAGGGCGATCGTGGCCGGGGGAAAGGTCGGCGCCAGCGGGAGGGCGTCCGCGAAGGCGATCGCGATCGCGGCCGGGAGGGTGAAGGCCAGGGCGAGCACAATCGCAACCGCGACCGTGAACGGGAAGGCGAGGGCGAAGGGCAGCGCAACCGCAACCGCGAGCGGGACCGCGAAGGCGAGGGGGGGCGCGGCGCCGACAGGGCCCGGGAGGCCGAAGGGCCTCGGTTCGGCGGAGCCGTCGGGGAGGTCATGGAGCAGCGCCGCCGCGCGATGGAGCGGGTCAACGCCGCCGCCGTAAAGAAGCTCCTGGCCCTCGCGCATCGCCGCGACCAGGCCGGCGACCGCGCCGGCGCCGTGGAAGCCTGCCGCGCCGTCCTGCGGATCGCACCGCGCAATCCCGCCGCCCGCAACGCCCTCCGCAAGGCCGGCGTCCGCATCGAAGGCGACCGCGGCCGGGAAGGGGAGGGAGACCGCAACCGCCGCCGCGCCCGTGAAGGCGACGGAGAAGGCGAGCGCAACCGCAACCGCGCCCGTGAGGGCGACGGCGAGGGCCAGCGCGATCGCAACCGCGCCCGCGAGGGCGGCGGCGAGGGCAGACGCGATCGGGACCGGGAACGGGACCGCGAGGGGGAAGGCGAAGGGCAGCGCGACCGCAACCGCGATCGCGATCGGGAAGGCGACGGGTAGGCTCCCCGCGAGGTGCCGGCGTCTGCGGCGCGCCCGCGCGGCTTGGCGGGGCTCAGCCTCGGGCTTCTTGTTGCGCTTCGGCAGCCTCCGGTGGGCGGACGGGGAGGTGAAGCGTGAAGGTCGCCCCCTGGCCCGGGGAGCTCTTGAGGTCGAGTCGGCCGTGGAGCAGCGCGGTGAGTTCCTTGGAGATCGCCAGGCCCAGCCCCGTCCCGTAGGACTCCTTTGTCAGCGACGGGTCGGCCTGGTAGAACTTCTCGAAGATGTGCGCCTGGTCGGCCTCGGCGATTCCCGGCCCGGTGTCGGAGACCCTGACGGCCACCTCGCCGTCGCCGCCGTCGCTGTCCGGGGTGCACGCGGTTGCCAGGACCACCTCCCCTCCGGCCGGTGTGAACTTGATCGCGTTGGACAGCAGGTTGTAGAGGATCTGCTGGAGCTTTCCGCCGTCGGTGACCACCAGCGGCAGGTCGTCTTCCATCTCGCCGCGGAGGTCCAGCTCCTTCTTCTCCGCCAGCGGTCCCAGGAGCCCCAGGAGCGTGCGGCAGGTCTCGGTGACCGAGACCTTGTCGAACCGCACGTCCGCTTTCCCGGCCTCGATCTTCGCCATGTCCAGCAGGTCGTTGATCATCCCCAGCAGGTTCTTGGCGGCCGAGGAGATGTTCCGCCCGTACCGCTGGATGCGTTCGTCGTCGCGTTCGGCGAGCAGGTCGGCAAAGCCGATGATGCTGTTCAGCGGCGTGCGGAGCTCGTGGGAGACGTTGGCGAGGAACTCGCTCTTGACCTTGTTGGCGCGGAAGAGCGTGACGTTGGCCTCGGCCAGCTCGTTGAGCTTGACGTCCAGGGCGCGGTTGGCGGCGCGGAGTCTGGAGTGCTGGTCGTTGATGGCCTCGAGCATCTCGTTGAAGCTCTCTCCCAGCCGCTGGAGCTCGTCCTCTGTGCGGATGCTGCTGCGGACGGACAGATCGCCCTCGGCGACCTTGTCCGCGAGGTCTCGCAGGTCGCGCAGCGGGCGGAGGATCAGCCGTTGGCTGAGCAGCGTGAACACCATGAACGCCAGCAGGCTCGCAAGCACCGCCCCGACGATGAACGCCCCGCGCGTGAGCCAGACCAGCGGCGTCGAGGCCGTCTCGCCCGGCAGGGAGACGTCGATCATCCCCACCAGCTGCCCGGGCTGGTAGCGAAGTTCCGGGCGGGCCGAGGCGCCGTGGCAGTTCAGGCAGCGCGGCTCGGCGCGCACGGCGCGGAAGCCGCGGTAGATCACCTCGCCCCGGTCGTTCTCGTCCTCGATGATCACCAGCTCCTGGTCGGGGCTGCGGGTGAACGCCCGCCGGGCGTCCCGCGCGCGGCTGTCCAGGCGCGGGGCATCCTTCTTGCCCGGGATCAGCACCGCGAAGCTCGGGCCCGTCCGCGAGCCGCCGGACTCCGCGGCCGCGTACAGCGAGACCACGCGGCTGGAGGCGTCCTCGGCCGCGGCGGGGTCCTTGGGATGGTCCTGGATCCACTCGTTGAGGCGCAGGCGTGTCAACTCCGAGCCCGGGCGCTGGACGCCCTGCTCGGCGAGCAGCTCCATGAAGTACCAGGGCACGACCAGCGCGGCGGCGATGATCCCCAGCACCGCCAGCCCGAACAGCAGGCGGATCTTCGTCGCGAGCGAGATTTTCACCAGCCGCTTGGCCATGGGAGCATTCTACGAACGCCGCCGGTCCCGGGAAAGCCCACGGACTGCGCCGCGTGGGCCTCTTGATCGGACCGACGGCCTGGGCCCCTCGGCGGACCCCGCCGCGTCACTTGTCCCGCAGGTACGTCTCGCGGATGGCCCGCAGCGTGTATCCCGAGGCGTTGAGCTGGCGGATCAGGCGGATGCGGCGAACGTGCTCGCGCGTGAAATACCGCCCGCGTCTGCCCGCGCGGCGGAGCGGCTCGACGAGCCCCAGCAGGATGTAATACTCGACCGTCTGCGTGCTGACCCCCGCGGCGCGCGCGACCTCCGAGATTCGCATCGTCTCGCTCGGCTTGGACGCATCCCGTTTGGAGCTCATGGGTCGCTGGGAGTTCTATCGCCCCGGGCGGGGCGGGAACTTTAGCTGCGCGGGGCCGGCCGCTACAATGCGCGGTATGGACACGGTCACCCGAACGCTCTTCGAGGACCCCTTCCCGGCCTACGTCGCCCTCGGCCTCGCCGCGGCCGTCCTCGGCGGGTTGTGGTACGGCAGCCGCAGGCCCGGGCTGTTGCTCGCCGTCGCGTGCGCCGTGTTGTTGGGCGCGGGGGTCTACGCGGCCGAGCGGTGGGTCGTCACCGACCGCGAGCGGATCCACGGCATCCTGGCGGAGGTGACCGAGGGCGTCAGCGCCGGGCGGTTCGAGGTGATCGAGGACCACCTCGATGAGGACTTCCGCATCTACGACGTCCACGTGGGGCGAGGGCTGAAGGCCAAGGCGGTCACGCTGGCGGTCGCGGCCGCGGTCAAGCGGTACGACGTGACCGAGGTCCGCCTGATCGGGGACCCGAAGGACGACCTCACCGTGCGGGACGATTACGCCGAAGGCGTGGTCCGCGCGGGCGTCTACCGCGGCGAATCCCAGCGGCCGATCCTGCTGGCGTGGCGGATCGAGTGGGTCCGCCGGGATGGCGCATGGACGCTCCGTCGCGCCGAGCGGGCGGGGGATACCATTCCGTAGCGACCGGGGACGTCGCCGAGAGGGCGGACGCCAACCGCCAGCCGCGGGCAGGCGGGAGGCGGCAGGGGGAGCCAGTCCACGGACGGTGGCCAGTTCGATCGGGCGTCCGGCGGTTCCCGCCTGGCGGCCTGCGTGGGCCTGGAATTTGGCGCTTGGGATTTGATGCGTTCCTCCCCCGGGCGATAGGATGCCCGCCATGGCATTGCCGGCACGTTCCATGGGAGACAAGTCAATGGACACCTACACCATCGGGCTGGACTACGGGACGAATTCGGTTCGGGCGCTTCTGGTGGCCACCGCCGACGGGGCGGAGGTCGCCACCAGCGTCTGGGATTACGCTCACGGCCAGGACGGCGTGATCCTCTCGAACGACCCCAACCTCGCCCGGCAGCACCCGGGAGACTACCTCGTCGGGGCCGAGAAGGTCCTCCGCAACGTCCTGGCCTCGGCCAGGCGGAAGATCAAGGGCTTCCGCCCCGAGCAGGTGATCGGCCTGGGCGTGGACACCACCGGCTCGACGCCGATGCCCGTCGACGCCGAGGGCAAGCCGCTGGCCATGCACGAGGAATTCGCCGACGACCCCGATGCCATGGCCTGGCTGTGGAAAGATCACACCTCCGTCGCCGAGGCCGAGGAGATCACCGCCCTGGCCGCCAGGAAGCGCCCGGAGTACCTCGCCAAGTGCGGCGGGACCTACTCCAGCGAGTGGTTCTTCAGCAAGATCCTCCACTGTCTGCGGACCAGCCGGAAGGTCTTCGACGCGGCGGACACGTGGGTCGAGATCGCCGACTGGATCCCCGCGGCGCTGACCGGAACGGAAGCGCCGTCGCGCCGCAGGATCGGCGTATGCCCGGCCGGTCACAAGGCCATGTTCAACGCCGAGTGGGGGGGCTATCCGGACGCGGAATTCCTCGGCGAACTGGACCCGGCGATGGCGGAGCTTCGCGGCCGCTTGGCCGAGGAGGCC
Source organism: uncultured Planctomycetaceae bacterium (assembly GCA_964385465.1). Taxonomy (GTDB): domain Bacteria; phylum Planctomycetota; class Phycisphaerae; order SM23-33; family SM23-33; genus CAYLPJ01. The sequence continues at coordinate 6,803 of CAYLPJ010000062.1, read as the reverse complement.
CACACGGTCGAGGACGCCGCCGGCGAGCTGACCGAGGCGTGGGCCGGGCGGACGGGCCTGGCGGCGGGGATCCCAGTGGCGGTGGGGGCCTTCGATGCCCATCTCGGCGGCGTCGGGGCCGGCATCGCGCCGGGTACGCTGGTGAAGATCATCGGAACGAGCACATGCGACATGATGGTCGCCCCGACGACCAGGCCCCTGCCGGACATCCCCGGGCTCTGCGGGACTGTCCGCGGGTCCATCCTGCCCGGGGCCTGGGGCATGGAGGCCGGGCAGTCCGCCGTCGGCGACATCTTCAACTGGTTCGTCAACTACATCCGCCCCGGCGGCGAGAAGGCCGGTTCGCACAAGCGCCTCACCGCCGAGGCGGCGAAGCTCGCACCCGGCGCGTCGGGGCTGCTGGCGCTGGACTGGAACAACGGCAACCGGACGATCCTCGTCGACCAGCGGCTCACGGGCCTGCTCCTCGGCCAGACGCTCTACACCACCCCGGCGGAAATCTACCGCGCGCTGATCGAGGCGACGGCGTTCGGGGCGTTGAGGATCATCGAGCGGTTCGAGCAGTACGGCCAGCGGGTCCGGCAGATCGTCAACTGCGGGGGCATTGCCGAGAAGAACCCGTTGGTGATGCAGATTTACGCCGACGTGACCGGCCGGCCGATGAAAATCTCGCGGTCGGCGCAGACGTGCGCCCTCGGCGCGGCCGTGGCGGGCGCGGTGGTGGCGGGCAAGTCCGCCGGCGGGCACGGGACGATCCGCACGGCACAGAAGGCGATGACGGGCCTGAAGGAGACGGTCTACAAGCCCGATCGGCGCGCCCACAGAACGTACACTGAACTGTACGAGCTGTACCGCCAGCTTCACGACGCGTTCGGCACGATCGAGTGGAAGGGCAACTGCGCCAACGTGATGAAGGGCCTGCTCGACATCCGCGCCCGGGCACGAGCGTGAAACACCGGTGGCCGCGGCGCGTTTAACGTTCGGCGGGGCGCGGCGGGGTTTCGGCCGTCGCGGAACCGGGGAAGGAGTGTGATGATGCGTACAGCACGAGCAACGTTCGCTGCCGTCGCGATCGCGGCGCTGGCCGCGGGCGCCCCGGCCGCCGAGGGCGAGGGCGCCGCGCCGGCGATCAAGTGGGACGCCCTCTCGATGGCGGTCCGGACGATCGAGTCGGCCAAGACGCCCGACGAGGCCATCAAGGCCTACGCCAAGGGCTGCTCCGTCAACCGCCGCAGCGCGAAGCTTCAGGAAGCGTACATGCTGCGGATGCTCACGTTCGGCCGGGTGGACGTGGCCATGCACGCGGCGCAGGCGCTGGAGGACATCGACCCCAAGCACGGCCTGGCGCTGGGCGTGATCGGCTACGAGCAGGCGCGCCGGGGCCAGCTTGCGACGGCCCTGGTGACGACGATGAAGGCCGTCCAGGCCGCGCCGGAGAACCCCGGCATCTGCCAGAACGCCGCCCAACTCGTGGCCTGGCTGGAGGGCGCCAAACGCGAGCGGATTCCCTCGGTGACGGTCGAGGCCGCCAAGGAGTTCAAGTCCCTCGGCAAGCTGCCCGCCGCGGCGTACCAGAAGGCCAGGAAGGACTACGGCGCGCTGGAGCAGGAGAAGCGGAAGAAGGAGCAGGAGGCCCAGAAGGTCTCCAGCGAGGCCAAGAAGCTCAAGAGCGAGTGGGACACGCTGTCGGACAAGCTCAAGTCGCTCGGGCGCCAGTACGAGAATGAGGAGAAGCGCCACTACCAGACGCGGCGGTCGCTGGCGCAGGCGGAGGACCGGGTCAACCGGGCGCGCGACTACCGCAGCCGGCGCAGCTACGAGCGGCAGGTGAACTCCCTGCGGCGGCGGCTCCGCGATCTCGCCGAGTCCATGAAGGACCACGTCCGCGAGGCCAAGAAGATCCGCGGGCAGATCCAGGACGCCAAGACCAAGTACGAGTCCAAGAGCCGCCAGGCCTTCCGGCTGAAGCGCGAGGCGGCCGAGATCCAGGACGGCGTGCCCAGCACGTTCGCCTGGAAGCCTCCCGCGGTGGACGGGAAGATCACGCCCGACAGCCGCGACGCCAAGCCGGCCTCGCGAGCCAAGGGCAAAGACGCGGGCAAAGCCCCCAAGGGCGCGTCCTACCTGCTGGGGGGGGATTCCAAGCCGAGTCCGGCAGGGAAGCCTGAGCCGAAAGCTGCGACCCTCGCCGATCAGGTCGCCGAGGCCGAGGCAGCCGACAAGCTCTCGCTGGCGAAGATCTGTGCCGACAGTGACAACGCCGACATGAAGAGCAAGGCCCGGTCGCTGCTGAAGGAGATCGTCAGCAAGTATCCCGACACCAAGGCCGCCGCCAAGGCGGCCGACCTGCTCAAGAAGCTCGATTGACCCGGCCCATGGGCGAGAGGGAGAACCCGTCGGATCGCTTTCGCCGCGAAGCCCGGCGCCCCCGCGGCGGCCTGGCCGGCGAGTTCTGGTGTTTCCTCTGCCACAACAAGAAGTGGTGGCTGTTGCCGATCCTCCTGGCCGTGCTCGTCCTCGGCCTGCTCGTCCTGCTCAGCGGCAGCGGCCTCGGGGCGTTCATGTACACGGTCTTCTAGGCGGTCCTGCGTAAGTCATGTTGCGTGTGTGCTTGTCTTCGCGCTGCCTGCCCGCGTTGGCCTGCTTCGGCGATGCTGCGGCATCGCCTGCATGGGCCGCCTTGGCAGCCAACGCGAATCCGGCGCACACACACCAACGAGCTTACGCAAGACCGCTTAGCCGGGCGTTTCGTTTGCGTCGGCGGGGCCGGGTCGCTAAGCTCGGCAGCATGGCTCAGGGACGTGGCGAATCCGCGGCGGATCGGCCGATCGGGGTGTTCGACTCCGGACTCGGCGGGCTTACCGTCGTGCGCGAACTGACCGACCTGCTCGGCGCCGAGGATATCGTCTACCTCGGCGACAGTGCCCGCGTGCCCTACGGCATCAAGAGCATGGAGACCGTGCGCCGCTTCGCGCTGCAGGACCTCGCCTTCCTGCTGGAGCACGACCCCAAGCTCATCGTCGTCGCCTGCAACACGGCCTCGGCGGCCGCCATCGAGTGCCTCCGCGCCGCCAGCGCGGTCGAGGTGATCGACGTGATCGCCCCCGGCGCGGCGGCGGCGGTCGCGGCGACGGACGGCCCCATCGGCGTGATCGGCACGGACGCCACGGTCGCCAGCGGCGCGTACCAGCGGGCGGTGGCCCGCCTGGACCCCGACCGCGAGGTTATTGCCTGCGCCTGCCCGCTGCTGGTGCCCATCGTCGAGGAAGGCCGCGAGCAGGATGATCCCATCGTCCTGCACGTGCTCTGCGACTACCTGCGGGAGCTGCAGCGCCGCCGCCCCGGCGCGCTGGTGCTCGGCTGCACGCACTACCCGCTGCTGGCCCGGCAGATCGGCAAGCTGATGGGGCCGGACGTGGCCCTGATCAGTTCGGCCCGCGCGGCGGCGATGGAAGCCCGGCGCCGCCTCTCCGACGCCGCGCTGGCCCGCGCCCCGGCCAGCCGGGGCGCCCTGACGTGCTACACCACCGACAATGCCGCCCGGTTCGCCCGCCTCGGTGAGCGGTTCGGCGGGCGGAAGATCGAATCCGTGCAGCTCGTCGGAACCGACGAGCTCGAAGCCAAGGCTGTGGCGGTATCTCCATGACACGACGACGACTCATCCCGGCCGCGGCGGCGCTCGTCGCGGCGGCCCTGCTGGCCGGCTGCGAGAAGTCTGCCGGCTCGGGCGATTCAGAAGAGTGGACGCTGGACTACCAGCTCAAGCAGTTGATCCTCGGCCGGCCCGCGACCGACAGCGTGGCGATGGCCTTCGACCCCAACGATCCGGACCGGCGCCGGCAGGGGATCCTGGAGCTCAGCGAAGAGGAGTGGGGCCTCCGCGAGCGCTACCTCAAGGGCTATGCCGCCATCCTCCGGACCGACGGCGACCCCCTCGTCCGGGCCGCCGCGGTGCGGGCGCTCGGAAAGGCCGCCGATCCCAACTACGTCGAGAACATCGCCCGCGCCCTGTTCGACGAGCACCTCGCCGTGCGGCAGGACGCGGCGACGGCGCTGGACAACGTCCACGGCGAGGTGGCCATCGATCCGCTTCGCAATCGGGCGGTCAACGACGTCAACCAGGACGTGCGGGCCAAGAGCGCGATGGCCCTGCGCCACTACCGGCGCGAGGACGTCGTTCGCACACTGGTCGAGTGCCTCGGCGACAAGGCCTTCGCCGTCCGGTACCGGGCCCACCAGGCACTCGTGGAGATCCTCGGCGAGGACCGCGGCTACGACCCGCTGGCCTACCGCGACGTCGCCGTCGACGGCCTGCCCCCCGCGGCGCCCGAGCAGGACGAGGCCACGTGGTGGGACCGGCTGTGGCAAAGGTCTCGCAAGCCCTCCGATAAGCCCCCGGGCGATGAAGGCAACCAGCAGTAGCCGGTCTTCATCCGCCGGGCCGCCTTGCCGAACGCTCCCGACGCCGCGCCTACCATGAGAGTCGACCATGCTCGCGCTGTGCTATGACGGCAACGTGACGCTTCGCGGCAACCGGCCCGACCCCCGACCCGGGCGCGGCGAGGTGCTCGTGCGCGTCCGAAAGGCCGGCATCTGCTCGACCGACCTCGAGGTCGCTCGCGGGTACATGGGCTTTGCCGGCGTCATGGGACACGAGTTCGTCGGCGAGGCCGTCGGCGGCGCCAGGGCCTGGCGGGGCAAACGGGTCGTCGGCGAGATCAACTGCGTCTGCGGACGCTGCGATATGTGTCGCTCCGGGCTGGCGAACCACTGCCGCAACCGGACCGTCATCGGCATCGACGGCCGCGACGGCTGCTTCGCCGAGCTCCTCACGCTCCCCGCACGGAATCTCCACGAGGTGCCCGACAGGCTCGACGACACCCGCGCCGTCTTCGTCGAGCCCCTCGCGGCCGCATTCCAGCTCGTCCGCCAGGTCGAGCTTTCCCCGACGGACCGCGTGGTCCTGTTGGGCGACGGGCGTCTGGCCCAGCTCATCGTCCGCGTGCTGGCCCCCCGATGCCCGAAGCTGGTGATGGTCGGCAAGCACGCCGAGAAGCTCGACGCCGCCGACAAGCAGCACGTCCAGACCGCCACGATCGACGAGTTCGTCCCCGATCACCGTGCCGACGTCGTGGTCGACGCCACGGGCAGCCCCGACGGCTTCGAGCTGGCCATGCGGGCCGTCCGCCCGCGGGGCACGATCGTCCTCAAGAGCACCTTCGCCACCGCCGGGGGGCTCAACCTCGCTCCGCTGGTCGTCGACGAGATCACCGTCGTCGGCTCCCGCTGCGGGCCCTTCCCCGAGGCCATCGCCGCCCTCGCCAATGGCGAGGTGGATGTCTCGGCGCTGATCAGCGCCGAGTTCCCCCTCGACCGGGGCCCCGAAGCCCTCGAGGCCGCCGGGACCCCCGACATGCTGAAGGTCCTCCTCGATGTGCCCCGGCGAGACTGACGGCGCCTACCGCCTCGACCGCGGCCCCGGGGGCGCACGCCTCGGTCGGTTCGCAGCCCTGGAGGCCACGCCCGGAATCGCCCACGCCGTGACCACCCGCGACGCACCCGACGTGCAACGCGTCCGCGGCGACCGCGCAGCCGCAGCCGACGAGGCCGCCCGGATGATCGGCCTGTCCGCCGCCGCCGTCGCCGAGCAGGTCCACGACGCCCATGTGGTCTGCGTGCACCGTCCGGGCCTCGCCGGCAAGGCCGACGGGCTCGTCACCCGTGCGCCCGGCCTGGCCGTCGCCTGCCTCTCCGCCGATTGCCCGCTCGTGCTCGTGGCCGCACGTGACGGCCGTGCCGTCGGCGTCGCCCACGCCTCCTGGCGGGGGACCGTTGGCGAGGTGAGCGCCCGGTTGGTCGAGACGCTCGCCGACCGGTGCGATGTCGCCCCGGGCGAGCTCGTCGCGTGCATCTGCCCCTCGGCCGGGCCCTGCTGCTACGAGGTCGGCGGCGAGGTCCTCCAGGCGGCCGTGGACGCCCTCGGCCTCGTCGCCGAACGGTTCTTCCGCGAACTGCGAGCCGGAAAGTACGCCTTCGACCTCTGGGCCGCCAACCGCCATCAGCTCCTCGCCGCCGGCGTTCCGGCATCGCACGTCCATGCCGCCGGCGTCTGCACCATCTGCCACAGCCGCACATACCCCAGCCACCGAGCCGAAGGCCCCCCGGCCGGTCGCTTCCTGGCCCTTATCGGCCGACGCCCCTGAGCCGCCCGCGGAGCCCGGCACAGCCGCAGGAAGGCCCGGAGACATGCCCCAGTCCCAAGCCTGCGAAAGGCCTCGCGAACGTTTGGACAGGGCCGCGCGGTTGAGCTGGTCGGCCAGGAAGAAGCAGCCGCGGGGGAAGCTCTTGGTCAGCGTGCAGACGGCGTCGGCGAAGGCGATGGCCTTCTGGTGGACTTGGAGTTTCTCGAAGGCGAAGGCCGTGGTTTCCCCTTTCGGCATGGAGCGTATCCGAACAGCGAGAGAGTAGAAAGTAGAAAGGAGACCGGGGTAGAGCGGGTTCGCCGCAGGCCAGCACCCGGGCCCAGGGATCGGTTCTGCCGCCGCTTCTCCTCTCTACTTTCTACCGCTCTACCCCTCTAGTGAACGAGCCGGTCAAGGACCGGCTCGTTCACTCGCCGCTCCCTTTGCGGTTTTGAACGCACTGTGACCGCGTTCTTCGACTGGTTCACAAAGGCTTCGCTGCAACGGGCCATGATCGAAGAACTTATGAACGATCTGGCTTCCGGCGAAGCCGGTAATGGCCCGGTCGCGGCTTTCGCATGAACTCGATCAGGCCGCGTTTGACCAGCGGATTCAGCACCC
>CAYLPJ010000061.1:0-34427 GCA_964385465.1 uncultured Planctomycetaceae bacterium | reverse complement strand
CCGAGGATACGCCGCGTTTATGCGCCCGTCATCCACAGCTTCTGACAATACCTCCATCTCTCGGGCCTTTCACCACAAGCTCCTCAACGAAATACAGAAATGCCTCCTGGACCTGCCCTCCGACGTTCTGAAGCCCATCGTTGGCATTGAGCCTATCGAGAGCCCCAGCTCCCCGCTCGAGGATCAACCCGGGCTTGCCCAAGCGATGATCACTGCTCTTCTCAACGTGTATAGGAGTACCTTCCAGCCGAGCCAGAACCAGCTCCTCCAAGTTCATCTGGCAATCCCATGGCACCGTTATGATATCGGGCGCCTTGATCTGCCTCAGAAGCTCAGCCAGTACACTGCCAAGATCCAGTGGACTGAGCAGACTCTCAAGGAGTTCATTAACAAACGCATACAGTGGGAATTCCGTCACGTTGGCCGGCACAGCGAGCAGCCTGACTCGTGGTCTGTCCTATTCACTCCACGCGTCCTGAATGACCATACAGATCCCCCGTTGTTCGAGGAGTCATTTGACTACGTCCTCCGTCATACCCACCATCGAGCACGCGATCTGCAGCGATTTGCAAGGGAAGCTGTTCTAACAGCGGCGCGCCAATACGGTGTGTCGGTTGACGAGGTCCTTCTTGGCAAGAAGGGGAGGATTGGAGAGCAGATACTGAGAGAAACGGTTCGTACAGAGAGCAATCAGATGACGCGGGAACTCTTGGCAGAGGGATCGCGTCGATTCGCTTTCCTCCATCGCCTTGTCGACGCCATGCGGGGCATTCCCGTTCCATTCAATGACCGGGATTTGAAGCGACGAACCGATGGTGTATGCGACTTTGTGACGACCGTCACAACGCTCTGGGAGGCAGGATGGATTGGCGTCGCCATACACACGCAAAGTCCACAAGTATACCGGAGCATCGCCGATGCGCTAGGCGATGCCGGCTACCGACGATATGCCCTTGGGAAGAAGGCGATCCACGTCTGGTCCCTGTTTTCCTACAATTGGGATGGAGACTGTATTGCCCTCTTGGAGCGGTTCGGCGATGATGTGGACGGCTCGGCGAGTTTCGTCATGCATCCGAAGGTATTCCAGCACTTGCTGGCCCGGGTTCACCAGAAGTGGCCTGTTGGGGCGTGATCCGTCCTGCTTCCGATACGCGGACCTTGTAATCGTGCTGAGGAAGAAAGACTATGGCGTCCAACGGCTTTGCAATTCGCTGCCCACACTGCCTGAATTGGCAAGAGTGGGAGTTCAGTCCTCATGAAGTGGCAATTGAATCGGAAGCAGAGTTACGGAGCATCCTACGGGAAGGGCGGGACGGTAGGGACGGTCTGCCAAACCCTAAGCTCCTGCGTTGCGGGCAGCCGCCATGGGTCTGTCCAGCACCATTCGAGGCCTTCGTTTTCAGATCGGAGGCGGAGGCTCTTCGCCTGATTCGGGTCCCGAATAGTTGGTCTACGAAGCGCGATTTCCGGGTCTACCGGGAGGACCGTATCAATCGATGGGAGGGCTTTGTGGGCATTCTCTTCTGCGAGCAGCCGGTTCGCCGGGAGAAGGATGTTCTTCTCACCCACCTGGTTGATAGAGAGTTGCTTAGGCGTGCATCTGTCGGCATGGCCAGAGAGATCGGCGCTCCTCTCACAATCTATGCAGGCAACGTGTTCCGCGTGGGGCGTCGAGAGGACGTCGTGTGGACGCCGGCCGAGCAGTTCGTAACGAAGTGGCAGAGCGTTCCCATGGGGTACAACCCCTTCTGCCAGCTCTGTCGTAGCACTGTGGTTGGCTCGCTTCTCAATCAGTTCGAAGGCAAAGTCCGGCCAGATAACTGCCCTGTTGACTACGCGTGGAAGGGAACGTGCGCCGGCCAACCGGCATACTGCCTCGAGAGAGACTGGGATCGCTGCCCAGCCTTCTTGACTGCTCGCAGGCGACAGCGGTTCTGCTACGAATCGGATACGAAGCTGATCGCGAGAATGGCGCGAGCTTGGGCAGCGCCTTCCTTTCAGGGCTGGGCAACGCATAAGTGCTGGGCCGGGCTGACGGAGTTTGCGGCGCCCATTGTTGTTCATGATCTCCTGGTAGGTGTAATGATGACCGGGCAGTTCGTTATCGACGGTCGAGACCTATCGACTGTCGATGAGGTGATCGATCGGCTTCCGAACCTGAAGCAACACAAGGAACGGCTGGGGGGGATTCTCACTGTCTTGGGGGGCGCACGAGCACAGACGCAGGAAGAGGTGTCTGCCGGAAGCTTCCGTCTGCAGGAACGGGACTTGGCGGGGGTCGTTGACATCTTGCAGGCGAACGCAGAGCGACTGGAACGAAGCGCATCCAGTGCGTACCTGAACTTCCGGGTAAGATCGGAGGCGTTACTCAGGAAGGAGGTGATAGCCCGGATGGATGCTGTATCATCTGAGAAGGGACCGATCGACGCGCTGCGAGTTTCAGTTCTTGGGCGACTGCGGCAGTTCTGGGGGTTCTCGGCGGTGTACCTCGTGGCTTGTCCTGTTGGGTCAGGGGTCGTCTCAGTGCTTGCACGTGATGGCGAGGACGGTGGGCGTGTGTTTACGCCGTTCGGAAAGCGGCTGGGTCGAATTCGGGTTGGCTACGGTCAGATGCATCCGTTGAGCTTCCTCTTCGACCGTCAGCGAGGTCGCTACCCGGTCAACGAATATGCGAAAGAAGTATGCGGGTTGCTGGAGACGGCATGGCAGGATGCTGATCTCCTCTTGCCCTTTGGGCGTTCATACTACTGCGTCATTGCCCCGGTCGGGCGGGTTCTATACATGCTCCTGTTTGCCGTAAGGAAGCCGCAGACGGCATGTCCATTGCCTGCTCGTGATGAGGGGGGTGTTAGCGAGGTATGCCAGGAGGCGATCTTCGAGACTGGGACTGAGGTGATCCGAGCTATCGGCAGCAATGCTGACGTGCAGCGGATTGCGGAGGGGAGTTCCGACTCGATCGGCAGCCTTTTTGACTCTACGGACGACGAGCGACGAGACTTACTGGGCACGACGGGCAGCGGAGAGGGAATCATGCCCTGCTAGGGACGGGCGAAGGGACGATGGACGTGGCTTCTGACAATGGCTGAGCGGTGGCCAAGTGCGGCCCTATTCCGATCGCGTCCTCGGGTGCGCCAGGCCGGAGTTTGAGGTGGTTGCCGACGGGCGGGTCTTTGCGTGCCTTCGGAGAACTCGGCGGTCGAGCGAATTGAGGCACTGAGCAGCGAGTGCGGCAGTTTGTAGGGGGTGTCTGGACCGTGGGGCGGGCCGCCGGGCTGGTCGCTTCCGTGGAGGGGAGGGCGGGCGGGAACAGAGAGAGCCAAGCGGCGACCGCTTGGTTTCTCTTGTTCAACTCGGGGACCAGGTCGAACAGTCCGGTTAACCCGAGGCCCAGAGGACGGCCGGTCTCGGCGAGAGAGCGGGCGAGAGGGCCGGCTGGGCGGGACGGGGGTTAACAGGATGCGGGCGGGGGTGAGAGCGGCGGCGGGTAAGGTGCTGGCGCAAAGGGCGTTGGGGGCGGCGGTTTGGGGCGGGGCGGGCGCAAGAGAAAACCCCGCCGCGTGTTTGGCAGCGGGGTTGACCTCCCCGAGTTGGACTCGAACCAACAACCTAGCGGTTAACAGCCGCTCGCTCTACCAATTGAGCTATCGGGGAAGGACAGCTCTCCCGGCGGTGGCCGGGAAGTCGTTTAGTATTATGGAATCGGCCGGGGGAGTCAAGGGGTTGAGTTGGAAAACCGTTCTTCAGGGGCGGTCACGCCGGCCCCGGGGCCGGGGCGGGTCGGCTGGGGCGGCGGGGCCGGTCCGGGGGGCGGTTGCGGGCGTTGAAACGCACAGGGCGGCGGCCGATGGTTCTCGCAACACGTACCGGCGGGGTGAGAGGAGCAGCAGATGGGACGGGCGATGAGCGTGCTCCTGCTGACGGGGTGGATGGCCTGGCCGGCGGCGGCAGGCGAGACCGTTCGCATCGGCGGCGTCGCGGTCCCGGCCGACTGCCCTCTCGCCCGGGGCGAGCACCCGCGGCTGCTGTTTTGCCGGCGTGACATTCCGCGGCTGCGGCGTCGGCTGGCGCATCCGGCGATCGCGGCGGAGTTGGCTCGCGCGCGGAAGCTGGCCGCCGACGGCGAGGCCGGGGCGGTGCTGCTGGGCGTGCTGTACCACCTCACCGGCGAGCGGGCGTACCTGGACAAGGCCCGGGCGGCGCTTCGCCCGGGCTGGCACCAGCCGTACGCCCTCGCGGCGGACCTGGTGATGGCGGGGGTCTCCCCGGCCGAGCAGCGGGCCGAGGCCGCCCGGCTGGTCGAGGCGATTCGCGCGAACCGCTGGCGGCCCCACCTGACGTTGGCGCTGGCGGCCCGCGGCCACGGCCAGGACGCCTACCTCGACGACGTGCTGGCCCGCAGCTACCGCAAGGACCTCGCCGCGGGGGTAGCGTACAACAACACGTGGTCTGCCGGGCGCGGCGGCAGCTCGATGGGGCACGGCTACAACGGGGAGCATTTCTACACCGAGTGGTTCACGATGGCGCTGGCCTGGACGACGGCGACGGGCCTGGACTGGGTCGGCCGGTGCGACTTCGCCGCTCACACGCCGTCGTGGTACATCTACCACTACCGCCCGTGGGAGGGGCAGCCGGCGTGCGTGCACGTGGGCGTCACGGCGATGTGCCGCCACTGGCAGACGGTCACGCCGGCGAAGTTCGGCGGGGAGAACCTCACCGTCCTGGCGGCGCGGCGGTTCCGCGACGGGCTCGGGCAGTGGTGGGTTCGGGAGGTGATCTCGCGGATCTCGATGGGCTGGGGCGATTCCGCCGTCGGGCAGGGCGGGGTCTGGGGCAAGCTGCTGTGGCTGGATCCGGACCTCCCGGCCGTCGCTCCCGACACGCTGCCGCCGGCGCGACTGTTCCCGGAGAACGGCCACGCGGTGATGCGGTCGGACTGGACGGCGGGAGCGACGTACGCGCTGTTCCGCTGCGGGCGGTTCGGGGAGATCGACGGCTACTGGGGGCGCAACAACGCGGACAACCTGCACTTCCTGATCGGCCGGCGCGGCATTCTCGCGGCCGACACTGGCGGCGTACACTCCCTCAACAGCGGCGCGATGGGTTTCGCCGGTGCCCGGTCGATGGGCGAGGAGCGCCCCCACGTGACGCACTACGCCCGCCAGACGATCGCGCACAATTCGATCACGGTCGGCCGCCGGCCGTTGGAGCTCCGCGGGTACAAGGACCGCCTGCTGGGGGTGGTCGTCCGCGGCGGGCAGTCGCCGATCCAGCAGCCGGGGTGGTGGAAGGCGTGGGGCATCGAGCGGCCGCGGGGGCAGTCGCGCCCGTTCCGGGAGGGGCGGATCGTCGCCTACGAGACCTCGCCGCTGCTGGACTATGCCGCCGGGGACGCGACGCATTCGTACCCGCCGCAGCGCGTCCGGTCGGCGACGCGGCAGTTCCTGTACCTGCGCCCGGACACGTTCGTGGTGTTCGACCGCGTCAGGCCGGCGAAGGACGACCTGGAGGTGATCTGGAACCTGCACGCCCTGTATGAGCCTCGGTGGAGCCGCCGGCGGCAGGCGGACGATTCCCTGCCGCCCGACCGCCAGCTCGCGGTCGCCCCCGACGGGCGCTCGATGGTCCCCAACCCGTCCCCCGGCGGCCGGTATCTGCACACCGGCGAGGGGACGTTCACCCTCGACGACCGCTGGCCCGGCATGACGGGGCGGCTGTTCGTCCGCCCCCTTCTGCCGGCCGAGCCGGACCGCACGGTCCGCACGATGGGCGGACCGTGGCACGAGTTCGAGGTCAACGGCGTCAACTACGGTCCCACGGCCAGGACGTACGACGAGTGTAAGGGCTCCAAGAGCGAGCACAACCGGGCGAACACGATCGGCGTGGGCGGCTGGCGGATCGAGATCTCCCACGAGCGGCCCGGCGGCGAGCGGCGGTTCCTGGTGGTCCTTCACGCGGCAGAGCAGGCCACGCCCGCCATGCCGCCCGTGGCCCCCCTGTCCCCGCCGCGGGGGGCCGGGGTGCGGATCACCGTCGGCGGACGCGTCTACGACGTGACCTTCGCGACGGCCGGGCCGCCGGGCGGGCGGGTCAAGGTCTCCGAAGGCGGCCGGACCTCGACGCACGAGCTCGCTCGCAACGTGCAGGACCACTACTGCCGCTGGTCTGGCCATCCGCACTTCGCCGCGTGGCGGGACCGCCGGGAGTACCGCACGGTGATCGGCGAGCTGCCCGACGCCGCGCCCCAGCCGCCGGCCGGGCCGCGAAGCGCACGCCCGCGCCCCGCACGCCCCGCCGCGGTTGACCGGGCGCCGCCGGCCCCATAGGCTGAATGGGCGGTCAGGCGGCGAGAGGTCCCCGGCCGACGCGGCCTTCGCAACCGCCAAATACCCCCCCGCCGCCGAGGCGGGCGTCGGCGGCTTTGGACACGGAACGGCCAGCCAGCATGATCGGAGGACCGATGACACACTTCCAGGCGGCGACTTCGGCGGCGCAGAAGCTCCAGTGTCTGGTGGCCGCGGCGGCATCGGTGGCGGCGGCATCGGCGGGCGGCGCCGAGCCGCCGGTGCGGTGGACGGTGAGCAAGGCCACCGGGCCGGGCACGGCGGCGGGGTTCCCGGTGCTCGCGGGCGTCGAGCACTTCGAGGTCATGCGCGTCCGCCCCGAGACGGGCACGTACAGCCACCATCCGCACATCCTCCACGACGGCCGTCGCTTCCACGCCACGTGGTCCAACCACCTCTGCCAGGAAGACGGCCCCGGACAGCGCGTGCTCCACGCCACGTCCGCCGACGGGCGACGGTGGTCCGCGCCGGCCGAGTGCTTCCCCCCGCTGGGGCCCGTCGAGGCCGCCTACGGGGGCTGGAACCTGGTTCTGACCGCCAACGGCCTGCACCTGCTCGACGGCCGCGTGGTTGCCGTCGCCGGGATCAACGCCTGCGGGGACGGCCACGACCGCGCCTCACGGGTTCACGGCAGCCGGCCGTGCCACGGCAACGTCGCGCGCTCGATCGGCGCCGACGGCTCCCTCGGCCCGCTGTTCATGCTGCACGGCGACCCGCCGCCGGCGGTCGAGGGCCACGCCCACGGGATCGCCGGGGCCGACGATCCGCGTTTCGCCGGGATTGCCGCCCGCCTGACGGCCCTGCGGCACCGGCCGGACAACTGCCCTTCGTGGAGCTTCCGCCCCTCGGGCCCGGGGCTGGAAGACTACGCGGTCGGCACGGGCAACTGGAAGAGCTTCGGGCACACGATGCTGGCCGCCGACGGGCACCGCGTGTGCGAGCCGACGAGCTACCGGCGTGCGAGCGACGGCAAGGCGGTGCGGCTGTTCCGCGACCTTCGCCGCTCGGGCCGCCTGTACGCGTCGGTGTTCGACGAGACCGCCAGGAACTGGTCGCCGATCCGCCCGACCGGCATCCCGGACGCCGCCTCGCGCTCGGCGGCCGGCACGCTGCCCGACGGCTCGGCGTACGTGATCGGCAACCTGACCTGGGGAGCCATCGAAGGCCGCCGACGCCGACGCGACCCTCTTGTGCTGGCCGTCTCGCGGGACGGCATCACGTTCGACCGCGCGTGGGCGCTTCGCAGCGGCGCCCCGCCGGTGCGGCACACCCGTCCGCCCGCCGGGGCCCCGCGGACAATCAAACTCGGCAAAGGCCCCGGCTTCCAATACCCCCACGCCACGGTGGTCGGGAAGGCTCTGTGGGTGATCTACTCGGTCGGCAAGGAAGACGTCGCCGTCACCTGCGTACCGCTGAAAGCGGTCACCCGCCCGGACCGCACGCCATAGCGTCCCGCCCCCGAAAGCCCCCGGAGACCAACGGCCCGGGCTCCGTTACCGCTTCGGACGCGGAACGAACCGTGTTGACGGCCCCTCCGGGCGCCGCGGACATCCAACTCAGGCCACGGGGAGAAAGGCAGAGAAAGTACTTGATCGAGGACGGGGCCTCTGGCAATGTAACTAGGAACGATTACGATTTAGGACGCGACTCGGAAAGGAACGTACGCATGAGCAGCGAAGGCAAATGCCCCGTCACGGGCATGACCGGCGGACACGCGGCCGCGAAGGGCACGTCGAATCGCGACTGGTGGCCCGAGCAGGTGAACCTCAAGATCCTTCACCAGCACTCGTCCCTGAGCGATCCGATGGGCGAGGACTACGACTACGCCGAGGAGTTCAAGACGCTCGATCTCGCGGCGGTCAAGGAGGACCTCTACGCCCTGATGACCGACTCGCAGGACTGGTGGCCGGCGGACTACGGCCACTACGGGCCGCTGTTCATCCGCATGGCGTGGCACAGCGCGGGAACGTACCGCATGGGCGACGGGCGGGGCGGCGCGGGCGGCGGCGGGCAGCGCCTGGCCCCGCTGAACAGTTGGC
The DNA here is from genome assembly GCA_964385465.1 of uncultured Planctomycetaceae bacterium. Taxonomy (GTDB): domain Bacteria; phylum Planctomycetota; class Phycisphaerae; order SM23-33; family SM23-33; genus CAYLPJ01. The sequence continues at coordinate 26,047 of CAYLPJ010000061.1, read as the reverse complement.
CGGACAACGTCAACCTCGACAAGGCCCGCCGGCTGCTCTGGCCGATCAAGCAGAAGTACGGGCGCAAGCTCTCCTGGGCGGACCTGATGGTCCTGGCGGGCAACTGCGCGCTGGAGTCGATGGGGTTCAAGACCTTCGGCTTCGCCGGCGGCCGGGAGGACGTCTGGGAGCCGGAAGAGGACATCTACTGGGGCACCGAGACCGAGTGGCTGGGCGACAAGCGATACTCCGGCGACCGCGACCTGGAGAACCCCCTGGCGGCGGTGCAGATGGGGCTGATCTACGTGAACCCCGAGGGCCCCAACGGCGAACCGGACCCGGTGGCGTCGGGGCGGGACGTGCGGGAGACCTTCGCCCGGATGGCGATGAACGACGAGGAGACCGTCGCGCTGGTCGCCGGCGGGCACACGTTCGGCAAGTGTCACGGCGCGGGCGACGCCAAGCACGTCGGGCCCGAGCCCGAGGCCGCCCCCGTCGAGCAGCAGGGCCTGGGCTGGAAGTGCAGCTTCGGCAGCGGCAAGGGCGGGGACACGATCGGCAGCGGCATCGAGGGGGCGTGGAAGCCCAACCCAACTCAGTGGGACATGGGCTACCTGAACACGCTGTTCAAGTACGAGTGGGAGCTGGTCAAGAGCCCGGCCGGGGCCAACCAGTGGCTGGCCAAGGACGTCGCCGAAGAGGACATGATCGTCGACGCCCACGACCCGACGAAGAAGCACCGCCCGATGATGACGACGGCGGACCTCTCGCTGCGGTACGACCCGATCTACGAGCCGATCGCGAGGCATTACCGGGACAACCCCGAGGAGTTCGCCGACGCCTTCGCCCGCGCGTGGTTCAAGCTGACCCACCGCGACATGGGGCCCCGCTCGCGTTTCCTCGGCCCGGAGGTCCCCGACGAGGAGCTGCTCTGGCAGGACCCGCTGCCGGCGGTGGATCACGAGCTGATCGACGAGCGGGACGTCGCCGAGCTCAAGGAGAAGGTCCTGGCGTCGGGCCTGTCGATCCCCGAGCTGGTCTCGACGGCTTGGGCGTCGGCCTCGACGTTCCGCGGCTCCGACAAGCGCGGCGGGGCCAACGGCGCCCGCATCCGCCTGGCGCCGCAGAAGGACTGGCCCGTCAATCGGCCGGACCAGTTGGCGAAGGTCCTGGAGACCCTCGAGGGCGTACGGAAGGCGTTCAATGATGCCCAGTCGGACGGTAAGCAGGTCTCGCTGGCCGACCTGATCGTCCTGGGCGGCTGCGCGGCTGTCGAGGCCGCGGCGAACAAGGCCGGGCACGACGTGACGGTTCCCTTCACGCCAGGGCGCACGGACGCCTCGCAGGAGCAGACGGACGCCAAGTCCTTCGCCGTTCTCGAGCCGGTCGCCGACGGGTTCCGCAACTACCTCAAGGCGAAGTTCAGCGTGCAGCCGGAGCACCTGCTGGTGGACCGGGCGCAGTTGCTGACGCTGACGGGCCCGGAGATGACGGTCCTGGTCGGCGGCCTGCGCGTCCTGGGCGCCAACGTCGACGGCTCGCGGCACGGCGTCTTCACCGACCGGCAGGGCGAGCTGACGAACGACTTCTTCGTGAACTTGCTGGACATGGGCACGGAGTGGCAACCGACCTCGCAGGACGAGGCGACCTACGAGGGCCGCGACCGCGCGTCGGGCGAGGCGAAATGGACGGCCACGCGGGTGGACCTGATCTTCGGTGCGAACTCCCAGCTCCGGGCGGTCGCCGAAGTCTACGCCTGTGAAGACGCCGGCGAGAAGTTTGTGCACGACTTCGTCGCCGCCTGGGACAAGGTCATGAACCTCGACCGGTTCGACATCGCCTGACCCGCGGCGGCCAGAAGGGCGATACCGGGTCGCCTGCCGCCGCATGGACGGTCCCGGTGAACGCCGGAGCGTTCGCCGCTCTCATCCCGCGCGCAGCAGGCGGAGGCTGTTGGCGACGACCAGCAGCGTCGCGCCCGTGTCGGCCGCGATGGCCATCCACAGCGACGCCAGGCCCGCCAGCGTCATCGCCAGGAACAGCAGCTTCAGCCCCAGCGCGAAAGCGATGTTGGCCTGGATGATCCGCAGCGTGCGGCGGGAGTAGCGGACCAGCCACGGCAGGCGGGCGAGGTCGTCGCTCATCAGCGCCACGTCGGCGGTCTCCAGGGCGGCGTCGGTGCCCATCGCACCCATGGCGACGCCGAAGCTGGCAGCCGCCATGGCCGGGGCGTCGTTGATCCCGTCGCCGACCATCGCCACGTGGCGGTGCTCGCGGACGAGGCGTCCGACGGCCTCGACCTTGTCGGCGGGCAGCAGCTCGCAGCGGAACTCGTCGAGCCCGGCAGCGTCGGCGACGGCCCGCGCGGTGCCCTCGTTGTCGCCGGTGAGCATGACGATCCGTCGCACTCCTGCGCGGCGCAGGTCGGCGAGGACATCCGGAGTGCCCGGCCGCAGACCATCGGCGAGGCTGATCAACCCGCAGACGTGTTCGTCGTTGCCCAGCGCCACCACGGCGTGCCCGGCGTCCTCCAGCTCCAGGGCCCGGGCGTGGACCGCGGGGGTCTCCTGGCCCTTCTCGTGCATGAAGCGGTGGCTGCCGATCCAGAACAGCCGCCCGTCCAGCGTCGCCTCGGCCCCCCTGCCGCTCAGCGCATGGAAGCCCTCCGCCGGCGCCGGCTCGATGCCCCTTGCACGCGCATGTCGTACCACCGCCCGGGCCAGCGGGTGTTCGCTGGGCGCCTCCAGCGCGGCCGCACGCTGAAGCACCTCGTCGGCATCGTGGCCGCTGAAGGCGACGACCTCCTGCACCTCCGGCCGACCGTGCGTCAACGTGCCCGTCTTGTCCATCGCCATCGCCTCCAGCCGCCCGGCGGCCTCGAGGTACACCCCGCCCTTGATGAGCACGCCCCGCCTGGCCGAGGCCGTCAGGGCCGAGACGATGCTCACCGGCGTGGCGATCACCAGCGCGCAGGGACAGGCGATGACCAGCACGACGAGCCCGCGGTACACCCAGCGGAGCCACGGTTGAGTCAGCAGCAGCGGCGGCCCGACGGCGATGGCGACGGCGATGAGCATCATCGCCGGCGTGTACCAGACGGCGAAGCGGTCCACCCATTGCTGGCTCCGCGCCCGGCGGGAGCGGGCGTTCTCGACCATGTGGATGATTCGGGCGAGGGTGGTGTCCTCGGCGGGCCTGGTGGTGCGCAGTTCCAGTGCCCCGTCCTGGTTGATGGTGCCCGCGTACACCTCGTCCCCCGGCGCCTTGCCCACGGGCATGGACTCGCCGGTGATCGGCGCCTGGTCCACCGCCGACTCTCCCGCAGTCACCTCCCCGTCCAGAGGGACCCGCTCGCCCGGGCGGACGCGAACGATCGATCCGACGGCCACGTCCGCCACCGGCGTCTCGTGAGCGTGGTCCTCGCCGGCGTGGACAACCCGCGCCGTGGGCGGAGCGATGTCCAGCAGCGCCCCGATCGCCTGCCGGGCCCGCTCGACGCTCCATTGCTCCAGCAGCAGCGCCACGGCGAACAGGAACGCGACCGTCGCGGCCTCGAACCACTCGCCGATCAGCATCGCGCCGACGACCGCGACCACCATGAGGACGTTCATGTCCGGGCGCAGGCGCCGGGCGGCCTGGAACGCACGCGGCACGACGTACCACGCGCCGGCGATGGCGGCGGCGACGTAAAGCACGATGACCGCCGGCGGGAACGGCGCCTCGCCGGCATGCCCCCCCGCGAAAGCCGCCAGCACGCCGCCCAGCAGCGCCGCGTGCGTGACGACCCCCCCCGCCAACAGCGCGCCCGACGCAACGGCCATGACCAGCCGCCCGTGTCGCTGCCAGAAGCCGCCCCGCTCGCCCCCATCGGCCCGGCGACGCTGCCAAGGCGTCGCGGCCATACCGGTGGCGTCGACGGCTTCTACGATCCGATCGGCGGAGATCGCGGCCGGGTCGAACTCGACGGACATGCGGGCGTCGAGGACGTCGAACTCCAGGTCGATCACGCCGGGCAGGCCGCCGACCTCGCGGCGCAGGATAGCCACCTCCTCCGAGCAGTCCAACCCCCGCACCTTGTAGCTGACGGTTCGCGGCATACGGCCTCCGGCGGAGTCACTCCTCGGCAAGCACGATCAGCGTGCCGGTCATATCATTGTGGCCCTCGCCGCAGTAGACGGTGCAGTGGACGGGATGGCGGCCGGGCTGATCGGCGGTGAACTCGATGGCCTGCGTCTCGCCGGGGGGCAGCTTGCGGTCGACGCCGAACGTCGCGATGCCTATGCCGTGCGTGACGTCCTCGCTGGTGGCATTCAGGCGCACGGTCTCGCCCTGGCGAACGACGATGCGCCCCGGGTCGAACTCGAACTGCCGGGCCTTCACCTCCACCACGCGAACGCCGTCGATCACCTCGCCGGACGGCCCGCCGGACGGAGCCGATCCCGACCCGCCCCCCTGAGGGCCCTCGCCGTGGGCGTGCCCGCCGTGCTCGTCATGACCCGCCTCGCCGTGGTGCCCCCCGGCCCACCACCAGCCGCGCGCCAGGCCGAACACCCCCGCCGCCGCGACCACGATGACCACCGCCAGCAGGATCGTCCAGGTTGCCGTCGTCTGTCTCATCGCTGCGCTCCTAAAGAGAGAACCGCTCGTAGTGCATGCGGGCGAACGGCACGCCGAGTTGCCTGAGCGCTTTGACAACCATGTCCCGCATCGGCGGCGGGCCGCAGACGTAGGCCTCCGCACGCTCCAGCAGTTCCCCCGCGTGCCGCTCAATGACCTCCCGCGTGATCAGCCCCGTCTCGCCGTCCCAGTCCTCCCCCGCCGCCGAGAGAACGTGAACCACCCGGACGTTCTCCGGGAGGCCGGCCAATTCGTCGCGGAAGAGGATATCCCCCTCGGTCCTGTTGCCGCAAATCAGCACGGCCGGGCGGTCATCGCCGCGGTCGGCCAAGCAGCGGAGCATGCTGCGGATCGGCGTAATGCCCACCCCGCCGGCAACGAACACGAATGCCTCGGCCTCGTGGTGGACGAAGCTGAACCGCCCGAACGGCTGTTCGATACGAGCCTCGTCACCGGCCTTCGTCTGCCCGATCGTGTTCGTGAAGTCGCCGGACTCCTTGATTGTCGCCGCCAGGCAGCCCGGCTCGGTCGGCGAGGCCGAGATCGTGAACGGGTGCTCCTCGCCGACCCGGCCGGGGCGGAGGAGCTTGAGGAACATGAACTGTCCCGGGTTGCGGGCCGGCAGGTCCCCGCCGTCGGCCGGCTCCAGCCGGAGTGTCCACGTGTCGTGGCTGGCCTGCTGCACGTCCGCCACGTGGAACCGCCGCCGCGTGAACGGCACGACCGTGTTCCGCCATGCGTACACCCCCGCGGCCACCGCAAACAGGGCCGAAAAGTACACCAGCACCACAGGCTGTCGGAGGTCGTCGCCAATCAGCACCGCGTGGACAAAGCCCAGGATCACCACCGCGACCATCCCCTTGTGCAGCCGCCGCCACGTCTGGTACTCCAGCGGCGACAGCCGCACCAGCACCGCGTAGCCGACGCCGAACACCAGCAGAATCGCCCCTGCCTTGCCCAGCCACACCGGCCACGGCGTGTCGAACGCCAGCAGGTGGGCGTTGCCCGCCCCCACCATCAGCAGCACCGGGTGGGCGCAGAGCAGCACGGCCGCGAGCACGGCCATCGCCTCGTGGAACCGCATAACCATATCCAACCCGAAGGGCGCGTCGAGGACTCGCAACCGCCCCGCCAGCACAGGCTGAAGCGCCAGCAGCGCAAAGCCCACCAGCCCCGCCGCGAGCCCGAACTCCGTCGCCGCCGGCTCGTTCGACCCCGGCCGAACCGCCAGCGCCAACCCCGCCGGCAGGCACGCCAGCACAAGATACACCGCCACCAGCGCCGCCCCCCATGCCGGCCCGGCCGTCCAGGGCATCACCGGCTCGAACCGGCGTCGCCGATCACCAGAGCTCTGCCGTTCGTCCATCGTCGTCACCTCCCGATCTGTGCGCACGTCGGTCGGTGAAATGGTAGCGCCCGCGCCCCGGCCAACCGGCCCGACCCGGTCTTCCCCGGCGCCCCTCGCACAGCACCTCGGGGCGGATTCGTAGCACATGCATAGCAAGCAGCCCCGCCGCCGAGTCGCCCCCGAAGAAAGCAAGGCCCGCAAACCTTGACGGTTGCGGGCCTTGCGAACACTGGGGATCAAGGATTCGAACCTTGACTAACTGATCCAGAGTCAGTCGTGCTGCCGTTACACTAATCCCCAGTGGGATGATTCGTTGTTGCGGGCCGGCGGGGGCCCGTGCGCGACTGACGTCCGGGTTTCCCCTACTGTATCAACGCGAGCACGTAAGTCAACCCCTCACGCCGAGCATTCGCGGGGGTTCCCGCTGTCCTGCCGGCGCCCGGCTGCGGACCGGCCGGGCACGGCGTTTCGGCACCGGGCGTTGACGACGGCGGACAGGAGCGGTACGGTGCCTCCGGCGGGCGGGGTGGAAGCACCTCCGACGCGCCCGCGACGCAGCCCACGGGAGCAGGTGATGCCTTACGGTCCGCGAATCCTGGTCGTCGGCTCGATCAACATGGACATGGTGGTCCGCAGCCCGCACATGCCCGCCCCCGGCGAGACCGTCCTCGGCGACGGCTTCGTCACCTCCCCCGGCGGCAAGGGCGCCAACCAGGCGGTCGCCGCCGCGAGGCTCGGGGCGTCGGTGCGGTTCATCGGGCGGGTGGGGCAGGACGCCTTCGGCCGCACGCTGCTGGAGGGCCTGCACCGCGAGGGCATCGACTGCACGGACGTGATCGAGACCGAGGGCGCCTCGACGGGCGTTGCGGTGATCGTGGTGGACGCCCGGGGGGAGAATTCGATCGTGGTCGCCCCCGGCGCAAACCACCGGCTGACGCCCGACGACGTGTACACGCGGGACGAGGCCTTCGCCGAGGCCGACGCGGTCCTGCTTCAGCTGGAGCTTCCCCTGCCGACGGTTCGCGCGGCGATCGGCCTGGCCCGCCGCCACGCCTGCAAGGTCGTTCTGGACCCGGCCCCGGCGCCGGGCAAGCTGCCTTCGAGCCTGTGCGAGGTGGACGTGATCAGCCCGAACGTCACGGAGGCCGAGCTGCTGACGGGCACGAAAACGGGGGAGGAGCGAGCGGATAAGAACATCGCCCTGGACCTGATCGCCCGCGGCGCGGCGGCGGCGGTGCTGAAGCTGGGCTCGCGCGGCTCGATGGTGGTCACCGCCGACGGCGAGATGGCCCGCCTGGCGGCCTACGGGGTGGACATCGTGGACACCACCGCCGCCGGGGACGCCTTCACGGCGGCCCTGGGGGTGGGCGTCGCCCGCGGGGAGGACCTCCGCGACGCCGCCCGGCTGGCCAACGCCGCCGGCGCGCTGGCCTGCGCCCGCCTTGGTGCCCAGGGGGCCATGCCCACACTGGCCGAGGTGCGGATGCTCATGGACGACCAGGAGCCCTGACCCCAGGAGACCAGACCATGCGAGCGGGATGCTTCACGGGCGTCGAGCGGATGGAGCTTCGCGAGGACGCGCCGGTGCCCGAGCCCGGGCCCGGGCAGGTGCGGCTGCGCGTCGAGGCCTGCGGCGTCTGCGGGACCGATCACCACATCTACGCCGGCGAGCTGACCGAGGGCGTCCAGCCGCCGGTCGTGCTCGGCCACGAGATCGCCGCGCGCGTAGAGACGCTCGGCGACGGCGTCGAGGGCTTCGAGCCCGGGCAGTTCTGCGCCGTCGATCCGGTCATCGGCTGCGGCATCTGCGAGATGTGCCGCTCGGCCCGGCCGAACCTGTGCGGCCGGCCCACGACCATCGGCTACAAGCTCGACGGCGGGTTCGCCCAGTACATGGTGGTCCCGGCGGGGAAGGTGGTTCCGATGTCGGACGCCCACGGCCCGGCAGGCGGGGTCCTGTGCGAGACGCTGGCGTGCGTGGTCAACGGCCACGATCGCCTGGGCTTCCGCGCGGGGGCGACGGCGATGGTGCTCGGGGCCGGCACGGTCGGGCTGCTGTGGGCTCAGATGCTCCGTAGCTCGCCGTGCTCAAGGCTGCTCCAGAGCGAGCCGCTGGCCTACCGCCGCGACAAGGCCGCCTCGCTCGGCGCCGACGTGGTGATCGACCCCTCGGCCGGCAGCGTGGAAGAGCAGGTCCGCGACGTACTGCCCGACGGCGTGGACTACATCATCGACGCCACCGGCGAGCCGTCGGCCGTGCAGGAAGGCATCGCCCTGCTGGCCCGCGGCGGGACGTTCCTGATCTTCGGCGTCTGCCCCGCCGGCAGCGAAATCCGCGCCGACCCGTTCGCCCTGTACAGCAAAGAGGCGAAGGTGATCGCCTCGAAGATGCCGCCTCGGACACTGGACCGGTCGGCGAAGCTGATCGGGTCGGGCCGGATCCCGTGCGACGAGATCGTCACCGACACGTTCGGCCTCGACGCCCTCGCCGACGAGGTCGCCTGCTTCAACGCCCACCGCGACCGTCAGGTGAAGGTCGCGATCGACCCGTGGCGATGAGCCGGCCGCCTGGTCGGCCCATCGCGCGTGTCCGCCGCCCCCTCGGCGCCTCTTCGACGCCGAAAACCGGAACCACCAAGGCGCAATGGTAAGCGCGCCCGTCGGGGGGAATCAACTCAGACACCCGCAAGCCCGACCGAGCCGGCAGAGCTAGTCGACTTCCCACTCCGCCGGCTCGATGGCGACCCATTCGTCCGTGCCGGGGGTGAGGACCTTGCCGAGGTGGTCGGTGCGGAGGACGGGCACGAGCTCGCCGTCCTCGTCGCGGCGGGCGCGGGGGCGAAGGCGCAGCAGGCTGAGCTGACCCAGCTCCACCCACTGGCCGTGGCACAACGCGCGGATCTCCCCGTCGCGCGAGACGCGGATCCTCTCGGCGGAGGGCGGTACGTACACGGGGTGGTCGCAGACGTAGCGCCCTTCGCCGTCGCGGAGAAAGCGGTCCTCACCCAGCCGCAGGGCCATGTCCTTGCTCACGTGGTAGTGGCCCTCGTGGAGCTTGAGGAAGTAGACGTTCTCGGCCTCGGGCGTCTCAGCCAGCTCGACCTTGCCGCTGCCGCACCCGGCGGCGGTCAGGAGCCCCGCGGCCACCCACACGATTGCCCACGTCGATCGACGACACATATCGGACCCCTTTCTCTGACTACCCGCAAAGCGAACCGGCGCCCGCGCCGCGGCGGGCGGACCCATGATCCCGTCGTATGCCCTTGGACGCCCCGACCGGCGGCCGGGTTCGCGCCTCTACTCGATCTCCACCCACGAGCCGTCGGACAGCAACGCGGCCTCGTAGGTCTTCATCACGTTCATGGCGAACTCGAGGCTGCCCCGCCCGGCGGGCCGGCCTTCGAGCACGCACCGGCAGAAATCCATCATCTCGTCGTACATGCCCTGGGTCATTAACTGCTTGTTCTCCAGCGTGGCCAGGGCGTTCTGCGGCCGCCACACGATCGACCCGTGGTCCGTGCCCTCCGGCGCGAAGCGAACGGTTCGCCCGTACTGCATCGGCGTGCCCCGGTGCAGGGCGACCTCCAGGCCGTTGGTGATCTCGACGTGGCGGTTCTCGGCGAAGAAGCTGTACCGCTCGCAGGGCCCGCGCATGCCGGCGGCGAGGTGCAAGTTGCCCACGGCCCCGCCGGCGAACATCATCACGCACGCCCCGCCGCCCTGTCGGCCCCGGACGGTCGTCACCGCCTCGACCTGCCCGCCGATCGCCAGCATCGCCGACAGCGGGTGCACGCCGTTGAGCAGCCAGTTGCAGGTCTGCCGCTCGGCCAGCACGCGCTGCCCGCCGGTGGGGATGTCCATGGCGTATTCGCCGAGGATGCTCTTGAGCTTCCCGGCGGCCGGGTCGGCCAGCAGCTCGGCGGCCTTGGTCATCGCGGGCATGAAGGCCTTCTTGAACCCGACGACCACCACGCGGTCGCCCCGGTGGGCGATGATGTCGGCAAGTTCCCCTGCCCGCACGGCCGGGGGCTTCTCCATCCACACGTGCAGCCCGGCGTCGAGGGCCTCGATGGTGAGCCGGGGGTGCAGCGACGGCGAAACGCTGAGGAACACGGCGTCGAGATCGCCGTCGGCGAACATCTCGGCGGCGCTGCGGTAGCGGCGCTCGACGGCGTACTCGTCGGCGGTCCGGTGCAGCAGCGCTTCGTTGACGTCGCAGAACGCCCGCAGTTCCACCGGCAGGTAGGTCATGCACGGCAGGAGGTTGCGGTAGGCGTGGCTGCCGACGCCGACGAAGCCCACGTTCAGCCGGCGCTCGAACTCGCGGCGGTAGGTCATCAGGCCAGGCCCTCCACAGCCGAGCGGATGTAGTGCAGGTCGAGCTCGGTGAAGTCCTCCCATCGGCCCTCGACGCGGCTCTGGCCGTGGGAGGGGTTGAGGCAGACGGCGTCGACGCGGCCGTCGGCGAGGACGGCGCGGGTGATCTCGGCGACGGGCCAGTCGGCCTCGGCGAGGGAGCTTCGCCAGCGGAGGCGGCGGTCGGGGTCGCCGGGCTCGCATTGGCCACCCTTGAGATGCAGGTAGCCGACGCGGTCGGCGAAGGCCCGATAGACTTCCATAGAGGGGAACGTGCCCATCTGCCAGAGATTCTGGACGTCCCAGGTGAAGTCGGCCCCGGCGTCGGGGCCGAGGGCGTCGAAGAAGGCCTTCACGTCCGCCGGCGTGCGGAGGATACACCGGCCGACCTCGTTCTCGACCGTCGCGGCGAGGCCGGCGTCCGCGATAAGCCGGGCGGCCTCGGCGTAGGCGCTCGCGATCCACGGCTCGCAGGCCAGCAGCGAGGCGCAGTCGGGGCGGTCATCCGTCCGGTCGGCCCCGCCGGCCAACAGCCGCACGTACTTCGCATCGAGGATGCCGGCCAGCTCGACTGCGCGGGCGGCGCGGGCCAGCTCAGCCTCGCCGTAGCCCTCCCCGGCGTCCAGGTCCCCGCCGAACAGGTCGGTCGAGAGGCAGTACACTTCCAGGCCGCGCTCGTCGGCCATCGCGGCGATGCCGGCGGCCTCGTCATCGGTCAGCTCCAGCACCCGCTTGCCGAACAGCCGGTCCTTCAAATCCAGCAGGCGCACGGACCAGGCGACGTGGCGGTCCATCTGCCCGGCCGGCTCATCGCCGGCCATGGAGTTCAGCAGTGTCACCTCTGCGGTCCGGTGTTCTCCCACGAGCCCATCCCTTTCGCCGCCGGACATACCCGAAACGCCAGGGAAACGCAAGGGTCCCACGTCGTCCATGGCTCGCGGCGGCGGGGGCGAATCGTTACAATCGAGGGCACGATCGCATCGTTCACACGCAATGCAGGGAGCGGAACATGAACGCTTGTCGCCTCTTCGCCACGGTTGCACTGGCGCTCGCACTGATCGCACCGGCCGCCCTGGCGGACTCGGCGGGGGATATCCTGGACGCCGCGGGCGTCTCCGGCGGGCTGGTCGTCCACGTCGGCTGCGGGGACGGCAAACTGACAGCGGCGCTGCGGGCGGACGACGGCTACCTGGTTCACGGCCTCGATGCCGACGCCAAGCACGTCGCCGCCGCCCGCGAGCACATCCGCGGCAAGGGCCTGTACGGGCCGGTGGCGGTCGAGCGGTGGGTCGGGCCGAAGCTCCCGTACGTCGACGCCCTGGTGAACCTGCTCGTGCTGGACGGCGCGAAGGTCCCCGACACCGAGGCCTTGCGCGTGCTGGCACCCCGCGGCGTGGCGATGGTCCGCGAAGGCTCCGGCTGGCGGAAGCTCATCAAGCCGGTCGCGGACGTCGCCGACGACTGGTCGCACTTCCTCCACGACGCCGGGGGCAACGCGGTCTCGTCGGACCCGCGGATCGGCCCGCCGAAGCGCCTCCGCTGGCTCGCACCGCCCCGCTGGTGCCGCAGCCACGAGATGCCCTCCAGCATCAACGCCGTGGTGACCACCGGCGGGCGGACCTTCACCATCGTCGACGAGGGCGTCACCGGCGTGTACGAGAAGCTGCCCTGGAACTGCAAGCTCGTCGCTCGCGACGCCGCCAACGGCAAGCTGCTCTGGAAGAGGCCCATGCGCCGGTGGCAGCCGGAGTTCGGCACGGGCAAGGGCAACCGCTGGAACATCCACCACACCATCCCCCGCCGCCTCGTCGCCGACAGCGACCGCGTGTACGTCACGCCGGCGTTCCTGGACTCGCCGGTCTCCGTGCTGGACGCGGCCGGCGGGAAGGTGCTCGTCGAGGCCCTTCCGGGCACCAAGGGCACTGACGAGATGCTGCTGACCGACGGCGTGCTCCTGGTCAAGACGCGGGACGGCCGGTCCGTCGGGGCGTCGGCGCGGATGGGAGGCAACGGCACGCCGGATGCGCTGGCGGCCGTGGACGTCCGGACCGGCAAGCTGCTGTGGGAGAAGAAGGGCCTGCACGTGGTGCCCTACGCCCTCGCGGCCGCCGACGGCAGGGCGGTCTACCACACACCGAAGGAGCTGGTCTGCCTGGACCTTCGGACGGGCGAGGAGGCCTGGCGCGACGCCGACCCGATGGGCCGCCCTCAGGGGGGCACGAGCACGCTGGTCATCACCGATGGCGTGGTGCTGTTCCACGGCCAGGCGAAGCCGGATGCGAAGAACGCGGCGGACAAGAAGGCCAAGCGCAAGCGTCGCCGCCGGGGCGGGGCATTCTTCATCACCGCGCGGCGGCTGGCCGACGGCGAGCGGATGTGGCGGCATCGCGGCGCGCGGGCCTGGGCGGCGGCGTGCACCCAGCCGACCGACCTGTTCGTCTGCGACGGGATGGTGTTCTGCGGCACGCTGGCCGGGCGAGACCTCAAGACCGGCGAGGTCCGCAAGAAAATCGAGGTCGGCAAGCTGATCTCCCCCGGCCACCATTACCGCTGCCACCGCAGCAAGGCGACCGAGCGGTTCCTGATCCTGCCGAAGCGCGGGGCGGAGTTCGTGGACATCGCCGGCGAGGGGCACATGCGGAACGACTGGCTGCGGGCACCGTGCTTCACCGGCCTGACCCCCGCCAACGGCCTGCTGTACGTCCCGTCCAGCCAGTGCTTCTGCTATCCAGGCGTGAAGGTCTCGGGCTTCCTGGCGATGGCGGCCGAGCCGGCCGAGCCGGTGACCGTCAGCGGGACCGGCGCGCTGCTTCGCGGCCCGGCCTACGGCAAGGCGATGTCCGGCCCCGCGGCGGATGAGCCGTCGGCCGACGATTGGCCCATGCACCGCCGCGACGGCGCCCGCAGTGGCGCGACGCCGGCGCCGGTGGGCGCGAAGGTCGCCCAGAGCTGGGCGGTGGAGCTCGATGGGCGCGGCACGCAGCCGGCGGTCGTCGGCGACCTGCTCGTCCTGGCCGAGCGCGACCGCCACCGCGTCCGCGGCCTCGACGCCGCGACGGGCAAGGGGATCTGGGCCCACACCGCCGGCGGGCGGGTGGACTCGGCCCCGACGATCCACAAGGGCACGGTCCTGTTCGGCTGCCGCGACGGTTCGGTGACCTGCCTGCGGGCCGACGACGGCGAGCTCGTCTGGCGGTTCCGCGCCGCCCCGACGCGACGGCTCGTCGCCTTCGAGCAGATTGAGAGCGTCTGGCCCGTCCACGGCAGCGTGCTCGTCCGGGACGGCGTGGCCTATTTTGCCGCCGGGCGATCGTCCTTCCTCGACGGCGGGCTCCTCGTCTACGGCCTCGACGCCGCCACGGGCAAGGTGCTTCACCACCACCGCCTCGAAGGCCCCTGGCCGGACGTGAAGACCGAGACCGGCCGGCCCTTCGCGATGGAAGGCGCCCTGCCGGACCTGCTGGTCGCCGCCGGGGACCACCTGTTCATGCAGCGGATCAAGTTCGACGCGAAGCTCAACCGCCTGCCGGCCAAGCGCGAGAGCGACCTCGGCGAGCTGGACATGGGCACGCCCCACCTCGTCGCCACCGGCGGGTTCCTCGACGACACCGGCTTCGACAGGCTCTACTGGATGCACAGCCACCGCTGGCCGGGGTTCTACTTCGCCCAGCAGGCACCCAAGGCCGGGCAGCTCGTCGTCTTCAACGACAGCACCACCTACGCGGTGAAGTACTTCTACCGGCGAATCCAGTGGAGCCCGGCCTTCTTCCCGGCCGAGCACGGCTACCTGCTGTTCGCCGACGACATCGACAACGAGCCCGCCCTGGACGAGAAGGGCAAGAAGGTGGCGATCGAGTGGCTGCCCCCCGAGGCCGCCAAGGACCGCCACCGCCGCGGCGGGCGCGGCGTCGAGAAGGGAACCGGCTACGTGCGGACCCGCCCGGCGAAATGGCAGAAGATGGTGCCCCTGCGGGTCCGGGCGATGGTGCTGACCGGCGAAAACCTCTTCGCCGCGGGCACGCCGGACGTGTTGGACGGCGACGACCCCGCGGCAGCCTTCGAAGGCCGCAAGGGCGCACGCCTGGACACCTACCGCGCCGACACCGGCGACCGCCTGGCCACGCTGAAGCTGCCCGCCCCGCCGGAGTTCGACACCCTCATCGCCGCCCGCGGCCGGCTGTATGTCGTCACGCAGGACGGCAAGCTGCGGTGCTTCGCCGAGAAACGGTAGCAAGAGCAGCCCCCCCATGCCAACGCGAACGGACATGTCACCAGCCCGCGTCACGCTGTCACTGGCCATCGCCGCCACGGCCGCGATCGCCTGCGCCGACACGCCGGCCGCGGTCGACCTCCGCGCCGAGTGGAAGCGGCAGTTCGGCGAAATCACCCGCCAGCTCCGCACGCTCCGCAAGGGCCGGGCCGTCGAGCAGGCGTTCCACCCGGCCGCGACGATCGCCGACGGCGACCGCGACCCCGCCGACGTCGTCCTCCGCCGCACAACCGCGCTGCTGGCGGACCTCCGCGCCCGCCTGCCCGCCGACGCCGCGCGCCGCTTCGCCGGCCGCCTGGATGGGCTGACCGCAGCCGCGCGCGAGACGCCCCCCGACAGCGCCCGGGCCCGATACGAACTCTACGAGCGGGCGGCCGCGCTGCGGCGCGAGCTGTCGCTGGCCAACCCCCTGCTGGAGTTCGACCGCCTGCTGCTGCTGAAGCGCCACGACGCCGGCGGGCCGTTCCACATGTGCGACCAGTACTACGGCTGCAACGCCCGCCCCGGCGGTGGGCTGTTCCTCCTGGAAGACCCCTTCGGCTGCGAGCCGCGGCTGCGGAACGTCCTGGCCGAGGCGACGGTCGAGAACGGCCGGCTCGAGGGCCGACCGCTCGAAGGCGGCTCCTTCCTCTCGCCGGAACTGAGCTTCGACGGGGAGACGATCTACTTCGCATGGACGCAGGCCAAGGCGAAGAGAACGTACACGTGGGGCCCGGAGATCAGCTACCACATCTTCCGCTGCAACGCCGACGGCTCGGGGCTGCGGCAGCTCACCGACGGCGAACACGACGACTTCGACCCCCACCCGCTGCCCGACGGGAGGATCGTCTTCGTCTCCGGGCGGCGAGGAGGATACCTCCGCTGCGGCCGCCACTGCCCGACCTACACGCTGTTCACCATGGACGCCGACGGAGAAAACATCGCCCCGCTGAGCGTCCACGAGACGCACGAGTGGCATCCCTCGGTCGCCCGCGACGGGCGGATCGTCTACACGCGGTGGGATTACGTCGACCGCGACACGAACGTGGCCCACCACATCTGGCTCTGCCACCCCGACGGCCGCGACCCGCGGAGCTTCCACGGCAACTATCCCGTGAAGCGGAACGCCCGCCCGTGGATGGAGATGAGCATCCGCGCCGTGCCGGGCTCGCACCGGTACGTGGCCACGGCGGCGGCGCACCACGGGCACGCGTTCGGCTCGCTGGTGCTGATCGACCAGGCCGGCGAAGACGACGGCGCGATGGCCCAGATCCGCCGCCTGACGCCGGACGCCCGCTTCCCCGAGGCCGAGGGCTCACCGCGGAAGCTGATGATCTACGCCACCCCCTGGCCCCTGGGCGAGCGGTACCACATCGCGGCCTACGACCCGGCAGGCAAACGCCACGGCATCTACCTGCTGGACGCGTTCGGCAACCGGACGCTGATCCACCGCGACGCGAATATCGCCTGCCTGAGCCCCATGCCGCTTCGGCCTCGGCCGCGCCCGCCGGTGATCCCCTCCCCGGCCGGCGTCCAGGTCGACGGCGCCGGGCCGGACTGCCCCGCCACGGGCACGCTGGCGGTGATGAACGTCTACGACAGCGACTTCGCCTGGCCGGCGGGCGCGAAGGTCGCCGCCCTGCGGGTCATCCAACTGCTGCCGAAGTCCACCCCGCCGCCGAACCGCCCGCGGGTCGGTGTGGGCAACCAGACCAATGCCCGCGCCGTGCTGGGCACAGTGCCCGTCGAGCCCGACGGCAGCTGCCACTTCCGCCTGCCGGCAGGCAAGCTCGTCTACTTCCAGGCCCTCGATGCCAATGGGCTGGCCGTGCAGTCCATGCGAAGCGCCACCTACATCCAGCCGGGCGTGACGGTGAGCTGCCAGGGCTGCCACGAGCCCAAGCGCCGCGCCCCGGCCGCCCGCCGCGAGGTGCCTCTGGCCCTGCGGCGGCCGCCGTCGGACATCACCCCGCCCCCGCCCGGGGCCAACCCGTTCAACTACGTCCGGCTCGTCCAGCCTGTGCTCGACCGCCACTGCGTGGACTGCCACCGCAAGGAGAAGGCCCTGGACCTCTCCGGCGCCCCGGCCGGGAAGCACTGGACGCGGTCGTACCAGAACCTCGCGGGCAAGTATGGCTTCTACTTCCACGTCTCCAACGGTTCGATCAACCGGGGCATCCACGGCGGGGTGCGAACCGAGGCCGGGGGCTTCGGGGCGGCGGCGTCGAGGCTGATGAAGTACCTCGCTGCCGAGCACTACGGCGTGAAGCTCCCCCCCGCGGACCTGCGGCGGGTCACGCTCTGGCTGGACTGCAACAGCGAGTTCCTCGGCGCCTACGAGGACCCCGACGCCCAGCGCCGCGGCGAGATTGTGACCCCCTCGCTGGAGTGACCCCCCTACTCCCCGGGCCAGCCCTGCTCGCCGATCAGGCTCACGAACCGCACGTCCAGCAGTTCCCGCCGGCTGACGGCCTCGCCCTGCCTATCCAGCACGGTCAGCGTCTGCACGTGGCGCCCGCCCGTGGGCACGACGATCCGCCCGCCGTCCGCCAACTGGGCGATCCACGCCCGCGGCACGTCCGGCGCGGCCGCGCCGCAGATGATCCGGTCGAACGGTGCCTGGTCGGGCAGCCCCAGCGTGCCGTCGCCGACGTGGACGGCTATGTTGTCGCCCCCCCCGACGTCCTGGAGCACCTTGCGGGCCTTTCCGGCGAGTTCCTCGAGGCGCTCGATGGCGTGGACCTCCGCCGCCAGTCGCGCGAGGATGGCGGTCTGGTAGCCGCTGCCGGAGCCGACGTCCATGACGCGATGGTGCGGCTCGACGGCGAGGTGCTGGACCATGAACGCCACCACGTAGGGCTGGGAAATGGTCTGCCCGCCGCCGATGGGCAGGGGGTGATCGGCCAGGGCCGCCTCGCGCCGGGACGACGGGACGAACCGCTCCCGCGGGACTTCCTCGAAGGCCTCCAGCACCCGCTCGTCGGTGATGCCCCGGCTGCGAAGCTGCTCCTCGACCATCTGCCGCCTGGCGGCCGCCCATTTGTCTTCCGAGTCGGTCATGGCGCGACTATTATAGCGCCGCGGCGCCCGCGGGGCATCGGGCCCCGCCCGGAGCGCCGACGGGAGCGGACATGGCCAGGCAGCGGCTGGTGACACTGTTGACGGATTTCGGCCGGCGCGACGCGTACGTGGCGGCGATGAAGGGCGTGATCCTCTCGCGCTGTCCGCGGACGCGGATCGTGGACCTCTCGCACGAGATCCCGGCCCAGGACGTCATGGCCGCGGCCCTCGTGCTGGACGAGGCCTCGCGCTTTTTCCCCAAGGATACGCTGCATGTGGTCGTGGTCGATCCCGGCGTGGGGACCGAGCGACGCATCCTCGCCGCCCGCGCCGGCGGGCAGGACTTCCTCTTCCCCGACAACGGCGTGGCCTCGCTCGTGCTCGACCGGGCGCCCGCCGAGGCCATCGTCGCCGTGCGCAATCCCGCCTTCCTCGACGCGACCATCGCGCCGACCTTCCACGGCCGCGACATCTTCGCCCCCGTCGCCGCGGCAATGCTCAACGGCCTGGCAATGAGCAAGCTCGGCCCGGAGCCGGCATCCATGCAGTTGCTGGACGTACCCGGCTGCGAGGCCGCCGACGGGGAGGTCGCCGGACAGGTGATCTACGTGGACGGCTTCGGCAACCTGGTGACGAATATCCCCGAGCGGCTGGTCCGCGAGGGCTGGGCGGACCTCGACGCCCTGGCCGCCACGTGCGGCGGGCAGCCCGTGGGGGGCTTCCAGGCCGCCTACGCCTTCGTGGAGCCCGGCGAGTCGCTGGTGCTGTTCGGCTCGGCCGGGCGGGTTGAGATCGCCATCAACCGCGGGCGAGCGTGCGACGCCTTCGATGCCGGCGTCGGCACGGAGGTCCGCCTGGGCCGGCGGGAACATGACTGAGCCCGGCGGCGACAGCTTCGACGTCTCGGCCTTGCCCGCCGTGCCGCGCCTGCCGGGGGCATTCGTCACCGGCACGGCGCCCGGGGTGGGCAAGACCACCGTCGCCGGGGCCGTCGCACGCCACTTCCGCCACCGGGGCGTCCGCGTCGAGGTCTTCAAGCCCGTCGCCACCGGCTGCCGCACCGCGCGCGGCGGGCCCGTCAGCGACGAGGCCGACTACCTCGCCGCCTGCGCCGAGTCCGCACGGACGCTCGCCGAGATTGCCCCCGTCCGCCTGACCGCCCACGCCCGCCCGGCTGAGGCCGCCGCCGGCGGCGCGCCCCCCGTCCGGCCGGAGACCATCCTCGACGCCTGGCGAGACCTCGCCCGCCGCGCCGAGGCCGTCGTCGTCGACGCCACAGGCGAACTCACCACGCCGCTGACCGACGCGTTCTGGTGCGTGCACCTCGCGGCCGTGCTGTCCCTGCCGCTGGTGCTCGTCGTCCGCCCCTCGCCGGGCGAGGTGGCCCGCGCGCTGGCGGCGTTGACGACCGCCCGGGCGGCCGGGCTAACCGTCGCGGGGATCGTGGTCAACCGCTACCGCCCGGACGCCGCCGGCGAGCAGGTCGCCGACGCCTGCATGACCGTCCAGCCGGGGCTGATCGCGCGGCTGGACCGGACGGCCGTACTGGCGACCGTCGGCGAGGACGCCGAGCAGGACGTCGCCGCCGGCCGCCTGGGATACGTTGTCCGCCACGCCATCGACCAGGCGGACTGGGCGCGGATTCTGCGGCGGCGGTAGAAGCCGGCCATCACGCGTCCGCAGCTTCACCTTGCCTGCCGGCGGCGGGATGTGCACAATGATCTGGTGGCAATAGTGCCCACGGGGAATCCGAACCATGACGCAACAGTCAATGCAGTTGGACTACGCCGCCGACCGCGCCGATCCCAGCGTGTTCGTCGCGAAAGTCTTCGGATGGATGACCATCGGGCTGCTTCTCACGGCCGTCGTCGCCATGTGGGTTGCAAGCACCGAATGGCTCATCCGGTCGATCGTGACCAACCGCGGGCTGTTCCTCGGCCTCATCCTCGGCGAGCTCGGCCTCGTCGTGGTCATGAGCTGGGCGATCAACCGCATCTCCCCCGCCGTCGCCACCGGCCTGTTCCTGCTCTACGCCGCGGTCAACGGACTGACGCTGTCGGTCATCTTCGTGATCTACACGCAAGCGTCGATCGCCTCGACGTTCTTCGTCACGGCCGGGACGTTTGGCGTGCTTGCGGCGTACGGCTATTTCACCAAGCGGGACCTGACGTCGATCGGCAACCTGTGCCTGATGGCGCTGATCGGGCTGATCATCGCCTCGGTGGTGAACTTCTTCTTCGCCAGCGAGATGCTTTACTGGATCATCACTTACGCGGGGATCCTGATCTTCGTGGGGTTGACTGCCTACGACGCCCAGAAGATCAAGCGGATCGGCATGTCGCTCGGCAGCGACGAAGGCCTTGCCCGCAAGGCCGCCATCATGGGCGCCCTGCACCTTTACCTGGACTTCATCAACCTGTTCATTCTTCTGCTTCGCGTGCTGGGCCGGCGGCGGTAGTCCGCGGGGCCAGCCGCAGAAACGCGTAGCGCTCCGGCAGCGGCCGACCGTCGGGCTGGGGCTGAAGCAGGTGCTCGACGTCCCCGTCGGACTGGCGGCGGACGGCCCGGACCTGCACATACCACAGGCCGGTCTCCGGCGGCTCGACGGCGAACTGGCTTAGGCCCACGGCGATCTCCAACGTCCAGGCGTCCTCGGCGGCGGCAACGGCGAGGTGGTACAGCCCTGCCCCCAGCGGGGCCGTGGGGCCGTGGCGGAACGCCAGCGCCGCCGACTTCCCGCCCCGGCTGTCGCAGCGGAGGATCGTCTGCGTCCAGGCGTCGCGGTCGGAGTCGATGGCGATCTCGACGCCCCACTGCCGCCCGTGGGCCCGCGGCAGGCGGAGGGCAAACAGGACGAAGCCCGGGGCCGACTGGACGGCGCGGAACGTCGGCCCGCCGACGGGGGGGCGCATGCCCCGTCCGGCGCCCCGGCGGCGCAGCGGATGCGCCCGGGCGGCCTGCCAGCAGGGCTCGTCGAGCTCGCCGTCGAGCCTGCCCGGCTCGGCGACCACCGGCGCGAGGATGCGCGTCCGCCCGCGCAGGGCCTCCTCCAGCCGTCCGACGTCCCCCATCTCCAGCAGCGCACACTGGCGCCATGGCTCGTCGTACGTACCCCCGGCCAGCGAGCGGAGAACCTTGGCGGCCTGCGGGGCCCGCCCGGCCGCGGCCAGCACGTGCGCGTGCAGCATCCGCCCCGCCGGGGACAGCGCCCACGCCGGCCAGCGGGAGAACCCCGACGCCGCCGCCTGGAGGCGCTCGGGATCGATCCCTTCCGGCCGACCCGCCGCCCGAAGCTGGGCCTTCCACTGGCTCGATGCCGCGGCCGCCATGGCCAGAACGTCCATCCGCTGGCCGAGCGGGTGGGGGCTGCCCTTTGCGGCGAAAGCGGCCAGGGCCGTGTCGGCCTCGATAAGCTTGCCCTCGCTCATCAGCCGATGCCAGCACAGCAGCAGCCGATCGGAGGCGAGGGCGAGCTCATCGGGCGTGTTGGCGTCGGCCAGGGCCGCTCGCAACTCCGGCAGGGCCGACCCGGTCCGCCGGGCCATGGCGGCCGCTCGCAGGGCGGTGTGCGTGGCCAGGCGGCGCTGTCGGCCGGTGCCGGCGGAGAATACGATCCGCCCGCGGTCGGCGAGGCCGGAGGTAAACAGCCGCAGCGGGCGGTCGATGCCCTCGCAGCGGTACAGCCCGGGGCCGGGACGGTCCAACAGGCCCGAGCCGGGCAGGTGCCACGTCGCCCTCGCCGCCAGCAGGCCCAGCGGGAGGTTCGCGTCGCCGGGGAAGCGGCCGGGCCTGTAGCGCGCGGCCAGGCCGGGCCGCACGGCCGTCGAGGCGTCGGCCCACGGCGGCGTCCAGGACTCCGCGGCCGCGTCGGCGACGAACACTCGTCGCACGCGCCACGCCGGCAGGTGCGCGCGGGCCAAGTCCGCCAGCGCGCCCTCCTCACCGGCCAGGGCCACCGCGCGGCGCGCCAGGCGGGCGACCAGCCTCGCTTCGCCGGCCGGGCCCGAGGGTCCCGGGGCGACCGGCCCGACGGCCACCGCCAGCGGGCGGTACAGCCTCACCGCCGCGGCGAGTTGGCGCACGAACTCGTCCTCGGCGGGGACGTCCAGCGACAGCGACCAGCGGCGGAGGATATCCGCCTCGGCGAGCCCGTCGGCGGTCGGGTCCCCGAGAGCGGAGGCAAAGTCGGTCAGCGCTGCGGTCCCGTCGGCGCCTGCGGCGATGGCGGCCGCCCGCAGCGGCTGGCGACCGGGAACGTGCACGGGCTCGCGCGGCGTGGTTGCGAAGACTACGGCGGTCGAGCAGCCGGCCCGAGCGTGGGCGACCAAGGCCGGGTAGAGGCTGCGATCCCCGGCGGCGGCGAGGAAGAGCACGTCCGTGCCCTCGCGGCCATGGGCGAGCTGCCAGGATCGCCCGCCGTCGGAGCTGCGCCAGATGCAGGCGCCATCTCCGCCGGCCAGGAGGGTCCGGGCGTCCAGCGCGGTGAGGGCGTGCAGGGCCCGGCCCTTGGGTGCGGGCAGGAGCGTCCACGAGCCTCCGGCGTTGTCTGTACGGGCGATCGTGCCGGTCATCCCGCCGGCCAGCCAGATGCGTCTCGGCCCGGCGGCGGCGACGGCCTCGACGTCGGTCGTCCGCCGCACGCCGGCGGGTACGGTCAGCGGGATGGGGTCCCAGGGCTCGTCGGCCGAGCGGCTGCGGTAGACAGTACCACCATCCCCGGCGACCCAGCAGGTACGTTCGTCGGCAAAGCGTGCGGCGCGGAGGTCGCTCGGGCTGGTGACCGGCGGCGGGCGCAGGGCCGGCTCGCCGAGCTGGCGGAGGCTGACGATCCGGTGCGCCCTGCCCACGAGGTAGCCGAACCGTGGGGAGAACAGGTCGCCGGCGAGCAGGAAGCCCTCGCCGGCGACCTCGCCGGGGTGCCACCGCTTCCCACCGTCGATGGTCACCCACAGCCCGGCCGGCGCCGAGGGGTTGCCCTGCCCGTAGAGGGCCCCGGACCGTCCGGCAAAGCTGCCCCCGTACAGCCAGCCCGCCGCGCCCGGCGAAAGACGCCGAAAGCTCCGCCCGCCGTCCGGAGAGGCCAGCAGCACGCCGACGCCCTCGCCGGCGGGGTGGCCCGGCACGCCCTCGCCGCCGTAGATCAGCGCCGCCCGCCCGACGAGCTGAACGTGCTCGAAATTCGCCCGCGTCCCGGTGGCGATGGCTTGCCAGGTCCGCCCGCCGTCACGGCTCCGCAGGGCCGTGCCGGCGTCCCCCACCGCCCAGCAGATCATTCCCTCGGACGCGATGTCGCGGATCGCCCCGGCGCCCGCGGCGGGCGCGAACGTCAAGGCGGCAAGCAGGGAGATCAGCGGTCGCATGGCGCCATGCTAGCGGGACCGGGCAACGTTGAAAAGCCGCCGCGCTCAGTCGGGGCGCGTCGCCGGGGGCATGTCCGGGCGGGTGGCCGGCCGCGTGGCGGGCGCGGCGCCGGGGTACTGGTAGTATTTGCGGATGACCTTCATCGCCGGCTTGCCGCATGGAACGTACCCGGTGTCGGACTCGCCGACGTACTGGTTCGGGCGCGACTTCCACTCCCAGACCAGGAAGCCCGCGACGACCGGCTCGTCGATCCACGTGCGGAAGAACGCCTCGAAGCAGTTCGCCTGGGCCCGCGGGTCGGGCTTGTCGGGGTTGCGGGTGTAGTCCCACGGGTACTGGGCGCAGGTGATCTGGTTGGGCCAGCCGACCTCGGTGAACAGGATGGGCCGGCCGATCTGCTTCTGCCAGGCCAGGATGTCCTCGCGGATGTCCTTCCAGGCGGCCGAGAGGCGTGGGACCGTCGGCTCCTTGCCGCCGGTGAGATCGTAGTAGGTGGTCATACCCACGATGTCCACGGCGTCCCACCAGGTGATGGGCCGGTAGTGGTCCCAGTTGGCCGAATAGCTCAGGTGCCCGTTGAAGGCCTCCCGCACGCGTCCGATCAGGGCCCTCCAGCGGTCGGCGTGGTCCTTCTCGGTGGAGACCAGTTCCGAGCCGACGATGAAGATCTCCGCCCCGCCGGCCTCGGCGACGGCGGCGTAGTGGAGGATATAGTTGTTGTAGTCCTCCCACCAGTCGTCCCAACTGTCGGGCTTGATCTTCCCCCGCCACTCGCCGGCGCGGGGGTTCTCAAGGAGGATGATGGGCATGAACACCACGCGGAGACCGCGGCGGCGGGCATGGCCGATCAGCTTCTTCAGCCGCGCGTCGGTGGGCGTACGCCGGGCCTCGACGAAGATGCTCGTCGACGAGCAGTTCTCCTGGTACGCCGCCACGACGAGCTTGATCGTGTTGGCACCCGTGGCGGCGATCTCGTCGATGAGTTCCTCGTAGGGGTGGCCGGCCGAGGCGGTCTGGAGTTGGAGGCTGAAGCCGCGCATCTGCCCGACGTTGGCGGGGCGCAGGGGCTTCAGCGGCGCCGAGCGGCCGCCGGCTCCCACGCCGGAGGCGTCCCCCCCCTCGAACGGCGGGAGATAGCGGATGCCGAGCCCCAGCGCCACGACGGCGAGGAAGAGCACGAAAATAAGCGCCTTGTCTTTCTGCATGAGCCGTTTGGACCGGGCGGCATCGTCGGCCGCCGGGCGTTCGGAATGTGGAACACGCACTACGCTGCCCGGGTTCGCCATCGCTCCCTTTCGCGTGGTTTCCTCGGCCGCCGCGCTGCCGCCGTCCGCCGGGGGCGCCGTTGACCGGCCGGCCGGGCGACCTATAATACGGGTTCGGCGGGCGGTTTGCTCGCTGATTTCGCGCGGATCAGAACAGGAGAGCCGCCATGGCGGAAGACGAATTCGACGACGGTCCGATTTCGCTGGACGACGGCGACGACGATGCCGAGCCCATCGAACTGGACGACGCCTCCGACGAAGACGAGCCGATCAAGCTGGTCGAGGAGGACGAGGACGCCGAGCCGACGGATTTCGGCGCGGGGGTCAAGACCTTCGGCGTGGACGCCGACGCCGCGCACAAAAGGGAGTACAAGCGGAGCCTCAATACCGACGGCTCCGGCGCGACCCGCTGCCGGATCTTCCACTCCAAGATCGCCCAGGCGCCCCTGGAGAACATGGAAAGCCAGATCAACGACTGGCTAGACGGCGACGAGATCGAGGTCAAGCAGGTCGGGCACATCATCGGCACCATGGAGGGCAAGCGCCCCGAGCCGAACTTGATGGTGATCGTCTGGTACTGAGCGGCGATCGTGTTTGCAGACATTCCGTGCCGCGAGCTCGCGAGATGGCCCCCCGCCATCCATGAGTTCCACGCGGCTCACCGGCAGCGTCCCGTTCGCTCGCGGCCGCAGATGCGGTCTTACGTCTGCACTTCCTCCCCTTCCACGACCTCGACGCCTTCGCCGGCGCGGGCAGACTCCGGCGGACGGTCGGTGACATCGAAGCTGAAGCTCCGCCCGTCGGCGGTGCAGCGGACGTCCTGGCCCTCGCGGACGTCGCCGGCAAGAATCTTCGTCGCCAGGGCGTTCTCGATCTGCTGCTGAATCACGCGTTTCAGCGGGCGGGCCCCGAAGCTCGGGTCGTACCCCAGCTCGGCCAGAAGCGCCTTGGCGTCATCGTCCACCGTCAGACGGATGTCCCGGTCGCTCAGCCGCGCCGTCAGGTCCCGGACCTGGATGTCCACGATCGACGTGAGATGCTCCTTGCTCAGCGAGTGGAAGACCACCGTCTCGTCGATCCGGTTGAGGAACTCCGGCCGGAACGTCTGCTTCAACGCGTCCTTCAGCCGCGCCTCGATCTCCCAGTCCTCCGCCGAGCCGGCCGAGAGGTCCTGGATCACCTGCGAGGCGATGTTCGAGGTCATGACGATGATGGTGTTCTTGAAGTCCACGGTTCGGCCGTGGCCATCGGTGAGCCGGCCGTCGTCGAGCACCTGGAGCAGGACGTTGAACACGTCGGAGTGGGCCTTCTCGATCTCGTCGAAAAGGACGACGCAGTAGGGCTTGCGCCGGACGGCCTCGGTGAGCCGGCCGCCCTCCTCGTAGCCAACGTACCCCGGCGGGGCACCGATGAGCCGGGCGACGGAGTGCTGCTCCATGAACTCGCTCATGTCGATGCGAACCATGGCGTCCTCGCTGTCGAAGAGCAGTTCGGCGAGGGCCTTGCAGAGCTCGGTCTTGCCCACGCCGGTGGGGCCGAGGAACAGGAAGCTGCCGATGGGCCTCCGGGGGTCGCCGAGCCCGGCGCGGCTGCGGCGGACGGCGTCGCTGACGGCGCGGAGGGCGTCGTCCTGCCCGACCACGCGGGTACGCAGGCGGTCCTCCATGCCCATCAGCTTGTCCCGCTCGGACTCCATCAGCTTGGCCACCGGGATGTGCGTCCACTTGGCCACCACCTCGGCGATCTGCTCGGGGGTGACCTCCTCGCTGATGATCCCCCCGTCGCCCTGGCGTTCGTTGAGCTCCTTCTCGG
>CAYLPJ010000060.1:0-38454 GCA_964385465.1 uncultured Planctomycetaceae bacterium | reverse complement strand
ATAGACTGACGAATGGAGCCGCGCTTTCATATCTTCACTCCACAGGGCGCGACGGCAGCTCTGGAGGGGGCGGGCGGCGCGGCGGCTTCTTCGCGCGTGCCGGGCGCCCACACAGCGCGCTCGTCGCGGCAAGCGTGCCAACGTCGGGCGCCGAAGTCGGCCTCGCGGCCTTGAACTCTGAATCCCGAACTCCGGAATGCCCGCCGGCGGTACGGGAATAAGCCGAGCCGAGGATACAGGAATGACCCCTGGACACGGTGTACATCCGCCCGGTGGGGTGGACAGGGGAGTGGTGTACTTAAATCTAATTTGAAAAACACTTTACGGGTTTACATGCGGCTGTGTGTCCACCGTGCCGGGGGTGGACAGAGCGGACACACCGGCTCAGAGGCCCTCCGGGAGGTCGGTCGGGTCGGCGGTCTCGTCCTGCCAGGTCCCCAGGCGGGCGAGCAGGTCGGCGGCGGCATCGGCGCGGGCGGGGTCGGCGAGGAGGTTGGTCCGCTCGCCGGGGTCGGCGGTGAGGTCGTAGAGCTCGTGGTCGCCGAGTGCGGGCGAGACGGTCAGCTTCAGCCCGTCCGGCGAGACGATGGTCCGCAGGGGGTCGGTGATGGCCTCGACCGCCCTCTCCGGCGGGCAGTGGCGGGTGACGGTCTCGGGCAGCTCGACCTTGCCGATGATGTCCGCGGCGAGCCCGCAGTTGGGCCCGTTCCACTCGATGACGACGTCGCCGGCGTCGGCGTCGCGCCCCTCGATGAGCCCGCGGAGGCTTCGCCCCTGGCAGGCGGGGTGGGGGTCGCAGCCCATCAGGTCCAGCAGCGTGGGGACCATGTCGATCTGGCTGACGGGCGCGTCGATCCGCCGCCCGCCGCCGGTGCCGCCGGGCAGGCGGATCATCATGGGCACCCGGACGGCCTCCTCGAACATCACGCACTTGGCGACGAGCCGGTGGCTGCCCATCATGTCGCCGTGGTCGGAGGTGTAGACGACGAGGGTGTTCTCGTCGAGCCCGAGCTCCTCGACGGTGGCGAGGATGGTCCCGACGTGGTGGTCCACCTGGCTGCACAGCCCCCAGTAGCGGGCGATGAGCCTCCGCCAGTCGGCCTCGTCGGCCAGAGGCCCCGAGCCCCCGCAGCCGACGCGGCGGTAATGGTCGTGGAACATGCGGTACTTCGCGTGCTGGTCCTCGGTCGGCGTCGCGTCGAAGTTGGCCGGCAGGGGCAGGGCGTCGGGGTCGTACTGTCCGTCGCGCGGGCCCATGAAGGGCATGTGCGGCTCGAGGAAATTGACAAACAGCACGAAGGGGTCCCGCCGGTGCTCGCGGAGGAAGCGTTCGGCCTCGCGGGCGAGGTAGGCCGGCTTGCTGAACAGCTCGGGGAAGCGGGCGGTCTCGTGTCGGACGAAGGCGTCCCCGGCGGGGCGGAAGCCGTTGGCCAGCAGCCAGTGATGGTAGGTCGAGCGGTCGTGGCGGTCTCGCCGGGGCGAGAAGTGCCCGCGGTAGCCGTCCTCGATGCTGCGCCATTCGTCGAAGCCGTGCTGGGGGTAGATCTCGTCGCCGAGGTGCCACTTGCCGTGGTACCCCGTCGCGTAGGTCCCGGCCGGCAGCATCTCCGGCAGGCAGGGCACGTCGGCGGGCAGGGGGACGTTGTTCTCGGTGCAGCCGTTGGTGTGGGGCCACTGCCCGGTCAGCAGGCTGGACCGCGACGGCGTGCACACCGGCTGGGTGACGTAGGCCCGGTCGAACAGCACGCTCTGGCCGGCGAGGCGGTCGAGGTTGGGCGTGTCGATGTGCCGGTTGCCGTAGGCCCCCAGCGTGTCGTAGCGCTGCTCGTCGGTGAACAGGAAAAGGAGGTTGGTCGGCGGCATGGAAGTCTCCTCGGCTTGGGCGGAGGGTACCGCCTCGGCCGGCGTGGGGCAAGCGGCCGCGGGCGCAGAATCGGCCGGGCCCTCGGGCACGGAGTGCTAGAATGCTGACAGCCGATCCCGCGGGGCGGATGCCCCGTCGGCGGCACGACGGAGGCGAAGCGGTCGCGCACAGATTTTCGCGAATCGGATTTGCCCCCGTGCCAAACGGATCGTAGGTTACCAATCCACGCCCCGGCCGGGGGGCCGGGACGCGAAAGGAGCATTGGGCATGCGGAGGCTGCTGGCATCCATCTTGATCGTGGGGGCGTTCCTGGGCGGATACCACCTGGGACACATGGAGGGCAGCCCGGACATCTTCGCCTGGGCCCGGCGCCATGCGCCCGTGGTGGCGGACTCGGCCGCGGAGTTGGTGGCCATGCTGGCCGAGCCGGGCGACGGGACGCCGCGGGCGTCGGCCACCCCGTCGCAACGCCGCGACGGCTACATCGCCGCCGAGGACCGCTAGGCCATCCCCGCCGGGGCCGCGTGCGGCGGCCCGTTTCTGCCGAGCCGGCCTGTTCTCACCGCTCGAAGAGGTTGGACATTCCCCCGAGTGCCGAGCCCTCTCCCCTGGAGGTGTTCCCTCCGCCGCCGGCGACCTGGAGGATGCGTCCGGCGAGGCGGGCGAAAGGCAGCGTCTGGAGCCAGACGGTCCCGGTCCCGCTGAGCGTGGCCAGGAAGAGCCCCTCGCCGCCGAAGAACATGCTCTTGAGCCCGCCGGCCCGCTGGATGTCGTAGTCCACGCCGGCGGTGAAGGCGACGAGGCAGCCGGTGTCGACGAGCAGTCGCTGTCCGGCGAGTTCGCGGCGGACGACCGTCCCGCCGGCGTGGACGAAGGCGTTGCCATCCCCCCGCAGCCGCTGGAGGATGAAGCCCTCGCCGCCGAACAGCCCCGTGCCGAACCGCCTGGCGAAGGCAATGCCGACTTCCGTGCCCATCGCCGCGCAGAGGAACGCGTCCTTCTGGCAGAGGATCTCCCCGCCGAGTTCATCGAGCTGCAGGGCGATCACCTTGCCCGGGTAGGGGGCCGCGAACGCCACGCGCCGCTTGCCCCCGCCGGTGTTGGTGAAGTGCGTCAGGAACAGCGACTCGCCGCTGAGCACCCGCTTGCCGCCGTCCAGCAGCTTGCCCCAGAAGCCCTGCCCGGGCCGGCTGCCGTCGCCGAAGCGTGCCTCGAAGGCGATCCCGTCGTCCATGTAGTTCATCGCGCCGGCCTCGGCGATGACCGTCTCCCCGCCGTCCAGCTCGACCTCCACGACCTGGAGGTCGTCGCCGAGGACCTCGTAGTCGATCTCGTGGCTGCGCCCGCGGGCGCGGGGGGCCGGGGGCACCGGGCGGCCCGACGAGGAGGTCGCCCCGGCGAAGTCAGGGACCGAGGAGATCGCCGCCCACTCGGCCATGCCGTCCCGCCAGACGTAGTCGCTCGGGCGGAGCTGCCCCGTGCGGAGCCGCGCGCGGATGTCTTCGCCGCTGACCGGCCCCGCCGACGTGCCGTTCGTGCTGTAGTGCCATCCGTCTGCCATGGTCTCGTGCCTCCTGCCGATGAAGTCGTCCGTCTGTCGCGTCGTCTTGAACGTCAGCCCAGCAGTCGCCGGGCGAGCTTGCGCGTCTCGGCGAGGGTGAGGCCGTACGGCACGCGGACGCATACGGTCCGGCCCATCACGTCCAGCGACCGCGGGCAGCAGTCCGGGCCCTGGTCGATCTTGCGCTTCGCCCACTGGAACGGGTCCATCGCCGGATGGGCGGCCACGTGCTCCATCACCGCCTCCCAGTTGCCGTACACGTGGCGGTTGGTGTCGATCGGGCGGAACATCGAGGCGTCGGCGGCGTGGCGTTCGGCGAACGCGGCGGCGGCGTCGGCGTCGTCGAACCGCAGGCCGACCGTGGTGGCGCAGTCGCCGTCGGCGTCGCGGACGGGGCTGAGGTCGAAGGCCTCGCTGCGGGCGAGGAGCTCGGCCATGGCGGCCTTGCGGGCGCGCAGGCGCTTGAGGATGCCGTCCAGCCGCTTGAGCTGCTCGCACAGGATGGCGGTGGTGATCTCCGAGACGCGGTAGTTCCCCCCCGCGAAGACCGGCGCCCCCTCGGCGGCGGCAAGGCTGAAGAACGCGCAGCCGCCGTCGTGCTGCATCAGGGCGCGGTGGTAGATGTCCTTGTCGTCGGTGAGCACCGCCCCGCCCTCGCCGGAGGAGATGATCTTGTAGTAGTTGAAGCTGTAGATGCCCACGTCGCCGTTGGCGCCGAAGCGCTTGCCTCGCCAGCTCCCCCCGGCCGCCTGGGCGGCGTCCTCGAGGACCTTCACCTTGTGCTTGCGGGCCAGGCGGGTCAGCTTGCCCATATCGCACGGCAGGCCGAGCATGTGCACCGGGATGATCGCCTGGGTGTGCGGGCTGAGCTTGCGCTCGACGTCCTCGGGGTCCAGCGTGAGGCTGTCGTCGACCTCGGCGATGACGGGCACGGCCCCGACGGTCATCACCGCCAGTGCCGTGGCGATGAACGTATAGGCCGGGACGATCACCTCGTCGCCCGGCCCGACGCCCAGGCCGACCAGGGCACACACCGTCGCCCCCGTGCCGCTGGAGGTCGCCAGGGCGTACCTCACGCCGACCTTCTCGGCCAGGTCCCGCTCGAACCGCGCCGACCACGTGGCCGTCTCGCCTTCGTGGTAGCGGAACAGTTGTCCCGACTCGATGACCTTGCGGACCGCCTCGGCCTCTCGCGAACCCATCTCGTACATGCTTGTGCCCTTTCCGCACGCGACCCCCGGGCGTATAGCACACCCGGCGCCGCCCGGCAAGGGCGGATCGGCGCCCGGCGTCGCGGGCGCGGACGATCAACTTAACCGAGAACTGACTTGCCCTTCCCGCCGCCCGGGGCGAGATTGGGGGGACGTCGGCGCCCGGGCCGCCGGCTCATCTCAGCCCGTCTCACCTCGCCTCACCGCATCGCCCGCCAGGTCCGCCCGGGCTCTTCGCCGGCGGCGAGGGGGCGGAGGGTGACGGTGAAGGTCGTCGGCTCGGGGCGGACCCAGTACTGCTCCAGCGTGCCCGGGCCGCAGGACTCCCCGCCGAGGCCATGCTGGTGGATGTCGAGGTACAGGTGCGTCTCGTCGGTCCGCACGAGGTCGGGGGTGTGCCGGGCCTCGGTGAGGTTGGCCAGCGTGTGGTGGTGGGCGCTGATCTCCATAACGTCGCCGGCGGCGGCGAGCAGGCCGGCGCCCGCCTCGTCGGTCAGCGCGGCCCAGCGGCAGTCGCAACGGTTGCCGTACTCCTGCGGCATGATGTAGGGGGTGTACATCTCGTCGACCGTCGTCTCGTAGACGCCCACCGCCGCGCCGGCCTTGCGGTCGCGGTAGTTCTCTTCCGGCCCGCGACCGAACCAGCGGAATCGTTCCAGCCCGGGCGGGACGACCATCGCCAGGCCGATCCGCGGCAGCTTGTCCAGGTCGGTATGCGGCGTGACGGCGGTGTCGATGCGGACCGCTCCGTCGCGGCCGATGGCATAGTGCTGCTCGCAGTCGAACCACGTGTCGCTGCCCTCGGCGGCCATCACGCTGCGAACGGCCAGGCGGACCGCGGCGCGGGAGACCTCGACCAGGTTCACCGACCGCGTTTCGTGGCTCATCCGGTCGAGCCCGGCGGCGAGCCACCGGCCGGCGGTGGAGTCGGCCATGTTGGGTCGGTCGTTGTCCGTCGGCGCCCGCCAGACGTTCACGCGGGGCCCCTTGTCGAGCACGCACCGCCCGCCGGCGGTCAGCGAGGCGATCCGCCCGGCGGCCTTGTCGAACGCCAGCTCGAAGCCCTCGCCGGTGACGCGGAGGACGCTGTCGGCGTCGGCGACGCCCGGCGGCGCGGCGGAGCTCGCCGCGGGCTCGCCCGGGGCGGGCTCGGTCTCGGCCTCGCGCGGCAGCTCGAACTGCTCCCAGGCCACGACGTGCCCGGCCTCGGCGTGCTGGTCTGCCTCGGCCAGCGCGAAGGCGACGGTCAGGTGGTACTCGCCGGCGGGGGCGGTGTCCGCCTCCTCCAGGGGCACGGTCACCACGTCGCTGCCGCCCGGCGGGGTGTGCAGGGCGGGCAGGTCCCCGCCGGCGACGCGCTGCCCGTCGCGCAGCAGTTCCCACGAGGCCGCCAGGTGGCCGAGATCGAGGACGTCGTACTCGTTGGTCACCCGCACGCGTCCGCGGGCGAGGTCGTCGGCGGCGAGCTGCACCGGCTGCTGGACCTTCTTCATCTCCCACATGGCCGGGTGCGGCGTGCGGTCCGGCCAGATGAGCCCGTTGATGCAGAAGTTC
This sequence comes from uncultured Planctomycetaceae bacterium, assembly GCA_964385465.1. Classification (GTDB taxonomy): domain Bacteria; phylum Planctomycetota; class Phycisphaerae; order SM23-33; family SM23-33; genus CAYLPJ01. Next base: position 32,264 of record CAYLPJ010000060.1, on the reverse strand, counting down.
CGGTCGTTGACCTCGTCGCCGAAGTCGCCGCCGTAGGCCCAGTACTCCCGCCCGTCGTCGGCGGTCTTGAGGATGCCCTGGTCCACCCAGTCCCAGACGAAGCCGCCCTGGAGCCGCGTGTGGGCGCGGATGGCGTCCCAGTACTCTTTCACGTGCCCGGTGCTGTTGCCCATCGAGTGGACGTACTCGCACATGATGCCCGGGCGGTCGCGGTCCTTGGTGACCAGGTCCTCCAGCGTCTTGCGGTACGCTCCCGGCGGCGGGGGGTTGTCGATGCCGAAGCCGATGTGCGGGTACATGGGGCAGAGGATGTCCGTGCCCGACCGGGGCCAGCCCGGGGCGCCCATGGCCCCCTCGTAGTGGATCGGGCGCGACGGGTCGTACCCGCGGATCCACCCGGCCAGCGCGGCGTGGTTGGGTCCGTAGCCGCTCTCGTTGCCCAGGGACCAGAGGATCACGCTGGGGTGGTTCTTGTCGCGGAGGACCATGCGGCTGCCGCGGGCCAGGAACGCCGTCTGCCAGTCCGGGAGGTTCGCCGGCTGGTTGTAGACGCCGTGGCACTCGATGTTGGCCTCGTCGATCAGGTAGAGGCCGTGCTCGTCGCACAGCTCGAGCCAGCGCGGGTCGTTGGGGTAGTGGCTGGTGCGGACGGCGTTGAAGTTGAACCGCTTGAGCAGGCGGATGTCCGCCAGCATGGATTCCTCGGTCACCGCCTTGCCCCGGCGGTCGTCGTGGTCGTGGCGGTTGGCGCCCTTGAGCAGCACGGCCCGGCCGTTGACCAGGAGCTGCCCGCCGGCGATCTCGACCCGGCGGAAGCCGACCTTGCACCGCACGGCCTCGACGGTTCGCCCGTCGGCGTCGCGCAGCGTCAGCACGAGGGTGTACAGGGCGGGCGTCTCGGCGGACCACTTCGCCGGCGCGGCGACGGCGCGGCTGAGCTCCACCCGGGGCGGCTCCCAGTTCGTCCGCCAGGCCGCCGGGCAGGTGGTCGGCTCGTCGACCAGGTTGCCCTGCGGGTCGTGCAGCGCGGCGGTGAGCGTGTATCCTTCGGCGTCGGCGGCGTCGGGAACGTTCAGCCAGGCCGTCACCCCGAGCCTGCCGTCGGTGCAGGTCTCATCCAGCTCGCCGCGGGCGAAGAAGTCCGCGATGTGCACCGTCGGGCGGGCCAGCAGCCGCACCGACCGGTAGATGCCGCTGAGCCACCAGTGATCCTGGTCCTCCAGCCACGAGCCGTCCGACCACCGGATGACCTTGCAGGCGAGGGTGTTGCGGCCCTGGCGGAGGTGGGGCGTCAGGCGGAATTCCGCCGGCAGGCGCGAGCCCTGCGAGTAGCCGACCTCCTCGCCGTTGACGTACAGGTAGAATGCCGACTCGACGCCCTCGAACAGCACGGTAACCTCGCGGCCGGGCCAGTCGGGCGGGAGGTCGAAGGCGGTTCGGTAGCAGCCGGTGGGGTTGTCCTCGGGGACGTTGGGGAACAGCTCGGCGGGCCAGGGGTACTTGACGTTGGTGTAGATCGGCTTGTCGTGGCCCTGCATCTGCCAGCAGCCGGGGACGGCGATCTCGTCCCAGCCGGCGTCGTCGAAGTCGGGTTTCTCGAAGCCCCGCGGCGTGGTGTCGGGGTGGTCGGCAAGATGGAACCGCCACCTGCCGTCCAGGCTCAGCACGCGCGGCGAGCCGTCGCGGTCGCCGGCGAGCGCGGCCCCGGCGTCGGGGTAGGGCGTCAGCGTCGCGTGGCCGGGCAGCTTGTTTCGGGCGACGACGCGAGGGTCTTCCCAGTCACGGTTCGGGCGGTCAGCGTTGGCTGTCACGGCGGGGGTCTCCGGTCGGCGTTGCGGGGTCCTCGGTTGCTGCGTTCGACCGCTCACCGTATCGCCGCGGCGGCGGATGTCAACGCGGTCCTCTCGGCGATCTGCAAGCCCCTACGCCCCGGGCGGGGGGAAGAAGCGGTCGAGGTCGGCGGGGGAGGCGGCGACGTGGATGAACTCCTCGTGGCCCCTTCCGGCGGCGGCGACGGCGGCGACCACGGGGGCCCAGAACTCGCCCATGCAGACGACCGGGCGGCGGGCGAGCATGCCCTTGGCCATGCCCTCCCACACCCAGGCCAGCTCCAGCAGCGTGCCCGTCCCCCCGGGCAGGACGACAAAGCCCGCGGTGGCCAGGGACTCGAGGCGTTCGATCCGCTCGGCCAGGCCGGCCGTCCGGACGACCTCGCGAATGTAGGCGTTGGCCCGGGCGCCCCAGACCGAGCAGGTCACGCCGATGGTGTGCCCGCCGGCCTCGACCGCCCCGCGGGCCGATGCCGCCATGGTCCCGCCGTAGCCGCCGTTGGCGACGGCGCAGCCCAGCTCTGCCAGCCGCCGGCCGACGTCATAGGCCTGCCCGTCGCCCTCGCCGGTTCCCGCGGGGTCGTAGGAGCCGAAGACGGCGACGACGGGCGCGTTGTCGCGGGCGTCGGCGGGCATGGGCTACCCGGCCTGCTGGCGGGTGTGGTTGAGCAGGCCGCCGGCGGCGAGGATCTCGCGCTGGCGCGCGGTGAGCGCGACGTCGCAGGTGAACTCGGCATCCCTGGTGACGTTGCGAACGGTGACGGTCTCGCCGGAGGCAATCGCTTCGGTCACGCCGGCGAGGCGAAGCTCGTCGCCGGCCTCGACGCCCTCGGCGTCGGCGGCGGTGGCGAACGTCAGGGGCAGGATGGCGAAGTTTACGAGGTTCGCCTGGTGGATCCGCTCGATGCTGCGGGCGATCACCACGCGGACGCCGAGGTACATCGGGCACAGGGCGGCGTGCTCGCGGCTGGAGCCCTGCCCGTAGCTTTCCCCGGCGACGATCACCCCGGCCCGCCCGGCGTCGCGGGCGGCGATGGCTTGCTGGGCGAACGTCGGCCTGCCCGGCTCATTGAAGCACGTGAAGACGTACTTGGCGTACTCGGGCACGTTGGAGCGGTACTTCAGCAGGTTGCCGGCCGGCATGATGTGGTCGGTCGTGATCTTGTCCTCGACGACGATGAGCACCTCGCCGGTCAGCTCGTCGGGCAGTTGCTCGCCGCGGGGGGGCTTGACGATGGTGGAGGGTCGGACGACCTCGGCGGCGTCGGCCTTCTCCGGCGAGAGCGGCGGCTGGAGCATGTTGTCGTCGCGCGGGAAGGCGTCGGGTGCGTCGACGGCGGGGTAGGCGATGCCCCGTTCGGCGAGCAGTCGGGGGTCGGTGACCTCGCCGGTCAGCGCCGCGGCGGTCGCCGTCGCCGGGGAGACGAGGTAGACCATATCGTTCGCCGTGCCGCTTCGCCCGCAGAAGTTCCGGTTGAACGTCCGCAGGCTGACGGTGCCCTCGCCCGGCGCGAACCCTTGGCCGATGCACGGCCCGCAGCCGCTCTCCAGCAGGCGGGCGCCGGCGGCGACGAGGTCGGCCAGCGCGCCCTCGCCGGCGAGCATCTCCAGCACCTGCCGGCTGCCGGGGCTGATGCCCATCTCGACGTCGGGGTGGACGGTTCGGCCCTTCATCACGGCCGCGACGCGGGTGAGGTCCTGGTAGCTGGAGTTCGTGCACGAGCCGATGGCCACCTGGCGGACGGGCGTGCCGGCCAGGGCGGTCACGGTGGAGACGTTGTCCGGGCTGGGCGTGCCGGCCGCCAGCGGCTCGAGGGCGGCCAGGTCGATCCGCACCTGGCCGAAGCTGACCTCGGCCAGGCCGTCGGCGTCGGGCCCTGAGACGTCCACGTCGGTGCAGAACTCGCGGATGGCGGCGAGGGTGCCCGCGTCGCGCTCGACGTGCAGGCGCTTGACGACGCGGTCGTAGGTCGCGCCCTCGTCGGCGGCCAGGGGCTGGTAGGCGTCGGGTCTGCCCTGGGCGCGGAGGAACTGCTCGGTGACCTCGTCGGCGCCGAAGACGCTGGTGGTCACGCCGAGCTCGGCGCCCATGTTGGTGCAGGTGGCGCGGGCGGGTACGGGCAGCGTGGCGACGGCGTCGCCGAAATACTCCACGCAGCAGCCGACGTTGCCCCTGGTTGTCAGCACGCTGAGCAGCCGGAGGATGATGTCCTTGGGCTCGACCCAGTCGGCGAACTCGCCGGTGAGCTCCACGCCGATGACCCGCGGGCAGGCCATGTGGAACGCCCCGCCCCCCATCGCCACCGCGACGTCCAGCCCGCCGGCGCCGATGGCGACCATGCCCATCCCGCCGCAGGTCGGCGTGTGGCTGTCGCTGCCCAGCAGCGTCCCCCCCGGGCGGGCGAACCGCTCGAGGTGGACCTGGTGGCAGATGCCGTTGCCCGGCCGGCTGTGCCAGGCCCCCGCCTTGCGGGCGATGGACTGGAGGTAGAGGTGGTCGTTGTGGTTCTCGGGCCCGAACTGGGCCATGTTGTGATCGACGTAGCTGACGGAGACCTCGGTCTTGACGCGGGGTGTGCCCATCGCCTCCAGCAGCAGCATCGCGGTCGTGCCGGTGGCGTCCTGGGTGAGAGTCTGGTCGATGCGGATGCCGATCTCCTCGCCGGCGGTCATCTCGCCGCTGACGAGGTGCTCGGAGAGGATCTTCTGTACCACGTTGCGGGCCATGGGTGCTCCTTGTTCGCTGGTCCGGGTCGTTCGAGCCCGACATCATACCCCGTGGGGGGGGCGGAGACCAGCGGGGGGCCGGGCGGGATTGTGTCCGGACGGATCGGACGCGGCGGGGGGGAGACTGCACCGAGGCGATACGCCGCGGTTCTGTCGGGCTTCCCGAGGCGGGCGGGCGCCAAAGACGGAGTCGCCGCGATACGCCTCGGGGCTTTTCTTCCAGCATACTATTGAGGCGCGGCGAGGAAGGTTTATAACCGTACTGAATGCATAGGACTTCACGTGCACCTGAGCGAATGGACGACTTTCCAGACCGAGGAGAACCCATGGGCAAGCGGCTTGTGATTATCGGCGGGGTGGCCGGCGGGGCGTCCGCAGCCGCCAAGGCCCGGCGGACGCGCGAGGACATCGACGTGGTGCTCGTGGAGTCCGGCCCGTACGTGAGCTTCGCCAACTGCGGCCTGCCGTACTACGTCGGCGGGGAGATCCCCAAGCGGGAGAGCCTCTTTGTCGCCTCGGCCGAGCAGTTCCGCACGCGGTTCGGCATCGACGTCCGCCTGCGGACGACCTGCACGGCGGTGGACCGCGAGAACGGCACGGTGACGCTGGTCGGCCCCGACGGCCAGGCCAGCGAGCTGGCGTACGACCGCCTGGTGCTGGCGACGGGGACGCACGCGGTCCGCCCGCCGATCCCCGGCCTGGACGCGCCCAACGTCTTTACCGTCCGCACCGTCCCCGACGTCGACGCCATCGTCGAGCACCTCTCGAAGGTCGGCCCGGCGGACGTGGACCAGACGGCCGTCTCCGTCGAAGACGGCGACGTCGCCCGGGCGCTGGTCGTCGGCGGCGGATACATCGGCGTGGAGACGGCCGAGCAGCTCCGCCATCGCGGGCTGAACGTCACGCTGCTGGAGATGATGCCCCAGTTGATGACCCCGCTGGACGCGGAGATGGCGGCTCCGGTCAAGGCCGCCCTGGAGCAGGCCGGCTGCGAGGTCATCCTCGGCGACGCCCTCGCGGAAGTCGTCGGCGAGAACGGCACGACGGTGGCGGTGACGAAGTCCGGCCGGCGGCTGCCGTTCGCCGTGGCGGTGCAGGCGGTGGGCGTTCGCCCGAACGTGGACCTCGCCCGGGAGGCCGGCCTGGAGCTGGGCGAGACCGGCGCGATCGCGGTGGATGGGTTCCAGCGGACCAGTGACCCGTCGGTCTACGCCGCCGGCGACAACTGCCAGACGCACCACGCCGTGCTGGACCGCCCGGTGAACATCCCGCTGGCCGGGCCGGCCAACAAGGCCGGACGCGTCGCCGGCGCCAACGCCGCACTCGATCTCTGCCAAGCCGGCGACGACGACCCCCGCCGCCTCCGCATGCCCTCCGTGCTGGGCACCTCCATCGTCCGCGCCGGGAACCTCGCCGCCGCGGCGACGGGCATCACCGAGCGCCAGGCCGCGACGGAAGGCCGGCCGCACAAGGTCGTCTACCTCCCCGCGATGCATCATGTCGGCTACTACCCCGGCGGGAAGATGCTGATCGTCAAGATCATCTACTGCCCGGAGACCGGTCGGCTGCTGGGCGCCCAGGCCGTGGGACCCGAGGGCGCCGACAAGCGGATCGACGTGCTGGCGACGGCCATCACGGGCGGCATGACCGTGGAGGACCTCGAGACGCTCGACCTGGCGTACTGCCCGCAGTTCGGTTCGGCGAAAGACCTCCAGATCCTCGCCGGCTTCGCGGCGTCCAACCAGCGACGGGGCATCATGCCCACGCTCACGCCGGCGGAGGCGCTGGACAAGCTGGCCGCCGGCGAGCCGCTGTGCGTGCTCGACGTCCGCACCCGCGCCGAGTGGGACGCCTGGCACCTCGATCAGGCCATGCACATCCCCATCGACGAGCTTCGCGACCGGCTGGACGAGGTGCCCGCCGACCGGCCGGTGGCGGTCTCCTGCGGCTCGGGCTATCGAAGCTATCTCGGCGTGCGTATGCTGATGAATGCCGGGCGGGACGACGTGTCCAACGTGACCGGCGGGGCGATGCTGACCAAGCACACCCTCGCCGCCCGCGCGGCGGAGACGCCCCCCGAGTGAGGTGCCGCCCATGCCGCCACGCACGCTCTCGGTCGCCATCGCGGTCCTGACGGCCGCGGCCGCCGCCGTCGCCGAGACGCCCTACGTCCCCCCGCGGGGGGCCGGCTACGTCAATGCGCGGGCCGACGCCGGCGCCGTCGGCGACGGCCGGGCCGACGATACGGCCGCGCTGAAGGCGATCATCGAGGCGGGCAAGCACAACAAGCACGCGAGATTCGGGGCCTGTCGGCGGATCTACATCCCCGAGGGTACGTACGTCATCTCCGAGCCGATCGTCGTCGGCGACAAGAAGAAGGCGATCTTCGGCGCCGGTCGCGGCCGGACGATCCTCCGGCTCGCGGATCGTTGCCGCGCCTTCGCCGGGAAGCCCACGGCGATGCTGGACACGCGGGGCAAGCGCCACTTCGCCCAGAACTTCTTCCAGCGGATACGTGGGATGACCTTCGACGTGGGCGAGGGCAACCCCAACGCCGTGGGCCTGGAGTTCCACACCAACAACGGCGGGGGGGTCTACGACGTGACGATCTGCTCCGGCGACCCCGCCGGCCGGGGGGCGGTGGGGCTCTCGATGACCAAGGGCTCGGGCCCGGGGCTGATCCGTGACGTCACGATCGAGGGCTTCGACGTCGGCTGCCTGATCACCGGCAGCCTGCACAGCATGGCGTTCTCGCAGATCACCCTCCGCCGCCAGGGGCGGGCGGCGTTCGAGAACCGGGGCAACACGGTGAGCATCGAGGGGCTGCGGAGCGAGAACGTCGTCCCCGCCGTGCGAAACCGCGGCGGGCACATGGTCCTGCTGAACGCCCGCCTGACCGGCGGGGGCCGGGCGGCCACGGCGATCACCAACGAGAAGGGCACGTTCTTCGCCCGCGGCGTGACGACGGCCGGCTACGACCTCGCCGCCCGCATGGACGCCGAGACATTCCGCGGCCCGGAGATCGCCGAGCTGGCCTGGCCCCGGGCCATGTCGCTGTTCGGCGAGCCGGGCCGGTCGCTGAACCTGCCCGTCGTCCAGCCTCCCATGCCGCCGATGCCCGCGCCGGGGACGTGGACGGTGGTCCACGCCGAAAGCGGCGACCTGACGGGCCCGCTCCAGCGTGCGATCGACTCCGGCGCGCGGGATATCTTCGTCTCGTCGTCGACGTTCGGGACGATCCGCGACACGATCCACGTTCGCGGGCGCGTCCGGCGGATCAGCGGCGCGCCGACGATCTTCCGCTCCGAGGGCTTCACGAAGGACCGCGTGCGCAGCTACAAGCCGCTGAAGGTCGAGCGGCACCCGGACAAGCGCCCGGTCTGGCGGATCGAGGACGGCGAGAGCGACGTCGTGCTGCTGGAGTTCCTCGGCGACAGCTACGGCTCGGCCGGGTGGGGCGTCGAGCACGCCACGAAGCGGACGCTGATCCTCTTGGCGGCGGGGGGGACCTACCGCAACACGGTGACCGGCGGGCGGGTGTTCTTCATCGACGGTCCGCCGGGCCCGGGGACGGTGCTTCGCGGCCCGCAGCAGGCGTGGGCGTGGCACACGAACACGGAGAGCTACGCCCACGACCCGCACATCCTCAACGACGGGGCGAGGCTGTGGATCCTGGGCATCAAGACCGAGAAGGACCGCACGATCGTCAAGACCACGGGCGGCGGCTGCACGGAGGTCCTCGGCGGGCTGCTCTACAAGAACCGCGAGCGGATCGGCCCGGCGCCGGCGTTCGTCAGCGTCGACAGCAGCGTCTCGCTCTCGTACAAGGGCTACGGCCGGCCTTACCAAGTGCACGTCCGGGAGGCCCGCGGCGGCGAGACGAGGGACCTCCCGTCGTCGGAGACCTTCGCCTGGCGCGTGCCGGTTTTCAACGGCATCCCGAAGCGCCCGGCGGCGGAGCCGGACGCGGGGCGACGATGAGGGCGGAGCCGGCCCGGCCGGCGAAGCCGCGGGGAGTTGTCGGGCAGCGGGGCGAGGCCGCTGGCGCCGGTCACCGCGAGAACCGGGGCAAGTGGGGCGCCTGGGCGGCGAGGAGGTCGTCGGCCAGCTTCCCGGCGGCGTCCGCCGACGCGACCGCGCCGTCCAGCAGCAGCGCCTGGACGAACAGCCGGCGGGAGCCGGTCAGCGCGGCGTCGGCCGTGGTCTCGGCCCACTCGAAGCGCGTCGCGGCGATCCGTCGTGGTCGAAACGGCCGGCGACGCGCCGGCGGCGTCGATCATCTTGCCCGCCAGCGCCCCGGCCACGCGGGCGGCCTCGGGGTCGATGTCCACCAGCGCCAGCTCGCCGGTCCAGCCGGCCCGCAGCACGTCGGCGACGAGGCCCCGCGTGAACGAGACGCTGCCGGCACCGACCAGGACGAGTTTCTCATGCACGTCGGCCTCTCCATATTCGTCTGCCCGCCGAGGCGCCACCCGCGCCGAACCGGGCCGGTACAGTGAATCGCACACCGTCCCCTGACGCAACCACCGGCCAAGGCGTTCCGCCGGCCGTTCCGGGCGAGGGCGGCGCTGCTCAAGTCGCCCGTCCCGGCGGTCGAAGTACAGGGCGGAGTCGGGTCAGACACGTTGCCGTACGGTCTCTGCTCGTGGTCCGTGCGGCGGAGCGTCTCACGCGCTGTCACATCACAGGAGACATGCTCGTGGACACCAAGGGACCCGACTCGGGGCGAGACTCCTCGGCCAGCACCGAGGCCGATGCCGGCGCGTCCCCGCGCCCCTCCGCCACGCGTCTGCGCCTGGAGGTCATGGCGCCGCTGGCCGTGGCGGGCGTGGCCCTGGCGGGGGTTTGCACGCTGATTCTGCTGGTCGGCGGGCGGACGCACATGGAGGCCGAATCCCGCGAGGCCTTCGAACGCTTCGACCGCGCCTTCGACGGCGAGGTCGCCTCCGAGACCGCCCTGATGGCCGCCACGCTGGAGGCCCTGTCCCGCGATGATGTGCTGCGGGACGTCTACCTCGGCGGGGACCGTGGCGAGCTGCTCGACCAGGCCGGGCCGATCTTCGAAGTCCTCCGCGACGAGCACCGCGTCACGCACTTCTACTTCCACGACCCCAACGGCGTCTGCGTCCTGCGGGTGCATCACCCGCCGCGGCGGGGGGATACGATCGATCGCTGGACCGCCCGCGAGGCAATCCGGACCGGGCGGACCGCCTCCGGCATCGAGCTGGGGCCGCTGGGAACGTTCACGCTGCGGGTGGTCCGGCCCTGGTTCGACGGCCGGCGGCGGATCGGCTACATCGAGCTGGGCCAGGAGATCGATCACGTCTTTGGCCGCCTGCACGCCGCCATCGGGCTGGACTTCCTCGTCGCCATCGACAAGGACCTGCTGGATCGAGAGAACTGGCGCGTCGGCCGACGCATGCTCGGAAAGGAGGCCCAGTGGGACGCCCACCCGGAGTACATGATCGCCGACCGCACGCTTGACGAGGTCCCCCCGGGCGTGCTGGACCGGCTCGGTGAGCCGCACCCCGGCGGCGAAGGCCCCGGCGGTCGGGCCACGCTGGGCGACGCGACCTACGAGTTCCAGACCCGCGCGCTGACCGACGCGGCCGGGCGGACCGTCGGCGAGCTTGTCGCGCTTCGCGATGTCACGCTGGAGGTGCAGGACCAGACCGAGCAGGCCGTGGCGTTCGTGCTGCTGTGTGCCGGCGTCGGCCTGGCCGGCGGGGGGTTGTTCTACATGCGGCTGGGGCGGATCCAGGGCCGGCTTGCCGAAGAGGCCCGCCGCCGCGAGGCCGCCGCCGGCGCCCTGCGCGAGCGCGTCAAGGAGCTCGACTGCCTGTACGGGCTGGCGAAGGTCGTCGAGCGGCCCGGGGTGACGCTGCCGGAGATCTTCGCCGAGACCGCCCGCCTGCTGCCGGACGGCTGGCGGTACCCCGAGATCGCCTGCGGGCGCGTCGTCTTCGGCCAGGACGTCTACGCCATGTGCGACTGCGCACACCACCAGGCCGTGCAGACGGCGGACATCACGTTGCACGGCGAACGGGCCGGTCGCGTGGAGGTCGCCTACCGCGAGGTCCGCCCGGACTGCGACGAGGGGCCCTTCCTGGCCGAGGAGCGCTGCCTGCTGGACGCCGTCGCCGAGCGGCTGGGGCGGATCGCCGAGCGGATGCGCAGCTCGGAGCTGCTCCTGCGGTTCCGCGAGGCCCTGGACAGCTCGCCGGACAGCGTCTTCCTCATCGACCGGGAGACGCTGCGTTTCGTGGATGTCAACGAGACGGCCTGCCTGGTGCTGGGCTACACCCGCGAGGAGTTGCTGAGCCTCGGCCCCGAGGACATCAAGCCGCGGCTGACCCGCGCCGACCTCGCCGAGAAGTTCGACCTGGCCATCGAGGGCGGGCGCACCGTCACCATCCAGACCGTCCACCGCCGCAAGGACGGCTCGGAGCTGCCCGTGGAGGTGCACATCCGCGCGTTCCGGACCGGCGCCGGCGGGTGGACGCTCGTGGGCTCGGCCCGGGACATCACCCGCCACCTGGAGGCCGACCGCGCCCTGCGCGAGAGCGAGGCCCGCCACCGGCTGCTGTTCGAGTCCTCCACGGACGCGTTCATCCTCATGGACGTCGAGCGGCGGGCCTTCACCAACGCCAACCCCGCCGCGGTGGACCTGTTCGGCTGCGACAGCGTCGACGAGCTGATCGCCCACGACGTGCTCTCGCTGTCGCCGCCGACCCAACCGGACGGGAGCGACTCGGCCGAGCTGGCCGAGGAGTACGTCCGCCGCGCCGTGACCGAAGGCTCGCAGTTCGTGGAGTGGCGCCACCGCCGCGTTGACGGCGCGGAGTTCGACGCGACCATCCTGCTGACCCGCCTGAACTGGCGCGGGCGAACGCTGCTGCTGGGTACCGTCCGGGACGTCACCGCGCGCAGGGAGCTCGAACGCCGCCTCCGCGAGGCCAAGGAGCAGGCCGAGGCCGCCAGCCAGGCCAAGAGCGATTTCCTGGCCAACATGAGCCACGAGATCCGCACCCCCATGACCGCCATTCTCGGCTATGCCGACCTGCTCGACGCCCCGGACCTGACCGACGACGACCGCGTGGAGTACGTCGCCATCCTCCGCCGCAACGGCGAGCACCTCATGCAGTTGATCAACGATATCCTCGACCTGTCCAAGATCGAGGCGGGCAAGATGACCGTCGAGACAGAGCCCTGCGAGCTGATCGACCTCGTCGGCGGCGTCGCCAGCATGATGCGCGTCCCGGCCGGCAACGCCGGCATCGACCTGGCCGTCGAGTACCGCACCGCCGTGCCCGAGCGGATCGCCACCGACGAGGCCCGCCTCCGCCAGGCGCTGGTCAACCTCGTCGGCAATGCCGTCAAATTCACCGACGAGGGCCAGGTCCGCATCGTCGTCTCCCTCATCCGCCAGTGGGGCGGGGCCGGCCCGGCCGTGCAGTTCGACATCCGCGACACCGGCTGCGGCATCGAGCCGGAGAGGCTCGAGACGCTCTTCGAGGCCTTCGTCCAGGGCGACGCGTCCAAGGCCCGTCGCCATCCCGGCACGGGGCTTGGGCTGGCCATCACGCGGCGGATCGCCGGGCTGCTCGGCGGGCAGCTCTCGGCCGAGAGCACCCCCGGCGAAGGCAGCACGTTCCGACTGCTCGTACCGACAGGCGAACTGAAAGGAATCCCCATGGTGACCGACCCGCAGGAAGCCGTTTCCGGTACCGACAACGCCGACAACCGGCCAGAGAGGTCCGGCAAGAGCCGCGTGCTGGAGGGCGTCCGGGTCCTGCTGGCCGAGGACGGCCGCGACAACCAGATGCTCATCAAGACGCTGCTGAAGCGAGCCGGGGCGGAGGTGGAAATCGCCGAGAACGGCGCGGCCGTGCTGGAGCGGTTCGAAGGCGGCGCCGACGGGGGCGAGGGGGGGTGCGCGCTGATTCTGATGGACATGCAGATGCCGGAGGTGGACGGCTACGAGGCGACGCGTCGCCTGCGCCGCCAGGGGGTCCGCCTTCCGATCATCGCGTTGACGGCTCACGCGATGGCGGGCGACCGCAATGTGTGCATCGAGATCGGCTGCGACGACTACCTTGCCAAGCCGGTCCGCCGCGACAAGCTGATCGACGCCGTCCGTCGCTGGTCGGCCGACCGCCACCCCGACACGGCGGTGGCCTAGCGGCTCGGGCAGGGGGCGCCAAGCATGCGCGCGGTTGACCTGGACTTCACGAGACGATAGATTGTTTGGCATGCCGAACAATCGCGAGAATCAGGCTTCCCCCCGCGCCGCCGGCGCCGACCGGCCGCTCGTGGTCGCCCTGGCGGGCAACCCCAACGCGGGCAAGACCACGCTGTTCAACGCGCTGACCGGGGCGCGACAGCACGTGGGCAACTACCCCGGCGTCACCGTCGAGAAGAAGGAAGGCGCCTGCCGCCACGCCGGGCGCAGGCTCCGCGTGGTGGACCTGCCCGGGACCTACGGGCTGACGGCCTACTCCGTCGAGGAGCTTGTCGCCCGTGACTTCCTCCTTGACGAGCGCCCGGACGTCGTCGTGGACATCGTCGACGCCTCGAACCTGGAGCGCAACCTGTACCTGGCCGTGCAGTTGATGGAGCTCGGCGTCCCGCTGGTGCTCGCGTTCAACATGAGCGACGTCGCCGAGGCCCGCGGCATCCGGTTCGATCTGGAGCTGCTCTCGCGGCTGCTGGGCGCGCCGATCGTGCCCACCGTCGCCCACAAGGGCCGGGGCACCGACGAGCTGTTGGAGGCCGTCCTGGCCGTCGCGGGCGGCGACGAGGGCGTTCCCCACCCGCATCCGGTCCGCTACGGCCCGGAGATCGAGCCGGAGCTGGCGGCCCTGACCGAGCTCGTCGCCGCCAGCGACGCCGCGGACACCGATCGCCATCCGCCGCGGTGGCTGGCGCTGAAGCTGCTGGAGGCCGACCGCGACATCCGCAAGCGCGTCGGCGACGAGCAGGTCCTCGCCGCGGCGCGCCGCAGCGCCAAGCACCTCCAGAGCGTCTGCGGGGACCGCCCCGAGATCCTGATCGCCGACCGCCGCTACGGCTTCATCTCCGGCGCCTGCCAGGAGGCCGTCGAGTCCACCGTCGAGTACCGCCACACGCTGTCGGACCGCATCGACGAGGTCGTCACCCACCGGCTGATCGGCATCCCGATCTTCCTGGCGCTGATGTACGCGGTGTTCTACCTGACCTTCACCCTCGGCGACGCGCCCACCGGTTGGATCGAGGAGCTGTTCCACTGGGCCGGCGGGCACATCGCCCGGCTCTGGCCCAAGGCGTCGGACAGCCTGCTGCGGTCGCTGATCGTCGACGGCATCATCGGCGGCGTCGGCGGCGTCGTGGCCTTCCTGCCCAACATCCTGCTGCTGTTCCTGGCCATCGCCGCCCTGGAGGACTCCGGCTACATGGCCCGCGCGGCCTTCCTCATGGACCGCGTCATGCACAAGATCGGCCTGCACGGGAAGAGCTTCATCCCCATGCTTATCGGCTTCGGTTGCAGCGTGCCGGCCATCCTGGCCACCCGCACGCTCGGCAGCCGGCGCGATCGCCTGACGACCATGCTCGTCGTGCCCCTGATGAGCTGCGGGGCACGTCTGCCGATCTACGCGCTGCTGATCCCCGCTTTCTTCCCGCAGGCGTGGCAGGCACCGGTGCTGTGGGCGATCTACCTGATCGGCATCGCGCTGGCCGTCGGGGCCGCCAAGCTGCTGCGGAAGACCATCCTCCGCGGGGAGTCCGAGGCGTTCGTGATGGAGCTGCCCCCGTATCGCCTGCCGACGTTCCGCGGGCTGCTGATCCACACCTGGCAGCGCGGCTGGATGTACCTCCGCAAAGCCGGGACCGTCATCCTGCTGATCTCCATCGTCCTGTGGGCGATGACCGCGTTCCCACGCAGCCCGAGCTTCGCCGCCGACGTGCCCGAGGAGGCCGGGCGGATCGACGAGCGGGTCGTCGCCGGCGCCCGCCGGGTCGCCGCCGAGGCCGGGCTGGACGCCAACGCCGTCGCCGCGGCCGTCCGGGCCGAGCGGGATCTCGCCGCCGCCGCGCGGACGCACTGGGCCCACGAGGCCGGCTACGTCGAGGCCCGTCGCCGGCGGCGGGAGACGATCGACCGCCTGACCGAAGCGCCCGAGGGGGAGGGCGTCGGCGCCTTCCTCGGCGCCCGCGACCGCGTGCTGGCGGCGAGGGGGCGGTTCGAGGAGGCCGTCCGCGACGTCGCCGCCGAGGCCGGGGACATCCGCTACCTCGCCCTGGCCAAGGCCCGCGACGACGCCCTGGACGACGCCCGCCGCTCGGCTCCCGACGTGTTCCCCGCGGTCCTGCGCTACCTCGATGACGTCCGCGACCCCGCGCTGGCGCGGCTGAGGCGCCTGCGGGCCGAGCACCGCGCCAGGCGGCTGGCCCACTCGACGGCCGGACGCGTCGGGCACACCCTCGAGACCGTCCTGGCGCCGCTGGGCTTCGACTGGCGGATCGGCACGGCGCTGATCGGGGCGTTGGCGGCCAAGGAGGTCTTCGTTGCCCAGATGGGGATCGTCTTCTCGGTGGGGGAGGGCCCGCGTGCCTCGGCCGCGCTGCGGGAGCGCCTCCGCGTTGCCTACCGCCCGCTGGTGGCGTTCTGCATCATGCTCTTCTGCCTGATCGGCACGCCGTGCGTGGCGACCGTCGCCGTCACCTGGCGGGAGAGCGGCTCGTGGCGCTGGCCCCTGCTCCAATGGGCGGGCCTGACCGTCCTGGCATACGTGGTCACGCTGATCGTCTACCAGGTCGGCAGCCTGCTCTGACGCCCGGCTGCCCGCCCGCAGCCAACGCGCCGCGAGGACACCCCCGCGCCGCCTGGCCCTCTTGCCAGGAACGACGAACCGATAACGCCCCCCGTCACTCCTCGATGATCCGGTCGACGACCAGTTGCCGGAAGGCCGGACTCAGCGCGGCGAAGTAAGCGGTGAAGCCGGTGACGCGGACGACGAGGTCCGGGTAGGCCGACGGGTCGGCGTGGGCGGCGCGGAGCTTGTCGGCGTCGATGACGTTGATATTGAACAGGGTCCCGCCCTGGTCGAAGTGCGTGCGGATCAGCGAGGCGACGTTCGAGACGCCCTCGTCGCCGCGCCCGAGGTGGGGGTCCAGCTCGAGCTGGATCGGCGCGGTGTTGCCCCAGCCCGGCTGGACGGCCGCGATCGACCGCGCCATCGCCGTGGCGGCGGCGTCCTTTCGGAAGCCGGGGTCCGGGTTGGCGCCGTGGCTGATCGGCTCGGCGGCGCGCCGCCCGTTGGGGGTGGCCCCGACGGCCTGGCCGAGCTTGATCGTCGCCGACCAGGTAAACCACCCGGGGATCATGTTCCGCCCGCCGGGGGTGGGACGGGCCTTGACGGCGTCGGTGAACCGCCGGGAGACCTTCACGGCCCAGTCGTCTCCGAGCCCGCCGCTGCCGTAGCGGTCGACGGACCGGAGCATCAGCCGCACGCGCTCGCCGTCGGCTCCGGCGAAGTCCGCTCGCAGGTGCCCGGCGAGCTCCGCCCAGGTCAGGGCGCCCTCCCGTTCGACGCGGCGGTCCAGGGCGGCGAGCGAGTCGGCCACGGTGGCCAGCCCCGCGCCGTCGCAGCAGAGGTTGTAGTAGTCCACGCCGCCTTCCACCACGTCCAGCCCTCGCTCGACGGGGCCGTGACAGAGCAGGTTCAGCATCAGCTCCGGCTGGTTGTGCACCTGGTGGTCGAGGTGCCAGTCGATCCCCTCGGCCACGCAGGCCACCGCCCGGTCGAGGTGCCGCTCGAACGCCTCCCACAGGGCCGCGAGGGACTTCTCGCCCCCGCCGTCGAGCATCTCCCACAGCGCGACCTCGAAGACCCTCGCGACGTTGACCTTCACCGTGTCGTTCATGGTGTATTCGCGGCCGGGGAGGGCCATCCAGTGGCAGCCGGTGGCGATCCGCCGGCGGGCGAGTTCCGCGGGGTAGCCGTTTCGCATGAAGCCGCATGTGAGGGCTTCATCGCCGCTGAAGCGGGGCCAGCCCTGGCGGTCCTCGAAGAGGTGGCGGACGCCCTTGCGGAACAGCCGTTCGTCCAGCCCGTCGTGGACGCGGATGGTCAGGTTCGCCGGTGCCGACAGCCGGTGGGCGGCCTCCAGGATCAGGAAGGAGACCGCGCTGGTCTGGTCGCGCCCGTGGGGGTCGGGGCCGGCGATCTGGTAGTAGTGCGGGTCGTTGAGCAGCAGGCAGGCCAGGAGGAAGACGGCCCGCTCGTCGTCGAGTCGGCCCTCGGCGACGTCTCGCTCGTAGTAGGGGCGGAGGATCTCATCGAGCTGGTCGCCCGCGCCGTCGCGGTTGTACGTCCGCGAGGCGGAGTTGAACCACGCGATCCACTGGCAGGCCTCGTGGAACGTACGCGGCGGGCCGTCCACCAGCCAGGCGTTGATCTCCCCCAGCTCCCGCAGGTTGGCCGCGAGGGTGGGATTCCGCTCGTCCGCGAGCTTCGCGTCGATGGCATCGAGGTGGCGCCGGATCCACGCCTGCACGCCGAGAAGGGCGTCTTCCTCGGCCCGGTAGAACGCGGCCTTGTCGGGGCCGTGCTCGGCGGCGTGGCCGCGGACCTTGGCCAGCAGCCCGCCCCAGCCCAGCTCCAGGCCGATGCGGTAGTCCGGCCCGAAGTGCGAGTCCGAGCCGATCCCCGGCGTGATGCCGTACCGCTGCTGGTCGGCCTTGAGGTGGTCGTACGGGTAATCCGGGTGCCAGCGGGCGCCCATCGCGAACCGCCGCCAGGACAGGAACAGCCGCGCCCGTCCGGCGATGGCGTCCGCCGGATCGACGTACACCGGATAGTGCTCCATCAGCGAGCGGAAGTTCCGACCCCACCCGTCGCAGCCGAAGAACGACCCGCATTCGTGGTTGGCCCGCGGCTCCCACGAGAAGTCCTCCGGCGGCAGGACCAGGCCGTAGTCGTCGCCGTCCATGTGACCCATGGCGGCGATCTTCGCCGCGGTCTGGGCGAGCTTGGTCTCGCGCAGCATGGCGATGCGGTCGGCGTAGCTGAGCTGCTCGCTCGCGAGGGTCATGGGATGGTCCTTCGCACCGTGGCGTGTGTTCTGATCCGTTGACGTTCCGGCCGGCCGCCGGGAACTGCCGGGGTGAGGCCCGGACTACAGAGGCTCCTCCTCGCCGGGCGCTCGCACGCGGACGCCCTCGGCGCGGGCGGCATCGGCCAGCTCCGCCATGCGGTCGGCCTCGGGGCGCGGGGCGTCGGGCAGCTCGTATTCCAATCCCAGCGACGCATACTTGCCCGTGCCCAGCGGGTGATAGGCCAGCAGCTCGTAGTACCGCAGCGAGCCCAGCCGGGCCAGGAACCGCGCGATCGCCGCGATCTGCTCGGGGGCGTCGTTGACGCCGGGAACAACCGGCGTGCGGACGATCAACTCGGTGTCCGTCCCGCCCAGCCATTCCAGGTTGGCGAGGATCGCCTCGTTGCCCACGCCCGTCCACCGTTCGTGCGCGGCCGGGTCCATGTGCTTCAGGTCCGCCATCAGCAGGTCGGTCGTGGGCAGGATGGCCTCGACGCGTTCGGCCGGCCAGGCGAGGTTCGTCTCGACGGCGGTGTGGAGGGCGGCGTCCTTGGCGCCGGCCAGCAGGGCCTCGCAGAAGGCCGGCTGATAGAGCGGCTCGCCGCCGGAGAGGGTCATCCCGCCGCCGGAGTGGCGGTAGAAGTCGCGGTCGGCAAGGACCTCGCCGAGGACCTCTTCGACCGTCCGCTCGCGCCCGACCAGCACGATCGCCTCGGCGTAGCAGGTCTCGGCGCATCGGCCGCACGCTTGGCAGCGATCGCGCAGGAACTCCCGCCGGCCGTCGTCGGCGACGTGGGCGCCGTTGGGGCAGGCCGTCAGGCACGCCCCGCAGCCGATGCACTTGTCCGGGAAGAGCTGGATCTCCGGGCGGGGGCGGAGCGTCTCGGGGTTGTGGCACCACCGGCAGCGGAGCTGGCAGCCCTTCAGGAAGACCGTCGTCCGGATGCCAGGCCCGTCGTGCAGCGAGAACCTCTGAATGTCGCTTACGATACCCATCCACGCACACAACTGTTGTCAGCGGCCAGTCGGCCGGCGGCCGGGAATACGGGCCGCGCGAGCCTCCGGCCGGCCGGGGGCCACGCCCCGGCGGACCCTTGCAGTATACACCCGCCGCCGCGCGATGCGGTGCGGCGTTTGCGGGGCGATCATGGTACACTGGCCGCCATGAAAGCCAAGGCGCAGTTCGGATGGCGGCTCGGCGTGACCGTCGCTGTCGCGATGGTCGCCGCCGGTACGCCCGCCGCCGGCGCCGGGCGGGGCCCGGCCAGGCGCGACCTGGCCTACGAGGCGTCGCGCCTGCGCCCGGCGGTCCGCGACCTGATGGCGACGTTCCCGGACCGCTACGGCCACGGCGAGGCGTACCTCCGCCGGCTGGACGCGGTCGAGGCCGCGATCGAGGCGGGCAAGGCCGGCGCGGCCGCCAAGCTCGACGAGCTCCGGCGGGACGCGCTGCTGTCCAACCCGCTGCTGGCCGGTCGGCGGCTGCTGCTGGTCCGGCGGAAGGTCCGCAAGCTCGGCGACGGGCGCCACCTGGGCATGCCGACCAACCACGAGTGCAACTCGTCGCTGCGGCGCGTCGGCTACGACAACGAGATCGCGGTGCTGGCGCCGATCGGCCCGGAGGGGACGCTCACCACGCTGTACCGCCCGAAGCATCGCGTCTACGTCGGCGAGATCGAGCTGCACTACGACGCCGACCGCCTGCTGTTCACCCGCTCCGACGGGACGAGCTGGAAGGTGTGGGAGGTCGGCATCGACCCTTCGACGGGCCGGCGGCCCAAGGACAGCGTCCCCCGCCAGGTCTCGCAGATGCCCGACGACGTCGACGCCTTCGACGCCTGCTACCTGCCCGACGGCGGGATCGTCTTCGGCTGCACGGCCACGTTCCAGTCCGTGCCCTGCTGGCACGGGCAGAAGCGGGTGAGCACGCTGTACCGCATGGATGCCGAGGGGGGCAACGTCCGCCAGCTCTGCTACGACCAGGACCACGACTTCCACCCGACCGTCCTGCCGACCGGGCAGGTGCTCTTCCACCGCTGGGACTACACGGGGATCAACCACATCTTCCTGCGGCAGTTGATGGTGATGAACCCCGACGGCACGGGGCAGCGGGCGGTCTACGGCAGCGGGTCGTGGTATCCCAACTCGCTGTACTTCCCCCGCGCCGCCGGCGGCGACGGCGGGCGGATCGTGTGCATCCTCAGCGGCTACCACGGCGCCCGCCGCATGGGCCAGCTCGTCGTCCTGGACACCGACCGCGGCTTCTACGGCGCCGACGGGATCGTCCGGCGGATCAGCGGGCGCGGCGAGCCCGTCCGCCCTCGCGTGGCCGACCGGCTCGTCGACCGCGACTGGCCCAAGTTCCTCCATCCCTTCCCGCTGTCGGAGAAGCACTTCCTGGTCTCCTGCTGGCGGGGCGGCAAGACCGGCTGGGCGATCTACCTGGCGGACATCTATGACAACCTGGTTCTCGTCCGTGCCGAGCCCGGCGAGGCGCTGCTGGAGCCGGTTCTGCTGGCCCCGCGGGCGCGACCGCGCCGCGTGCCCGACCGCGTCGAGCCCGGCGCGACCGAGGGCGTGCTGTACCTCCACGACATCTACGCCGGCGACGGGCTGGCCGGCGTGCCCCGGGGGACCGTCAAGAGCCTCCGCGTGATCGCCTACCACTTCGGCTACCTCGGCCTGGCCGGGCCGGACAAGATTGGCCTCGGCGGGCCCTGGGAGGCGATGCGGATCCTCGGCACGGTGCGGGTCGCTCCCGACGGCTCGGCCGCCTTCCGGGCGCCCGCCAACACCCCGCTGGCCGTCCAGGCCCTCGACGCCGACGGCAAGGCCGTCCAACTCATGCGCAGTTGGGTGACGCTCATGCCCGGCGAACAGCAGTCGTGCATCGGCTGCCACGAGCGGACCAGCGACACGCCGGGTGTCGAGCTCGCCGCTGCCATGCGCCCGCCGGACGACATCCGCCCCTGGTACGGCCCGGCGCGGGGGTTCGACTTCCAGCGCGAGGTCCAGCCCGTGCTGGACGCCCATTGCGTCCGCTGCCACGACGGCTCGCCCGACGCGAAGGGCCGGCCCGACCTTCGCGGCGAGGCCCACCATCCCGACTACCGGGGCCGGCGGATCAGCAAGCTCGGCGTCAACCGCATGCACCCGACCATGCGCAAGGCCACCGGCGGGCGCGTCCGCTACACGCCTGCGTACGAGGCCCTGCTGCCCTACATCCGGAGGGTGAGCATCGAGGACGACGTCAGCATGCTCACGCCGGGGGAGTACCACGCGGACACGAGCGAGCTGATCCAGAGGCTCGCGGCCGGCCACGGCGGCGTGCGCCTCGACGCCGAGGCGTGGGACCGGCTGGTGACGTGGATCGACCTGAACGGCCCCTGCCACGGGACCTGGGGGGACGTGTTCCCGATCCCCACCGACGCGCACGAGCGGCGGATGGTACTGCGGCGCCGCTACGGCGGGCCGACGGAGGACCCCGAGGCGATTCCCGATACGCCGGCGTACGAGCCCGACGGCGGCCGAGAGGGGAAGCCCCAAGTGCAGCACCCCCAGCCGGGCGTTCGCTCCGAAGCGTTCCGGGCATCGGGGCCCGCGCTCGAGGCATCCGCCGGGGACCTCCCGGTCCGGACCGTCGATCTTGGCGGAGGGCAGAAGATCCAGATCGTCCGGATCCCCGCCGGCGAGCTGCTCATGGGAGACCGCATGCGAGGCCGGGCCGCCCTCCGCCGTGTCCGCATCGACGAACCGTTCTGGATGGCCGCGTGTGAGATCACCAACGCACAGCTTCGCCTGTTCCGGCCGGAGTTCTCCAGCGGCTACTACACCAAGCTTCACAAACGCCCCGACGACCGCGGGCTCGACCTCGACGGCGACGATCAGCCGGCCGTGAGGGTCTCCTGGAACACCGCGGCCGCGTTCTGCCGGTGGCTCGCCGACCGCACGGGCCGACCGTTCCGGCTGCCCACCGAGGCCCAGTGGGAGTACGCCTGCCGTGCGGGGACGAACGGCCCGCTGTGGTGGGGCGGGCTCGACGCGGACTTCTCGAAGTTCGCCAACTGCATGGACAAGGCGTTTCTCACGCACGTGGTGACCGGCGGGGTCGCCCACCTCGACCCGGCCGAGCGGGCTCTCTGCGACACGCGGTTCAACGACAAGGCGACCGTGACCGTCCCGGCGGGCCGCTACCGTCCGAACGCGTGGGGGCTGGGCGAGATGCACGGCAACGCGGCGGAGTGGACGCGTTCGGACTACGGCGACGGACGGAAGGTGCTTCGCGGCGGCTCGTTCCGCGACCGCCCGAAGCGCTGCCGGGCGGGCCTGCGCCTGCCCTATGCGCCCTGGCAGCGCGTCTTCAACGCCGGTTTCCGCGTTGTGTGCGAAGACGCCGAATAGGGAGATCACGATGCAGCAGGCGTTTCATGACCTGGCGGACAGGGCGATCGACGGGCTCGAGGGCGAGGAAGTTCTCCTGCTCAGCTACGCCGGGGAGGCGTCGGACTTCGCCCGCCTGAGCAGCTCGAAGGTCCGCCAGGGGGGGCACGTCAACCAGGGCGTGCTGTCGCTGGAGTTGATCCTCGGGCAGCGCCACACGCGGAGCGTGGTGACGCTCACCGGCAACGCCGGCGAGGACGCCGCCCGCGCCCGGCGGGCGCTGGGTGAGCTCCGCGAGATGCTCGCCCACGTCCCCGAGGACCCGCACCTGCACTACGCCACCGAGGTCCGCAGCGGCGAGAGCGTCGGCGAGAACCGCCTGCCCGACCGCGCCGACGCCCTCGACGCCCTCCTGGCCGCCGGGGACGGGCGGGACATGGTCGGGCTCTACGCCGCCGGGGCGATCGAGCGCGGCTTCGCCAATTCGCTCGGCCAGCGGAACTGGTTCGCCCGCCACACCTTCCACGCCGACTGGAGCTTCTACCTCGCCGGCGACAAGGCCGTGAAGACCTCCTACGCCGGCTTCGAGTGGGACGCCGGCGACTTCCGCCGCACCGTCGACGAGGCCGCCGCCCAACTCGACGCCCTCGCTCGTCCGGCCGTCACGGTCGAGCCGGGCGCCTACCGCGTGTACCTCGCCCCGGCCGCGGTGGCCGAGCTGATGGAGACGGTCGCCTGGGGCGGCTTCGGGCTCAAGGCCCACCGCACGAAGTCCACCAGCCTGCTGCGGATGGTCGACGACGGCGTCGCGCTGGACGGGTCGGTGACCGTCCGGGAGAACACCGCCGACGGCCTGGCCAGCCCGTTCACCGATCACGGGTTCGTCAAGCCCGGCGCGGTGACGCTGATCGACCGCGGGCGCTACGCCGGCTGCCTTGTCGGCCCGCGCTCGGCGAAGGAGTACGGCGAGCCGTGCAACGCCGGCGGGGAGTATCCCGAGTCGCTGGAGGTGGCGGCGGGGGCTCTCCCGGGCGACGAGGTGCTGGAGCGGCTGGAGGAGGGCGTGTACGTCAGCCGGCTGTGGTACCTGAACTACTCGGACCGCCCAGCGTGCCGGATCACGGGGATGACTCGGTTCGCGACGCTCTGGGTCCGCGGGGGGGAGATTGTCGGCCCGATGAACGTGATGCGGTTCGACGAGACGATCTACCGCGTGCTGGGGGAGAACCTTCTCGGCCTGACCGACCGCCGCGAGCTGCTGCCCAGCGCCGAGACGTACGAGGCCCGCTCGACCGACAGCATGCGCGTGCCGGGCGCGCTGGTGGAGGGCTTCCGCTTCACGCTGTAGGGGGATCGGGGAGGAGACGGGGCTTCCATTACGGTCCGGCCGGGCTTGCCGGGCGATCCGCCGCGCCCCTCGCCGCGTTTGCCGAACGCCCTGTCGCGCGTGTCCCTGTCAAAACGACGCCCGAGGTGCGTTCGACGGACAAAGTGGCATTTTCCCGGCGGGGTTCATGGAAGCATAGAGCCTGTTATCAAAAGCGTTTATGCATTCTGGCATTCGCTTTGCTTTCTGTATTTCCGCCGCCGGGGCGTGCCCGGCGGGCGAACGGAACCACAGAGAATTCTGCGGAGAAAGGAGCCTGACATGACAGCCTTGTTTCGATGGCCTGGCGGGTGGGATCCCATGGGCACCCTCCGCCACGTGCAGCGCGAGATGGATCGTGTCTTCGGGCGCATGGGCCTGCCGGAGTCCGGCCGCGTCGGCGGCGGGAGTTTCCCGCCGGTCAACGTCTTCAACGGCCCGGACGACCTGGTTGTCCAGTGCGAGCTGGCCGGCGTGGCCAAGGACGCCCTGGACCTGTCGATCACCGGCGAGACGCTGGTGATCAAGGGCGAGAAGACCGCCCCCGAGGAGGAGAACGTCCGCTACCACCGCCGCGAGCGCGGCTACGGGCAGTTCCAGCGGACCATCGTCCTGCCGGACCGCGTGGACCCCGACAAGGCCGACGCGAACCTCGACGGCGGCGTGCTGACGGTCCGCCTGCCGAAGTCCGAGGCCGCCAAGCCCAAGCAGATCAGCGTGTCCTGAACGCCCTTGGGCGGAAAGGAGAGTGCACCATGACCGACAAGACCGACATCCAGACCACGCAGGCCGAACGCGCCCCGCGGCGCGACCAGGACGACGCCCTCATGCCCCTCGTGGACATCTACGAGACCGAGGACGGCACGACCGTCCTGACGGCCGAGGTCCCCGGGGCCGATCCCGACAGCCTCGACATCCGCGTGGACAAGGGCGTGCTGTCCCTCTCGGCCGAGCCGGCCGAGCCGGAGCTCGGCGAGCAATACGCCCGCACGTACGTGGGCTTCGTGGGCGGGCCGTACCACCGCGCCTTCGCCCTCAGCGACGACATCGACCGGGAGAAGATCGAGGCGTCGATGGACAACGGCGTGCTGACCGTCCGCCTTCCCAAGGCCGAGGCGGCGCAGACGAAGAGGATCCCGATCAAGTAGGCATCATGGCACCCGGGCTCGCCGGGCCGGCGCGAAGGTCGCGTCGCGCCGGCGAGCGCGGGGTGCGCCTGGAGAAGAGAAGGACCGCGGCGGCATGCCGCGGCCATGTGCAGGGCGACGACCGACGCGTCGGCGCCGCGACAGGGCCGGGGCGTGTCGCCGCGGCCTTGTTTCATCGGCGGTCGCTTCGCTGCCCGCGCGTCATTCCTCCGCCCGCGGGCCGTAGTGCGGCATCGGCTCGCCGTGCTCGATGGCGCCGAGGTCCGGGGCCTTGCCGTTGTGCCCGTCGTTGACGTTCGGCAGGGGCATGCCGGCGTCGATCGCGGCCGCACCGTCCACCAGCCGGAAGTCCAGGCCCTCGAGCCTGTACCGCTCGCCCCGCGCCGGTTCGGGGACGTTGACGAACAGCTCCCGGTAGCCGCCGACGAGGATGCTTTGGGTCTCCAGCCCGGTTGCCTCGGCGTAGGCCTTCAGCGTCGCGAACGCCTTCTTGTCCATCTGGAAGGGCTTGTCGGCCATGATCGCCGGGACGAGGTGGAAGCCGTTGCAGTTGCTGCCCGCGTTGGGGGTCGGGGGCTTGTAGCGGATCATGAGGATGTCCTCGCCCTTGGCCATGCCGGGCGCGAAGACGAAGAGGTTGTTGAGGAACCGGCAGTCCCTGCCCCCGTGGCTGAGCAGGAGGTTCGTCCCGAACGTGTTGTGCAGGGCGAAGAGGGAGCTGGGCAGTTTGAACGGCCCGCCGTGGGAGCGCATGGCGTAGACGAGGTTGCGGATGAAGTAGTAGGGCCCGCCGGGCGTGCTCTGGGTGGACGGGCTGTTGCAGGTGATGAAGGCGTTGCGGAGGAACCGCCCGTTGAAGTAGGACCCGTCGGCTTCGACGGAGTTGTCGCCCGAGCCGAAGACGTAGTTGCCGATCACGTCGACCGACGCCGAGTAGTCCCCGTCCTGGTACCGTGTCAGGCGGTCCCACCAGCCGAGGTCGATCCCGTCCTGGAACCACTCGAGGTGGTTGTGCTCGATGACGTGCCCCCGCCCGCAGACGCTGATGCCGAACGGCGAGAGGTGCTGGTTCATGGACATGTTGCCCACGGCCCGGCCGATGAAGCGGTTGTCGGCGATGTGCCAGCCCTCGCCGGTGCTCTCGTCGCTGTAGACGCCCATGCGGACGTCCTCGGCGCGGCAGCGGGTGACGATCAGCCCGTCCGGCGCGAGGCCGAAGGGCATGTACCCGGCCAGCCAGGCGCATTCGGTGTCCCGGACGCCGAGCTTGTGGAACCAGACGTGGTCGGCGGTGGTGCAGTCGAACATGGCGTAGTTGTCGTTGCCGTCGAAGACCACCTCCCCGTCGCCGGCGGGGGCCAGGACGATGGGCCTCCCGGCCGAGCCGGCCACGCCCAGACGGACCGTGCCGAACGCCTCCCGCCAGGGGCCGGCGTGAACGACGGCCAGGTGCGTGTTGCCCGAGACGTGCCACCGGCCTGTCCCCGCATCGCTGTAGAGGGCCATGGCGACGTCGCGGAAGGTGCAGCCGGTGACGGTCAGTCCCTCGCAGGCCCCGAACGGCTCCTGCCCGGCGACGATCGCGCAGTGGGCGTTGGCGAACGTCAGCCCGTCGAGGACCAGGTGATCGGCCCCGGTCAACTCGAAGATCGCGTACTGCCCGGCGCCGTCGAGGATCACCTCGCCGTCGCCGGCGGCCTTGATCGTGATAGGCCGGCCCGCCTGCCCGCCGCCCCACAGCCGCCAGACGCCCCACTTGGGGCCCTGGAACACCTTGTCCCGGTAGTCGTAACGGTTGACGCGATACCGGCCGGCGTGGAGGAGGATCGTGTCCCCCGCCCGGGGGCCCTTGCCGTGGCGGTCCTTGAACAGCAGGTGCGGGCGGCTCCAGCCTCCCAGGGGGACCTCGGGCTTGAGGCGCTTGCCGTCGTACTTCGGCGGGTAGACGTGCCACACCCTCCCGTCCGCGCTCGCCCGCCCGGGCGGGGCGGTGGAGACTTCCGCGACCGGCCGCGTCGTCACGGCCGAGAGGTCCGGGCGGATCGCGTAGGTCCCGGCGTGGAAGGCGACGCGGTCCCCGGGCTTCAGCGGCGAGGTCTTCGGGTCGGCAAGGGCCTTGCGCCAGTCGCCGTCGCCGAGAAGCGGCCCCTCCCGCCGCCCGGCGTGGCCCCGCGGGTAGACATGCCACGTCCTGCCCCCCTCGGGCATCGTCGGGCGGGCTCGCGTGGTGAAGGTGAGCGTCCGCGTCGCCTTCCCGTCGACGCCGTCGGGATCGACGAGCGTCAGCCGGGCCTCGTAGCGGGTGGCCGGGGCGAGGTCGAAGAGGCTGCCTGCGACGAACTCGACGCCGTCGACGCCGACGCGCATGAAGTCCATCCCGCGGCGCCAGGTCTCGGCGCCGGCCCGGCGAAACTCGATCCGGGCGGTCGCGTCCTCGTCGCCGTCGCCGGCGATCTCCCAGTGGAAGCCCGCGCAGGTGGGCGTCGGCGGCTCGATGACCAGTTTGCCCGGGCTGGCCGCGCCCGCGGCGGTCGCGGCGGCCAGCAGGGCGGCACATGCGAGAACACAACTTTGCGATGTCCGCTGCATGGACGGGTCTCCTTGGTGTGCGATCTCACTTGCCGCCGCGGTCGTAGCGGAGCAGGGCGGCGCGGTCGGGCATGTCGATCCGCAGGCCGTCGGGGCCCGGGGTGGCCGAGGCCTCGCCGAGGACGGACGCGTAGCGCAGCGTCGGCCAGTCGTCCGGCCAGCGGGGCGTGACGGTCCGCGTGGCGTCGCGGCAATCGCGGCGGCGGAAGAACAGCAGCAGCCCCGTGCCGGTCCGCGGGTCGTGGAACTGCCAGCCGTCCCAGCCGTCGTGGCCTTCCGGCGGGGGCAGGAGGCTCCAGTAGTCCCCGTCGCGCAGGTAACCGCGGAGGTTCTTGTAGACGCCGGCGACGCGCGTCGCGTCCGCGCGGTCGCGGTCCCGCCAGTGCCTCGCCGTGTGGTGCAGCGTGAACGTGCTGCCGAAGAGGTTGAGGAACACGTGCTCCCGGGAGACGTCCCGGTCCGTCTCCGGCAGCTTCAGCAGGTTCACCAGGTACGTCGTCGGGATGATCCAGTTCAGCGCCGTCCGCATGTCCCGCAGGGCGTCGGTGTCGTCGGTCCCGGCGTCGGTTACCCCGCCGAAGTCCGCCAGGCGGAAGCTGTGCACCCGGCGAAGCACGCCCAGGTTCAGCATCGAGCCCCCGCTGCCGCACCACTTGATCCACACGCCCGGGTACTCCCGCATGAACCGGTCGTACACCTCGTCGGAGCCCATGTAATGTCGGAGTTCCTTGAGGCCCTTGCGGCCGGGCTGCTCGGTCTCCTGCCAGAAGCGGAACCGCGGCGGCGTGTTCAGGTCGTGCCACACATGCCCCGCCCCGAACTCCACCACGAACCGCTCCAGCAGCTCGAACATGCACTCGCGTCCGGCCTCGCGGCCCATGTCGATCAGGTGGAGGTTCCATGCCTTGTCGTTGGGGTCCACGCAGTGGTAGGGCGTCAGCGCGTCCTGCCAACGGGTCTGCGCGTCGGTGAAGACGTTGAACCGCGGGTCGTACCACAGGCCCAGGATCATCCCCCGCTCGGCCAGGCGGTCGGCGAAGGCACGGATACCGTCGGGGAACCGGACCGGGTCCGGCTCGTACAGGCCGCACTGCTCCCACCATGCGATCCGCTCGTAGCCGGCCACGCTGTCGGTGCCCGGATACATCTCCTGGAGTTCGGGCAGCGTGAAGGGCGTCTTCGTGCCCGGCGGGGGGCGGTACCACGACGACGCCAGCACGAACTGCTCCATCCCCATGGCCGCGAACGTGTCGGCCGCAAGGTCGAGGCCCTCGGCGTCGAGGTCGGGGATGCTCCCGCCGATGGCGTGTGCGGAGACGGGGGGCAGGGGCTTCTCGCCATCGAGCGTGGGCATGAACTCCTCGCGGATGGTGCGGCGGAGCTTGACGCAGCCGTCGCCGACGGCGCCCTCGTAGGTGCCCAGCGACACGGGCGGGAGCTGCACCTCCTCGCCCTGGAGCATGTGGAAGTCGAGGCAGCAGAGCGAGAACCACGCCCAGGCGCCGCGGCCGCCGCTCCCGGCGGCCATGCTCCAGGAGCCCGACCACTCGGGCCCGAACCACAGCCCGCCGCGGTCGTTGTAGAGGAACCAGACCGGCAGCAGCTCGCAGGAGCTCCGCCCGTCGAGGTCCCGGCGGGCGATGGGCTCGCGGCCCAGCGGCCTGTCCCACATCTTGAACAGCAGCGGGGGGATGGGCAGCGTGCGGAACTTGCGGCCCTTCTCGTCGAGGGCCGGCGCGAAGCCGCCTTCCCAGCCGCGGAGCGTGTCGGCGTCGAGCCCGTCGAGGTCCAGGATGCGGACGTTGGCGATCTGCCGCGTCACGGACTGCTCGGCGACGAGGCGGACGCGGTAGGTCAGCAGGTCGAGCGATTCGACGAACGTGGTCTCGGCGACGAGGGTGATCGGCGCGCCGGCGACGCGGTAGATGAAGTCTCGCTTGCCGGGCCGGCGACGCTTGGGGCGATGGTGGCTGAGTTCGAAGGCGGCCGGCTCGTCGTCGAGCGTGAAGCTCAAGGGCGGTCGGCCCGCCTCGAAACCGTCCAGGACGTCGGCGACGTGGATCATGCTGGTCTTTCCCTCGCGTTGCTCGCCGGAAGCGGGAACTGCGGGAGCTGAGCATACACAGCCTGTGGTCGGAGTTGAAGCGGTTGACTTGGCCGACGGGGGCACCTAGGATTCACTGGGATCGATCCCTCGACACAGCAAGGAGCTTGCGATGGCCTCGGACAACGTGCTGGAACTGACCGACGAGAACTTCCAGGAGCAGGTCCTGGATACCGACATGCCCGCCTTGGTGGACTTCTGGGCCGAGTGGTGCATGCCCTGCAAGATGATCGCCCCGACGGTCGAGGAGCTCGCCGAGGAGTACGCCGGCAAGGTCCGCATCGGGAAGGTCGACACCGACCAGAGCCAGCAGATCGCCATGAAGTTCGGCATCAGCGCCATCCCCACGCTGATCCTGTTCAAGAACGGCGAGATGGTCAACAAGTTCGTCGGGCTCCAGCAGAAGGCCGACCTCAAGGCCGCCCTCGACGAAGCCCTCGCCGGCTGACCACCGTCCCACGGACCGCCCATGCGAGCCCTCGCACGAGACGAAGTCCGCGGCGTGGACCGCGCCGCCATCGAGACCGTAGGCATCCCCGGCCCGGTGCTCATGGAGAACGCCGGCCGACAGGTCACCGACGCCGTCTGTGAGCTGCTCGGGGCCGCCGGGGGTTCCCGCGTGGCCGTCCTGGCCGGCGGGGGCAACAACGGCGGCGACGGCTTCGTCGTCGCACGCCACCTCGACCTCCGCGGCACCGAGGCGGTGACCTTCCTCGTCGCCCCGCGCGACAAGCTCACCGACGACGCGGCCCTGAACCTGGGCATCCTCGACGCTTTCGGCCTGGAGGTCCGCGACGTCGGAGGCGACCTGTCCGGCCTCGCCGAGCGGC
Organism: uncultured Planctomycetaceae bacterium; assembly: GCA_964385465.1. GTDB lineage: Bacteria > Planctomycetota > Phycisphaerae > SM23-33 > SM23-33 > CAYLPJ01. The sequence continues at coordinate 2,214 of CAYLPJ010000060.1, read as the reverse complement.
TGGCGGCGTTCGATGTCCTCGTCGACGCCGTCGGCGGGACGGGGATCAAGGGAGCGCTTCGCGGCGCGGCCGGCGAGGCGGTCGAGCAGATCAACGCCGCGGGCAAGCCCGTCGTGGCCGTCGACATCCCCACCGGGCTGGACTGCGATACCGGCTCGGCGGAGGGCCCCGCCGTGCGGGCGAAGGTCACGGTGACGTTCGTCGCCCGCAAGAAGGGCTTCGACGCCGCGGGCGCGGCCGCCTGGACCGGGGAGGTCCGCGTGGCGGACATCGGCGTGAATCCCGACCGGGCAATGCGGATTGCGGGGGGCGCGGGGTAGGCACTTCGCGGGGGAAAATCGCTTCCCGTCGTCGCGCCGGTGCGTATAATCGGCGGCTCGCGGGCGGGGCCGGGAGTGGGCCCCGCCGTCACGACCCCGGACTCGACACATAGAAGGAAACCCGAACCATGCCCCTTATCCCCCTTCGCGTCCTGCTGGATCACGCGGCCGAGAACGACTACGGCGTCGCCGCGCTGAACGTCAACAACATGGAGCAGATCCAGGCGATCATGCTGGCGGCCCAGGAGACGGACTCGCCGGTGATCGTTCAGGCCAGCCGCGGCGCGCGGTCGTACAGCAACGACGCGTACCTGCGTCACCTGATGCTGGCGGCGGTGGAACTGAATCCGAACCTTCCGATCGTGATGCACCTGGATCACGGCAACGCGCCGGAGACGTGCGCCAGCGCGATCGAGCAGAACTTCACCAGCGTGATGATGGACGGCTCGCTGGAGGCCGACGGCAAGACCCCCAGCAGCTACGACTACAACGTCAAGGTCACCAAGGAGGTGGTCGACCAGGCCCACGCGGTGGGCGTCAGCGTCGAGGGCGAGATCGGCGCCCTCGGCGGGATCGAGGACGGGCACGGCGCCGGGCTCACCGAGGAGGAGGCCCGGGAGCACCTGACCGACCCGGACCAGGCCGAGCAGTTCGTCGCCGACACGGGCGTGGACGCCCTGGCGGTGGCGATCGGCACCAGCCACGGGGCGTACAAGTTCACGAAGAAGCCGACCGGCGAGGTCCTCAAGATGGACCTGATCGAGGAGATCCACCGCCGCCTGCCCAACGCCCACATCGTCATGCACGGCTCCTCCAGCGTGCCCCAGGAGCTTCAGGACATCATCAACCAGTACGGCGGGGCCATGAAGCAGACCTACGGCGTGCCCGTCGAGGAGATCCAGCGCGGCATCAAGAACGGTGTGAGGAAGGTCAACGTCGACACCGACAACCGCATGGCCATCACCGGCGCGATCCGCAAGGTCTTCAGCGAGACGCCCGAGCAGTTCGACCCCCGCAAGTACCTCGGCCCCGCACGCGAGGCCATGAAGGAGGTCTGCAAGGCCCGCATGATCGCCTTCGGCCAGGCCGGCTGGGCCGGAAAGGTCCCCGTCAAGAGCTGCAAGGAGATGGTGGACTTCTACAAGTAACCGCCGCGCGACGGCGCGACCGACATGCGAAGCCCCGGCCGCCGCGGCGACGGGGCTTCGTCATGCGCGCCGAGCCTCGCCGGCGACTCGGCCGTGCTACGCGCCCGCGATCCTCGCGAAGCGGCGCTTGCCCACCCGCAGCACCTGGCCCGGCTGGACGGCGACCTCGGCGTTGACGTCGGTGACCTTCGCGTCGTCCAGGCTGACCGCGCCCTGCTTGACCAGGCGCTTGGCCTCGCCGTTGCTCTTGGCGAAGCCCGCCGCGACGACCAGCTCGATCACGCCGATTCGCCCCCCGGCGACCTTGACCTCCGGCATGTCCGTGGGCACATCGCCCCGGGCGAAGACGCGGTCGAACTCCGCGGCCGCGGCGCCGGCGGCGGGGGCGCCGTGGTAGGTGGCCACGATCCGCCGTGCGAGGTCGGCCTTGGCCTTGCGGGGGTGGGCCTTCGCCGGGTCGGTGAGCGTGGCGATCTCGTCGGCGGGGGCGCCGGTCAGCAGCGTGTAGTAGTTGGCCATGAGGTCGTCGGGGATGCTCATGACCTTGCCGAACATGTCGTTGGGCTCGTCGGTGACGCCGATGTAGTTGCCCTTGGACTTGCTCATCTTCTCCGTGCCGTCAAGCCCGACGAGGATGGGCATGATCATGACGACCTGGGGCTTCTGGTCGGCGTTCTCCTGGAGCTGCCGCCCGACGAGGTTGTTGAAGGTCTGGTCGGTGCCGCCGAGCTCGACGTCGGCGTCGA
>CAYLPJ010000059.1:0-40384 GCA_964385465.1 uncultured Planctomycetaceae bacterium | reverse complement strand
GGGTGAACTCCTCGCGCCCGAGCTTGGTCTCGCGGATCTCGACCTCGTACTCCTCGAGGTGGATCGAGGTGAACGCGTCGCACTTGACCAGTTCCTGGCTGATGAGGATCGCGTCCTCGAAGTTGTAGCCGTCGAAGGGCATGAAGGCGACCAGCAGGTTCCGCCCCAGCGCCAGCTCGCCGCCGTCGCAGCCGCTGCCGTCGGCGATGATCTCGCCCTTCTTGACACGTTGGCCCTCGCGGACGACCGGCTTCTGGTTCAGGCACGTCCGCTCGTTGAGCTTGGCGAACTTCCGCAGCTCGTACTCGTCGGCGTTGTCGATCACGATCCGCTGGGCGTCCACGTACGTCACCGTGCCGGCCTTGCGGGCCTTGATCACCATGCCGGAGTTCTGCACCACCGGCGCCTCCATGCCCGTCGAGACGATCGGCGCCTCGGTGCGGATCAGCGGCACGGCCTGTCGCTGCATGTTCGAGCCCATCAGCGCCCGGTTGGCGTCGTCGTGCTCCAGGAAGGGGATCAGCGCCGCCGAGACGCCGACGGTCTGCTTCGGCGAGATGTCCACGTACTGGACCTCGTCGCCGTCGACCAGCCGGACGTCGCCCTTGGCCCGCGCCAGCACGTGCTCGGCCGGCAGCTTCGTGGGCTTGCCGTCCTTGCCCGAGGGGATCAGCGAGTTGGGCGGCGCGAGGACGGATTCCATCTCCTCGTCGGCGCGGAGGCTCTCGATCTTGCCGGTGACCTCGGCCTTCTTGACCTGGCGGTACGGCGTGGTCAGGAAGCCGTACTCGTCGACGCCGGAGTAGATGCCCAGCGAGCTGATCAGGCCGATGTTGTTGCCCTCGGGCGTCTCGATGGGGCAGATCCGCCCGTAGTGGCTGATGTGCACGTCGCGGACCTCGAAGCCCGCCCGCTTGCGGTTGAGCCCGCCGGGGCCCAGCGCGCTGAGCCGCCGCTCGTGCGTGAGCTGGCTGAGGGGGTTCTGCGTGTCCACCACCTGGCTGAGCTCGCCGCGCCCGAAGAAGTAGTCGATGCTCGACGAGATGCTCTTGGAATTGACCAGCTCGGCGATCTTGCTGAGCTCGTCGGGGTTCTTGAGGCTCATCCGCTCCTGCACCGTCCGGCGGAGCTTCAGGAAGCCCTTGCGGAGCTCGTCGGTCGCCAGTTCGTCGATCGTCCGCAGCCGGCGGTTGCCGAGGTGGTCGATGTCGTCCACCACGCCCTCCCCGCCGCGAAGGTTCAGGATGTACTTCAGCGTGTTGACGAAGTCCTCCGGGCGGAGGGTCATGTCGTTTTCGTCGATGTCTTGGTGGAACTTCCGGTTGATGCGGAAGCGCCCCACCTTGCCCAGGCGGTACCGGTTGTCGTCGTAGAACTTCTCCTTGAAGAGCGTCTTGGCCTTGTCCAACTGGGGCGGGTTGCCCGGGCGAAGCCGCATGTAGATGCGCAGCAAGGCGTTGTCGTGGCTCTCGGAGGCATCTTCCATCAGCGTGTTGAGAATCAGCGGGTCGGCCACCTTCTCGATGACCTCGAGCTTCTTCGCGGACGAGGACGCGATCTTCGTCAGGGCCTCGCCGATCTGGCCGCCGGCGGGGAGGATCTCCTCGCCGGTGTCGGGGTCCACGAAGGGCTCGACGACGTACATCGTCACCCGCAGCTTCTCGACCGGCAGGACCTTGGTCTGGTGGAACTCGCGGATGATGTCCGCGTCGCAGTCGAACCGCTCATCCATCGCACGCAGGAACATCGTCGCGGGGATCTTGCTGGACTGGTCGATCCGGATCGTCAGGGCGTCCTTCTTGGTCACCGCCATCTCGATCCAGCTTCCGCGCTCGGGAATCACCCGCGCGCCGTGCAGCGGCCGGTCCGACTCCTGCATCTCCACGGTGAAGTCCACGCCCGGAGAGCGGTGAAGCTGCGAGACGATCACCCGCTCGGCACCGTTGATGACGAACTCCCCCCCGCCGATCATGATCGGGACCTCGCCGAGGTAGATGCTCTCCTCCAGCACGTCCTTGCTGTCCTGGCGGCTGAGGCGGCAGCGGATGCGGAACGGCCGGCCGTACGTCAGCCGGAGGTCCCGGCACTCCTGCGGGGCGTAGCGGGGCTCGCCGAGCTCGTAGTAGAGGTACTCGAGGGTCATCTGCTCGTCGTAGCTGACGATGGGGAAGATCTCCCGCAGCAGGGCCTCGAGCCCCTCGACGGCGCGCCCGGAAGGCTCGACGTCCTTCTGGAGGAACCGCGCGTAGCTGGACTGCTGAATGTCGATCAGGTCGGGCACCGGCGCGGCGTCCCCGACCTTGGAGAAATCCCGGACCTTCTCAGCGGTCACCATCTTGAGCATGGCTGTGTCCTCGTGACGACGTTCCTGCGACCCGGCCGGCCTGTTCCCGGCCGGAAGCGGCGGGGGCGGCGCCGCGGGTCGTTCCCGCACCGGTCGCCCACCGAACGAACCCGACGCCCCACCGGGCCGCACCGCCGCGGTGGGCGGCAGCGGGCCCGGGACGGGGCGCCGAGATGCTCCAGTTGCAACGTCTTATGATTACTTGATTTCGACAGTGGCGCCGGACTCTTCCAACGCCGTCTTGGCCTCTTCGGCCTCTTCCTTGGGCACGCCTTCCTTGACGGCCTTGGGAGCACCCTCGACGAGGTCCTTGGCCTCCTTGAGGCCCAGGCTCGTCAGGGCGCGGACGGCCTTGATGACCTGGATCTTCTTGTCGCCGACGTCCTTGAGGACCACGTCGAAGGCCGTCTGCTCCTCGGCCTCCTCTTCCTCGCCGGCGCCGCCGGCCGGACCGGCCATCATGACCGCGCCGCCCGCCGCCGGCTCGATGCCGTAGGCGTCCTTGAGGTAGTCCTTCAGATCCACCGCGTCCTTGAGGGTCAACTGGGCAAGCTGGTCGCCCAGGGCCTTGATCTCGTCGGAGAATTCCTTGCCCGACGTCTCGGGGGCCGAGCTCTCGGGGGCTTCCGCCGTCGCTGCCGCTGCTTCTTCCGCCATCGTGCTGTCCCTATTCCTTCATTGTAGCCAAACTCGCCGGCCTGATAGGCGGAAACCCCTGTGGTTCCCATTTAAGCCCGTAACGGACCCAATCCGCAGCCTGGCGCTCGCTTCGCTTCGCTCGCCAGAGCCGAAAAAGTGCAGGGCTGAGAGGAGAAGGAAACACCGGGGCCGGCTCCTGCCCGGCCGGATACGTCTCTCCGCCTTCTCTGCCGTCTCGCGCTCTCCGCTCTCGGCGTTCTGCTGTCACATGCTCCGGGGTCGCGCGGTGCTCACGCGGCCTCGGCTTCGGCTTCGTCGTGCTTCTCTTCGATGCTCTTGAGGATGCCGCCAAGCTGGCCGCCGGGGCCCAGCAGGCAGGCCGAAAGGTTCGCCCCGGCCGAGAGAACCGCCTGGAGCGCCTGGGCGACCGCCTCCTCGCGCGTGGGGTACTTGCTCAGCGCCTCGACGGCCTTCTCGTCCTCGAAAAGGTCGCCTTCGAGGTAGGCGGCCTTGACGGCCAGCGCCGGCGTCTCCTTGCGGATGTCCAGCAGCTCGCGGACGACGGTGACCACGCTGTCGGCCCCGTGGGCGACGGCGCAGGGCCCGTCGAGCAGGCTGCCCGCCTCGCCGATGCCCAGCTCCTTGAACGCCTGGCGGCAGACGGAATTCTTGACGACGGTGACGCGGATGTCCTTCTCGCCGAGCCGCTGGCGGATGGCGTTGGTCGTGTTGGCGTCGACGCCCGTGAACCCGACCACCGCAAGCTGCGTGACGCCCTCGAACCGCGAGGTCAACTCCTCGCGGATCAGCTTCTTGACCATCTTGCTCATGCCGCACCTTCCTGTTCACGCTCCCGACTGGCCACGTTGATCAGGATCGCCGGGGTCATCGTCGCGGAAATGCACACCTTCTTCATGTACGCGCCCTTGGTCGTCGTCGGGCGGCGCTTGCGGACGTGGTCGATCATCGTCTGGATGTTCTCGACGAGCTGCACCGGCTCGAAGCTCAGCTTGCCGACCGGCACGTGCAGGCTGCCGCCGTCGTCGTTGCGGTACTCGACCTTCCCGGCCGAGTACTCCCGGACCGCCGTCTCCACGTCGTCGACGACCGTGCCGGCCTTGGGCGAGGGCATCTTGCCCTGGGGGCCGAGGATGCGCCCGAGCTTCGAGACGCTCCGCATCATCTTGGGCGTGGCGATGGCGACGTCGAAGTCCATCCACCCGTCCTGGATCTTCTGGACGAGGTCGTCGAGCCCGGCCTCGACGGCGCCGGCGGCCCGGGCCTTCTCGACGTCCTCGCCCTCGCAGAAGGCGATGACCTTGCGGGGCTTGCCGAGGCCGTGGGGCAGGGAGATCGCCCCGCGGAGGGCCTGGTCGGCCTGGCGGGGGTCGATGCCGAGGTGCAGCGTCAACTCGACGGTCTGGTCGAACGACGTGCCCTCCATCGTCTTGAGAGCCTCGACCGCCCGGGGCACGCTGACCGGCTCGTCGGGCACCTTCTCGATCCACTGGCGGTACTTCTTGCCGTGTTTCTTTGCCATGGTTCTCGCTTCTTTCGTCCTGGTCGGACTCCCACGTTCCGGCCCGTGGTCCGGCCCGGCGCCGCGCGCCGTGTGTATCTCGAACGGGGCCTGCGCCCCGGGATCCCTGCGGTCGCCGTTGCGAGGCGCGGGAACGCCCCGGCGGGGACGAATCCGCCTGCCGGCGCCCGGCGGGCGGGGACCGGCGGTCAGGCCTTCTTCACTTCCACGCCCATCGACCGCGCCGTGCCCTCGATGATCTTGCAGGCGGCGTCCATGTCGCGGGCATTGAGGTCGGCGAACTTCTGCTCGGCGATGGCCTGGACCTGCTCGCGGGTGACCTGCCCGACCTTCTCGCGGTTGGGCACGCCGGAGCCCTTGGCGATCTCGGCGGCTTCCTTCAGCAGCGCCGCGGCCGGGGGGCTCTTGGTGTCGAACGTGAAGGTCCGATCGCCGAAGACGGTGATGACGACGGGGATGGGCATCCCGTTGTACTCGCGGGTGCGTTCGTTGAACTGGGAGACGAACTGCCCGATGTTGACGTTGTGCTGCCCGAGGGCCGGCCCGATCGGCGGCGCGGGGGTCGCCTGCCCGCCGGGTGCCTGGAGCTTGATTTTCGCTACGATTTCCTTGGCCATGGTTACGCCTTCTCCACCTGCCAGTATTCCAGCTCGACCGGCGTGGGCCGGCCGAAGATGGTGACCTCGACGCGGACGAGGCCCTTGTCGGGCAGGACCTCCTCGACGGTGCCCTCGAAGTTCTCGAAGGCCCCTTCCTTGATTTTGACCTGCTGGCCCTTCTCGAAGTCGACGGCGACGGGCCCGCCTTCCTGGGCCTTCTCGACCTGCATGAGCATCTTGTCGACGTCGATCTGCCGCATGGGCGTCGGCTTGCCCGAGGGCCCGATGAAGTCGCCCACGCCGGTGGTCTCCCGGATGAGGAACCACGCGTCCTCGCCGATCCGCCCGTCCTCCTCCAGTTCCATTTCCACGAACACGTAGCCGGGGTACATCTTCCGCTCGACGTACTTCTTCTTCTCGCCGGCGCGGCCTCGGGGCGAGGGGCGGCGCTCGGTGGGCACGAGGATGCGCCCGATCTTCTCCTCGAGCCCCTCGATCTTCACCTTGCGTTCCAGCGCCTCGCGGACGACCTCTTCCTTGTTCGAGGCGACCCGAAGGACATACCACTGCTTGGCCATAGCTCGTCTTCCGGCTGGGGGAGAGCGGTCTGTTAGTCGCCCGTTACGCCCATGGAGGCGAACAGGACGGCGAAGGCGATGTCGACGGCGTACAGGACTCCGGCCAGGATGAACATGGCCACGACCACCACTTTCGTGGAGCCGACGATTTCCTTCTTGCTCGACCAGGAGACCTTCTTCATCTCGCCTTCGGTGGCGATCAGGAAATCGGCGGACTTCGGGCGGTTGACGATCCAGAACATCGCCGCCGCCAGCAGCGCCAGCGCCAGCGCCGGGATGCCGTACTGCGCCAGCGGAGGCACGTACGGCGCCAACCGGTCGCTCAATGCCGACGCCCCGCCGAGGCCGATCACCATCGCGGCCACGAAGGTCACCACCCGGGCGTAGCGGCCCTGGCCTCGCTTGTAGATGTCGAACAGTCCCACGGTGCGTGCGTCCTTCGTCGCTGGTCCGGGCCGGCGCCGCCGGCGTACTCGGCGTTTCCGTCACCACGGCAGGGAGGACTTGAACCCCCAACCTGCGGTTTTGGAGACCGCTGCTCTGCCAATTGAGCTACTGCCGTGTGGGGTCCGCTCGGCGGCGCCGGGTGCGGCGCCGGGGCAGGCCCTGCCGCGCCCGGCGCCGCCTCGCGGGGCTACTTTCTCTTGATCTTGTGCTCGGTGTGCTTGCGCTGCACCGGGCAGTACTTCTTGAGCTTCAGCTTGGGCATGCCGCCCTGCACGCGGACGTTCGTCCGGTAGTTGAGGCTGTCGCAGTCGCCGCACTGAAGCCAGACGTATTCTCGGGCTTTGGACTTGGCCATCGGGCCGCTCTCCCGGTGCTACTCGATGATCTTGGTCACCACGCCGGCGCCGATGGTGCGCCCGCCCTCGCGGATCGCGAACCGCAGGCCCTCGTCCATGGCGATCTTGGTGTTCAGCAGCGAGACTTCCATCGTCACGTTGTCGCCGGGCATGCACATCTCGGCCCCGCCGAGCAGCTTGATCGTGCCGGTGACATCCGTGGTGCGGAAGTAGAACTGCGGGCGGTAGCCGGTGAAGAACGGGTTGTGACGCCCGCCCTCCTCCTTGGTCAGCACGTAGACCTCGCCCTCGAACTTCGTGTGCGGGGTGATGCTGCGCGGGGCCGCGAGCACCTGCCCGCGCTCCAACTGGTCCTTCTCGACGCCGCGAAGCAGGCAGCCGACGTTGTCGCCGGCTTGGCCCTGCTCCAGCGTCTTGTTGAACATCTCCACGCCCGTGACGGTCGTCTCCTGGGTGTCGCCGAGGCCGACGATCTCGATCTTGTCGCCGACGTGGACCTCGCCCTGCTCGATCCGACCGGTGCCCACCGTGCCCCGGCCCTTGATCGAGAAGACGTCCTCGACGGGCATCAGGAACGGCTTGTCCACCTCGCGCTGCGGCTCGGGGATGGCGGTGTCCAGGGCTTCGACAAGCTCCAGGATCGGCTTCTTGTATTCCTCGTTGTCCGGCTCGTTGATGGCGTTGATCGCCGAGCCGCGGATCACCGGCACGTCGTCGCCGGGGAACTCGTACTTGCTCAGCAGCTCGCGAACCTCCATCTCGACCAGCTCCAGCAGCTCCTCGTCGTCGACGAGGTCCACCTTGTTCAGGAAGACCACCAGCGCCGGGACGTTGACCTGCCGGGCCAGAAGGACGTGCTCGCGCGTCTGCGGCATCGGGCCGTCCGCGGCCGAGACCACCAGGATCGCCCCGTCCATCTGGGCCGCGCCGGTGATCATGTTCTTGACGTAGTCGGCGTGACCGGGGCAGTCGACGTGGGCGTAGTGGCGGTTGGCCGACTCGTACTCCACGTGCGCGGTCGCGATGGTGAGGATCTTCGTCGCGTCGCGCCGGCCCTGCGACTCGGACGCCTTGGCGATGTCGTCGTAGCCGCGATACTTCGCCAGGCCTTCCCGCTCCAGGATGAACGTCATCGCAGCGGTCAGCGTCGTCTTGCCGTGGTCAACGTGGCCGATGGTCCCCACGTTCACGTGCGGCTTCTTGCGTTCGAATACTTCCTTGGCCATGCGTTACGCTCCTTGCCTTGCCACCCTGTCGGCGTCCATCTGTCCTTGTGGCGGCGTCCTCGCGGTCTGTCTCATCCACCGGCCAAGCCCGCGACAACGCCGCCGCGGGCCGGTCCTGGCCTTTCTCGATATACAGTCCGCCGACGGCTTCCGATGTCACGTCCGTCGGCGGCACAAGCTGCTGATGGGGGTCGAACCCATGACCTCGTCCTTACCAAGGACGCGCTCTACCACTGAGCTACAGCAGCACTCCGGTGAGTCCGACCGGCCACGCCCCGAGTCGCGTACGCCCGTGAAGGTGCACCACCACCGGGGCCAAAAACTCGGATCGTTGAGTATAGTTGTTCACAAAAACCTGTCAAACGGTTTTTTGCCGACGCCAGACGTTTTTCTCCGGCCAGGTCCGCAGCAACCGATTACCGCCTCCCGGCCTTCGCGCAGGCCAAGGTGTTGCGCAGCAGCATCGCCACCGTCACCGGGCCGACGCCGCCGGGAACCGGGGTGATCGCCGACGCCCGCTCGCCGGCGGCCTCGAAGTCCACGTCCCCTACCGTCCGCATCGCCAGCTTGCCGTTGTCCTTCCGCAGCGGCTCGCCCGACTCGTCGAATCCCTTGGGAATGCGGTTGGTGGCCACGTCGATCACGACCGCCCCCTCGCCGACCATCTCCCCGGTGATCAGCGGGCCCAGGTCCGGGCGCTCGACGTCCTCGCCGGCCTTCTGTCGCCTTCGATAGCTTTGCCAGCGCGTCTGGCTCAGCCCCGTGGCGGCAATGAGCACGTCGGCGCGGCGGGTGTGGGCTGCCAGATCGCGAGTCCTGGAATGACAGATCGTTACCGTCGCCGAGACGGCCTTCTGGGCCAGAAGGGCCGCGATCGGCTTGCCCACGATCACGCTGCGCCCCACCACCACCGCCTCCTTGCCGCTCAGCTCGGGACAGGCCCGTTGAAGCAGTTCCATCGCCGCCAGCGGCGTGCACGGCGCCACGTGCCAGTCCTCCGACACCAGCCGCCCGAGGTTCTCGGGGTGAATGCCCTCGACGTCCTTGCCCGGGTCGATCGCCCGCTGGACAGCCGGCGTGTCGAACCCGTCGGGAAGGGGCATCTGGAGGATGATGCCCGAGCAGGCCGCGTCGGCGTCGAGCTGCTTGATTCGGTCTATAAGCCCTTCCTGTGTAGTCTCTTCTGGAAGCTCCAGCAGCTCGTAGTCGATCCCGACGGCCTTGCAGTCGCGGGCCTGCATGTCCGTGTAGACCTTGCTGGCGGGGTCCTCTCCGACCTGGACGGCCGTCAGGCGCACGGGTCGGCCCGCCTCGCGGAGGCCGGCCGCCTCCTCGGCGACCTGCCGGCGGATGTCCTCGGCGACGGCCTTGCCGTCGATCAGCGTCGCTGCCATGGCTTACTCCTGTGTTTCCAGTCGTTTGAGTGTCTCTTTGAGCTTCTCTGCCGTCGGGTCGTCGATCCGCCCGGCGCCGGCGGCGAGGTCCACGGTATAGAGCCCCGCCGCGGCGAACAGGCCGCGAAGCGCCGGCTCGCAGGCGGCGAGGGCCTCGACGTGCCCGGCGACCGTGCCCACGTCGCCGCGGGCGATGGGTCCGGTCAGGGCGCCTGACGGGCCCAGACGGGCAACGTTCTCCAGCGTCGCCCGAACGATCGCCCCGACCGCCAGCAGCCAGGTCGTGCGGTCCACGCCGGCGGCGCCCACCATCGCCGCCGCCGCATCCATCAACGCCACAAGGTAGTTGCATGCCGTCACCGCCGCGGCGTGATACAGCGGCTTGGCCGCCGCGGCGATGGGTACGGGGCGGGCGCCGACGGCGTCGGCAAGCTGCGACAGGGCCGCGACGGCCGAACTGTCGCCTTCGCAGAAGCAGAAGGCCCCCGGCAGGTGGGCGACGGCGGAGTCGATGTCGGGGAAGGTCTGGAGCGGGTGGATCGAGCCGATCAGGCAGCCGCAGCGGTCCCGGGCGGGCGAGAGGACCTCCGACGCCAGCGCCCCGCTGCAATGGGCGACCACCGCGCCGGGGGCGAACGCCCGGGCGTCCGCCAGCTCCCCGCAGACGCCCGGGATCGCGTCGTCGGGGACGGTCAGCAGGACCAGCCCCGCCGAGCCCGCCGCCTGCCGGACAGAGCAGGCGCCGGCGGAGCCGCCGATGCGTTCGGCCGCGGCGGCGGCGCGGGAGGCGTCCCGCCCGGCGACGGCCGAAACCGTCCGACCGGCCCTGACGGCCAGGACCCCAAGGGCCGTGCCGACCCGCCCGGGCCCGATGATCGCGATGTCGGCAACGCTGTCCATCCGCTCTCGCAAACAAGGGGGAAACGCCGGAGGATAGCGGCCGCGCCGGGCGGCGTCAACGGGCCGTCGGGCCTCGCGACAACCGCCGGGGGCTTGAGGTCGGGCACCAGCCCGTCCATGGCGCTGGAAGGACCCCACGCGACGCGGCCCCCGGGCCTGGGAAGCCGCGGGGCCCCGCGGGGAGCTGGAGGCGACCGGAACCGAGGACTCCCCAAGCCCACGCACTGCGCTGTGCGAGTCTCGGGGAAGACTGCCCCCCCCCGAAACGCCCCTGTCCGGTAGACCGTTGAGTAGCCGAGAGGGTGTGTACGCTGTGCCGGAGGTGGACAGAGCCCTTTACGCTGTAAACTCTTGTTTGAAATAAGTTTACATAGATATACGTCGTCTGTGTCCCGTGTCCGGGAGGGTGGACAGAACCGACACAGAGCCCTTGGCGGGGGTCAGCGGCGTACGGTCCGGGCCATGCGGGCGACCAGCGGGTCGGGGTCCTTGGCGAGGAAGGCGGCGATGGTCTCGCCGCCCCGCGTGTTCGCCGAGACCAGCAGCTCGACCAGCCGCGAGCGGACGGTGGGGGCGGGGTCCTCGATCGCCGGGGCCAGCAGGGAGATGACGGTCCGGTCGAGGTCGGCCTCTCCGAGGGCGGCGATCATCTCCTGGCGGACGGCGAAGCTGCTGTCGTTCAGCAGGGCGCGGACCATGGAGAGGACGACGGGCTTGTTGAGCATCCGCCGGGGCAGGAACGGGGGGAGCTTGACGCGGTTCTCTTCAGCCCCGCGGGCGTGGGCGAGCAGTTGCCCGACGCGTCGGGCGGCCCGCATGCGGGCGGGCAGGTCGCCCTTGCGGATGTCGTAGACCAGCCGCCCGTGGACGTAGCGGATCCGCCGGGGCCAGGCGTCGGGGTTGTCGCGGTCGAAATCCCCCAGCGCCGTGGGCAGCTTGACGCGGGCGACGGGGGCGGGAATGGAGGGCAGTCCACTGGCACCGTTTGCCCGGGGGGTCAGCGTGCCGACGACGCCGAGGAGCAGGTCGTCGGTCAGGCGCATCGCCCGGGCGCGGCGGACGGCGGGGACGTCCAGGCGAACCGTGCAGGAGACGCTCTTGCCCGGGGCCAGGTACCTCGGCGCCGGCCAGACCGCCATGGGCAGCCGGTCGATCTCCGCCACCGCCCTGCCATCGGCGCCGAGCAGGCTGGCCTTGAGGCTCATCTCCGGGCGGAGCAGCCCCTGCCGGCCGAGGGGAATGTCTTGCGAGCCGGCGTTGCGGAGGGTGGCGACGACCTCGATGGGCTCGCCGGCCTCGACGGGCCCGTCGGCGGGCGCCAGCTCGACGGTGAGGAAGCTGGCCGGCTCGAGGATCATCCGGAGGTAGCTCCGGTCGAAGTCGGCCAGGGCCTCGGCGGCCCCGGCCTGGCCGGGCGGCGTCGGCAGCTCGACGCGATAGCTGTTGGCCAGCGCGATGAGCCGTCGGGCGGCGGGCCCCGAGCGAGGCCGCGGCGCGGCGGCGAGGATGGCCTTGTTCCGTGCGGCGATGTTGTTGGTCCGGTCGTACCACTCGGCCAGGAAGACCGAGGCGTAGGTGTCCTCGCCGAGGAGCTTCTCGAGCCGGTCGGTCCCGACGCGCTGCTTGCCCGCGGCGAGCTCGGCGGCCCCGAGGATTCGCTGGAAGACGGGGTTGTTGGGCTCTTCCTCGATGGCGCGCTGGGCGTAGATGATGGCCTGGCCGGGCCTCGGCTGGGTGACGGTGTAGAACCAGGCGATCTCGGCGATGAACTCGACGGAGCCCTGCCCGGCGGCCTCGCGGTTCTTGTAGGACGAGCTCATCATGTCGACGAGGCGTTCGGCCTTGGTCTGCTGCTCGGCGGCCTTGTAGGCCTCGATCAGCAGGGAGCGGACGTCGGCGCTCTCGGGGTAGCGTGTGCGGAGCGGCTCGAGGACGCCGATGGCCTTGTCGGCCTGGCGGGCGTCCAGCAGGGCGCTGCAGTACTGGGTGACCTGGGTCAGCGGCAGGGCCTGGATGCGGTCGTAGCGGGGGTCGGCAGCCAGGGCGTGGTCGAACAGGCGGACGGCCTCCTCGTGCAGCCCGAGGTCGCCGAGCCTGAGGCCGAGCTTCCAGGCCTGCCAGCCGTCGCGGGGGTTGCCCCGCAGCCCGCGGAGCAGGCGTTTGACCTTCTCGGCGCCGTTGGGATCGGGCACGAGCTCGGCCAGGGCGTCCAGGGCGGCGGGCCCGTAGGGGTCCAGCTCGGCGGCACGGCGGGCCATGGCGACCGCGTCGTCGCCGAGCCCCTGCCCATGGCGCAGGAGTGCGAGCATGGCCGCCGCCTTCGCCCGCGCCGGGCGGGCGAGGGCCTTGTTGTCGACGGCAGCGCGGAGGAAGTCGCCGCGGGCGGCGGCGCTGTCCATCGGCTGGATGCTTGCGGCGAGCCAGCGGACGCGACGCGCGTAGTCGTCGGGAAAGACCTGGAGATAGTCGGCGAGGGCGCGGACCTCGTTGGGCGCGTCGGCCTGGGCGTAGTGGATGTCGGCGGCCAGGGCGCTGGCGCCGCCGTGGCCGGGCACGAGGCGGCGAGCGAACTCGCAGAGGACGACCATTCGCCCGGCGCGGGCGTGCTCGTCGGGGTCGGCGCAGGCCATGGCCACGGCGGAGTGATGGAAGCTCTCCGCCGCCAGCCTTTTGGCGTCGGCGGGAGCCTCTGCCGAGGCCGGCTGGGCGACCCCGGCGCCCGCGATGGCCGTTGCCAGCAGAACGATCGCCGCGTGGGTTCTCATGGCGTGCTCCCGTGGGCGGCGCGGGTGCCTGCTCCGGGCTCGCGGCCGCGGGCCCGGCGCGAGCGGAGAGAGGAGAAAGCGTCCGGACCGCGGGGTACGGCGCTTTCTCCTCTCTGCCGCCGGCGTCGCGTCACGCCGATGCCGGTCGGGCCTAGCCGCCCGGACGGACCGTGATCACCTGGGCCTGCTCGTCGCGACGGACGAGGAAGTTGATCGGGGCGGTCCGGCTGGCGGCCAGGGACTTCTCGACGATCTGCTGGAAAGTCGAGATGCTCTTGACCGGCTGGTTGTTGGCGTTGGTGATGACGTCGCCGTTCTGGAGCCCGGAGGTCGCGGCGGCGCTGCCCTTGACCATGCCCAGGACGATAAGCCCGGGGACCTTGGCGGACTCGCTCTTGTCGAGGAACTCATCGAGCATGACCTTCTCGCGGACGAGCAGGCCGAGGGCCTTGTTGAAGTACCGCTTGGCCTCGCTGGGCCGCGTGGGCATGTCGGCGAGGGTGACGGTGACGTCCTTGGTCTCCCGCCCGGACAGGACGGTGAGGTTGATCTTCTGCCCGGCCTGCATCCGCATGATCGTGCGGACGAAGTTGCGGACGGTCAGCTCGGGCGTGGCCAGCTTCTCCAGCTCCTTGCCGCCGAGGGCGATGATGATGTCCCGGTCGTTGAGCCCGGCCTTGGCGGCGGGCTGGTTCGGGATGACCTCGTCGATCTTCACCGCCGGCTTGTCCAGCTTGAGGATGTCGGACAGGTCGTCCCCGACGGCCTCGAACTTGTTGACCCCCAGCCACGGCAGGCGGGTGACGGTCCCGCCGGAGGGGATGTTCTCGAGGATGTGGACGAACTCCTCGACGGGCGTGAAGAACGCGGCCTCCTCGCGCCCGCGGAGGCGCAAGGGCATCATGCCTCGCTTGGTGGGCGTCTGGTAGCCGAGGAACAGCTGGCGCCCGACGATGCCGATGGCCCGCCCGTCGGAGGCGAAGACCGGCGAGCAGGCGCCGGTCAGCCGCCCGTTGACGTAGATGAGCTCGCCGGGCACGCGGAGGACGGCGGAGACGTGTCCGGCCCCGACGTAGACCGGATGGGCGGCGTTGCCCATCATCAGCCCGACCGAGCCGACGAGGCTGCCGAGGCTGACCTTCGAGCTGCGGGAGAACTGGACGACCTGCCAGGCGTGGTCCTCGGCGGCCTGGACGAACCCAAGCCCGGTCCACGGGTCAATGCCCATCAGCTTGGCCTTGAGCGTCTTGCCGTTGACGCCCGGCGTGATGAGCTGGAAGTCCTTGAGGTACTCCACCCGGATGCGCGGGTCCAGCGCCGTGGTCAGGAACACGCCCTTCTGACCGGCCATGGAGATGCAGATCCCCTGCCCGGTCACCGTGCGGCTGCCCGTCTCCATATCGACGGTGTACCGCACGATCGCCAGCGAGCCGGAGGCCTTGCTCGAGATGTCGGTGAGCAACTTGGAGGTGTCCGCGGCACCCGCGGCCAGCGGAAGGGCCACCAGCACGGCCAGACCCAATGCTATCCTGCGATTCATGTCAGCTCCTTTGCCCCTTGGGGGCGGTTCGAAAAGTCATCGTGTCGTCTGCGTTCGCGGCGAGCGGGGAGCGTGCGCCCGATCCCGTGCCACCGGCCCGGCCGAGGCCGGGAGATACCGAAAGAGAAGCAGCATCCCTATCCCTATCGTCGTTAAGACCATAGAAGTGTACTGGTTGTGCGTAAAACTCCCCGCCAGCACGTTGTGGGCATTGTCGTCGCGGATCGATTCCAGCACGAACCGCGTGATCGGATAAAGCACCGCCAGCAGCGCGAAGACGTTGCCCTCCCGCCCCCGCAGCCGGAAGTACCCCGCCAGCAGCGCCGCCAGGATCAACGCGTTGACGATCCCCAGAGGCTGGGCGGGCTTGACCGGCAGGGACCGCTCGGCCGAGGCGATGGCGATCTGGTCGGCCCGGAGCAAGGCGTTGGCCTCGTCCCGTTCGCCCGGCGAGATCGTCCCGTCGCCGTCGGCGTCGAAGTGGTCGCGCCGCCAGGCGAGGTAGGCGGCGAACTCCTCGAACGTCAGCTTCCCGCCGGCGTCACTGTCGTAGAGGCGGGCCTCGGCCCAATGCTCGCTGCCCAGCATCGGCCCGGAGGCCCGGCGGCGGGCGGCGGCGAACTCCTCGGCGTCCATCAGCCGGTCCCGGCCCGCGGCGGCGAAGAACCGCTTGCGGAGCTCGCCCGGATCGAGCGACCACGTGGCCGTCTGGTCGCCCGAGAGCTCGCCGTGCAGGTCCCATGCCGGCAGGACGTATCGCCGGGGCACGAATTCCCCGCCGCGGACCACGCGGGGCTTCTCCAGGTCCTCGATCGCCCAGTTGACCAGCTCCGCCGGGGGCTGGACGCGCCCGCGGGCCAGTTGGTGGGCGTAGACCGGCGACGGCGAGACGGTATCGCGGCTGAAGGGGTTCTCGCGTCCGTCGAGCTTGACCAGCGGCTTGGAGTACAGCGGGAACCGCATCCCCGCGGGCCAGTCGGTTCGGCAGGGCGCGCCGTAGCAGCATCCGTTGAGCGTGCAGCCGGCGCGGCCGAAAGCCAGGCCGATCATCAGCGGGACGGCGACGATATCGAGGTACCGCCGGATGGGCAGGCGTTGGATGAGCAGGTAGGCCAGGACCAGGGCGGTGGCGAGGACGACGCCGCCGTAGTAGATGAGCCCGCCGGAGGTCACGTCGAACATCGCCCCCAAGGGCGCATCGGCGAACTGGCGGTCCCAGTGCTGGAAGATGTAGGCTGCCCTCGACCCGACGATGCCGCCGACGAGGCTCAGCAGCCCGACGCGGGCGATGTGCTCGGGGTTCTCCCCGCAGCGGCGGGCGATCCGCTGGGCCACGTAGATCGACAGCAGGAACCCCAGCACCAGCATCAGCCCGTAGCCGTAGACGCGCAGCGGCACGGACAGCCCGAACAGGTGCAGCGTGCCGGAATCAAGAATGATCTGGTTCATCCGATTCGTGTCGGCAGGGAGGTCGCTTCATGCGTTCGCCGGCCCGACCGCCCCCTGCGGCGGGCGGGACCGGGGCATCCTACGCTCGAGGGGCCGCTACAACGCCTTCACCGGCCGGTTGCGCTCGTCGACGACGACGATCTTCGGCCGCAGCCCGGCGGCCTCGTCGGGGGTGACCAGCGCATGGGCCATGATGATCACGCGGTCGCCGACCTGGACGAGGCGAGCGGCGGCACCGTTGACGCAGATTTCGCCGCCGCCCGGCTCGCCGGGGATGGCGTACGTCTCGTGCCGCGTGCCGTTGGCCAGGTCGGCCACGAGCACGAACTGCCCGTCGACGAGCCCGACGGCATCCATCAGCTCGCGGTCGATGGTGATCGACCCGATGTAGTCCGGATCGGCCGCGGTTACCACGGCCCGGTGAATCTTCGAGCGGAGAACTTGAATCAACATGGTCGCCAACGAAATTCCGAAAGGGGTCTTCTGGAAGCCGGGGGCATTCTAGCCGCCCCGCACGGCGGGTGGCAAGCCTCCGCCGGCCGGCTGCACGGGGGCGGACTCACCGCGTCGCGGCGGGGTCCACCACGACGTTGTCGATCAGCCGCGCCCGTCCGAGCCGGACCGCCAGCGCCACCAGCACCTTCCCCTCGGTCCGTTCGACGTCGGCGAGGGAATCCGGATCGGCGACGCGTATATACTCTACGTCCGCATCCGGCGCGTGTTCGGAAATGTATCCGGCGATGGCGTCGAGGACCTCCCCCGCCGGTGGCTGGCGTTCGAGGATCATGCCCTCGGCCATCTGGAGCGAGCCCCACAGGGCGGGCGCCTGGCGGCGCTGCTCGCCGGTGAGGTACCTGTTGCGGCTGGACATCGCGACCCCGTCCGGCTCGCGGACCGTCGGGCAGAGCGTCAGCTTCACCGGGAAGCTCAGGTCCTTGACCATCCGCCGCAGGATCGCCGTCTGCTGGTAGTCCTTCAGCCCGAAGAACGCCTTGTCCGGCTGGATGATGTGGAACAGCTTGGCGACCACGGTGCAGACGCCGGTGAAGTGCCCCGGGCGGGAGGCCCCGCACAGCCGGTCGCTCATCTCCTCGACGGAGACCTTGGTCAGGCAGGGGCGTTTGTACATCTTCTCGACCGGCGGGGCGAAGACGGCGGCGACACCGCGGGCGCGGCAGGCGGCGAGATCGGCGTCCGGCGTGCGGGGGTAGGCGTCGAGGTCCTCGTTGGGCCCGAACTGGAGGGGGTTGACGAAGATGCTGACCACCACGAAGTCGCACTTGGCCCGCGCGTGGCGGATGAGGCTGAAGTGCCCGTCGTGCAGGGCGCCCATCGTGGGCACGAGCCCGACGGCCTCCCCGCGGGCCCGCGCCTCGG
Organism: uncultured Planctomycetaceae bacterium; assembly: GCA_964385465.1. GTDB lineage: Bacteria > Planctomycetota > Phycisphaerae > SM23-33 > SM23-33 > CAYLPJ01. Next base: position 23,230 of record CAYLPJ010000059.1, on the reverse strand, counting down.
CGACGGCCTGACGCATCTCCTTGATCTTCTCGGCGACGATCATAGCTCTCGGCGAATCCTTTCTATCAGGGCGGCCCTGGGAGAGGCGTCGCGGAGGTCCACCGCGTCGCAGTCGACCTCCAGCACCGGGCAGGCAACCACCTCCGTGAGATCATTGTACGCGCGGCGCATCGCGGCGAGAAATCCCGCGGTCATGGCCTGTTCATACTGTCGGCCACGACGGGCGATGCGCTTCAGCAACGTTTGCTCCGATGCATCCAGGCGAATGAGTACGTCCGGCGGGCGGACCCGCCGCGCCAGCCGCTCGTGCACCGGCTCGTACGCCGACAGGTCGTCGGCGGACAGCCGCTGGTGAGCGTAGATGCTGTCCTGGCAGAAGGCGTAGTCGCTGACCACCGTGCCCGCGTCCGGCCAGGTCGCCGACGAGAGCTGACGCACCCGCGAGAGCAGGTAGAACAACTGCGCCGGCAGGCGGGCCTCGTGCGGGCCGACGTACGACGCCGCCAAAAACGGGTTGCCCTTGTAGTCCTCGCGGATCAGCTCGGCCGGCAGCTCCTCGGCCAGGGCGCGGGCGAGCGTGGTCTTACCCGACGCCGGCGGCCCCAGCACGCTGACCAGGCTCGCGCCCTCCCCCCGGCCGCCGGCCCGGGCGGCGCCGCCGGCGCCCAGATCGGCCAGCAGCTCGGCCACGGTCCGACCGAGGAGCGGGTGCACGGCGTCGGGGGCGATCTCCGCCAGCGGCTGGAGCACGAATCGCCGCGCGTGCATCCGCGGGTGGGGCACGGTCAGCTCGGGCGTATCGATGACGGCCGCCCCGATCAGGAGGATGTCCAGGTCGCACGTCCGCGGCCCCCAGCGGGCCTCGTCTTCCCGCCGTCGGCCCAGGGCCCGCTCGATGCGGTGCAGCTCGCCCAGCAGCTCGGGCGGGGGGAGCTCGACCTCCAGCTCGGCGGCGGCGTTGAGGTAGGCGTGCTGCCCGCCGGGCCCGCCGACGGGCTCGGTCTCGACGAAGCTCGACACCCGGCGGACGCGGACGCCGTCGGTCGCGTCGAGCATCGCCAGGGCCTCGCCCAGCGTGCCCGCCCGATCGCCGACGTTCCCCCCCAGACCGATATGTGCCGTCGCGCCCTGCATGGAGAGTGAGGGTATTCGCCCCGACGCGAACATCAACCGTATTCCGCCGCGGACAGGCGGCCCGCGCGGGCCGAGACCTACTCCCCCGCCGCTTCCGCCCCGGGCTTGGCGCCGGGGTCCGCCCCCTCGCGCAGCGCCTCGGCGATCCCGCCGACCAGCTCCAGCACCTTCAACGCGCCGCCCGGGTTGATCTTGTCCGCCGTGTCCGTCGGGCGGTGAAGGTCGGCGTGCCCGCCGGTGTTGAAGCCCAGCACGCGGATGCCCGCGCGATGGAAGCTGATGTGGTCGCTGCTGCCCGACAGCGGCGAGCCGTGCAGCGACGGGCGGAGGCCCAACGCCTTGGCTCGCGAGCGGACCATCGCCCGCCAGTTCCCGGCGCTGTCCACGCCCCAGACGTTCAGGCGCCCGCCGCGAAGTCGGCCGATCATGTCCATGTTCAGCATGGCCACCACGTTCTCGGCCGCTATGCCCAGCTCGATCAGGTTCTTGACCATCGCCCGCGAGCCGAGCAGGCCGATCTCCTCGCCGCCGAAGGTGACGAAGGCGATCGTGCGCCGGGCCGCGTCGTCGGGCTCGCCCGGGGCCGCGGCGGCGAAGCGCCTGGCCAGCATGACCACCCCGGCGGCCCCCGAGGCGTTGTCGTCGGCGCCGGGGTGCATCGCCCGTCCGGGCTCGCGCCGGAGGCTGCCGAATCCGCCGTAGCCGAGATGATCGTAATGGGCCCCGACGATCACGACCTCGTCGGCGAGGGCCCCCTTCCCGGGCAGCACGCCGGCGACGTTGTGCAGCGTGAGCTTCCGCCGGCGCAGGCGAATCCGCCCGCGGAGCCGGACGCCCAGCGGCCTGACCGCCCCGTTGCCCGCCGCGGCCAGGGCGCGGAGCGACTTCGCGCGGGCCTCGCCGTCGGCCCCGCCGGCCGAGAGCAGCCGCAGCCACGCCGTCCGCCCAAGGTGAAGCACCGGCACGGGGGCGCTCGGTGCGCGGGCCGTGCGATCCGGATGGTCCAGGCGCTGCTCGGCCTTGGCGGGAGGGTTGACGATCAGCACCGCGGCCGCGCCGTGCTTGACCGCCCGCCCGACCTTCGCCAGCAGCGAAGCGTTCCGCGTCCAGCCGTTCCTGCGGCGCGTCCACGCGCTGACCCCGTTGGCGTCGTGAGGCTCGTAGCGGAGGACGACGGCGACCTTGCCGGCCAGGGCATTGGCATCGCGGCCGGCATAGCTGTCGTGGGAGCGTTTCCTGGAGACGATGCTGTATCCGGCGAAGACGGCCTCGCCTTCGAAGGCCTCCGAGCCGGAGAAGCCCATGGCGCGGAAGGCGTCTCCGGCGGCCAGCTCGACCGACTCGCCCCCGCCCGGCGGGACAATCGCCAGGGCCTCGTGCTGGACCTCCACCCCGCCTCGGGCGGAGAAGGCCTGCGTGTAGGACGTGCCGAACGCCGGCTTCAGCCCGGCGGCGCGAAACCGCGCGGCCAGGTCGTCGCGGGCGAGCTCCAGCCCCTTCGTGCCCGGCCCGCGCCCCTCGTACTGCGGCGAGGCGAGCTTCTCGACGATCCGCAGGTACCGCCCTGCCGCCGCGGACGGCCGGGTCGAGACCGTCGCCGCCGGGCGGGTGGTGACCACGGGCATCTCGGCCGCGGGCGCCGGCGAGATCGCTGCCAGCGCCGCCGCCAGCAGCCATGCCGGCAGCATGGCGGTCAACCGCGGGCGGCCGTTACGCGATGTATCCATGGCGGTCTCCGTTATCGGCACGCCCATTGTACGCCCGGGCGCGAGCGATGGATCACACCGGTTCGAGGTCCCAGGCGTCCAGGCGGGTTACCTCGGCCGGGCCGCCCTCGCAGAAGAGCCCGGCGCCCACGCTGCCCGCCCCGGCCGGGTAGACCCGCCCCGTCAGACACGTGTGGCCATTGGCGAAGACCTCGATGACGGATGCGTCGACGACCGCGCGGAGGCTCAGCGGCTCGGCATCTGCAAGGTCCAGCGGCGCGGTGTGGACGTCGCCGGCGGCGGCCGCGCTGCGGCTGGAGCGGCGCGTGTCCAGCACCAGGCTGCGGGCGCGGCGGTCCCAGGCCAGCAGCGTCTCCTCGCCGCCGCGCGGCGAGCGACGGAGGACCAGGCCGATGCGCTCGGCCCGGCCGGGGACGAACTCCGCGGCGATCTCGGTGCACGTCCCGGCCAGTTCCGGCTCGACAAGCAGCTCGTCGGCATCGAGCGTAACGGGCCCGAGATCGCGATGGTTCCGGCGGAGGCTCAGCAGCTCGTCGGCGGGGGCGAAATCCAGCCCGCCGTCCGGGCGGAGCGAGAGCGTGCGGGGCAGGCTCATCACCCCGGACCAGCCCGCCAGGGAGCACGCCCTTGCCGACCGGCCCTCGCGGAGCCAGCAGAACATCACCCGTCGGCCGCGGTCGGCGGCGAAGCACTGCGGGGCGTACCCCCGGCCCGGGTCGATCTCGCCGCGGACCTCCGGCGTGAAGACGCGCCCGTCGAAACTGCCGGTGAAGTACACCGCCCGCCCGAGAGGGATCGGCGAGCCGATGAGCACCCACTTGCCGCCGAGCTTGAAGAAGTTGGGGCACTCGAAGATCCGCCCGCCCTCGTCGCCGCGAAAACGCAGCAGCGGACCGAGGAACCGCCAGCGGACCAGGTCCGAGGAGCGGTAGAGCAGCACGGCCCCGCGGCCCTCGGCGTCGCTGCCGCCAACGACCATGTTCCAGGCCCCCCGTTGCCGCCAGACGCAGGGGTCGCGGAAATGGCGCTGAGAGAAGCCCTCGGGCGCGGCGGGGATCACCGGGTTGGCCTCGTGCTTCCGCCAGCGGAGCAGGTCGGCGTCGCCGGTGGCGATGCACTGGACCTGGACGTCTCGGCCCCATGCGCGGTGGCCGGTGTAGGCGATCGTCGGCGTGCCGTCGGCGTCGACGCAGCAGCCGCTGAAGACCCCGCCGGCGTCGTAGGGCTCGTCGGGGTGCAGCGCATGGGGCAGGTCGTCCCAGTGCAGCAGGTCGTCGCTGACGGCGTGGCCCCAGGTCATGTTCCCCCAGCGCGGCCCGTGGGGGTTGTGCTGGTAGAACAGGTGGTACCGCCCGCCGAACTGGATCAGCCCGTTGGGGTCGTTCATCCAGAACCGCGGCGGCTGGAAGTGTACCCTCGGCCGATGCCGGTCGCCGGCGAGGTCGCGGCGAATCGCACGAGCCCGCTGAGCGAAGGATGCCATGTCGTTCCCTCAAAGCGCCGGCTCAGGCCGGCGGACCCGAAAACAGGAAACACCAGATCCCAAGTCTCAAACAAGCGGCAAACGGGGAACGGCCAACAGAAGAGGTATCGGCCTTGGGCCGACGACAGGGGGCGAAGTCGCCGCCGGGAGCCCCGCCGCGGCCCCCTCGCCTGCCGTTTGATGCCTGGTTCCCGGTGTTTGTCCGGGATTGGGTTTCCGGCGCTTGTTGCTTGCCCGCTTCCTGGTCGTCGTCCTATGCCCGGCGCCACGACGGCGCCTCGATCTCTTCCCATTCGTGGTCGCGGACGATGGACAGCCGGTCGATGGGTATGCGGACGTACCGCCCGACGAGTCCCTCGTCGTTGGTCCAGTTGGCGTCCTCCATCTGGAGCAGGCCGAAGTCGATGACCACCGGCATGATCTGGATCACCCTCCCGTAGCCGACGTACCGCCAGCCCTGAACGTGCTCGACCAGCCGGCGCTCCGCCCGGTTGCCGCCCATCGCGTCGGCCCAGGTGAAGCCCTCGTCCGTCAGGTAGACGAACTTGACGTGCTCCAGGACCCCGGGCTCCAGGTCCTCCCCCGGTCGGCCGTACTCGTCCATCACGACGAACAGCGTCCCGCCAACCCATACCTCCGCCTGGCGAGCCAGGCCCTTGGTCGATTCCAGCCGTGCTTCCATCCGCACACCGAAGTCCGGGCCCGGCCGTGCAACTCGCCGGGCCGTAGTGGGCTGTCGCGACCGCCGCGGGGCGGTCAGAGCTTCATGGCGACGATCCGGTCCATCGCTTCCTTGAGTACATCGTCGGGATACGTCAGGGAGATTCGGAAATACCCCTCGCCCCACTGCCCGTATCCGCGCCCTGGCGTGACCATCACGCCGGTCTTCTCCAGCAGGTCCGCCACGAACGCCCCGCTGTCGCCGTCGTATGCCGCCGGCACCGGCGCCCAGACGTAGATCGTCGCCTGCGGAGGCTCGAGGTCCCAGCCGTTGGCGTTCAGCGCCTCGATCACCAGGTCCCGGCGGCGACGGTACACCTCGTTGATCGGCGGGTTGAGCTCGTCGGCCTGCTCCAGGGCCCTGGCGGCCGCAAACTGGATCGGACGCATCGCCCCGTTGTCCACGTTCTCCTTGACCGTGTTCAGCGCCGCGACGGCCGAGGCATTGCCGGCCACGCACCCGGCCCGCCAGCCGGTCATGCTGAAGGCCTTGGACAGCGAGAAGAACTCGACGGCCACGTCGGCGGCTCCGTCGACCTGGAGGATGCTTGGGGCCTTGTAGTCGCCGTAGACGTTCTCGGTGTAGGCGGCGTCGTGTGCGATGAGGATGTCGTTCTCGCGTCCGAAGTCGACGGCCCGCTGGAAGAACTCCAGCGGCGCGACGGCGGTGGTCGGGTTGTTGGGGTAGTTCAGCCAGAGCAGCCTGGCCTGGCGGCGGACCTCCAGCGGGATGGCGTCGAAGTCGACCAGGAAGCCGTTCTCGGCCAGCAGGGGCACCTGGAAGGTGACGGCGCCGGCGAAAACGTGGCCGATGTTGTAGGTCGGGTAGCCGGGCACGGGCGCGACGGCGGTGTCGCCGGGGTTGAGGATGCCCATGGGGAACTTGGCGATGGCGTCCTTGCTGCCCATGGTCATGACGATCTGGTCGTCGGCGAGCTCGACGCCCCAGCGGCGGCTGTAGAAGCCCCGGGCGGCATCGGCAAGGGCCTCCGCGGGGCGGTCGCAGCCGTAGCGGAAGCGGTCGGCGTCGTCGGCGTCGCGCGCGGCGCGGACGAGCTCGTCGACGATCGGCTCGGGCGTGGGGATGTCCGGGTCGCCGATGTCGATCCGCAGGACGTTCACGCCGCGGGCGATCGCGTCCCGCATCTTCCGCCGCAGGTCCGCGAAGAGGTACGGCGGGAGCTTCTGGAGGCGCTGGGAGAGTTCCACATCCATCGTCGGGGCCTTTCGTTGTCCGTCGTGTCCAAAGGGTGCGGCATTGTAGGGACGCGCCCCCCGGTCCGCAAGACGCCGATTCTCGCCGTTCCGTCCGTTGCTCCCTCGCCCCGCGCGGTTGTAGAACAACGTGGAGGAAGGAATGGACCCATGAAGATCGGAGCAGCCCATGTCGCCTTCGCCCTCGCCGCCGGCCTCGCGAGTGCCCCTCCGGTGACCGCCGACGCCCCGGCCCCCGTCCGCGTCCACCGCGTGGCCGTCCCCGACGCCGCCCTGGCGACCGAGGCCGTCGACGGCGAGGAACTCACCTGCGGCGGGGACGTCCGCATCGGCGACCTCACCGGCGACGGCCGATGCGACATATTGGTCTACCGCTCGACCGGCGGCGGGATGAAGCCCTGCTTCCTGGCCGCATTCGACCTCGACGGCGAGCTGCTATGGCGGGTCGGCGAGGGCGGAGGCCAGCCGGCCAGGCCCGGGAGCGTCTGCGTCCACGACGCCGACGGCGACGGGCGGGCGGAGGTCTACTGCTTCTTCCGCGATCCCGGCGCCCCCCGCGCGCCGAACCGCAGCCTCGCCGACGTGCGCCTCGAAGTCCGCGACGGGCGGACGGGCAGGCTGATCCGCCGGGCCGCGCCCGGCCAGCTCCGCCGCCGCAGCGGACGCGGGGCGAACTGGGTCCACCAGCGGATCCTCGCCGCCGACCTCCGCGGGCTCGGGCGGGCGCGCGACTTCGTGGTCAAGCTCGGCGATACCGTCCTGGCCTTCACCGACGAGCTGAAGGTGCTCTGGACCTACCGCATCCGCTGGAACGAGTACGGCAAGTGCTCGGCCTACACGCCGGCGGTCGGGGACATCGACGGCGACGGGCGGGACGAGGTCAACGGCGGATACTACCTGCTGGACCCCAACGGCCGCCCGCGATGGGAGAAGCGGCTGGGCCCGCACATGGACTCGGTGGTCATCCACCCGTGGGACGAGGGGACGCCGCGGGCGATCTGCTCGGGCGCCGGCTGCGTCGTGGCCGCCGACGGGGCGGTGCTGATCCGCCTCGGCGAGCAGGTCGTCCCCCACGGGCAGGAGGTCCGCGTCGCGCGGTTCACCGATGCCCATCCCGCCCCGCAAATGCTCCTCCGCTACAGGGGGCACGGGCGCCACGTCATGCTCGTGGACGTCGAGGGCCGCGTCGCCCGGCGGTGGGTCATCAACTCCTCCCCGAACCAGACGGGCATGACGGAGGTGTACTGGCTGGGGCGGGACAGGCCCGCGGCGGTGTGCAACGGCGGCGTGCTGTGGACGGGCCTCGGCGAGCGGATCGCGGCGCTGCCCGGCCTGGGCGAGCCGGTCGGCCCGTCGCGGATGGGCTGGTACCACTGCATCCCGGCGGACCTCAACGGCGACGGGCGGGAGGAGATGGTCATCTACAACCCGTGGGACCGGTTCGTGTCGGTCTACGCGGCGCCGGGCTACGAGCCGGGCCGCTTCGTCCCGTCGCTTCGGGCGGCGAATCCGCGGATCATGGATTGAGCGCTACCCGACGCCGACCGGTTCGGGCTCGGCCTCCTCGGCGTGGCGGGCGGCTTCCTCGAAGCGAACGCTGATGCGGGTCGAGACGCCGGGCTCCTGCATCGTCACGCCGTAGAGCACGTCGGCCATGCTCATCGTCCGCTTGGCGTGGGAGATGATCAGGAACTGGCTGGTGCCGACGAACTCCTGGACGAGGCGTGAGAAGCGCCGCGTGTTCTCCTCGTCGAGGGCGGCGTCGACCTCGTCGAGCAGGCAGAAGGGGCTGGGCCGCGAGCGGAAGATGCTGAACATCAGCGACAGGGCGGTCATGGTCTTCTCCCCGCCGCTGAGCAGCGAGAGGCTGCGCAGCTCCTTGCCCGGCGGGCGGGCGATGATCTCGATGCCGCTTTCCAGCACGTCCTCGGTGTCCAGCAGGATGATGTCCGCCTTGCCCCCGCCGAACAGCTTGCGGAAGAGGGTCTGGAAGTGCCCCCGCACGGCCTCGAAGGTCTCCAGGAACAGCTCGCGGCTCTCCCGGTTGATCCGCCGGATCAGGTCGTTGAGCTGCCGCCGCGAGCTCTCCACGTCCTCGAGCTGACCGGCGAGGAACTCCTCGCGCTGCTGGAGCTCCTCCTGCTCGCCGATCGCGTCGAGGTTCACGTTGCCCAGCCGTTCGATCTTGCCGCGAAGCTCGGCGATCTCCGACGCCACCGCGTCCCAGTCACGCTCGTCGTCGTGCTCGTAGTCCTCGTACGCGGCCGTCAGGTCCATGCCCATCTCGTCGTCGGCACGGGCGAGAAGGTTCTCGACGCGGACCTCGGCCTCGCCCTGCTCGACCTTCAGCGCGTTGACCTGCTCGCCGGCGGCGTTGTGGGCCTTGCGCTTCTCGGCGAGCTGGGCACGGATGGCCTCGAGCTTCTCGTTGAGCCCGCTGCGGGTCTCCTCCATCTCGCGGGCCTCGCCGTTGAGCTGCTCGACCTGCGCGTACAGGCGGTCGACCTCCTCGCGGGCCTTGGCGATGCCCTGCTCGGCGTCGGCCTTCCGCTGGCGGTCCAGTTCGATCTGCCGGCGGTCCCCGGCGAGGTCGCTGTCCATCGCCTCGATCTGCCTCTGGGCCGACTCGACGGCGTCGCGGGCGGCGCGTTTCTTCTCGTCCACGGACGCCAGGGCGACCTTCAGCTCGGTCATGCTGTCGGTGACGGCCTGCTGGTCCTTGCGGGCGGCGGCGATCTCGCCCTCGATGCGCTCGATCTCCCCCTGCCGCTGTCGGTTGAGCTCCTCGAGCTGCTCGGCCTTCTCGCGGGCGTCGTGCTCGGCCTGGACGGTCTGCTCGATCTGCTTGCCCAGTTCGTCGATGTCGCCGGCGACGACCGGCTGCTCGCGGCGCAGGCGGGTGATCTGCTCGTCGTGCTGGGCGATGCGGGACTGGCACTCGACGCGCTCGGTGTTGGCCTCGTAGATGGCCGTGCGCAGGCCCTGCTGGAGCTCGTCGAGGTGCTCCAGCTCGTTCCTGGCGGTGAGGCACCGCTGCTCGAGGGCGGCGATGCGGTCGTCGAGCTCGGCGGCCTGCTCGCGGAGGCTGGCCAGCTCGCTGCCGCGGGTGATGACCCCGGCGCCCTGCTTGCCGGCGTTGAACCGCACGCGTCCGTCGGCTTCGAGGACCTCCCCGCCGGCGGTGACGAATCGGAAGCCGCCTGCGAGGGCGTCGGCGGCGGCGTGGGCGTCGGCGAGGGTCTCGACGAGCAGGGTCCGCCCGAGGAGGCGCCACATCAGCGGCGCGAGGTCGGGCTCGAACCGGACGTACTCGATGACGCGCCCGGTGACGTGGGGGCATGCGGCGGCGTGGAAGTCGCCCCCCAGCGGGCCGAGGCGGTCGAGGCAGCGGACGTCGACGGCGGCGTTGTCGCCGAGGACCTCGCGGAGCTCGTCGGCGACGGCGGCGAGGTCGTCGCGGGAGTCCACCAGCAGTTGCTGGTCGGCCCCGGCGAGGGCGGCCTCGACGACGGAGGCGTGGTCCATGTCGGTCTGGAGGAACTCACCGAGCATGCCGCGAACGGCCTGGAGCCGCCCCTCCCTGCGGGCCTCCAACACGCTGCGGACGCCGGCGGCGACGCCCTCGAGACGCTGCTGCATCTCCTGGAGGGCCTGGGTGCGGCTGTGCAGCGCGGACCGCTGCTCGCGGGCGTCTGCCAGCTCGCCGCGGAGCTGCTGCTCGCTGTCGTGGGCCCGCTGGGCCGCCTGGCGGGTCTCCTCCAGGCGGGTCGTGGACGCCTCGATCACCGACTGCACGTCGCCGAGCTTGGCCTCGGCCTCGGCCCGGGCGGTCAGCACGTCGGTGAGCTGCCGGCCGATCTCCTCGGCCCGGTCGCTGAGCCGCTTCTTCTGCCCGTGAAGATTCTCCTTGCGGATGCCCAGGCCGTGAATCTCGTTGTGGAGCTGGGCGGTGCGGCGGAACAGGTCGATCGTGCCGGCCTTCTCGTCCTCGAGGCTCGCGTGGAGCTGCGCCAGGGCCAGCTCGCCGGCGGCGTGCTTCTCCCGGGCGGCCTTGTATTGCTCGGCGAGGTCGCCGTCGCTCTTCTCCAGCTCGGCCAGCTCGGCTCGGCGCTTCTGCTGCTGCTCGCGGGCGGACTCGATCTTGGCCTCCAGCTCCTCGCTGCGGGCGAGGGCGGCGAGGACCTGCTCGTCCAGCTCGCGGACGCGGGCCTCCAGCATCTCGGCGCGTTCCTGGCAGGTGGTGACCTGCCCGCTCAGCGAGCCGATCCGCGCCTGGAGCTCGCGCCCCGCACGCTCGATGTCCACGCTCTCGACCTCCGTCGAGCTGCGGGCGGCCTCGAGCTGGTCGATCCGCGTCGAGAGCCCGCTGAGCCGGTCCCCCGCGGCCGAGAGCTTGCCCTCCAGCTCGCGCCGCTGCCCCGTGAGGGTGTGGTACTGGGCGAGCAGGTGGAGGCTGCGCAGCTCGCGAAGGCGCTCGGAGTAGGTCTGGTAGTTGCGGGCCTTGCCGGCCTGGACCTTGATCGAGCGGAGGCGTTTCTGGACCTCCTGGACGATGTCGTTGAGCCGCAGGAGGTTCTGCTCGACGCGGTCGAGCTTGCGGAGCGCCTCGCGCTTGCGGGCCTTGTACTTGCTGATGCCTGCGGCCTCGTCGAAGATCGCCCGCCGCTCGTCCTGGCTGGCCTGGAGGAAGACCTCGACCCGCCCCTGCTCGATGAGGCTGTAGGCGTCGACGCCGACGCCGGTGTCCATGAACATCTCGCGGATGTCCTTCAGCCGGCAGGGCGTCTTGTTGATGAGGTACTCGCTGACGCCGTTGCGGTAGAGCCTGCGGGCCACGCTCAGCACGCCCTCGGGAACCTTCCCGCCCCCGCTTCCATTGCTGCCGCCGGAGCCCTTCAGGTCCGGCTGGACCTCCGACGGGACGCTCTCGAAGACCAGCGCCACCTCCGCCATCCCCGACGGGCGCCGGCCGGACGAGCCGTTGAAGATCACGTCGGCCATCTCCGAGCCGCGGAGGCTCTTGGCCGACTGGCTGCCGAGGACCCACTTGAACGCGTCGACGATGTTGCTCTTGCCGCAGCCGTTGGGGCCGACCACGCAGGTGATCCCGTCGTCGAACTCGAACTCCGTCCGGTCGGCGAAGCTCTTGAACCCCGATACGATCAACTTCTTGAGTTTCATAATCCCTGCGTCTTCCTTAACGCCAGCCGGCCTTCCCTGGCCGGGCGAACTGTCTTTCCTCAAACCTCCGCCGCGAAGGGACACGCATCCTCGCGGATACGACCTTCACAGAGCCTTCCGCGGGGGCCCTGGCGACTCACGCTCCCCGCGATGCCTCTCCGCCGGGCCGATCACTCCGGCGGCATGTCCGGGCGGCCCATGGTGGGTGCGTCGCGGTAGATTCTCTCCCGTCCGGGCGGGGCCTGCAACACGAATCTCGCCGGGATGCACTTGTCCACCTCGCACATCCGGTACAGGCAGGAGATCACCTGCCCGTAGGTCAGGCCGAGGCCCTCGATGCGCCCGTCTCGGCCCCGCGCGGCCGGGGCGCCCATGGTGGCCACCAGCTCGCGGACGCTGTAGTTGACGTAGAACGGCTCGCTGATCCCGCCGGTTCGGGGGATCGACCGGAACAGCATAAGGCGGCGGTCCTTCTTGAGCTTCATCCGTTTCAGCGGCGAGAGCTTCGAAGGGTCGGGCACGACCTGCCCGTCCTCGCCGATGGCGACTTCCTTATCCACCATCGTCAGCGACCCGTCGGGCATATCAAAGAATACGTCGCGTGCGACGGTCATGTCCCGCCCGAACAGCACGATCCGCCGGACGAGATTCTGCGTGGCGTAGATCACGTAGCTGCGGCGGCTGCGGACGGCGTCCAGGTCGAACTCGGTGCCCACGGACGTCCGCAGGATCGTCGCCGAGTCCGACAGCTTGCTCAGCGCCTCGTAGGCCGCGATCCGCACCAGCCGCGAGCGGGCGCCCACCAGCTCGCGCAGCGGCGTGATGCTCTTGGCGATCCACGAATGGCCCCCCAACTCCTCGATGGCGGGCACCTGGTACGGCGAGTTCGTCGTCCTGGCGAAGCGGATCAGCACCTCGGCGGCCAGGTCGTCCCGCAGGCGCAGGCCCGTCCGCGCGGCGTAGAACGCCGCGGCGGGGTTCTTGCTGGCGTATTGCGTACGCACCGTGTCGATGACCTGCGGGCCCATGGCCTCCAGCACCAGCGCCAGCCCGTCGTGGTCGGCGCCGGGCTCGGAGAGTTCCTCGACCATCTCCCGCGCGCGGGCCTCCCAGCGCCCGGGCGCGACCTGCAGGGGCAGGTGCAGCACGAGCTGGAGGAACCGGGCGTACTCGTGGCGGTACCGCGGCGGGACGGTCAGGTCGATCGTCGCGGGGTTCTTGGCGTTGGCGACCTTCTCCGGTTGGCCGAACCGCTGGTTGATCCGCTGCTGGATGAGGTTGCAACGAGCGTAGTCCGGCTCGCGGAGCAGCAGGCGGATCGGGCGGCTGCGGAGGACTCGCCCGCCGCCGATCAGCCGGCCCTCGCGCATCCGGGAGCGGTCCGCCGGGCGGTTGGGGTCCAGGAAGGGGTTGACGAACACCGACCCGTCGGCGACAGCCCACGCCCGCGCGCCGGAGGTCGGAGGCACGCCCTCGCCGGTGGCCATGTACAGCGGGAACGGGTAGAGGATCCCCCCCACCAGGCTCCGCGTGCCGGTGCGGCTGATGGCGTTGACGCGGACGTCGAACCGCCAGCCCTCCGGCGCGCCCGGGGGGATCGCCGCCACCAGGCGAACCACCGCGGTGTCCGGGTCGGCGATCATCTGCGAGGGCGTGACCCCCTCGGCCGCGCCCAGCGCCGAGCCGACCCTCTGCTTGAGCATGTACTCGACGAGGTGCTTCTTCAGCCGCGGTGGGACCTCGTGCGAGCCGGCCTTGCCCAGCCCGACGACGAGCCCGTGCCCGTCGACGAGCAACCCGCCGCTCTCGACGAGCCCGGCGTACTCGGCCACCGTGCCGCGGATGCTGGGGGGCATCCCGCCGTCATCGTCCACGTCGGGCGCCAGGCCCTCGTCGTCTTTGTCGAACCCGAAGGAGAAGTCCTTCAGGTCGCAGCCGGCGACCAGGCAAAGCCCGGTCACGACGGCAAGCAGCAGGTATCTCTTCGGCATGGCCTCGCTCTGTCTCGGTACTGCGCCGGGGGCGCGCCCGGCCGGGGCCGGGCGCAGGCGGTAAAGCTCAGTCGAACGTCGGCGTCGGGCCGATGTCCTCGTAGTCGCCCGGCGGGGTGGCCGGGGCGGGGGTGCTTCGCCCGGCCGCCGGAGCCGTGCGGGCCTCGCGTCGCATCTCGGCGGTGAGCTTGGGGACGGTCAGCTTCTGCCCGACCTTCAGGCCGGTGCTGTTGACGGCGGGATTGGCCTTGGCGATCACCGGCCAGTACATCCCGTTGCCGTAGACCTTCTTGGCGATGCCCCAGAAGCCCGTCGTGTCGCCGGAGGTCACGGTGTACGTGCCTCCCTCGGCGGCGGTCGGCACGGGGGCGGTCGCGGCCGGGGTCGAGGGCGTCGCGGCGTCGGGCTTTTCGGGAACCACCAGCCGCTGGCCCGGTTTGAGGGCGCTGCTGTTGACGTCGGGATTGGCCTTGGCCAGCAGCGACCAGTACTTGCCATTGCCGTAGACCGATTCGGAGATTCCCCAGAAGCCGGCGTCGCCCTTCTTGACGACGTAGGTCCGCCGCCCGGCCGCGTCGGTGGCCAGCCCGCCGGCGGCGGTCGACCCGCCGGCGTCGGCGTCCCGCCCGACGGGCTTGGGGGGGATGGCGAGCTTCTGTCCGGGCTTCAGCGAACTGCTGCTGGCGTTGGGGTTGGCCTTGGCGATCAGCGGCCAGAGGCGCCCGTCGCCGTAGACGTTCTGGGCGACCGCCCAGAAACCGGCATCGCCCTTCTGGACGACGTAGGTTTTTCGGCCGCCTGCGCCCTCGATGACGGGCGTCGTGGGCGTGCTCGGCGGCGGGCTCGGCGTGATCTCCGGCGTCAGCGACGGCGCGGGGGTCTCGCGGATGCGCGGCAGCACGGGCGTGACGGCCGGCTCGGGCTCGGGCTCCGGCTCGGGCACAGGCGTCTCGCGGATCCGGGGCATTACCGGCGTGACGACCGGCTCGGGTTCGGGCTCCGGCTCCGGTTCGGGGACGGCGGGCGTGACCACCGGCTCGGGGGCCTCGGGCGTGATGACCGGCTCGGGGGTCACCGGCGGCTCGGGCACGGCGGGGGTGACCACCGGCTCGGGCGTGCTGGGCTCGGGCAGGACGGGGGCCGGCTCGGGTTCCGGCTCTGGCGTGGCAGGCGGCTCGTCGTCGGAGAGGCCTCCGAACCGCGGCAGGGCCACGTCGGAGCCGTCCCCGTCGCCCTCGCCTCGCGCGACAGGGCTCCCGGTGCCTTCGGCGGGCTCGTTGGGGTCGCCGGGGCCGGCATCGCCGAACACCGCGTAGTAGACCACCACGGCGATGACCAGCAGCAAGCCGACCGCAACCCCGATCTTGACGTCCGTGCGCATGCCAATCGCTCCCAAAATCCCAGCCGCGTGCGTGCCGTCCTTAATAATAAACCGCGCGCCCGGGGCCACCGCAACCGAATTCCCCGACGCCCGTTACCGTGAGGCCGGCCCTCTTCGGTCCCCGCGGTCTTCCGATCTTCCGGACATCCAGCAATCCAGCCTCACGGTCTGACGGTCCGCACCGTGTCCCGCGCGATCATCAGTTCTTCGTTCGTCGGGACCACCCACACCGCCAGGGCCGAGTCGTCGGCCGTGATCGCCCCGGCCTCGCCGGCGACGGTCGCGGCGTTGCGGGCCTCGTCCAGCACCACGCCGTAGCGGGCCAGACGCCGGCACAGGTCGGCGCGGATGCTCGCGGCGTTCTCGCCGATCCCCCCGGTCAGCACCAGCGCGTCCAGGCGGTCCAGCACCGCGAACTGCGCCCCGAAATTCCACGCCAGCCGGTAGACGAACATCCGCCGCGCCAGCGCCGCCCGCTCGTTGCCCTCGGCCTCGGCGGCCTGGACGTCCCGCATGTCGTTGCTCACCCCGCTGACACCCAGCAGGCCCGATTCCTTGTTCAACGCACGCTCGACCTCGTCGATCGACAGGCCCCGCGAGACCATGTACGGGATCACCGCCGGGTCGATGTCCCCGCTCCGCGTGCCCATCATCAGCCCCGCCACCGGCGTCATGCCCATCGAGTGCTCGACGGCCCGGCCGCGATCGACCGCCGTCATCGAGCAGCCGTTGCCAAGATGGGCGGTGATCAGGCAGGTCTCCTCGGCGGCCCGGCCGAGACGCTCCGCCGCGGCGGCGGCCACGTACCGGTGGCTGGTCCCGTGGAAACCGTACTTGCGGACGTGGTGCTCGGCGTACCAGGCCTCGGGCACCGGGTAACGGTGGGCCTCGGGCGGGACGGTGGTGAAGAACGCGGTGTCGAACACGGCCACCTGGGGGGCGTCCATGGCGGCTCGTGCGGCCTCGATGCCGGCGAGGTTGGGCGGGTTGTGCAGCGGGCTCAGCGGCTCGTGGCGGCGGATGCAGTCGATCAGCGCGTCGTCGACGAGGCAGGGGCGGCTGACCTCCACCCCGCCGTGGACGACGCGGTGCCCGACGGCGTCGATCTCGTCGATGCTCGATATCACCCCGACGTCCGGATCGACCAGCACGTCGAGGATCAGCCGCATCCCCGCGGCGTGGTCGGGCGCGGCGACGTCGCGGTCGATCTCCCGCTCCCCGGCCGCGTGATGCAGCGCCGCCTCGCCGGCCACCCGCTCGAGCGTCCCGCCGGCGAGGACGGATTCATCGGCCATGTCCATCAGCTTGTACTTGATCGAACTGCTGCCGCAGTTGACGACAAAAACCTTCATGCTACAGCTCCGGTGCACCGTTGACGGGTCGACGCAAAGCGCGCCACTTTAGGCCGCGCGGGGCCGGCGGGCAAGGGGCGACACCCGCCACGGACCAGGCAGCCGACCTCAGACAGAAGACAAGGGCCGAAGCATCAACCGTGGAGCTCGTCGGCCCGCGGCCGGCGGGGGAGGCCTGAGCATGCCCGCGTGAACGCACCCGGGCCGCCCGGCGTATGCCGACGCCTCCGGGGCCTGCCACGGGCGTGGACCTCGGTCCGTGTTTGACGATCGGCGCTCGGGACCCGGTGCTTGCCCCCGGGGCGGGTGTCAGGCTGTGTCTGATATACCGCTTCGAGGCCCGAGCGTGGGCTGATTTGTTCCTGGCAAGGACGCCGAAGCAGGCGATGCCTCTGCGAATCGCCGATGCAGGCCAACGCGGCCAGGCGGGCCGGGGACCAGCAGGAACGCAACATGACGTATCTGTGGCCGCTCAGGCCTTCCGTCTCAGCACCATCATCGTCACGTCATCCTGCTGCGGGTGGGCCCTATATTCCTCGACGCTCTGGACGACCAGCCCGCACATCTCCTCGGGCGAGGCGTCGGGGTTGCCCGCGATGATCCGCTGGAGGTGGTGGAGGTGGAACATGCGGTCGTTGGCGTCCATGGCCTCGGTGACGCCATCGGTATAGAGCACCAGGGAGTCGAGGGGCTTCAGCGGGGTCCGCCGCTGCTCGTAGACCTCCGACTCGAAGATCCCCAGCACCGCGCCGGTGCTGTCGCCGAGGCCCCGCACGCGCCCGTCCCGCGAGCCGATGCACGGCGGGTTGTGCCCGGCGTTGGCCCAGGTCAGCAGGCCGGTGGGCACGTGGTAGTGGGCGAAGAACAGCGTCACGAACATCGCCTGGTCATTCTCCACCGAGATCAGCCGGTTCGCCCGCGTCAGCACCTCCGCCGGGGGCGCGCCGCCGAGGGCGTGGTTGCGGATCACCGTCCGCGTCATCGCCATGAACAGCGCCGCGGGCACGCCCTTGCCCGCGACGTCGGCAATCAGCAGGCCCAGCCGCTCGTCGGGAAGCTGGAAGAAGTCGAAGAAGTCCCCCGCCACCTCCTTGGCCGGGACGTTCATCGCGTACAGGTCGTAGGCGGCCTCGCTGGGGAACCGCCGCGGCAGCAGCGAGGACTGGATCTCCCGGGCCACACGCAGCTCGCTCTCCACCGCCTTCCGCGCCGCCGTCTCCCGCGTCAACGCGTGCACGTGGCTTCGAAGCGCCCGAACCATCGCGTTGAACGCGCGGGCGAACTCGCCGAGCTCGTCCCGGCTGCCCACGCCGTGCACCTGGGCCCGAAGGTTGCCCTTGCCCAGCTCCCGCACCGCGCGGGCAAGATGGCCGATCGGCCGGGTGATGTGAATCGACACCAGCAGCACGATCAGGATGATCAGCCCCAGCCCGCCCAGCATGGCCGCCATGTCGTGGCGGAACCACTGCCAGAGCGGGGCGAAAATCTGCTGCTGCGGGATGACGGCCGCGAAGGACCAGCCCGCCGACGTCACCGGCGAGAAGACGACCCAGCTCGGCTGGAGGGTGTGGAAGTCCTCCAGTTGCATGACGCCGCTTTCTCCCTGGGCCATGCGGTCGGAGAGGACGGACAGGGCGGGCTCGCGCTGGCGGACGGCGAGGCTGGCCAGCGACTCCCGGAGGGCGAACTCCCGCTGGGGGTGGGCGACCAGCAGCCCCGACCGCCCCACCAGCAGGCAGTAGCCGCCCTCGAGCTTCGTGCGGGCGACGTAGTGCTGGAGGTGGCGGATGCCCACGTCGAACGCGACCGCCCCCATCGGTTCGCCGTCTCGGAGGATCGGGGCCACGCAGCGGGCGACCGGCTCGCCGGCACCGATGCGATCGCTCAGCGGGTCCGTCCAGATCGTCGCCCGTTCGTTCCGGGCCCGCAGGTACCACGCCGACCGGTGGAACTCCGGCAGGACGTCCGCGAGGTCCCCACGGCGCAGCGGCGCCGGGCGAGGCGGGCCCGACCGGCGATTGCGGCGGCGGTCGAGAAGCCGCCGGATGGGGCGGACCGCGCGCGTGGCCGGCGAGCCGGCCTCGCCGCCGACCTCGTTCGGATCGTCGCCGGCGACGCCGGGCGAGGCCTCCAGCTCGTCCAACTCCTCCGGGTCGGGCCCGGGGGTATGATCGGTGCGGTAGACGAACCGCCCGGCCGGGTCGGCCTGGAACTCGCCAAGCGCTCCCGGCTCGAGGATCACGCACGCCCCGGCCAGCGTCGGGCTGGACAGCAGGTTGCGCGCGAGCAGGGCGTCGACGCGGGCGAGCCGGGGCGAGGCGGTCGGTTCGGCCAGCAGTGTGGCGATGGACCGCGCGGCTTGCTCGGCGAGGGCGAACTGCCCGTCGAGCCGCGCCGCGTGGTGGCTGGCGAGCTGGGTGAGGTGCTTCTCGGCCTGCCCGACGGCCTGGGCCCGCCCGGAGGTGTAGTGAATCCCCAGCACGCCGGCCCAGACCAGCAGCACGGGTGCGAGGATCGCCACGATCAGCTTGGTTCGAATGGATACTTTCATCGCCGTCATCGCCGGGCGCCAACGGGTGTGCGAGCCACGCGCCCGGCCCGCGCATTATACGTTCCCCCCCCGCCGGAATACAGCCGCCCGACCCCAGCCCGAACCCCCGGGGCGACACGCCGACAGCCCTTGTCGACGCGCTGCCGTGTCGCCCGGCGGCGTTGCGGATGCCGCCGGTCTCTGATACCCTCCTTTCGTCGCCGTGGGGCACCCCGCACCGCGGCGCCGGGAGGACCTTCCGATGGCGATGGCGTTGTCACTCAGTGCGGATCGGCGAGGGTTTGCCGTCAACGGGCGGGCGACGTTTCTCATGGGCGCCAGCTACCTGGCCGCGCTGGGGGCCGACGACGACGCGATCCAGGAGGACCTCGTCGACCTCAAGCGATACGGCGTGAACCTGCTGCGGGTGGCGGCGACGTGGACGGCGTACGGCCAGGACGTCTCGGCGTTGGACGCCGACGGCGACGAGAGACCGCCGTACTTCCAGCGGCTGGGCGAGCTGTGCGGCCTGGCCGAGACGCTCGGGTTCGTCGTCGAGGTGGTGCTCTCGCGGGACGACGGCTTCGGGGAGCCGGGCGTGCTGACCGGCGACGAAGCCCACCTCAACGCCGCGGCCGTGCTGGCCGAGGGGCTGAAGGACTTTCGCGGCGTGTGCTTCGACCTCGCCCGGGACCGCAACGCCGCCGGCGCACGCGGTGTGGAGATCGCCCTCGTCCGCCGGCTGCGCGACCGGGTCAAGGAGCTGGACCCGGGGCGGTTGGTGACGGCCAGCCACGCCGGGGACATCGACCCGGACCGGCTGCTCCAGTACCTCACGTCCGCGGGAGTGGATTACGTGGCCCCCCACCGCCCGTCGGGCGCGAGTTCGCCGGCGGAGACGCAGCGCCGGACGGGGATGCTGCTTCGCCGGATGGGCCAACTGGGCAAGGTCGTGCCCCTACACTACGGCGAGCCATTCCGCCGGGGCGCCGGCGACTGGCAGCCGACGGCGAAGGACTTCCTGACCGACCTTCGCGCCGCGAAGGAGGCCGGCGCGGCCGGGTGGTGCTTCCACAACGGCCCGCACGCCGCCGACCCCGCCGGGCGCCCGAGGCGGTGCTTCGACCTGCGCCCGGCCGAGGGGCGCCTGATCGACCAGCTCGAGGACACCGAGCGGACGTTCCTGCACGAGGGAGCGAAGTACCTGCGAGGCGAGGAATAGGGAGGCTTGCCTTTCCCGGGCCGCCGTTTTGCGGTAAGCGTGCCCGGAGAATGCAGCCGAGGCTATTCTTCGGTCATGGGCTCGGTGAGCAGGTAGGTGTGCTTGTACTGCTCGCCTCGGCCGCGGCGGCGGCGGACTTCCTCCCGCTCGGCGCGGTCGAAATGCCCCTGCTCGACGATGGCCGGGCGGATCGGGCCCAGCCGCCCGCTCGACCGCTTGCCCGCGTACTCGACGTTCCGCTGCGCCAGTTCCTCGTCCATCCGCGCGGCGAGCTGCTCGGCGAGGGCGTGGGAGTCCTCGCCGTCGCCGGCCGGGGGCTCGACGCGGAGGACGTAATGCGGCAGGTCGGCGAAGCGCCCCTGGAGCGTGAACCGCTCGACGTCGACGCCGAGGTCCCCCGCGGCCCGGCGCATCGCCTGGACGACCTGGTGCTCGGTGATCTTCTCGCCGGTGATGCTGGCGGTGTGTCGGCCGCGGCAGAGGAACTCGAAGAGGGGGCACTCGCCGAGGAAGCCGGTCACGCGGACGCGGTCGTCGAGGCTGTAGCGCATCAGCCCCGTCCAGTTGGTGATGACGAGGAAGTACTCCCCGCCGACCTCCAGCTCGTGGGCGCGGAGCGTGGGCGGGTCCTCTCGGCCGTACTCGGCGGCGGGGATGAACTCGAGGAAGTTGCCGACGATGTCGGCCGGGCCCGCGGGCGTGCCGTCGTCGAGGGGGATGGAGAACCGCCCCTCGCTGGCGAGCAGGCCGATGTCGCGGACAGGCAGGTCCGGCCCGAAGAGTTCGGCCAGGCGCGGCAGGTAGAGCCGGAGGGTCCCGCCGGTCCAGTTGCACAGCATTGCGAGGTCCCAGAAGTGCGCGGGTCGGAGCTGCCCGTCGCGGGCGATGCCCCGCTCGAGCCGCCGGGCAAGGCGCTCGTCGGGGGCGAAGCGCAGGCGTGCGAGCACGTCGGCGGGCGCCTCCCCGGGCGGCCTGCACGTGCCGTCCCGGACGTCCCGGATGAGCCGCTCGGTGTGGGCGATGCCGGTCTCGATCAGCTTGATCGTGCTCGACGGGTTGGCCGTGGTGATGATCGAGACGTCCCGCCCGACGCCGCAGCGCAGCAGGGCGTAGTACTTGGCGGCCGGGTCGGTCAGCTCGCCGACCTCCGGCGGCGCGACGTACATCCGGCGGACGATGCTCTTCTGCGTGGCGGCCAGCAGTCCGCTGATGGCCCCGCAGGGCACGCCGGTGGGGCTGGCGGCCTCGTGCATGGAGGAACTGATGGTCATCAGCGGGCGAAGCCACGCGCGGGGGTGGTCGGACAGTGCCCGGACGCCGAAGACGTTCCAGCCGCGGCGCATCTCTTCGAGGAAGCGGGTCGTGACGGGGATGCGTTTCGGCTCGCCGGTGGTGCCCGAGGTCTGGGAGAACATCAGCACGCGCTGACCGGGTGGGAGCACCGCCCCCGGCTCGCCGCGCCAGACGCGGTCGAGGTACGGCTTGCGGGCGTCGTAGTCGCCGACGGGCACGGCGCGGCGGAAGTCGTCGTAGCCCCCGACGGCGTCCAGGCGGTGGTCGCGCCCGAACGCGCTGCGGCGGTGGGCGCCGACAAGCTCGGCCAGCACGCGGTCCTGCATCTCGGCGGCGCGGGGGCAGGCGGCGAGGAACTGCCGCAGCTTCTTCCCCGCGTGCCTCCCGGCCGCCCATGCGACGGGTCGCAACATGGTTTGACGAACGGACATGGTCTCTCTGCGGGCGTCCGGCGGCTTCAGGCGACTTCGGCGTCGGAGGGCGCGTCGATCTGCTCGGCGTCGACATCCTCCCCTGCAAGGTACTTCCGGAAGAAGGCGAGCGTCCGTGCGGCATACTGCCTTGGCTCGACGACGACGGACTGGTTGTGCTTGGCGCCCTCGACGATCCACGTGTACTTCGGCGAGGGGGCCAGGTCGCCAAGCAGCTCGGTCTGCTCGACGCGGATGTAGCTGTCCCGCCGGCCGTGAATGAACAGCATCGGCCGCGGCTGCATCTCCCGCAGTGCCTTGCGGACCGAGAGGTAGCGGCAGCCCATCTTCGGCTGGGCGAAGCGCATCAGCAGCCAGTGCAGCAGCCACCAGAACGTCTCGCTCTGGGTGTCGTAGACCAGCTTGTTGCGGGAGAAGATGCCGGCCCATCGCTTCATGAGGCCGACGAGGGTGGTGTCGGTGCTGAAGGCCCCGTCGCAGCAGATGGCCTTGATGCCCGGATCGCTGCTGGCGGCCAGCAGGGCCGCGCCGGCGCCCCGGGAGATGCCGAAGATACCCACCTCGGGCTTGCGGCCTTCGGCGACGAGGAGGCTCTCGACGTAGCCGGTCGCGCCGAGGACGTCCTCCATCTCCTTGTCGCTGGGCCACTGGAGGGGGCGGTACTTGCCCCAGTTGCTGCTTTCGCCGTGGCCCCGGAAATCGAAGGTGAACACGTCGAACCCGCCGTCGATCAGCGGGCGGACGTACCGGGCGCAACTGTGCATGTCCGAGCCGTACTCGTGGCAGAAGACGATCGTCCCGCGGACGAGCGACCGGTTCGGCGTCCGCACGATCATCCCCCGCAAGCTCGTGCCGTCAAAGCTGCGAAAGCGCACCTCTTCCCCCCCGAGGCGCTGGAAGTCCAGCGGACCCATCGACAGCGGCGGCGGCGTGTCGCAGAAGATGTTCAGACAGATGCGAACGTACTTGCTCATCAGCAGGATCACGAAGAGCAGCAGGCTCACGCACGTCGCCGCGATCGCCACGGCCGCCCAGTTCTCGCGGACCCACTGCACCGCCGCCGCCGTGGCGACCGGGGAGAGGGGCAGGGCCGTCAAAATGTCCGCGGCGTTCGGCGGCATCGATCTACGCGAGTCAGAAGCGGTATTGGTAGTGGATGTTCCCGGAGCGCGTCACGAGGCTGGCGATGTTCAGCGCCAGGACGATCAGGCCCAGGACCAGGCCGATGATCCCGCAGACCCGCCCGGCGCGGGCGCGCCCCGCGGAGGCCGGGTCGGCGAGGCCGGCCTCGGCGTCGCGAATGCCCTTGCCGCCCATCACGATGGCGATGATCGCGCAGACGAGGCCGACGATCGGGCAGCAGGCGGTGACGATGGAGATGATCCCCAGCACCATCGCCGCGGCGGCGGCGCCGGAGGGCTGGGGCGGCTGACCGTAGGGCCCCGGCACGGGCGCCCCGGCCGGCGGGCCGTAGGGCAACGACGGCGGGATCGGCGGCGGCCCGGACGGCCCGGCGGACGGGCCCGCGGGCGCCGGCGGCGGACCCGACGGCGCCGGCGGAAACGGCCCC